>NZ_QGLK01000001.1 GCF_003202755.1 Bifidobacterium asteroides
ATGGCGCAGGATCCGCTGGATGCCGCTGCCCAGGCCAAGAGAATCTGGGATTCGGTCCTGCAGGTGCTCCGCTACAGCAGCTCACTGACCTCCAGGGACAAGGGCTGGCTTGAGGACATCACCCCAGAGGCGGTCTTCGGCACCACCATCGTTCTGCGGGTCTCCTCCAAGGCCACCCAGGAGGCTGTGCAGGGACCGCTCAGCCAGCCGCTCCTCAATGCACTGCAGCTGGTCACCAACCAGGAAATGTTCCCGGCCATCAAGATCGTCTATCCGGAGCAGATGGCCAAGCAGAAGGCTGCCAATCAGCAGAACGACCAACGCGCTTCCGCCATGGCCAGCTCCGCCCCGGGCAGCGGCGAGTTCCGTCAGGTTCCCAGGCCTGCCGAGGATCCCTACGGCGACTACCGGCGTCAGAGCAGCGCCGATCGAGCCCCCAGCTCGGAGACCCGTTCGGACTGGCGGACCGAGGCTGCTGAAACCCCCAAGTCTCCGATTGTTTCCGTCAACGACTTCCATGAAGGCACCTATGTACCCATGACCTTGGATATGCAGGCCGAACTGTCCGAGCCCTCCCCCACTATGAGACCAACGGCAGGCGCTGATGCCGACCAGCAGAGTGAGACAGAGAGGACCGCATCCCGGCCCGCCTTCACCGTGCCCCGCTTCCCCATGAGCCAGAACCGGGTGGAGCGCGATCCACAGACCCACCTGAACAAGAACGCCACCTTCGACACCTTCGTCCCAGGTGACTCCAACCGCTTTGCACGAACCGTGGCCCTGGCTGTGGCTGAAGGATCAGGTCAGGACTTCAACCCCTTGTGCATCTACGGCAGCTCGGGCCTGGGCAAGACCCATCTGCTCAACGCTATCGGCAACTATGCCCTGGTCAAGGATCCCTCGCTCAAGGTCCGATACGTCAACTCGGAGGAATTCACCAATGAGTTCATCGATGCCCTGCAGAACTCCACTCAAGGGTCAGGCCAGATCGCTGAATTCAACCGCCGCTACCGGCAGGTGGATGTGCTCCTCATCGATGACATCCAATTTCTAGGGGGCAAGGAAGCTACCCTGGATCAGTTCTTCCACACCTTTAATGCCCTGCATGACGCCAACAAGCGCATCGTCATCGCCTCGGACGTGGCCCCCAAGAATCTGAAGGGTTTCGAATCGCGGCTGATCTCGCGCTTCGACTCGGGTCTGACTGTGGACGTCAAGCCGCCAGATCGGGAGACCCGGGTGGCCATCCTGAGAATGATGGCTTCCATGAACGGAGTCAGCATCCCCAACGAGGTCTTGGACCTGATCGCGGAACGTTTCACCGAGAACATACGAGAGCTTGAGGGGGCCCTGACCCGTGTCACGGCAGTGGCCAGCCTCAATAATCAGCCGGTCACTACGGCCCTGGCTGAACAGACCTTGCAGGACTTCTTCTCTACTGATGTAGAGATTAAGCCCACTGACATCATTTCCCAAGTAGCCAAGTACTTCCATCTGACCTTCGACGATATCGTCGGCCGCACGCGCACCAAGAACATCGCCCTAGCTCGACAGATCGCCATGTATCTGGCCCGGGAAATGACCAGTATGTCCTTGGTGGACATCGGAGAGGTCTTCGGCGGCCGCGACCACACTACAGTCATGCATGCCTACACCCGTATCTCCAACGAGATGCAGGAAAAGCGAGAGATTTACAACTATGTCATGGAGCTGACGGTCCGGCTCAAGCAGCCTCAAAATTGATGCGACACGCAGACATTGTTGTGGATCGACAGAAAAAGATATCCACCTACTTATCCCCGGATGTAGGCAAACCTTGGGAATAACGCACCGATTTTCCGAGGATAAGTGGTGCACTTTCAGCGAACAACTACGACTCTTTTGTGGATAACCTAGCAAAACTACGGTCCTGTGGATAACTTGGCTTCTTATTCACAGCGCTTTCACCTCTTATCCACATCGTCTGATTAAGGTCTATCCACCTCATTGCAAGGATTTCGGGACTTATCCACACCATCCACCGAGCTTATTACGATGACTCTATGTATATTTATGCAATAGTAACCTTCACACTCAAGCACATCTGCTTACTCCAAACACATCACCTGGGCTATTCGATAGAATGAGTCCAGTTCATTCATCGACAAGAAGGCTCCCATGAAAGTAGAAGTGAATTCATCCGCACTCTCGGATGCAGTGGCCTGGACCACCCGCATCATTCCTTCCCGACCGGCCTCGCCGATTCTGGCAGGCATCAGGATGGAAGCCTCTGACGGAACATTGAAACTCTCTGCTTTCGATTACGAAGTTTCGGCAAGAAACCACATCGAGGCAGGCATCGATGAATCCGGAACAGCCCTGGTCCTAGGCAAACTGCTAGCGGACATCACCAAATCACTACCATCAGAGAAAACCTATCTGTCAACCGAGGGATCCAAGATGACCATCACCTCGGGCAAATCCACTTTTTCTCTGCAACTGATGCCTGACAGCGAGTATCCCGACCTCCCTGCCGTTCCTGAGCCTATGGGCCAGGTGGATGCTGAGACCTTTATCCAGTCCATCTCCCAGTCCATCGTCGCTGTTTCCCGGGAAGAGAGCCGGCCGGTCCTGACCAGCGTCAAGACCGAGATCACCGGGGACAAGGTGGTCATGACCGCCACCGACCGTTTCAGACTGTCCCGTTCGAGCTTCACCTGGACTCCTCGTGACGCCGATTTTTCCACCTCCATGCTGATCCGCGGCTCCCTGCTGCGAGACATCGCCCGTTCTTTGGACGAGCACCAGAACGTGACCATGGATTACGAGGCTGACAACCCCACCATCATGGGCGTGGAAAACGCTGGCAAAATATCCACCACCCAGCTGATCGATGGGGAATTCCCGGCTGTGGATCGTCTCTTTTCGGACGAGTATCCAATTCAGGCGGTCATCGCCCGGCAGGATCTGATCGATGCCATCAAGCGTGTGGCCCTGGTAGCCGAACGCAACGCCCCCATCCGTATGGTCTTCTCCGGCAACGAGGTGACCCTGAGTGCCGGCACGGCTGACGAAGCACAGGCACATGAGGTTCTGCAGGCGGATCTGGACGGGGAAGACATCACGGTGGCCTTCAATCCGAACTATCTGATTGACGGGCTGGGTGCCATCGCCGAGCCCTTTGTCCGCATCAAGATGACTTCGGCAGTCAAGGCTGTGGAATTCAACGGCCAGCAGGAGCAGGATTCCGAGGAGTCCATGGATTACCGTTACCTGCTGGTGCCCATGCGTTTCAACAACTGACATCCGGGTAGGTTCGAGGAACGATCGTCGTGCACATCTCCCGTCTGGTTCTGGATCACTTCCGTTCCTGGGAGCATTGTGTCCTCGATCTGGAGCCTGGAGTGACCATTCTGGAGGGGCGCAACGGTCTGGGCAAGACCAACCTGGTCGAGGCCGTCGAGGTCCTGTCCACCGGCGGCAGCCATAGGACTTCATCTTCACTACCCCTGGTAGAACGTGGGCAGTCCAAGGCCACCATAAGGGCCAGGCTGGAGCAGGACGGGACCGCTACCGACTATGAGCTGACCATTGCCGCCAAGGGAGCCAACCGGGGAAGAATCAACGGCGGGCCTTCCCTCTATCAGCGTGACCTGGTGGGCCGGGTACCCTGTGTGACCTTCAGCCCTGAGGATCAGCTGATGGTCTCCGGAGAGCCGGCGGCCAGGCGGGCCGTGCTGGACCAGGCCGGCAGCCAGCTCGATGTCGACTACTTCCAGGTTCGGCAGGATTTTCGTCATGTGGCCAAGCAGCGCGCAGCCCTGCTCAAGCAGCTCTCCCAGGCGGGCTATGATCCCTCGGGTGATGGGCGTGACGCCGCCCTTTCCGGCCTTGAGGTCTGGACTGGGCAGTTTATTCGCACCGGGCTGGATCTGAGCCGACGACGAGCGGCTCTGGTAGAGGCTCTGGACCAGCCCTTCAGCGATTTGTATGGTCGGCTTGCAGGCCCTGATCAGGATGCTCGATTGACTTACCAGCCATCCCTGGAGGAAATCGGACCCGATAGGCAGACCGTTCCAGAGGTCGCCGAAGCCGTCAGTCGTCACTTTCAGCGGATTTACCCAGGAGAAGTGGCCCGTGGCACTAATCTGATCGGTCCTCAGCGCGATGATTTGGTCTTCACCCTCAACGGCATGCCTGCTCGGGAGTTCGCCTCCAACGGTGAGATGTGGACCCTGGCCCTGGCTTTGCGGCTGGCTCTGCTGCAGGTGGTCAAGGATCGTCGCGCCCTGGAGCCCATCGTCATTTTGGATGATGTCTTCGCCCAATTGGATCGGGGCCGTAGGGATCAGATTCTGGATTTTGCCCGTCAGCAGAGCCAGGTGCTGATCACCGTGGCCGCCGACAGCGATATTCCCTCCCTGCAGGGTGCCAGGCTGGTGGATGTGTCCCGGCTGAGGCCTGTGCAGCCATCTGATCCGGCTGCCCAGGATCCGGCCATTGCCAGTGCCATGCAGGACCTGCGTCGAACCAGAGGGGCGGCTCATGAGGACTCGGATATGCCGGATGGGCCGGAGGGGAACGACCTGTCATGAAGGCCCCCATGGTTGAGACTCTGCACCTGGATCAGCGTCGATTGCCGGCCCTGGTCTTCGAGGGCTGCACGCGACGGGCGGCCACTCGTCGGCAGCGGGAGGACAACTCCCGTAAGGCCTGGTATGCATTCGGCAAGCCGGGCCGCGACCCAGCCAAACTGGGAGGTGTGGTGACCAGCCTTGCTGCTGGGAGCGGGTGGACCAGTCATCTGAAGGTTGCTCAGTTGCGCAACCAGTGGGACGGTGTAGTTGGACCCGGCATCGCCGCCCATTCGAGAGTGGTCTCCTACCAGGAGGGCGTGCTGATCATCCAGGCGCAGACCACGGTATGGGCCACTCAGCTGACCTACCTGGTTCCCCAGCTCAAAGCGACCATTGCCAAGCGGCTGGGCATGCCGGTCAAACAGATCCGGGTGACCGGCCCCCACAACTACAGCTTCCGCCGATCGCGGTTCGATCCGCCCGGCCGAGGTGTGCGTGACACCTATGGGTGAGCCCATAATCTGCGAATACCGTCTTGCCAGCTTTCTGTAAGCCTAAAGTCCCATAGCGCTGGTAATCTATGGGTTATAGGGTCAAACGCTTCCAAGGCCCCTTTATGGACGATTTGGAACCTGGTGACCATGACTCGATCCCCCGCTCGACCACGAACGGAAGCTGCTTTGTCGTCAGTGGCCGACGATGGGGGTGCAGAAAGGACTATCCGTGGCAGATCTCAACACTGACCCGTCCCGGACCCCGCAAGAGGGCCGGGAGCATGAGGAGGACAAGCCTCAGGATGACGGCATGACGGGCCAGGATCAGCTGGATCAGCTGGACGACGCACAGCTGGATGACTCGCTCTCCCCTGAGCATTATGACGCCAGCGATCTGAAGGTGCTGGAGGGGCTGGAGGCGGTCCGCGTTCGTCCCGGCATGTACATCGGCTCGACGGGCCCCAGGGGCCTGCATCACCTGGTCTACGAGATCGTCGACAACTCGGTCGACGAGGCCCTGGCCGGGTACGCCGACCATATTGAAGTCACCATCCTGCCCGACAACGGCATCCGCGTGGACGACAACGGCCGTGGCATTCCTGTCGACGAGGTGCCGGGCGAGGGCAAGAGCGGCGTCGAGGTGGTGATGACCAAGCTGCATGCCGGCGGCAAGTTCGGAGGCGGCGGTTACGCGGTCTCGGGCGGTCTGCACGGCGTGGGCATCTCCGTGGTCAACGCCCTGTCCACCAGAATCGACGTCCAGGTGCGTCGTCAGGGCTACCACTGGCATCAGAACTTCCGCAACCAGAAGCCCACCGCTCCCCTGTCCAAGGACCAAGCCATGGGGCCGGATGAGAGCACCGGGACCTCGGTGACCTTCTGGGCCGATCCCAAAATCTTCGAGACCACGGTCTATGACTTCGAGACCCTGCGCAGCCGTTTCCAGCAGATGGCTTTCCTCAACAAGGGCCTGCGGATCACTCTGACCGACCTGCGCCCCAATGACCAGGCCGGCGACGAGGTGGCGGGCGAGGAGCAGACCCCGGAGCAGAAGGGCCAATCCGTCAGCTACCAGTACGCCAACGGCATCAAGGACTATGTGGACTACCTGGTCAAGGTCAGGAAGGCCACGCCTGTGGAGGCCGAGGTCATCGACTTCGAGGCCGAGGACCTGAAGCTGGGCATCTCAGCCGAAGTGGCCATGCAGTGGACCACCGCCTATTCGGAGTCGGTCCACACCTTCGCCAACACCATCGCGACCACCGAGGGCGGCACCCACGAGGAAGGGTTCCGCGCGGCCCTGACCAGCATGATCAACCGCTACGCCCGGGACAAGAACATCCTCAAGGACAAGGACGACAACCTCTCTGGCGATGACGTGCGCGAGGGGTTGACCGCCGTGGTCTCCGTCAAGCTGACCAATCCCCAGTTCGAGGGCCAGACCAAGACCAAGCTGGGCAACTCCGAGGCCAAGACCTTCGTTCAGAGGGTCATGACCGAGAGGCTGAGCGACTGGTTCGACGCCCACCCAGGCGAGGCCAAGTCCATCATCCAGAAGGCCATGGAGGCCTCCCGGGCCCGGATCGCAGCCAAGAAGGCCCGCGAGAACACCCGTCGCAAGTCCATTTTCGAGACCGCCGGGATGCCCGACAAGCTCAAGGACTGCCAGTCCAGCGACCCCGAGGAGTGCGAGCTGTTCATCGTGGAGGGCGACTCCGCAGGCGGCTCGGCCATCCAGGGGCGCAACCCCATGACCCAGGCCATCCTGCCCCTGCGCGGCAAGATCCTCAACACAGAGCGGGCCAGCCTGGACCGCATGATGAAGTCTGACACCATCGAATCCCTGATCACGGCCGTGGGCGGCGGATACGGCGAGGACTTCAACATCGACAAGGTGCGCTACCACAAGGTCATCATCATGGCCGACGCCGATGTGGACGGCGCCCACATCGCCACCCTGAACCTGACCCTCTTCTTCCGCTACATGCGGCCCATGATCGAGGCCGGCTACGTCTACGTGGCCATGCCACCTCTCTACCGGCTCAAGTGGACCAAGGGGCCCCACAGCTTCGTCTACACCGATGCCGAGCGCGATAGGGTCCTGGCCGAGGGCAAGGCCTCCGGCCGGCAGCTGCCCAAGGGCGAAGGCATCCAGCGCTACAAGGGTCTGGGCGAGATGAGCTACCAGGAGCTCTGGGAGACCACCATGGATCCGGAACACCGCATCCTCAAGAAGATACGCATCGATGACGCTGAGCAGGCCGACGAGACCTTCACCATGCTCATGGGCGACGAGGTCGAACCCCGGCGTCTGTTCATCCAGCGCAACGCCCACGACGCCCGCTTCATCGACGCCTGAGATGCGGACGCCTTCCCCCTTTCAACATTTGAGCTAAGGATCGATTTTGGCAGACGATAACAACAACGACAACAGCCCGGACCAGGACGGCCTCAACCTGCCTGACGGGTCTCGAGAGCCGCTCAGCCCCCAGGAGATGGACAACACCGATTACGGCCTCCTGAAGGGCGAGCGGATTCAGCCCATTGACCTCCAGCAGGAGATGCGGGAATCCTACCTGTCCTATGCCCTGTCAGTGATCGTGGAGCGGGCCTTGCCCGATGTCCGCGACGGCATGAAGCCAGTCCACCGCAGGGTCATCTACGCCATGTATGACGGCGGATACCGACCCGACCGCGGCTACAACAAGTGCTCGCGTGTTGTAGGCGACGTCATGGGCAAGTACCACCCCCACGGCGATGCGGCCATCTACGACACCATCGTGCGCCTGGCCCAGTCCTGGTCCATGCGCTACCCGTTGGTGGACGGCCAGGGCAACTTCGGCTCCCCCGGCGACGACCCGGCGGCCGCCATGAGGTACACCGAGTGCCGCATGGCCCCCTTGGCCATGGAGATGGTGCGCGACATCGACAAGGACACGGTCGACTTCATTCCCAACTACGACGGCAAGACCCAGGAACCCACGGTTCTGCCCTCCCGCTTCCCCAACCTGCTGGTCAACGGATCAGCCGGCATCGCCGTGGGCATGGCCACCAACATTCCTCCGCACAACCTGCGTGAGGTGTCCAAGGGTGTGCACTGGGCCCTGGAGCATCCCGAGGCCTCCAAGGAGGAGCTGCTCAACGCCCTGATCGCCATCATCAAGGGGCCTGACTTCCCCACCGGCGCCACTATTCTGGGGCACAAAGGCATCGAGCAGGCCTACCGGACCGGTCGCGGCCTGATTACCATGCGGGCCGTGGTCAACACCGAGGAAATTCGCGGAAGGATGTGCCTGGTGGTCACCGAGCTGCCCTACCAGGTCAACCCCGACCGCCTGGCCTCCTCCATCCGCGAGGCCGTGCGCGATGGCAAGATCCAGGGCATCGCCGACATGCGCGACGAGACCTCGGGCCGCACCGGCCAGCGCCTGGTTCTGGTGCTCAAACGCGATGCCGTGCCCAAGGTGGTCCTCAACAACCTTTACAAGCACACCCAGCTTCAGCAGACCTTCGGGGCCAACATGCTGGCCCTGGTGGATGGTGTCCCCAGGACTCTGAGCCTGGATGCCTTCATCCGCCACTGGGTGGACCACCAGCTGGACGTGGTCGAGCGTCGCACCCGCTATCTGAAGCGTGAGGCCGAGGATCGCGACCACATCCTGCAGGGGTATCTGAAGGCCTTGGATATGATCGACCAGGTCATCGCCCTGATTCGAGCCTCCAAGGACGTGGAGACGGCCCGCACCGGCCTGATGGAGCTGCTGGACGTGGACGAGGTCCAGGCCGATGCCATCCTGGCCATGCAGCTGCGCCGTCTGGCTGCCCTGGAACGGCAGAAGATCCTGGACGAGCACGAGGATCTCATGCGCAAGATCGCCGACTACAACGACATCCTGGCCCACCCCGAACGCCAGCGCACCATCGTGGGCGACGAGTTGGACGAGATCGTCGACAAGTACGGCGACGAGCGGCGTACCCGGATCGTTCCCTACTCGGGCGAGATGAACGTGGAGGACCTGATTGCCGATGAGCAGGTGGTGGTCACCGTCACCCATTCCGGTTTCGTCAAGCGGACCAAGGCTGACGAGTACCGTGCTCAGCACCGCGGCGGCAAGGGCATCCGCGGAGCCAGGCTGCGCGAGGACGATGTGGTGGACCACTTCTTCCTGACCAGCACCCATAACTGGCTGCTCTTCTTCACCAACAAAGGCCGGGTGTACCGGCTCAAGGCCTATGAGCTGCCCGAGGGCTCTCGTGACTCCAAGGGACAGCATGTGGCCAACCTGCTCCAGCTGGGCCAAGGCGAGCGGATCGAACAGGTCCTTTCCCTGCACGGCTATGACGATGCCGACTATCTGGTTCTGGCCACCCGGACAGGACGGGTCAAGAAGACCCGCCTGGCTGAGTATGATTCGCCTCGCCAGGGCGGTCTGATTGCCGTACGACTGATGGAGCTGGGTAGCGTCTCCGACGAGGAGGGACAGGAGGTGCCCCAGAGCGATGAATTGGTGGGTGCCGCTCTCTGCAATGCCGACGACGAAATCATCCTGGTCTCCCGCAAGGGCATGAGCGTGCGCTTCTCGGCCGACGACTCCACCCTGCGGCCCATGGGACGACAGACCGCTGGCGTCCAGGGCATGCGGTTCCGCCCAGGCGACGAACTGCTGAGCATGGACGTGATCGCCAAGGATTCCGAGGATGACCTGCTGGTGGTCACTGATGAGGGTTTTGCCAAGCGGACCGCTCTGAGTGAGTACCGCCTGCAGGGTCGCAACGGCTACGGTGTCAAGGCCATCGCCATGGTGGAGGGCCGGGGATCCCTGGTCGGCGCCCTGGTGGTTAATGAGGACGACCAGATCATGGCCATCATGAAGTCCGGCAAGGTCATCCGCTCCGATGTGGCCGAGGTCAAGCGGACCGGTCGCAACACCCAGGGAGTTACCCTGGCCAAGCCCGACAAGGGTGATGAGATTCTCTCCATCGCCCGCAATGCTGAGCGTGACGACCAGGAAGAGGATGCCGGTCAGACCGATCTGGCTCCCGCCACTCCCCTGGCAGCCAAGGATCAGCCCATCGCCACCACCGGAACCGGCGACGGCCAGAGCCTGACCCAGGAGGACTGAGTTGGTCCGCTACCAGTCTGACAAGACTGGTAGCCTCGTAAGAAGTCATGCAGGCCAAGCGGCGGTATGCGCGGGCCATTGAACGCAAGGATCAAGGAGTGCCGATGAGCCAGGATGATCAGAAGCAGGTCAAGGCCGGCAAGCAGGGTGCTGGTAAGCCCCAAAAGGGGAAGACCAAGGCTGATGAATCCGCAAAGGGCGAGTCTCGTCGATCATCAGCGGCCGCTCCCCCGGCTCCTGCAGCTAGCAGGACGGCATCGGGACGTTCCGCAAGAACCACAGCTTCGGTTGCCGGTCCGGTCAAAGTATCCTCATCCCGTCCTGCCCGGCCTGCGGCTTCGGCTTCGGCAGTGCGTCCTCGTGTGCCTCGGGCCCGGCGCATGCAGCTGTCTCTGACCCGGCTGGAGCCCTGGTCGGTGGCCAAGGTCACCTTCCTGTTGGCTATCGCCGGGGGCATCATTCAAGTGGTGGCTGCTGCCCTGCTCTGGTTCCTGCTCAACGCCATGGGGCTCTTTGACAATCTGACTCAAGTCATTTCCAAGACAGGCCTGGACGCGGGCGGTTTCGATCTGGGCCAGGTGCTGAGTCTGGGGACGGTCCTGAGTTCGGTGACCATCTTCTCCATTTTCGAGATTGTCATAGTAGTGGTTCTGGTCACCATTTTCGCCTTCCTCTACAACTTGGTCAGTTCCTTGGTAGGTGGCATCCACGTGACCTTGGGCGACGACTGAGCTCCTCGTCGGCGCCGTCAATCGGTCGATAGGCCCGAGAGCGATTTAGACTGGATTTGTGCTCTCGACATACTTGGACTACTTCAGCGGCTCCTTTGGCATATCTCTGGTCTTTTGGCCCCTGGCCTCGCTGATTCTGACCCTGCCCATTCTTGCCCTGATCTACAACCGCTATCACCGGCTCCGGCTGACAGCAGCCATGGCGGCCTACCTGACCGTCTTATACCTGCTGGCCTTGGTCTTCTTCACCCTCTGGCCCATGCCCGACGACCGTGCCGCCTTCTGCGCCACCCATCATCTGAACCCCCAACTCAACCCCCTGCAGTTCTTGACCGATCTAAGCACAGGCGGTCGGATGGCCATGCTGCAGATCCTGCTCAATGTGGCTTTCTTCCTGCCCTTGGGTTTCATCATGGGGCGGGTCTTCCGTTGGCGCTTTATCCTGGCCCTGCCGGTCGCCCTCCTGGTCTCCTTCTTCATTGAAACGGCCCAGCTGACCGGGGTCTTCGGCATCGTGGGCTGTGCCTACCGTCTCTTCGACGTGGACGATCTGATTTGGAACACTTCAGGCGCCGTAATCGGCTACCTGGTGGCCATGGCGGCCAACAAACTCGTTCCAACCCGTCAAGCTGACGCCGCTCAGCTGGTCACCAACCCCGGGTTCATACACCGTGCCGTCTCCATGGCTTTGGATCTGCTCCTGGCCACCATCCTGTCCATGTCTTTGGGGATGGGCGTAACCTATGCGGTCCATCGCCTGGGCACCTACCAGCTGGATGGCCACTACCGCTTTGGCGGGCTGCTGATCGCACCATCAGCTTTGGACGTGTTTGGAACCGTAGTTGATCTGGCCATGCTGCTGATCTTCGAACTGCTCATCCCCCTACCCCGCCGGGGACGGACGCTGGGCGCCACCTTCACCCACATGACCGTCGAGACCAAGCAGCGGCATGGCTGGTCCCGCTTCTTCTTCTATCTGTTCAGAACCGCGGTCATCCTGGCTGTCTTCGGCCCATGGACCGGCAATGTTCAGATTGCAACACGCATCCTGGCTCTGCTCCTGTTGGTCTTCTATCTGATCAAGCGGCAGATGCCCTATGACCTCTTGCCTGGGACAGCCTACCGAGAGGACTCAGGTGCTGAGGAATCCGCCGACGACCGGCGGGGGTGAATCCTGACCTCGGACAGGATGATGGCGGCGAAGATGATGGCGAAGCCCAACAGATGGGTGGCTGTCAGCTCCTCGTGCAGGACCAAGACCGAGACCAGCATGCCGAACAGGCTCTCCGAGCACAGGATCAGCGAACCCTGAGCGGCGGGGACCCTTGAAAAGGCGATGTTCTGGAAGTTCTGGGCCATGAGTGTCGAAATCAGTGTCAGATAAACCATGGAGCCTATGGTCGATGGCGTGAAGTCGGCAGCGCTGGGCAAGGGATCGAAGATCAGCGCACAGACCAAAAAAAGGATGCCGCCGAAGAGCAGTTCCAGATAGGTCAGCGTGGGGGCGTCGAACTCCTTGGTCAAAAAACCGGTAATTACCAGGTTGACTCCATAGAGTAGCGCGCCGGCCAGAGTCAGCAGGTCACCGGTACTCAAAGACAGCCCCTGTCCCCCGCCATGAGCCGGCAGTGAGATCAGAGCCACGCCCAGGATGCAGATAGCGGCCGCGACGAAGTGGCGCAGGGCCGGCCGTCGACGTGCCATGATCCAGACCAGGAAGGGCACAAAAATGCAGTAGGTGGCTGTCAGGAAGGAGTTGCGGCCCGGAGCGATGGTGGTCAGTCCCATCATCTGCAGACTGAAGGCCGCCCAGTAGCTGACCCCTAGAATCAGCCCCGGTACCAGAGTATGTATGGCCCCGGTTCGGCGTAGCCGTGGCAGCAAAAAGGGCGTCATGATGACGATGGCACAGAGGATGCGAATACCCATCAGCCAGCGCACGGTCAGGGTCTCCATGGCAACCTTTTCGAAGGTGTATCCAGCTCCCCAGGCAGCGGCTGCCATCAGCAGCATCAGGCGGGCCAGCCAGGTGGAGGGTTTCCAGGACGAAGAGGGTGCGAAGGTAGGCATGTTTCGACTCTAACCGTGCCCGTCCACAAGTGAGAATTGATTCGCAAGACGTGTATACCATCCGACTATTGAGTCCAATGCCGACTTGTTCCACCAAGGCGTCCTATACTGGAATGTGGCGTCTGGACTGAGCAGTCCCGGTGTCCAGTCTGTGCACATGGGCGTGCAGACCGATTGATTGCAAAAGGAAAAGGAGAGTAGTTCAAACTATGTTTGCTTTTCTCAAACCAGCTCCTCCTGCCAAGGTGAAGGTTCCCGAAAAGAAGATTCCTGCGACTTATCGTTCCTATCGTATACGGGTATTCTTCAGCATCTACCTAGGATATGCAGGGTACTACATCATCCGCTCCAACTTTTCCGTGGCCTCCCCCTACCTTAAGCGCAACTATGGCTTCACTACGGCGGACATCGGACTGATTACGCTTTGCCTGGCCGTCTCCTACGGCATCAGCAAGTTCGTCATGGGCATGCTCTCCGACAAATCCAACCCCCGCTACTACATCGCCACCGGACTGGTCCTGTCCGCCCTGCTCAACCTGATCTTCGGGGCTACGGCCAGCAAGGGGGTCATGATGGTGCTCATGGTCCTGCTAGGCATTTTCCAGGGCATGGGGGCGCCTGCTGCCCACAAGTCGCTGTCCAACTGGTGGGCTGAGAAAGAGCGCGGCTCCTTCGTGTCTATGTGGAACACTTCCCACAATCTGGGCTCGGGCACTGTGGCGCCTATTGTGGGCGTGGCCTTGGCCGCTTTCGGACCCCACATGTGGAAGAGCATCTTCTTCGTCCCCTCGATCATCTCGCTGATCATGGCCCTGCTGGTTGTGTTGCTGGGAGCCGATACCCCTGAGTCAGTAGGCCTGCCGCCCATCCAGGAGTACAAGGCCGAGGAATATGAGGGCGAGAAAATTGATGCCGCCAAGCTGCAGACCCATTCCGACCTGTCCATTGTGCAGATTTTCCTGCGGTATGTGGCCTCCAACCCCTACATTTGGGTCCTGGCCTTGTCCAATGCCTTCGTCTACATTCTGCGCTACGGCGTGCTCAACTGGATCCCCATCTACCTGAACGAAGCCAAGGGATTCTCTCTTGCCCAGGCGCGCTCCAGCTTCGCACTCTTCGAGTATGCGGCCATCCCGGGGACCATTCTGATCGGCTGGATGAGTGACCACTTCTTCCACGGCAAGCGTGCCGGCATGGCGGCGGGCTTAATGGCCCTGCTGGGGGTCGTCTTCCTGGGTTACTGGGCGTCCAGCGACCTTTGGGCCATTGACTTGGAGATAGCCCTGATGGGCATCTTCGTCTACGGGCCACAGATGCTGATCGCCGCACTGACCATTGATCTGGCGCCACGCTTTGCCATTGGCAGTACCACCGGATTCGTAGGCCTGTTCGGCTATATATTCGGAGAAGCCACTGCCTCCTATGGAATCGGCTCGCTTGTGGGCAAGTCCGGCTGGAACGTGGGCTTTGGCATCATTGCCGTATCCGCTCTGCTGGGCATCATCTGCTTCCTGATTCTGACCCGAGCCGAGCGTTACAAGACCGCACGAGTGGTCGAGACTCACTGAGCCCAAGTTCGGCTTCGGGCAAGCGGAGTCTGCCATGCGGACATCTCCGATATCATGGAAGAACGGTGATAACGGCGGCCATGGGTCCTTGGTCGACGGGTTAAGGAGTGTGCGCCAGGATGATCAGAATCGCAGTGGTGGATGACGATTCCATCAGCTGTCGAACCATGGTCAATTACCTGAGTCGCTACCGCAAGGAACGTCATGAAGAGCTGACGGTCAGCGTCTTTACCGATGGCAAGGCCTTTGCAGACGGTTATCGACCCGTGTATGACATCCTTCTTCTGGACATTCAGATGACCCCCATGGACGGGATTGAGGTGGCCCGCAGGGTGCGCGCCCGAGACGAGTCTGTGGTCATCGTCTTCATCACTTCCGCCCCCCAATACGCCATCAACGGCTATGAGGTGGGCGCACTCTCCTACCTGCTCAAGCCCCTGCCCTGGTTTGCCTTCTCCCAGGAGCTGGACCGGTCCATCGCCCAGGTGCGCGGCCGCGTGGATCTGTCCATCCTGATTACCGAGGGTGCGCGATCCACCCGGATTCCCCTCAAGGACATTGTTTTCATTGAATCCGTCCGCCATAGCAGCGTCATCCACACCTTGGATTCCTCGCTGACCACGAACAGTACATTGAAGAGTCTGGAGGGACAGCTGGACCAGCGGGGATTCTTCCGCTCCAACTCCTGCTACCTGGTCAACCTGGCCCACGTGACGGGCATGGAAGACCAGGACTGCATCATGTCCACCGGTCAGCGGCTGCGGGTCAGCAGACCCCGTAAGAAGTCCTTCATGACGGCTCTAACCGCCTACGTGGCAGGTCGGTCATGACCACCACCCACATCCTCAATGCCCTGCCCGACATCCCCCGACTCTATACGGCCATCAGCGAGTGGCTGGGTTGCCTGGTCTATCTGTTGGCCATCGGAGTGAGGACATCACGCCTAAGAATGGTAGCTGTGCTTCTGCCCGGTCTGGCCGTGCTCATCGGGGTCCAGTACTGGGCCGGCACCCTGCCTATCGCCTTCTGGGTCATCAGCATGTGTCTGGCTGTGGCCTGCATGTACGCCATCATCATGCTGGCTTCAGGGTTGGGTGTGCTGGATGGGGCCTATCTGCTGGCCCGTGCCTTCGTTCTTGCTGAGTTGGTCGCCTCTCTGCACTGGCAGCTGGATTCCTTCATGCGGCCTGCCGGCCACGGCCTGTATGACCCGGCCTCCCTGATCCTGCTGGTGCTGATCTACGGTGGCGTAGGGCTGCTGGCCTGGGTGGCGGAGAGGCGCAACTTCGCCGATGCCCAGCCTTCGGTGCCAGGACGCAGCGTCTTCATCGCCGCAGTCATTGCGGTGGTTACCTTCGCCATGTCCAACCTGAGCTTCGTCTCTACCAACACCCCCTTCTCGGGTCGGGTCGGTCTGGAGATCTTCTATATCCGCACCCTGGTGGACCTGTGTGGGTTCGCCATGCTCTACGCCCAGCAGGAACAGCTGCGGGAGAGTCATACCAGCGCCGAGCTGGCCTCCATCAATGCCCGGGAATACAGCCAGCACCGGGAGTATATACGATCCAAGGAAAATCTGGAGGCCATGGGTAGGCTTGCCCATGACCTCAAGCATCAGATTGCGGCCCTGCGCTCGCAGATGGACCCTGAGCGCAAGTCCCAAGACTTCGAAGAGCTGGAGGCTGCGGTCGGACGGTACGGGTCACAGCAGCACACCGGCAACCCTATCCTGGACGTGGTTATGTCGACCAAGGAGCGCATATGCTCGGAAGAAGGGATCACCCTTACCATGGTGGCCGACGGCTCGCTCTTGGAGGGGATGGCGCCCATGGATGTTTCCACCCTCTTCGGCAACGCCTTGGACAATGCTATTGAGGCTTTGAGAAAGGTCAAGGAACCCGACCGCCGCCTGATCAAAGTGGCTCTATATGCTCGAGGGCAATTCGTGGTAATTCGCATCGAAAACTACTTCGTCTCGCCTCTGAATTGGAAAGGCAATGGCGAGTTGGCCACCACCAAGACCAGGACCGACGATGGCCTGCATGGTTATGGTGTCAAGTCCATCCGGCACATAGCCCACCGCTACCAGGGCGAGATAACCCTGCACACCGAGCATCACTGGTTCAGCCTCTACGTACTCCTGCCAAGGGAGGGCGATCAGTTGAAGCCCATGGCGGCCTCGGCGGCCTTGTAACCTAGGCGAATGGCCAAGCGGCCCGGCCTGCCCGGCATGTTGATCATCCGGCAGAGCAGGGTGGAACGCACGTCGGAGGCGATGACAGGGGAGCGGTGCTCCAGCCTCCTCCAGAGCATGTCCTTGTTCCGATAATTACTGGGCTTACGGGAGAGGATCAGAAAGACCGAGGTCACCACGCAGTTGATGGACAGATAGTGGATCATATAACGATAAAGTCCCCGGGGAACCGTCCCCGGATCAGGCGTGGAGTCGGCCATGAGCCCGTTGACCAGCAACAGTTGTGAGACCCGGGCGATCATGATTGAGGTCTGTACTGACTGGCCCTGACGGCCGGTGTGGTAACGGTAGAAATTAGTGTCCAAGTAGAGTAGGGTGTGCACCCATGGCAGGGGCTGATAAGAGTAAATGAAGTCCACGTAATAAGTGTGCTCGGGCAGGCGGGTGCGGGCCTGGCGGAGTACCTCGGTGCGCAGGATCAGGGCGTGCATGATCATGTACTGGGCCAATCCGAACCGCCGCAAATGGTTCCAGTCCAGCACCTGCCCCGGGTCCATGACACTGCGAAAGTTGATGACCCGCTTATGTCTACGGCCTTCCTTTTCGTAGACGTAGTTGGTGACTACCATGTCCACCGGATTCGTCCGTCGCGACTGGTCGCGCAGCTGGTCCAGGACCAGGCCCAGGGAGGTCGGGTCCACCCAGTCATCGGCGTCGACCACCTTGACATAGCGGCCCCGGGCGGCTGCCAGACCTGTGTTGACTGCGCCGCCGTGGCCCTTGTTGGTCTGGCGGATCAGGCAGACAGTGTGCGGGTGGCGTGCTTGGTATGACTGCACCACCTGCGCTGTGGTATCGGTGGATCCGTCATCGACCACGATGATCTCCAGGTCGTCACTCTCCCGGCTCAGGAGGGAGTCAAGGCAGGTCGGCAGATGCTGGGCCATGTTATAGGCGGGGACGATGAAGGTGAGAACGGGCGGGCTTGTGGAGGCCGGTCGGTCAGCTGTCATGAACAATCACTTCGCAAAAGAATGGGTCGGCGGGCATGTCGGCGGGGTTGCCGTAATCCCGTCGGCGGCCGTTGTATGCGACCACTGTACATGATGGGTTTGAGGAAAAGGCCCCGCCCCTCTGGCTGCCGATGCATGCCGGTTCATTGACAGCCAGAGGAGTGGGGCTGGAATTTTACTGGGCGCTCGCTTTCGATTCGGTGGGCTCCTGACGGAAGATGACCTTGAAGATGGGGAAGAAGACCCAGAAGGAGATGGCCGAGTTGATGATCATGGTGACCAGATCAGCAACGGTGGTCCCCAGGCTGCCCCAGTTCAGGGTGTGCTGGAAGAAGCCGTAGATGGGGTCCTTGTACCAGCCCTGCAGCGCCGCCGCGATGATGGTGATGATCACATAGGCCACCAGGTACCAGAAGGCCGCCTTCCAGACCGAGGAGTTGGACTTGAAGGTGATGTTGCGCTGGAGGAAGAAGTTGATGACCTGGGCGATCAGCAGGGTGATCTCCACCGCGAGGAAGTAGGCCAGGCCGCCCCCGCCGCCGTGGCCGATGGATCCGGCCGCGTAGTCGAACAGGTAGTAGGGCTTGCCGCCGACGGTCCCCATGCGCCAGATCTGGAAGTTGGTGCCGACCAGGGAGGTGCCGTTGAAGATGGCCTTGAGCACGGGCATGAGCACCAGCTGCAGTACGGTGACCCCGTTGGACAGGATGAAGAAGACGATGAACTGGGCAAGGGTGGTGTGCCGGTCGCTGAACCGCCGCCACCAGCGGACAATCGCCCACTGCGAGGCCGTTGTCGCCTTCCCCTGGGCCGGCTGTTCGGCCTGCTGGCTGTGCTGATCACTCATGATTGAGCTCCTTTCCGGTCCTGCGGTTGGCTGACATGTTCCTGAAGAATCCGGCGATGAATCCGCCCAGTCCACGCCATAGGTGGCCATTGGGGATGCGGACGATGGCCTCGACCATGGCCGTGTCAATCAGCCCGTTGGTCATCTTGGCCATGGCCCTGGGAGGCATGTTGAGCAGGAAGAGGGTGTTCAGGTCGGGGTTGCCGGTCTTGGCTTCGTGGCGACTCTCGCTTTTGGCCAGGAAGTTGGCCACGAACCTGGCCAGGGCGCTTCTTGAGTCCTTCCAGGATGAGAGCGGATCGTTGACGCCGAAGGTGCTGACGGCGCCCTGTCGGACCACCGAGTGGCCGAAGAGGGCTGTCACAGCGTCGTCATCGACCTCCTTGACCCGACCGGTCAGGTAGGCTCCCAGTGCAGGGTCGGGACTCTGCGGGTCGACGGTGCCATGGACGGTCAGCTGCTCGCTCAGATCCATACTGCGGGCGTCGGATCCGATCATGATGGTCCAGTCGCCGGACTCGACCTGCCAGGAGTTGCTGGCCGTGTCGAAGTGCCGGAAGGTCGTTTGATCGAAGTCGATGCGGACACGGGTTGATTGGCCAGCTTCCAGGCTGACCTTCTTGAAGCCTTTCAGCTCGCGGACTGGTCTGAGCACGCCACCCTTGGGCGCCTGGACGTAGAGCTGGGCAACGGTGGCTCCTTGCCTGTCCGAATCGTTGGTCAGGGTGAAGGTGACTCCCTTGTCGTCCACGGACAGATCGGCGTAGGCGAAGTGTGCGTAAGACAGGCCGTAGCCGAAGGGGAAGCGTTCCTCCACCTCGGCGGTCAGATAGTAGCGGTAGCCGACGAAGGGACCCTCCCGGTAGATGGACTCGTGCGCTGGATCGGGGTACCAGTCGGCGCTGGGGCAGTCGGCATAGGACTTGGGCCAGGTTTCCGCCAGGTGGCCGGATGGGTTGACCCGGCCGGTCAGGATGTTCAGGGTGGCTGAGGCTCCAGCCTGCCCGGACAGTCCTATATAGAGAACGGCATCGCACTGGTCGATCCAGTCGGTGGTGACGGGGGAGCCCGCCACCAGGACGACCACCAGGGGCTTGTCCGTCGCGCCCAGCGCCTTGATCAGGTCGACCTGGTTGCCGGGAATGTCCATGTGGGAACGGTCCAGGCCCTCGGATTCACTGCGCTCATCCAGGCCCACGCAGGCGACGATCACGTCAGCCTGGCCAGCCGCAGCCACGGCCTGGTCGATCAAAGATTGGTTCTTCTCGCCATGGCGTTCGTAGCCCTGGCTGTAGGAGGCCAGCTCCAGGCCGTCGCCGTTGCCCTGCCTGAGCAGGTCCAGCATGCTCTCCTGCTTGGCTGCGTTGACCTTTGAGGATCCGGATCCTTGGAACCTTGCGGTTTCGGCCATATCCCCGACCAGGGCGACCCGGGTGCCGGCGGCCAGTGGCAGGCGTCCCTCCCGGTTGACCAGAAGGACGGCGGATCCCTCGGCGATGCTCCGTGCCACCTGATGGTGGTCCCGTATCTGGTCCGCGGTCAGGTTCCCATCGGGATCCATGCCAGAGTGGTAGGTCAGCTTGGCCAGCCGTGCCACCTCTTCGGCCCGGGCGTTCAGGTCGGCTTCGTCCAGGCGGCCCTCCTGCACGGCCTTGGCAACCTGTCGCACGGAGTCGTATCCGGCCTGGGGCATCTCCAAGGAGGAACCATTGGCGGCTGCGGCGACCGCACTGTTGGAGCCGCCCCAATCCGAGACCACCATGCCGTCGAAGCCCCACTCCTTGCGCAGGATGTCCTTGAGCAGGTGGGGGTTCTCATTGGCATAGGTGCCGTTAACCATGTTATATGAGGTCATGATGGCCCAGGGATGGGCCTGGCGCACGGCGATCTCGAATCCGGTCAGGTAGAGTTCGCGCATGGTACGCTCGTCCACCACGGAATCGGATGCCTGGCGGCGCAGCTCCTGGCTGTTCATGGCGAAGTGCTTGGGGGTGGCGGCCACGCCCTGGGACTGGATGCCTTCGATCAGGCCTGCAGCCATACGACCGGCCACCTGGGGGTCTTCGGAATAGTATTCAAAGTTCCTGCCGCACAGGGGGTTGCGCTTGATGTTCATGCCCGGGCCCAGGACCATGTTGACGCCCAGGCTTCTGGCCTCGCTACCCAGCGCCTGGCCCATGGTCTTGGCCAGCTCCGGGTCCCATGAGCAGGCCACGGTGCCGGCTGTGGGGAAGCAGGTGGCGGGCTTGGATTTGCCCATGCCTAGGTTGTCCCCTGATCCGGTCTGGCGGCGCAGGCCATGCGGCCCGTCGCTCAGGACCATGCTCGGGATGCCCGCCCTCTTCAAGGCACGGGTTGCCCAGGTGGATTTTCCGGAGAGCAGCGATGCCCGTTCCAGAACTGTCAAATCCTTGACTTCCATAGTGTTCCCTCTCTATGACGGGGGTTGATCCTGCGGCGGGAACCCTCGTTGCTTCCACGATTGGCCTCGGATTGGTACTGAATTTCATTATTCCCCGACTGCCGAGGCCTGCTCGAGCGGGTTGCATAACCTGTTGTTTTCCTGGCATGAATGCCGCCTGGATGTCAACGGGTGTGTCAATCCGCTCCCCGGCGGACGGTGCATAGGTCCGTCTGCCGAGGAGCAAATCAATAGAGATGGAGGATCAGGCCGTCGGCCCTTGGTCAGAGCTGTTTTCGGATGGCGTGGACTCCATGCTGGCCGGATCCTGAGCGCGGGTCTGCCGGGCGTCGTCTGCCAGATCGCTCAGGGTGCCCACGTTGACAGCGCTGCGCCGTGCCTTGAACCTTCTGAAGGCCAGGTACTCCAGGGCCAGGAAGATTAGGGCCAGCACAACCAGTGCCACATAGAGGGCAATCTGCCAGGCCGGGGTCTGCACCTTGGGGTCACCGTTGGCGTACTTGTATCCGTGCACGACTGTGTAGAGGATGTTATGGCTGGCCTGGCGCATGGCCTTGACCGAAGTGGCGCTCTTGTCCTTGACGTGGTTGGTCACGTCTGTGGTAGCCAGCATGGCATCGTTCCCGTTGCGGATCAGTTGATCGGCGTTCTGATAACCATAGACGCCGAAGTAGTCGGTCAGCACCATTCCGCGGAATCCCCATTCGCCGCGCAGCACATCCTTCATCAACGGTGCATAGGCTCCGGCATAGGTGGTTCCGATGTAGTTGAGTGAGCTCATTGCAGCCTGAGCGCCGCCTTTAACCACAGCCGTTTGGAAGGGCTTCAGGTAGATCTCACGAATGGTTTGTTCATTGATCCAGGTAGCTAGCATGTTGAGGCGGTTGGTCTCCTGCTCGTTTAGAGCGAAGTGCTTCATGAAGGAATAGACACCCTTGGATTTGGCTCCTGCGACCTCGTTGGAACCTAAGACAGCGTTGATTTGCGGGTCTTCTGAGAAATATTCGAAATTTCTGCCGGCAAAAGCGCTGCGATGGATGTTGAAAGCGGGTGCATACCAGCCGGAAACATCCATGTCATGGGCCATAGTGCCAATCATCTTGCCATATTCAGATGCCAGATCTGGATTCCAGGTACAGGCCATGGAAGTTGAAGATGGGAAGCCAAGAGAGCCGACCTTAGTGAAGTTGTTGTTCAGCGCAGCAGGTCCGTCGGCATCAGTTAGCTCGATCTTGCCGATGCCTTTGACTGGTTGTGTCCCATACCCGCTCATAGCGATCAGGTTATCCATGTCCTTGACGCTGAGCTGGTCCAATAGCTTTTCCCACATGGGGTCGTCATAGGACTTGTTGCGCAGCTGATAAAGCCTGATGCCATTGCGGGCTCCCATTGTGGGCATTGCGTCATCGGCCTTATCTAGCTTCTTGGGATGATAGTTGTCATTATTCAGGAACCTGGCCTTTGCTTGCTCAGGCATGTCTGTGCTCTTCGGCGCTGCTGTGGCTTCTGCATAATTGGCAAAATGACCAGCGCGCGACAGGTAAATCACGTTGCCTTTCAAGTCGCCGAAATGATTAGTTGCCGCGACCTTATCGACTGAACGTGGATTACTCTGGTTGTAGATGACGGATTTATTGATTGTGATAGTGTCCGACATAATTGGCCGGTGGGAATCAGAGCGTATCGAGATTTCGTAGTTCCCCTGATCAAGTACGTAGGCCCTCTCCTGGTTGGCATCATAAGAGGCCATATCCTCATCCTTGAAGGAGATAGGAATGGTCTGACTCTCTCCAGGCTTTAGGACCTTGGTCTTTTTGAAAGAGATCAGGTTTGCGCTTGCTTTCTCGATGCCGCCATCGGTGTATGGCGGATCGAAGTAGACTTCGACTGCGTCACGGCCGCTCGTCGCACCTTCGTTGGTTACTGTCACATCGAAAGAGATTTTCCCATTGTCATGTTTGATGGGGCTCATATGCTGAGTGAAGCTTGTGTACGACAAGCCATATCCGAAGGGGTACTGGACCATCTGGTCGTAGTTGATCAGGCCCTCTTTGGCAGCTGTTTCCCAGAACCTGTACCCGACATAGATGCCCTCGTTGTAGTTGACGAAAGTGGGAGTAACGGTCTGCGGTTTGCCAGTGAACCCGGTGTAGGTAGCCTGGTGGTCATCCATGTTGGTATATGTGAATGAACCGAAATTATGATAAGTCGGTGTTGCGCTTAGATCACGCACGAAAGTGTCAGAGGTTCTTCCCGAAGGGTTGGTTGTGCCCTTGATTACTTCACCCAAAGCGGTGAATCCAGCTTGCCCTGGGGGCGGGCACCAGAGGACGGACTTGATCTGGGGATATTGACCCACAAAGTTCAGGTTGAACGCATTAGCGCCGTTGTAGACCAGAACGACTTTGTTAAAAGTGCCAGTAACCTTGGCGATCATGTCCTGCTCGGGCTTGGACAACTCCAAGAAGCTCTGACCATTTTTGAAATCTGGTGCAGATTTATCGTTGTCATGGTAAGTGATGCCCTTGGCTTTCATGTTGATCGGAAGATCGGCACCTTCCCCACCGACTCTGCCAATGACCACGATGGCAGTATCAGAGAAGTGCGCTGCATCGTCTATGAGCTTCTTGGTGTATTTTGTAGCGTCTGGTTCCGGCAGTGTCCAATCTTGGGCGAACATGCCTACTGTTGGTCGGTCGGCACGGTAGTGCCTGTAGAAATCGGACAGTTCGGTGTTAGTCTTCAAGCCTGACTGGTGAAGACCGTCAAGCAGGCTGGTGGTGGGATTATCAGCCGACATGGATCCTGAGCCTGTGCCGCCATAGACGGGGTTGGTCGAGGCCCAGCCGAAGACGTTGACCTTCTGTTCTTCTAGAGGTAACGCATGATCGGTGTTCTGCAGCAGGGTGATCGACTCACGTTGGATATTCTTGGCCAAATTCCTGGCCGCGGTCACCGTTGCGGGCTGGAGCTCATGTTTGCTAGTGGACTTGGTGATCAGGTTGGATAAGGGTCCCAGAAGCATGGTCGTCAGAGCTACGACGACGGCCACAAAGGTTACCAGCCAGGACTGGGAGTGGATCATCTTCCGGTTGGCTACGTTTTTGACGGTGTGCTTGTTCACCGTGATTGTAATCAGCAGTGCCAGTATCAGAAAGACGCCAATGACCGTCAACTGCGGAATCAGCGACTTGAGTACGGCGACCACATCGCTCAGATTAATATTGAGCATGTTCGCTACTTCCCTCTGTTCTCTGCCGAAGCTTCACCCGGTCACGACTATGGACCGGTCACGAAGTAGACGGAGCATTTGAACTGTGATCCGTCTCCAGGGTGGGCGAGCGACCTTCAGCTGCATCGACACGCCTTTATGCCACGGTTTCAGTTAAACATTTATGACCTGTTTCTGTGGCTGCACATGCGCGAATTGCCGAATTTGCCGCATAACTTGAATCGATTTATGACCTGTATCGGTGTATGTGGTGAAGACCTTTCCTTGTTTGGTTCGGCTTGGCAGGGCACGTGTGAAGCAGTTTTCTTTTGCAGCGAACGACCAAACTGCCGGGACGGAGTCGTCCTGGACTGCGATGATGACGGACAACTCTTAAAGAAACGGGTTCTACCGCAATTGAATGTTCCCGGTTCTATACCTCTGGGGAGGGGGTGCCAGTGCGGTCATAAGGCAAGATATACAAGATATAAAGGTACAGATACAAATGCGGATAAAATAACTCTATGACTAGTCGTGCCGACATGGTTCACAGCCGTTCTCGCCTATATAGGACGCAAATCAATGGCACGCGTTTGGTTTTCTCAATGAATCCAGCCCCTCGCCGTGCCCCTATTATCCTTTACCTCCATGGTGGTCCGGGCGATGCCTGCATTCCGCTGACCATGCGCTACAACGCGGCCTTGGAGCGTGATTTCCGCTTCATCAATCTGGATCAGCGAGGCAGCGGACTGTCCTACCATCCTTTCGCGCCTGACGAGGTGGTGACCATTGATTCGATGGTCGAAGATATTCACCAGTTCGTGCTAGAGCTTCTTCGAACCTACCGACAGGATTCCCTTATCATCGTCGGCCATTCCTGGGGGAGCGTCCTAGGGCTGGAGATGGTGAAGTGGTATCCCTCTCTTATTCGCTGCTATATCGGCCTTGGACAGGTTGTCAGCATGCGCGCCGCTCTTCGGCTCAGACGGCATTGGGGGCAACAGAATTTGGGTCCCCGGCTCGGTTCGGTCGTCAGCAGGGAGAGCGGAGCTGCTGACATGGTGCTGATGATCAATGAGCTGCTGTCTCGTGGAGGGGCTGCCATGCTGTTCGAGTCCCTGGGGCGGATCATGACCTACGTGCGCTCGCCTTACTACAACTGGTCGCGTCTGCTCAACCACGCCAAGGGGGTAGCTCAATCTCGCGCTCGATTGGACGCAGAGCTGGAGCAGGTCGATTTCAGCGGGCAGACCTCCTTCGGGGCGCCGGTATATTTCATCAGTGGCAAGTATGACCGTCATCTGCCGGGCAGTCTGGTTGAGCGGTTTGCAGATGGGTTAAAGAGCCCGCATCGGTTTATCCGCTTTAACCGGTCCGGGCACTGCCCACAATGGGATGAGCCAGAACGCTTCGCGGCAACGGTTAAAGCCATCTGCCTGTAGCGCATGATTAATGAAGGAACAGCTACCTCACCATTCGGGCTCATCCGCATGGTGGAAATACATCCTGCAAGGTACTAAATCTACTAATATAAGTCATTGAAGATATTGGTTTGAGCCTCGCTGAAGAGTGTGCGGGGTTCCTGGATAGACGAAGGTCGATGAAACGGGGTCTATGTCGATGAAAATCGACACGCCGTAGAATCCCCGGAATCATTGGGATCCTCCGATATCTTTCTATGCCAATTTGCAGGACGACCTAAGTTCGTGTAAGTTTACTTCTTGCTGCCCGGCAGTGATGAGAACTCTTCGGAGGGCTTGGAACTGTTGGTGTGGTGGTGGTTTGAGAACTCAAGAGCGTGTTTGTGCTACTTATAGCTTTTTGATTGCCAGTCCGATGCCTTCCTCTGTTGTGGGGTTTCGTGGGAGCGTGTAATTGGTGTCGGGGTTTTTCGTGGGTTGGTTTCCTCCTTATGGAAGCTGGCCCGTCAATTATTGATGTGGGCTGTTTCGGCCTTCTTCATGGTTTTTTGTGGAGGGTTTGATTCTGGCTCAGGATGAACGCTGGCGGCGTGCTTAACACATGCAAGTCGAACGGGATCCGGGCAGCTTGCTGCCTGGTGAGAGTGGCGAACGGGTGAGTAATGCGTGACCAACCTGCCCCATGCTTCGGAATAGCTCCTGGAAACGGGTGGTAATGCCGGATGCTCCGCACCGTCGCATGATGGTGTGGGAAAGGGTTTACCGGCATGGGATGGGGTCGCGTCCTATCAGCTTGTTGGCGGGGTGATGGCCTGCCAAGGCTTCGACGGGTAGCCGGCCTGAGAGGGCGACCGGCCACATTGGGACTGAGATACGGCCCAGACTCCTACGGGAGGCAGCAGTGGGGAATATTGCACAATGGGCGCAAGCCTGATGCAGCGACGCCGCGTGCGGGATGACGGCCTTCGGGTTGTAAACCGCTTTTGATTGGGAGCAAGCGAGAGTGAGTGTACCTTTCGAATAAGCACCGGCTAACTACGTGCCAGCAGCCGCGGTAATACGTAGGGTGCAAGCGTTATCCGGATTTATTGGGCGTAAAGAGCTCGTAGGCGGTTCGTCGCGTCTGGTGTGAAAGTCCATCGCTTAACGGTGGATCGGCGCCGGGTACGGGCGGACTGGAGTGCGGTAGGGGAGACTGGAATTCCCGGTGTAACGGTGGAATGTGTAGATATCGGGAAGAACACCGATGGCGAAGGCAGGTCTCTGGGCCGTCACTGACGCTGAGGAGCGAAAGCGTGGGGAGCGAACAGGATTAGATACCCTGGTAGTCCACGCCGTAAACGGTGGATGCTGGATGTGGGGCCCGTTCCACGGGTTCCGTGTCGGAGCTAACGCGTTAAGCATCCCGCCTGGGGAGTACGGCCGCAAGGCTAAAACTCAAAGAAATTGACGGGGGCCCGCACAAGCGGCGGAGCATGCGGATTAATTCGATGCAACGCGAAGAACCTTACCTGGGCTTGACATGTGCCGGACGGCCGCGGAGACGTGGCTTCCCTTCGGGGCCGGTTCACAGGTGGTGCATGGTCGTCGTCAGCTCGTGTCGTGAGATGTTGGGTCAAGTCCCGCAACGAGCGCAACCCTCGCCTCGTGTTGCCAGCACGTTATGGTGGGAACTCACGGGGGACCGCCGGGGTTAACCCGGAGGAAGGTGGGGATGACGTCAGATCATCATGCCCCTTACGTCCAGGGCTTCACGCATGCTACAATGGCCGGTACAGCGGGATGCGACATGGTGACATGGAGCGGATCCCTGAAAACCGGTCTCAGTTCGGATCGGAGCCTGCAACCCGGCTCCGTGAAGGCGGAGTCGCTAGTAATCGCGGATCAGCAACGCCGCGGTGAATGCGTTCCCGGGCCTTGTACACACCGCCCGTCAAGTCATGAAAGTGGGCAGCACCCGAAGCCGGTGGCCCAACCCGTGAGGGGGGGAGCCGTCTAAGGTGAGGTCCGCGATTGGGACTAAGTCGTAACAAGGTAGCCGTACCGGAAGGTGCGGCTGGATCACCTCCTTTCTACGGAGATTATGGAAATTCCCCTGCGTGGTCTGCGTGGGGGTCGTGCCTGCGGGTCGGCCGGATGGCTGGCTGGCGTGGGCGTGCTGGCGTGGAACGGTCTTGAGGCTGTGGCATGGATGCGCTGTTGGGTTCCCGGACCGCCACCCTTGTGGGTGGTGTTCCTGATGCCCGTCGGGTCCTGCGTGGGGTTTTGCCCTGTGGCGGGTCCTGATGGTGTGCTGGTGGTTTGAGAACTGGATAGTGGACGCGAGCGGATGGCTGGCTGTTGTGCTGGCTGTCTGCTGTATTGTTTCGTCCGGGCCCATGTGAGTGGGTTCGGGTCGATCGTTTTGTGATCGTTTAGTGTGATGATTTGTCGTCTGGCAGTTCGCAGTTGTTGTTGTCGTGGCATGGCCTGTGGTCGTGTTGTCGGCAAGGGCGCATGGTGGATGCCTTGGCAGACAGGACCGATGAAGGACGCGTGGGGCCGCGATAGGCCTCGGGGAGCCGCCGACAGGGCTTTGATCCGAGGGTGTCCGAATGGGGTAACCCGCCGGCTGTTATGGGCCGGCACCGCATTCGTGCGGGGGGTACGCAGGGAAGTGAAACATCTCAGTACCTGCAGGAAAGGATATTCCGTGAGTAGTGGCGAGCGAAAGCGGATGATGGCCAAACCGGTGCCGTGTGAGACCCGTCGGGGGTTGCGGCATGGGTGTTGTGGGACTTGGCGTCCGGGCTCCGACGGGCCCGGCGGCAGTGATAAAGCGGCGTGTGAGGCGAACGGGATTGAATTCCCGGCCGTAGAGGGTGATGGCCCCGTAGCCGAAGGCGCGCCGCCTGCCGGTTCTTGTTCCCAAGTAGCGCGGGACTCGTGGAATCCCGTGTGAATCGGCCCCGACCGTGGGGTAAGCCTGAATATTCCTGTCTGACCGATAGCGTACGAGTACCGTGAGGGAAAGGTGAAAAGCACCCCGGGAGGGGAGTGAAAGAGTTTCTGAAACCGTGTGCCTACAATCCGTCGGAGCCTTTCGGGGTGACGGCGTGCCTATCGAAAAATGAGTCTGCGAGTCAGTGGTGCGTGGCGAGGCTAACCCGTGTGGGGCAGCCGTAGCGAAAGCGAGTCCGATAAGGGCGTTTCCAGTCGCGTGTCCTGGACCCGAAGCGGGATGATCTAGCCCTGGGCAGGTTGAAGCGCGGGTAAGACCGCGTGGAGGACCGAACGGACCTGGGTTGAAAACCGGGCCGATGACCTGGGGCTAGGGGTGAAAGGCCAATCAAATTCCGTGATAGCTGGTTCTCTCCGAAATGCATTTCGGTGCAGCGTCGCGTGAGTGCCTCCATGGGGTAGAGCTACTGGATGCTTGAGGGCCCGTATCGGGTACCGACAGCAGCCAAACTCCGAATACGTGTGAGGTGTATCGCGGCAGTGAGTCGGCGGGGGATAAGCTCCGTCGTCGAGAGGGAGACAGCCCAGATCGTCGTCTAAGGTCCCTAAGCGCGTGCTAAGTGGGAAAGGATGTGGAGTCGCATAGACAGCCAGGAGGTTGGCTCAGAAGCAGCCATCCTTGAAAGAGTGCGTAACAGCTCACTGGTCTAGTGGTTCCGCGCCGATAATGTAGCGGGGCTCAAGCACGCCACCGAAGACGCGGCAGCGCAGTTTGCTGTGCTGGGTAGGAGAGCGTTCCGCGTGGGGTGAAGCGGCGGCGTGAGCCGGCCGTGGACCGCGTGGAAGTGAGAATGCAGACATGAGTAGCGAGAGGCGGGTGAGAATCCCGCCCGCTGGATGACCAAGGGTTCCGGGGCCACGTTCGTCGTCCCCGGGTGAGTCGGGTCCTAAGGCGAGGCCGACAGGCGTAGTCGAATGGATGAAGGAGTCGATATTCTCCTACCGGCGTCAAGCCGTCCAATCCAAGACGTGGAAGCGTGCCCTTACCTGTGTCGGGTGGTGGTCTTCGGACCGTCCGATGGCATGGGACCGGCGTGTGGATGCGTGGCGGGTAGCGCGGGAGTGACACGGAACGGGAGCCGGGCCGCGGTGGTGGTTATCCGTGGTCAAGCATGCGGCGCGTCGGGCAGGCAAATCCGCCCGGCATGAGCGCGAGGTGTGATGATGGGGGGTCTTGTGCCCCGAATCCGGTGTGCCGTTCCGTCGAGAAAAGCTTCGGCGTGAGGAGTGGCGCCGCCCGTACCCTAAACCGACACTGGTGGTCAGGTAGAGTATACCAAAGCGATCGAGCGAATCCTGGTCAAGGAACTCGGCAAATCACTCCCGTGCCTTCGGTATAAGGGAGGCCCCTGCCGGTGAGGCGCTTCACGCGCGGAGCCGGCGGGGGCGGCACAGACCAGGGGGTAGCGACTGTTTACCAAAAACACAGGTGCATGCGAAGACGTAAGTCGCTGTATATGCACTGACGCCTGCCCGGTGCCGGAAGGTTAAGAGGATCCGTCATCCCTCTTCGGAGGGGGCAGCGGTGAATTCAAGCCCCGGTAAACGGCGGTGGTAACTATAACCATCCTAAGGTAGCGAAATTCCTTGTCGGGTAAGTTCCGACCTGCACGAATGGCGTAACGACTTCCCCACTGTCTCGACCAGGAGCTCGGCGAAATTGCAGTACGAGTAAAGATGCTCGTTAAGCGCAGAAGGACGAAAAGACCCCGGGACCTTTACTATACCTTGGTATTGGCGTTAGGTGCGGACTGTGTAGCATAGGCGGGAGGCTTCGAAGCGGGTGCGCCAGCATCCGTGGAGCCGTAATGTGAAATACCGCTCTGTCCTCATCTGGCCTCTAACCTCGGCCGGTCATCCCGGCCAGGGACAGTGCCTGGCGGGTAGTTTAACTGGGGCGGTTGCCTCCCAAAGAGTAACGGAGGCGCCCAAGGGTTCCCTCAGCCCGGTTGGCAATCGGGTGTTGAGTGCAATCGCACAAGGGAGCTTGACTGCGAGAACGACGGGTCGAGCAGGGACGAAAGTCGGAGATAGTGATCCGGTGCCGGCGTACGGACGCGGCATCGCGCAACGGATAAAAGGTACCCCGGGGATAACAGGCTGATCATCCCCAAGAGTCCATATCGACGGGATGGTTTGGCACCTCGATGTCGGCTCGTCGCATCCTGGGGCTGGAGCAGGTCCCAAGGGTTCGGCCGTTCGCCGATTAAAGCGGCACGCGAGCTGGGTTCAGAACGTCGTGAGACAGTTTGGTCTCTATCCTCTGCGCTCGTTGGAATCTTGAGGAGCCCTGCCCATAGTACGAGAGGACCTGGGTGGACGAACCTCTGGTATGCCGGTTGTCGCGCCAGCGGCACGGCCGGTTGGCTACGTTCGGATGGGATAACCGCTGAAAGCATCTAAGCGGGAAGCCCCCTCCAAGATAAGGATTCCATGAAGCCTCAGGGCTTCTGAAGACCCCATGCAGAACACATGGTCGATAGACCGGACGTGGACACCCCGCAAGGGGCGGAGCCGACCGGCACTAATGGTCGAAGACAACACAACACCCACCCCCTGGAGGGGTGGCGGCATCAACCCTTACTGCGGATACGACCTGCGGCAATATGCACGGACGGCCACAGGCGATCGAAGCACACGGAACACGCGTCCACCATCCGGTCCCCAAACCGCCAGGAAACCCCGACCCCCCACGGGATCGGAAGAATTGAAGATTCGCGGCGGTCATGGCCTGGGGGAGACGCCCGGTCCCATTCCGAACCCGGAAGCTAAGACCCAGCACGGCAATGGTACTGCACCCGGAAGAGTGTGGGAGAGTAGCACACCGCCGCCACAACACATTGAAAGGCCTCGAGACGCATAAGCGCCCGAGGCCTTTTTTCTTAAAGAGATGAACTTCAAATTGGCTAGATTAAGCCGAACGGTATTACAGGCGGACCTGGCCTAGGAGACCTTGACTCCTGTACAGGTAAACTCTGATCTACGTTCTTAGACAGAGGGAGCTGGAACATTCTTGACTGGCAGGCTATAACTTTTGCTAACCCCATAAGGGTCGCGGCCGGCCTTTGCCTCTTTCATCTGCAGGCAGAGATTGGAAGCGGCCTGCTCACCCATTGCTTTAGGATCCTGTTCAAGCAGGTAGATACCGTTTTCCACGTATTGTGACCAGTCCCAGTCGTCGAAACTTACCAGGCCCAAGTCTCTAGGGAAAACGAGTCCGAGTTCCCGGAGAGAGGCGAGTGTTTCGAAGAGGAGCGGGCCCATCAAAGAAACCAGGAGAGTCTTGCCGGTGCTGCCATCCTCTGCCATGTCGGCGATTTCTTTCCTGATTTGTTTGGACAACCATGATCCGTCATGATCACCCATCTCTATTCTGACATATTTCTTCTTCAAGGCTTGGGATGCCCGTTCAAACCCTTCTGCGCGTATGGTCTGGGCGGATACCTGGCTCAGCACTCGGCTCAGAACTACTACTTTCCGATAGGGTCCGGACAAGAGCTTGGAACCAAGGGAGAAGCATGAGTCAAAATTGTCGCTGGCTACCTGGCTGATCTGGTGGGGTTGATCCCCGGTTAGTCTGTCAACCATGACCAGGGGTAGATGAGCAGTTGAAATAGACTTGTAGGCTTCAAAATAGCAGGCATTAGGCTGGATAATCAAACCGTCTACTTGCTGGGATAGCAGTCTCTCAATTTCATCCTTTTCCTGGTCGACTGAATTGTTGGAGTTCATCAGCATGATGTCGTAACCGGAAGGCTGCAGGACGTTGTAGATTCCCTTGAAAAGAAGCGAGGAGAAAACATTGGAGATATCACCGACGATAACGCCGACGATCATGCTCTGTCCTCGTCTTAGCTGCCTTGCCGAAGCCCGGGGCGTGTAATCGAGCCGATTCACTGTTGCCTGGATGCGTAGTCTGGTGGCAGGACTCATCTTCCGGTAGTTGCCGTTGATGAAACGCGAAACAGTGGTGACTGAGACTCCGGCCTCACGAGCAATATCCGCTATCGTCGCCTTACTCATGCATCCTCCTGAGATTCGCGCCCTTATCCAGCCTTGTATACGTAGCGGGGGCACTGGTCCTTATTCGTTTTACCTCACTATGTAGCCCGGGTTTTGGATTACTCCGACAATGTGACTAGAGAGGTTACGGAGCGGACCGGATTGACATAATGGGGCAAACCATGTATACCTAAGGTTAATCGATAAACCTCATAAAACGTTGCCGTTTTCAATGCAAGTGATATCGATAAACCAATAAAAAACACTGAGGCCTTAACCAACGCAGCGGAGGTAAGCGCTACCAAGACAAGGTGCTAAGTGTTCAGCGAAAGGATGTTGTCGATGGTGGACGATGATTTCTCGTTACAGAGCTTCGCCCTGACAGGCAAGGTGGTCGTCATTACGGGCGGTGCTAGTGGCCTGGGTGAGTACTATACACAGGCTGTGACCCAGGTTGGAGCCGATGTCATGGTCGTTTCGAGCACGGAGAAAAACTGGGACAAGATCAGGGAATTCGTCCAGGCCCAGGGGCGTCGTCTGGTCCTCCTGAAGCAGGACATTACGCAGGAGGGCGCCGCCGATAAGGTGGTGGAGACGGCGATGAAGGAGTTCGGCAGGATCGATGTCCTTATCAACAATGCCGGTATGCAGCGTCGCCACCCATTAGATGAGTTCCCCGACGAGGATTGGCGGGCCGTCATTGACCTCAACTTGAACGCCCTGTACTACCTGTCACATGCGGTGGCCAAGGTGATGATGAAGCAGCGTTCAGGCAAGATTATCAATATCGGTTCGATGCAGTCTTACCGAGCGGGGAAATATATCTTCCCCTACGCCGCCAGCAAGCATGCGGTCATGGGGCTTACGCGGGCTTATGCAGATGCCTTGGCACCCTACAACGTTCAGGTCAACGGAATAGCTCCGGGCTATATTGACACTCCCATGACCAAAGCCCTCCAGGAAGACCCTGTTCGCAGCGTAGAGATCAGGGATCATATTCCCGCAGGGCGCTGGGGACAGCCCTCGGAACTCAAGGGTGCCATGGTCTTCCTCTGCTCCAAGGCTTCAGACTACATGACCGGAGTCATGATACCTGTAGACGGCGGTTACCTTCTGCGTTAATTGCAATGCCATATCCTCGGCTCAAGCTGTCGGCCGGGGTGTCGGCTCTTCTCTTCATCCTCCGATCGATGTAGATCGGGAATTCTGAGCATGATATCTGAAACCACTCACAAAAGAGGATCCAATGAAGCTTCTCATAGTTGCCTGCGCCGTAGCAGTGCTTATATTCCTTATAGTCAAGGTCAAGCTCAACACCTTCGTCTCCCTGATCATCACATCCATATTGGCAGCTCTGGTTCTGCAGATTCCTCCGGATAAGATTCCTACTACCATTGAGAATGGTATCGGGGGTCAATTAGGTCATCTTGCCATCATCTTTGGATTCGGCTCTATGCTGGGCAAACTCGTCTCTGACTCCGGCGGCGGCCATCGCATAGCTATGACTCTGATCAGACATTTTGGGCGCAAACGCATCCAGATAGCCGTGGTGCTGGCATCCTTCGTAATCGGACTGGCGCTCTTCTTCGAGGTGGGTTTGGTGGTTCTTCTGCCAATTATCTTCGTCATCGCGCGGGAATTGGACATGCCACTCATGTATCTGGGTATTCCCATGGCAGCCACTCTGAATGTGACTCACGCATTCCTGCCACCTCACCCTGCGCCCACGGCCATCACCGCGACTCTAGGCGCCAGTATGGGCCAGGTCCTGATCTACGGCATTATTGTTTCCATTCCCACGATCATCGTTGCCGGCCCCCTTTTCAACTCCTTCCTCCACCGTGTTTGCCCATCGATGTACCACGAAAACATTGATGTAGCCGTCTTGGGCGACTTCAAGGAGTTCGAAGAGAAGGACACGCCCGGATTCTGGATCAGCGTTTTGACCTCCATGATGCCGGTCGTTCTGATCGCGGTGGCCACGATCTGTTCCTTCATTCTGCCCAAGGGCGCACTTGTCACCAAGGTCATCGAGTTCATCGGCGCCCCTGACATCGCCATGTTGCTCTCTTTGATCTTTGCAGTGTGGTCCATGGGATATGCCCGAGGCAAGAAAATGCCTGAGATTGCCGGGTCCATGGCGGAATCGGTCAAGCAAATCGCCATGATGCTGCTCATCCTTGGTGGTGGTGGCGCTTTCAAGCAGGTTCTGGTGGATGGCGGCATCTCCGATTACATTTCCACCCTGTTCGCTCACATCAACATGCCGCCGCTGATCGCGGCCTGGCTGGTAGCAGCGGTTCTCCGGGTATGCTTGGGTTCCGCTACAGTGGCTTCGCTGACGGCCGCCGGTCTGGTTGCACCTCTGATGGCCATGTCTCCCGTCAATCCGGCCCTGATGGTTCTGGCTGTAGGGGCAGGGTCCGTCGTGGCCGATCACGTCAACGACGCAGGCTTCTGGATGATCAAGGAGTACTTCGGACTCAGTCTGAAGGAGACATTCATGTCCTGGACCACGGTGACCACGGTTCTTTCTGTGACCGGCCTTGCTGCAGTCCTCCTGCTTTCGCTGGTGGTCTGAGGGACCTTGGGGAACGAGGTATAGTCTCCGCTAAAGAAATGGGGGAGGGACAACTCCTACGGCAAGTGATGCTGTAGGAGTTGTCCCTCCTCGAATTTGGGGTCAGAAGAGGCCGTTGTCGTTGCGTGACTTCACGCCTTCTACGTTGTGCTCGATGATATCCCAGGGCTCGGCCAGCTGGTCATCCTGCAGCCGGTAGATATCGCAGACCTTGTTGACATGGCCGTTCTTCAATGTGCACTTGAAGAAGACATAGACCATGTCGTCCTCGCCGTTCAGTCTGATGATGTCAATTTGCGGGCCCAGGGACAGAAAGCCCTTGATGAACTCCAGGAATCCTGACTTCCCATCGGCACGTGTTGGGTTGTGCTGGATGTAGTCGTCCCGCATGAACCTGTCGAGGTTGCTGATATCTCCCTGGCTGAAGACCTGGTTGTAGAATTCCTGCACAAGGGACTTGTTGGCTGCCGTCTCACTTTCGCTCATCATGAACCTTCGCTTTCTGCCTGTATATAGGTTTTTGAGTTTCTTCATGACAGGTGTCTTTGCTCAGGCTCGTAAGCGCGTCTGAAATCACGATGAGCAGGTGGATGGTGACTGACGGGAAGGCTATCAGGCCTTGAAGTGGCGCTCGTCGTTCATGGTGGCGAAGTTCAGACCGATCAGGATGCCGCCGCCTATGTAGTTGCCCAGCATGGCCACCAGGACCACCAGGATCGCCTTCCAGGCGTTGACCCGCCCGAAGACGCCCAGGATGAGGAAGAGGGCCGAATCCGCTATCGAGTGCTCGAACCCGCAGAAGGCGAAGACGAAGACGGCCACGACCATGATGATGCACTTGGTGAAGTCGTTGGAAAGCTTGCCGTTGTAGACCATGAGCATGGCGATGTTGATGCAGAAGTTGCACAGGATGCCGCGCACGAACAGGTCGGCGAAGCCCATGGGGCCGGCGGAGACGTAGCCGGTCTTGGTGGCCGAGGCCGCCAGCATCTGGTCCAGGGTCGGACCGCTGACGATGGATGAGAAGCGCAGGATGACGGCCACGATCAGGGCTCCGGCCAGGTTGCCCAGAAGGCAGAGGACCAGGATCCGCAGGGAGGCCAGCCAGCCCAGGCGCTTGTGATAGGCGCCTATGGTGACCACCATCATGTTGGAGGTCAGCAGTTCGGAGTTGGTGTAGTAGATCAGGACCAGGGCCCAGCCGAAGGTGGTCGCCGCCAGGACCCGGCCTGCCATGATCAGACCGTGGTCGGCGGGGTTTTGGCCGGCCTGACCCATGATGACGAAGAAAGCCGTGAAGAAGATACCCACAAAGAGGCCAGCCATGGTCGCTCGTTGCATGTACTTGCCGGTCAGGGCGCCGCTCATGGTCTTCTTGCTCTCGACCACGTCCAGGACGGTGCTGATGAAGGCCCGTCCGGGGAAGAGGGGTTGTCTGTTTTGTTGATCTGTCATCTGATTGGGTTGCTCATTCACGGGGTTCATTATGGCATTCCCGAGCGGGGGAAGGCCGGCCTTAGGGCCCGACTGTGCGGGAATTCACTTCTTTGCCAGTGTCACTCGGTGCGCAGGGCGGTGGCAGGATCCTGCTTGGCTGCCTTCCGTGAGGGGATCAGGCCGCCAATCAGGGTCAGGACCACGCTCAGAATGACCAAGGCTATCCCGCCTGAAGCAGGCAGGGCCGCGTTCACCTCGGTGGTGCCCATGAAGTGGTGCATGATGCTGTTGGCCGGGATGATCAGCAGCAGGGTGATGCCCACCCCCAGCAGGCCCGCCAGAAGTCCGATCAGGCCGGTTTCGGCATTGAAGACGTTGGATACATTCCGCTTGGAGGCGCCCATGGCGCGCAGGATGCCGATCTCCTTGGTGCGTTCCAGAACCGATATGTAGGTGATGATGCCGATCATGATGGAGGAAACCACCAGCGAGACTCCGACGAAGGCTATCAGCACGTAGGTGATGACGTTGATGATGGTGGTGACTGAATTCATCATCAGGCCCACGTAGTCGGTATAGACGATCCTGTTCTTCTCCGCGGCCTTGTCGTTGTAGTGCTTGATGGCATCACCCACAGAATTCTTGTTCTCGAAGCTGTCCGTGTAGATGCTGATGCGGGAGGGGGCGTCTCGGGAGATCAGGCCGAAGTCGCTCAGGTTGTCGGCGTAGGTGCCGGTGGAGACGTACTGGTTGTAGATGGCGACCAGGGCGTCCTGCGGGGCGGTGGCGATGTACTGGTCGAAGGCCTGGGCCGTCTGTTGCTCAGCGGATGCTCCTGCAGAACCTTGGGCTCTTGCAGCGGCCCCTGCCCGGCCCTGGGCCTCCTGGCCGGCCATGGCTGCCGAGCCTTTCATGATCTCCTGGGCCATGCTGGCCTTCTGGCTGACGCCCAAGGATGCGATGTAGGCCTTGGCATCGTTGGCCTTGGCGGCATCGTCGGCAGGGGCGAAGGCCATCCCGTTGAGGACGCTGTGGCCCTGGTCAGCCTCCTGGTCGGTGACGATGGGGCTGGTCTTGGCCTGGTCAATCAGGTAATCGGTCAGCTGGCGGGTATAGCCGACGCCGACCTTGAGTGGCGTGGCCTTGGCCCCCTGGTTGGGGCGAACGATGCCGACTATGTGCAGCTGCAGACCCTGGTCGGCGGCCTTGGACATCTGGTCGGTGCTGTCGCCGATGTAATGGTAGTGGCCGTCGGTCCCCTTGGCATACTGGTTCGCAGCGGGCACCAGGGAAAGCTTCTGGTCCATGGCCTTGGCGTATTCGATGGGCTTGGTGTCGACCTTGACCTCCTGCCCGCTGTTGAGTTTGTTCATCATATCGGTGTATTGGCTGGAGGGGAGGATGCCCAGCTTGTAGAGGCTGGTGACGGGCATCTGGTTGTTCTTGTCCAGCACCAGGACCACCTGATCCTTGGCCTTGGGCCAGGTGCCGTTCACCACCTGGTAGTTGTCGGTCACCACCTTGCTGATGGTAGTCTTGGCATCGGCCCCCGGCATGATTTCGCCGAAGATCTCCGGAGCCTTGTTCTTCTCGGTCTTGCCGGTCAGGTAGGACATCTGCATGGACTGGATGTCGCCCATGTCGCTGTCGGTGTTGGCCGTGGCCATCTGGCTGGCGGTGGAGCTGGCTTCGTCCTGCCCGCTCATGGTCACCTTGTCCGCAGAGACCAGCTTACCGTCCGGGTCGTGCCCGAAGACCGCGAACTTGGTGGCGTAGGAGTACTGGATGCCTACGGAACCCACGTATTGATGGATCTCGCTCTTGGGATTATCCAAGTATTTTTTGAAGTCTGTCAGATTGTTCTGGGTGATGCTGCTGGTCAGGCTGGAGGCCCCCTTGATGCTGGAGTCGTCCGGCTGGATGGCCTTGAGATCCTTGTGGGCCTTGGCCTCCTTCTGGGATTCCTGGGCGGAGTCCACTATCTTGTTCAGGTCGAAGGACTGCTCCTGAATGGTGATGGGGTAGGAGGTCATGGTCTCCCGCTGCACCCTGTCGATGTAGCGGTTGACCCCGGTGGATACCGACAGGATCAGGGCGATGCCGATGATGCCGATGGATCCGGCGAAGGCTGTGAGTGCAGTCCTGGCTTTCTTGGTCCGAAGATTGTTGAAACTCAACGACAAGGATGTCAGCAACCCCATGGAGGCCTTGCCGAAGGTGCGGTGGCGGGCCCGGCGGATGGGTACCTGGTCGTCGGGCAGGGGGTCGGAGTCGCTGATCACGGAGCCGTCGTGCAGCTCTACGATTCTGGTGGCGTACTGGTGGGCCAGCTCCGGGTTGTGGGTGACCATGACCACCAGCCGGTCCTGGGCCACCTCCTTGAGCAGGTCCATGATCTGGATGGAGGTCTCGGAGTCCAGGGCTCCGGTGGGCTCGTCGGCCAGGAGGATGCGGGGGTTGTTGACCAGGGCCCTGGCGATGGCCACCCGCTGCATCTGCCCGCCAGAGAGCTGGTTGGGCCGCTTGTTCACATGCTGACCCAGCCCCACCTGCTCCAGGGCCTTCCTGGCCCGCTCCCGCCGCTCCTGCCGGTGTACGCCCGAGATGGTCAGGGCCAGCTCAACGTTGGACAGGATGCTCTGGTGGGGGATCAGGTTGTAACTCTGAAAGACGAAGCCCACGGTGTGGTTGCGGTAGGAGTCCCAGTCCCGGTCCTTGTACTTTTTGGTGGAGGTGCCGTTGATGATCAGGTCGCCCTGGTCATAGCGGTCCAGCCCGCCGATGATGTTGAGCAGGGTGGTCTTGCCGGAGCCGGAGGGGCCCAGGATGGCCACGAATTCGTTGTCGCGCAGGTTGACGCTGACATCATTCAAGGCCTGCTGGACGAAGTCCCCTGTTTTGTACTGTTTGGAGATGTGTTCGATCTGCAGCACCGTCGTCCTCCGCTTTCTGGATTCTCAATGGCTCGATGGCATGGACTTATGGACTCTTGGAGTGCCAGCTTACGCCATCAGCATGGGTAAATGCCGATATGGCCTAGTCCACCGACTTAAGAGCCTCGAGCATGTCCACATGCTTGAGCTTGTTGTTGACCATCCAGCCCAGGCCGGCCGTGATGACCGTGATCATGACCAGGGGCACGACGAAGGCCACCCAGCTGATGGAGGGGTCAAAGAGGACGTTGTCCGGTGGAACGGTGGTGATGATGTAGTGGTGCAGCCAGGCCCCGAACCCATACCCGGCCAGGACGCCGATGGCCGATAGGAGGATGGTCTCCCGGTAGATGTACATGGTCACCTCGCGGTCGTAGAAGCCCAGCACCTTGATGGTGCTCAGTTCACGGATGCGCTCCTCAACGTTCAGGTTGGTCAGGTTGTAGAGGATGACCAGGGCCAGCAGGGTGGCCACGATGATCAGCACCTGCATGATCATGTTCAAGGATTTGACCACGGTGTCGATCTGGCTCATCAGGGTTGTGTTCTGCACCACCCCCTGGATCCCGTCGATACGTATGAAGGAGGCGGCCTGCCTTCTGGTGTTCTCCGCGCTGGAGTCCTTGAAGGTGACCAGGTGGGCGTTGGGCGAGAAGTCCTGGTGGAAGACGGTCCTGTAGGCCGATGGGCTCATGAAGACGAAGTGCCCCAGGTACATCTCGCAGATGCCATCCACCCGCATGGTTCTGTTCCTGCCACCTGAATCCTGCAGGGTGATTCTGTCGCCGGTCTTGGTCCCTGTCAGCTGAGCGATTCGCTCGGAGAGGATCACACCGTCGCCCTTGAGGTTCAGGGGCTTGTGCCCAGACCGGGTGTTTATGCGGATGAAGTCGTCCAGGTGCTCGGCGTTGGCCGGCGCGATCATGGTGATGGACTGCTTGTCGGCGTTGTGGCCGGCCGTCTTGCTCATCTCCTCGTAACGCACGTTCAGGGAACGGCTCACATCGGGCTTTTCCAGCCGCTTTTTGATGGATTGACGTTGATCGGATGTGGCCTGGCTGTTCTCGGCGGCGATCAGGTCGTAGCGGATCACCTGGCCGAACTGATGCTCGTTGATGGCCGAGATAGATCCCTGCACACCGAACCCGGCCATCAGGAGGGCCACCGATCCGCAGACCCCGAAGATGGTCATCAGCATCCGCTGCTTGTAGCGGAAGATGTTCCGGGCGGTGACCTTGTGGGTGAAGTTGAGCCGGTTCCAGATCAGGGGGATGCGCTCCAGGAAGATCTTTGATCCGGCGCTGGGCGGCTTTGGCAGGAGCAGCGCCGACGGCTTCTCGCGCAGCTCCCGCCAGGCGCTCAGGAAGGCTGGAACCACGGCGCTCAGGAAGGCCAGCAGGCAGGCCAAGAGGGTGATGGGCAGGTGGAAGCCGTAGTGGATGGGCGGCATGTCGAAGGCGTGGGCATAGGCCTGGTAGACGATCCAGGGCAGGAGGGTGTGGCCGGCGATGATGCCCAGGAGCGCGCCCAGGGCGGAAGCTGCTCCGCCGTAGACCAGGAACTTGGCCATGACATCCTGATCCCTGTAGCCCAGGGCTTTGAGTGTTCCGGCGTTGATTCGCTCCTCGTCCACAAAGCGCGTCATGGTGGTGAAGGTGACCAGGGCGGCCACCAGATACATGAAGTAGGGGAAGACCTTGGCTAGCGAGTCCACGATGAAGGATACGGAGGCATAGACCTTGTAGCCCTCGGAGCCGGGCGCTTCACGGCGTGAGTCCAGGGCGTAGACCGGCTTTTCCAGTCGGCTCAGCTGGTCAGCCGCCTTGTTCAGCTTCTTCTGGGAGTCGTCGATCCTCTTCTGGGCGTCTGGGCTCTCCCTCTTGAACTTGTCCAGTTTGGTCTGGTATTCCGCGGTTTTCTGGTCCAGGGTGGCCTGGGCCTGATCGATCTGCCCCTGGGCCGAGGCGTGGCTGCCGGCCAGCTGCCGCCGGGCCTGGGCCAGTTTGGCCCTGCCCTGAGTCAGCTGCGCGGAGGCCTGGTCAAGCTGGGCCTTGCCCTGGGCCAGTTGGCGCTCGCCTTCGTTCACCTTGGCTCTGGCCTGGGTCAGCTCCCGGCGCTTTGCGTCCAGGGTCTGCTGGTTGGCTGCCACCTGGGCCATGCCGGGGGTGTATTGGTTGGTCATGAAGGCATCGCGGCCCGTCTTGGCCTTGGTCACCAGGGCATCGATCTGCGGTGATTGCCGGTTGAGTTCGGTCAGCTGTGCCTGGAGCCCGGCCTTCTTGTGGTTGAGGTCCTCCTGCTGCTGGGGGGTCAGCCCGGGTGTGGCCAGTTGGGCGTCGATGGTCTGAATGAGGCCGGTGACCTGTGCGATGCCCTGTCTGCATTGTGTCTGAGTCGCTTGGGCCTGGGCTACAGCCTGATCGGCCTGGGCCTTGCCGCCTTCCAGCTGCTGGCGGGAACCATCAAGCTCGGCCTGTCCCTGGTCGATGGCCTGCTGCCCCTGGTCGGCCTGATGTCTGCCCTGGGCCACCTGGCTGGCGGAGGACTGGTATTGCTTCTGCTTTCGAGCCAGTTCGGCCGAACTCAGATCCACCTCCTGCTGCCCTTGGTCGATGACCGCCTGGGCCTGCACCGTCTTTGCAGCCAGTTGGTTCTTGGCGGACTGGATGCTCTGGGCACCCTGGTCCAGATCCTTCCTGGCCTGGTCCAGCTGCTGCCGGTTCCCCTCGAGTTCGTTTCTGGACTGGTCCACCTGGTCCTGTCCCTGGTCCAGCTGCTTCTGCAAAGGAGCCTTGATGGCGTTCAGCCTCGCTGTTGGGCGCCCCGACAGAATCCTGTTCAGATCGTCCTTGTGGGTCTGCAGGGCCTGGATGTACTGGTCGGAATAGTGGTCCTGAATCCGGTCCAGGTCCTTGAAGGTCAGGCGGGCGATCATGTACTCGTCCGAGTCGAAGGCCTTGGGCGTGGCCACAGCGTAGGAGTCCAGGGACCCGGAGCCGGCTGTGGAGGGGCCCATGTTGACCTTGCTCAGGATCTCGGTCGACCTGACCGTGCCCACCACGCGCAGCTTGTGGTGCCTCAAGACCTTCCTGCCCAGCTGGTCGGCCTTCTCATCCACCTGGATGCTGCTGCCGATGGGGTGGCTCTCACCCAGGGCCGTGTCGACCGCTATCTGGTCAGGTCTGGTGGGCATGGATCCATCGACCAGCTCATAGGTGGAGATCCGGTCGGGGGCGGAGTAGATGCGCAGGCTCTTGTCGGTGCCCTTGAGCACCACGTCCTTCAGATACCCGTATTCGATTCCTGAGTTGCCCGGGGCGGTGTCGATTGCGTTCCGGTCCTCCTGGTCCAGCCCATAGCTGCTGATGACCATCAGGTCGGCCAGATGGTGGTCGGACAGGTAGGCGTTGCCGGCCTGCCGCATGTCCGGCCCGGTCACGCTCAGCCCGACCAGGGCGAAGGAGCCCAGCGCCACCAGGCAGACGATGGAGATGAACCGCCCCAGGGACTTGCGCAGGGAGACCCGGATGTCGTGCCAGAGCACCTTCCTGACGGGCTGCATCCTCACCACTCCACGTTTTCGATGTCTTCGGGGCTGTCATTGGTCTGCACGGCCTGGACCCGCGCGTCGTGCATGCGGATGACCCTGTCGGCGATGGGGGCGATGGCCGCGTTGTGGGTGACGATGACCACGGTGGCGCCCTTCTTGCGGCACTGGTCCTGCAGGATGCGCAGCACCTGCTTGCCGGTCCGGTAGTCCAAGGCTCCGGTGGGTTCGTCGCAGAGCAGGATCTTGGGGTTCTTGGCCACAGCCCGGGCGATGGCCACCCGCTGCTGCTCGCCGCCGGAAAGCTGGGCGGGGAAGTTGTCGATCCGGTCGCCCAGGCCCACGTCGACCAAGGTCTGGACCGGGTCAGCGGCATCGTCCACGATCTCCGATGCCAGTTCCACGTTCTCCCTGGCGGTCAGGTTGGCCACCAGATTGTAGAACTGGAAGACGAAACCCACATCGTAGCGACGGTAGGTGGTCAGCTGTCGGGCGTCATAGCCGGCGATGTCCTTCCCGTCCACGATCACCTGGCCCTCGTTGCAGGTGTCCATGCCGCCCAGGATGTTCAGCACGGTCGACTTGCCAGCTCCAGAGGCGCCGAGGATGACCACCAGTTCGCCCTTCTCGATGGAGAAGGTGACCTCATTGTTGGCCACGATGGTCGTCTCGCCGGTCACATACCGTTTCGTCTCTCCGATGACGTCGATATAGCCCATCATGCCCTCTCGTAACCCTGGCTGTGCGGCGGGGTCGTCCGACGCAAGGGACGCCCTCCCGATGCTCTTTTCCCCACTACTGTATACGTTTGTGAGGTCCGGAGCACAGGAGAACCGCCTGCCGGGAGGCGTCATGTTCGCCGACCCTGCAAGGGCTCGGAGGTTCAGAGGGCTTGCAGGAGGTTGCCCAGTTTGCGGCTGTCCCTGACCGGTCTGCCCTGGCGGAAGGTGATGAACCGCTGGCAGGTCTGGGCCAGGAACTCCTGGTCGTGCGAGATGACGATCACCATGACCCCCAGGGAGCGCATGTAGCGGATCATCCCGGTCACCTGGTTCATGTGGAGCAGGTCCAGGCCGCTGGTGGGTTCGTCCAGAACCACCAGGCGCTTGCCCGACAGTATGGCGGCCGCGATGGCCACCCGTTGCTTTTCCCCGCCGGAGAGGGTGTTGGGGTGTCGGCCCAGGAGCCGCTCCAGGTCCAGCTTTCGTGCCACCTCCTCGAAGAGGTCGGTCCGCCTGGCTCCAAGGAGCATCTCGCCCTCCACGGTCTCGCTGAAGAGCTGGTAGTTGACATCCTGGAAGACCATATAGGAGTCCTCGACGCGCTCTCTGCTGGTCTGCCTGGTCCCGTTCAGACTGATCTCCGATCTATCGCCAGGCTTGAGCAGACCGGTCAGGACCGAGGCGAAGGTGCTCTTGCCGGCTCCGTTGCGGCCGATGATGCCGGTGATGTCCTCGCTGGACAGGGTCAGGTCGTCCACATCCAGGGCAGGAGGCTGGTCGTGATGGTAGGCATAGGTCAGGTTTCTGACCCGCAGCAGGTCGGGGGTCTTCTCGCTGATGACCCTGGCTGGGGCGCTTGCGTCCTGGCCCGCATCCAGGGTCAAGGCTCGTAGCCCCATGGCCTGACGACTCGGGCCATCCAGCTCCCTCATAGCGGCTGGAGTCAGATGCTCCGCCAGCCTGCCGTCCTTCATGACCAGGAAGTCGTCGGCCAGGCCGTCCAGGTAGTAGAGGCGGTGCTCGATCAGGACCATGGTCAGGCCCCGGTCCTTCAAGCGGCCCAGGATCTGCGCCAGGCCGGCCACTGCTTCGACGTCCAGGTTGCCGGAGGGCTCGTCCAGGACCAGGATCTCCGGGTCCATCATGCAGGAGGAAGCGATGGCGATCATCTGCTTCTCGCCCCCCGACAGGGAGAAGATGTCCCGGTCCATGAGCGGGGCGATGCCGAAGAGGTCAGCCAACTGGTCTATACGCTCCCGGATGGCCTCCGGCTGGACCCCGGTGTTCTCCAGGGGGAAGGCCAGCTCGCTGCGGACATCGGTGGTGAAGAACTGCGTCTTGGGGTTCTGGAAGACCGACCCCACCTGCTCCGAAAGCCGGTAGATGGGCCGGGCCGTGGTGGGCTCGCCACCGATCAGGCACTCTCCCTCCAGCTTGCCCTCGTAGAGTTCGGGAATCAGGCCGTTGATGACCCTGGACAGGGTGGTCTTGCCGCAACCGCTTGGCCCGGTGACCACGGTAAGCCGTCCTTGGCCCATCCGGCAGGAAACCGCCTTGAGTGAAGGCTGGCTGGCGCCCTCGTAGGTGAAGCTAAGCCTGGAACATTGCAACATAGGCTCCACATCCCATAAGGACCAGACCCAGGGCGCACATGAGCGCATCCAGTCCGGTGAAGGCAATCCGTTGGATGGAGGTCTTGGGCCCGGGGTCGCCGATCCCCCTGGTCAGGGCGGCCGAGGTCAGATCGGAGGCCACATTGGTGGCGTTATTGAGCAGGGGGACGTAGATGTACTCCATGGTTCGCATCGGATGCCGTACCATGTCCCCGGTGGTGACCGCGATCCCCCTGAACTTCATGGCCCGTCTGATCTGGGCATAGTCGTGCCTGACGGTCGGGAAGAAACGGAAGAGGACGCTGACGGGGATGACCAGCCACTGGGGGGCGTGGATCTTGCGCAGCAGGTAGACCAGCTCCGAGACCTTGGTGGTGCCCATCATGAAGGCCGCCACCAACACCAGGGGGAGGATCCTGCCCACGCCGACGAAGAGAAAGAGCAGGTAATGCCCCGGCAGATTCTCGGGGAAGACCATGGCCAGGGAGGCGCCCAGAGCGAAGACCAGACAGACCATAAGCCAGGCCTGGCCCTTCCTCACTCTGCCCACGATGACCTGGAAGCTGCAGAAGTAGATGTTGATGGCCAGGACCAGCGGAGTGGGGAGGGTGACGAAGATCAGGGCGTTGGCGAAGATGACCAGCAGGAATCTGGTGTAGATGGAGATGGGCCTCATTGCTTGGCGGGTATCCGGTTGAAATGCCGGTCGACGATCCTAGCGCCTATCCATGCACCGAGCAGGGCGCCGACCAGGGTGGCCAGAATGCAGACCAGGAAGGTGGCTCCGGTGATGGGCGCGAAGACCCCGTCGATGTACTCCTGGCTCTTGCCGCGGCGGACCAGGCTGGCCACGTAGGCGTCCTTCATGAACCAGAGGGGTAGGACGGGGCCGGTGCAGCCGAAGGTGAGGATGACGTAGCTCAGATATCGGGCCAGGTTGGGACGGCTCTCCCTGAGGGAGGACTGAACCAGATCGGCCAGCAGGCCGCAGAAGGCGTAGGGGATGAAGGAGAGGGCGAAGTGACCGAAGACCAGTAGGAAGAGGCCCATGATGACGCCGACGATGGTGATGGCCCCGAACCTGGGCACCCGGCGGATCATCAGCATGTAGACCGGGCCGGAGACCAGCCCCACCACAGCGGGGATGAAGAGGGAGGACAGACCGGGCATGACCAGGCCAGCCAGGAAGACGGTGATGAAGTTGCCCACCGCCATGCTGACGAAGTAGAGGGCCGTGAAAATGCCGACGTTGACCAGGTCTTTTGTCTTCAGTGCTTTCATAAAGGATCGCTCCCATCCGGGTGGCGGTCGCTCGGCCCTAGGCCATATCCGCCGATTTCAGGTTGTGCCGTCAAGTTTAGGAGGGCCGGGAGGGAAAGTAAATGATATTTTTTTATGTCTCTTGCCAGTGCTTCACAATCAGGGTATTGCCTGGCGCGCGAGGATTTTGTTAGTGTCCACTGAGAGGGGCGTATCAGAAAGGCGGCACGGAGGACAGGCATGATCAGCAAGCGACTACTTCATCTACCGGGAGCCAGGATGGGCGCCAGCCTTATGTTGGCCCTCCTGCAGACGATCGGCGCGCTGGCGGAGATTCTCCTCCTGCCGGTGGCCATCGCGGCCGTGGGCCGCTCTCTTGGCCTGGCTGTTCCTCATGCCCTTGCCTGGGTGCCTAATCGGCCCGGGCCTCTGGCGGTCTTGATAGGCGGGCTGATCCTGGTTCGGTTCCTGACCCAGGCGGTCGCCAAGTCCGTCAGCGCCAGGCTGACTGATGGGATGGGCAAGGCGCTCTCCCAGGCTCTGTACCTATCCGTGTTCGACCCCAACAAGCAGGAGGACGACCTGGGCGTTCCGGCGCAGACCCTGGCCAGACTTTCGACCGAGGGGATCAAGTCGGTCGTCTCCTACTTCACGGCCTACATTCCGGCCCTGGTCCAGACCGCGCTGATGCTGGTCGTGGCCCTGGCCGTCCTCCTGCCTGTCAGCCCGCTGGCTGCGGGGATCGTCGTGATCGGTATGGTGGCCCTGCCCCTGGCTTCCAAGCCCACTATGGGCGAGAACATCAAGATTCAGCTGGGTCAACTGCGCAAGTACGACAAGGTCGGGGTCCACTTTGAGCATGCCCTGAGGGGGCTCAACACCTTGAAGATATTCGGTGCAGACCAGCGGCAGGCCGACGATCTGGCCGAGGAGTCCGAAGGGTTCCGCCGGATAACCATGGGGGTCCTTGGCGGCCAGCTGCGCTCGCTGATCAAGGCCGACGTGGTCATCTACACCAGCCTCATCCTGGCGGTTGCAGCGACGGTCCTGATCGGGCAGGGCGGGCCCGCTCGAGTGCTGTCCTGCCTGGTCGTCGCTTTGGCTGGAGTCCGGCTCTTTGCACCTGAGCGCCAGCTGGTCTACATGATGCATTCCGGCATGGTCGCCATCAAGCAGGGCAAGGCCATTGACGATATCCTTCAGGCGCGGCAGGGGGGCGACGAGAAGTCGGCGGCTCCAGGGACGGCTCCCGAGTTACGTAAGAAAGTGGCGTCGGAAGTTGCTCCGGCAACGATTCCGGAAGCATCCAAGGAAGTGGATCCAGAAACGAGTCTCGAAGCATCTGAGGAAGCAGTTCGGCAGTCGGACTCGGAATCCGCCTCGAAGCCTGCTTTGCAGCCTGCATCGGAATCTGCTTTGGAACCTGTTTCGGATGCTGTCCAAATGCCTGCACGGACATCTGCGTCGAAACCTGTTTTGGGTGCTGTTCAAATCCTTGCATCGGGTTCTGCCAATGCGATGAGGCAGAATACTGGTTCGGCGCGATCGAGCTCGCAGCAGGCAGATCAGACGGATATGTCTGGCGATGATTCGCTGGGCATCAGCGCTCGCGATTTGACCTACACCTATCCTGACGGCTTCCAGGCCCTGACCGATCTGAACTTCGACTTGCCTGCCAAGGGACATGTGGGCTTGGTCGGCGCTTCGGGCTCCGGCAAGAGCACCTTGGCGGGCCTGCTGTCCGGGCGCCTTCAGGGGTATGCCGGAGAGCTGTCCATTGGCGGGCGCCAGATCAGCGACCTGTCGCGCGAGGATCTGGTCGGCCTACAGACCGTGGTTCGGGGAACCGATCACTTCTTCACCGGGACCATCAGGTCGAATCTGGACCCGGCCGGACTGGGCTACTCGGATTGGGAGCTGCAGGATGCGCTGGACCAGGTCGGCCTGACCAGTCTTGTCCAGAGCAAGGGCGGACTGGACGCCCCTATCGACCCCGAGGGAGGCAACCTATCCGGAGGGCAGCGGCAGCGCCTGTCCATTGCCCGTGGGCTCCTGCGGCGATCTCCGTTTTATATCTTCGACGAGGCCACCAGCGCCGTGGATCGCGAGCATGATGCCACTCTGGCTGCTTTGATGGATGCGTTGGGCAAGGAGTCCCTGGTCCTGACCATCACCCACCGCCTGGCCGGGGTTCGCAATGCCGATTCCATCCTCTTCTTGCAGGGGGGCCGTCTGGCGGAAAGCGGCGGCTTCCGTGATTTGATGGATGCCGGGGGCGGATTTGCGGCCCAGTGGAAGGAGCAGGCCCAGTATGAGGACGGGGAGTGACGACATGCAGCAGACGACCGGCAATCTGACGATGATGCGCCGTATGGCCCGGCTGATGAAGCCTCTGGCCGGTACGGAGGGCAAGGCCATCCTCTGCGGCAGCCTGGGCCACCTCTTCGCGGTCTGGAGCATGATGGCAGCTGCAGCGGCCCTGATTGGCCTGGTTACAGACTGGCCCCCGTTGAATGGCCAGTGGGTCGTCTGGGCCCTGGTGGCGGTTCTGACTGCTCTCAGCCGGGGGGTCATGGCCTATGGGGAGCAGTACTACAACCACGAGATGGCCTTCAGCATGCTCCGTGACATTCGCACGACGGTCTTCGACAAGATGCGATCCCTGGCCCCGGCCGGCCTGCGCGATCAGGCGCGCGGGGACATGGTGACGGTGATCACCAACGACATCGAGCTGCTGGAGATTTTCTACGCCCATACGCTTTCGCCCATCGCCATCGCCCTGGTGACCTCTCTGGCCAATTTGGCCCTGTTCACCTGGCTCTCGCCCTGGATGGGCCTGGCAGCCTTGGTCTCCTATCTGATCGTCGGTCTGCTCATTCCTATCCTGAGCGCACGGCCCACTTTCAAGATGGCCATGAAGGAGCGGACGGCCCAAGCCAACCTGCATTCCCTTCTTCTGGAGACCCTGCAGGGCCGCACAGAGCTGGCGGGGTTGGGCGCTCTAGAGAACACTCGCCGTCGGGTGGGAGCCGCTACGGGCCAGATGTTGGATGCGCGGGGCCGCACCTCTGGGCGGACTATTGCCAACGATCTGGTCACCAACGTGGTCACTCTGATCTGCGCTGGAGTCTTCACTCTGATGGCCTGCCACTTAGGTTCGGCAGGGTTGGTGGATCCTGCACGGGGAATGATCGGACTGGTCGGTTTCCTCTCTTCCTTTGCTCCCTTGATACCTGTGGCTCGGCTCGGAGCTGGCCTGCAGCCTACTCTGGCTGCTGCTCGGCGGGTCTTCTCGCTTTTGGACAAGGAGCCGCCTGTGCGCGAGGTGGAATCCGGTCATGGGAATCACCTGGCGGAGTTCACTGGAGAGGAGGCCAAGGTGGTTTCCTTCTCCTACGCTGTCAAGACTGACACGGGCAAGACTGACCCAGGTAAACATGGCGGTCGAATCGCGGTTTTGGATAATCTGGATCTTTCCATCAAACCTGGCGAGTTGATTGGCATCCAAGGCGCCAACGGGGTTGGCAAGTCCACCTTGATCGACCTGCTGATGCGGTTCCAGGAGCGAAGCGGCGGGGATCTGACCGTTTCCGACCTGCCGATCGAGACCATCCGCACCGCTGATCTGCGTGCCCAGCAGACTCTGGTGAGCCAGGACACTTATATATTCAGCCTCACATTGGCGGATAACATCGCTCTGGCCCGGCCCGATGCCAGCAGAGAGGATATTGAGCAGGCGGCTCATGATGCCTGCCTGGATGATCTGATCGACCAGCTACCCGACGGCTTGGATCATCTGCTTGCTGACAACGGCTCGGACCTGTCCGAGGGACAGCGGCAAAGGGTGGCTCTGGCTCGCGCCTTTTTGAGCTCGGCGCCATTCATGCTTTTGGATGAGCCCACCAGCAATATGGATGCTCTCTTGGAGGGCAGAGTTCTGACCAGGCTGATTGAGCGGAAAGGCGACCGTACCTGTCTGATCGTCTCCCATCGTCCCTCGGTCCTTGCCAGGGTTGACCGTCTGCTGACGCTGCAAAACGGCAAGCTTATCCCCGCCTGAACATTTCATAGAGAAGAGGTGCAATTCGAGGTGCAATTCATAGTGTCACTTCGAATTGCTGCTCGTAGTGTTATCGACGTAATTTGATCCGGCGCTGGTCCATTTCAACGGGTGATTCCGGCAGCGATTCCGTCTACCGACTGTGCAAATGGGAAGCCCGATTGGAGTCAGTTCTGAGAAAAGTGGTTCAGCCAAATAGGAGTCTGCTCTCATTCGGGGTGGTGGTATTTCGACAAGGTTTCGCATAAGTGAGGTTCACGGAGCTTAGCTGTCTTAGAACAGCTGAAAGGCGGACGATTCCGTTTGATAAAGTCGAGGTCTTTTAGTGCATAAGTAAAGTTATCGCTTTACTGATTCACATAACTAATTAATAGGTGGATGTTAGCTTTGGTCAGCAGCGCCTGTTTCGGAGACAAGCTGTCCCTCTGTCTGGAGACTAACCTGGCTGCTGCCATCCCCTATGGGAATGTGTTCACACATATGAAGCACCTGTTGTGGACCACGTTCCCCTCCCTGTTTAGTGTCAGCGATAATTATGTTCGTGGCGGGCCATGGGGTCCAGTCCACAGGTGGCAGCGGCTTTGACAAGGCCGCTGAGACGAACAACACGCTTTCACAGGCCATCACCTGGAACGTGCTCATGCTGCTTTTATACCTCTCCTGAGCATCCTGATTGGGTCAGCGTGGAGGAAGCCAACTATTCCGGTCATGCTGCTCTCGTCGGTGGTGGCCATGTTCAATGCCGTCGTCATCCAGCATTTCTCCTTCGCAAACGCATTCAACGCCATCGGCAACCGATTCGACACCTCTGTGCTTCCCAAGGGTTTCAACTTGGGTCCCGCAGCCAAGGATGTCACCAGTCTGCTGAACAGGGGAGGCATGGAGAGCATGATGACCCTCCTGATTGCGTTCTGTACCCTGCCCTTCGCATGGGTGCTTTCGGCCTCCGGGGCTTTGAACAAGATTGTGGAGTCTCTGCTAAAGATCAGAAAGAGCACTGGCTCATAGATTGTCGTCACCCTGCTGACCGGCATCCTGACTAATATCCACCCCTACAACGGCCAGGTCTCCCTCCTGCTGCCTGGCGAGCTGCTGAGGCTCGCATCCTTGCAATCTCGGGCGAGGCATAGAGGATTCGGGTACCATATTCGAGCCGATCCTGCCCTTGACTGCTGCTGGCACCAATATGGCGGCTACCTTGGGCGTACCTACGCTCTCCTAATGCCTTGGGCAATCCTCTGTTGGACTGGCGTGATCTTCGCCACCATCTGGGGATACACAGGAATCGGCATCCGCAAGCTGACACCGGATGAGCAGAAGACCATGCTCGCCGAGCTTAACGGTGTTAATGCAGGTTTCTATGTTTCTATCGAGTGCAGAATCAGTAAGTTTGACTATGAAAGCAGCACTTATATAACTACTCTGATCTCCGTGAACAGCAAAGACTAGATGTTTAGTAATTTTATCTTTATATTGCGTACTTTGTTGCCGCTGTTATGTTGAAACGATAACCGATAAGTTTTAAATATTATGAAAATTACTCGGTATCCATAACTTCAGAAAACAGACTCAGCAGCACCTGATAAGTCCTTGGAAAAACAGAAAAATCTAGCCTTTGTCTGCGTCAAAACTATATTTTCAACACGCACGAAATAAATTGACAGATGCTTATATGTAATTAACATTGTAGGTACAAAGTCAAAAGGGGGTTGGTCACATTGGCCAGCTCTTCACTAATGGGGCAGCGCTTTTCGAAGCGGATGCCCCATTAGTTTAGCTGCGGGGGCCAATGTGGACATTTCAAAGCGCACGTGTCTGGCTAAAAGCCTCGATTTTCAAATTGCTAATTTGCGAAACGATGGCATCGTATTCGATATCTGCAATGAGGAATCTGCTAAAGCATACCTATCTGCGAACACCTACCTATTTCGGATTAAGCGATATGCTTCTAATTTCAACAAGCACGATGACGGGAAGTATAAGAATCTCGATTTCGCTGTGCTCAAGGATTTAGCTGTCATTGACTATGAACTCAGGATGGCACTGGAATATTTGGTAGCAAACGCGGAACATGATTTGAAAGTGCGATTCAATAATTTATTGATGTCAAATTCTGAGCTTGACGGCAGACGAATTGCAAAGTTGGTTGATCCAAATGATCGCTTTGTATTTGATGAAAAGACTGGCTATCGAAATCAGCACGATGGCAGGCCTGGCAAGACAGGAATTAAGCTTAAATATTCTCCTTATTCAGATGCTATGGTTCGCAAATATTTCCCTGACCCAGAAATATGGAACTTATGGGAATGCTTCAATCTGGGTGATTTGATTGATTCATACATGAAGTATCTGGAGTCATTACATCTGAGAGACAATGCTACAAAATTTTTTGGCAACTTCCGTAGGTTGCGAAATGCGGTATCGCATAGTGCCCCGTTACTGTTGGATGTGGATAGGACAAACAAGCAGGGCCATGTGCCTCAGACTGAGTTTGTTGATGGATGTTTGTGCGATTTGTTCCAAATGGATAACCCCCCGGCGCCTATTCCGAGTACGATTAAGAAGTCGCAACTTGTCTATGACTATTCAAGTTTCTTGTGCATGTTTCTTATAGTCTGTAACAGTATGCCCATACGACGCATAGCAGCAAAATTGATGTTAGATCTAGAACAAAGAATATGCAAGAATTACGAGCAGTATTATCAGGGGAATTCGGAGTGCATCCACTTAAGGAATACTCTTGCATGCATTATTCGTATTTCGCGAGCGTTCTCGGAATACATTAAAGCTGAAAGTGACCAGCCGCATCAAAGCGGAAGATTGCATTTTATCCCTCAGCCTTTTTCAGTTAAGTGAATCCTACTCAGTTACCGGTTTAAGGTAGTTATTTTATCGGAGAGCAAGAGTTTTGACCATTTCCTTCTTCATCAGTGTTGAAACCGACTGTGTAACTCAATAGTGATTGCAGGCTTTTATAATTAATTTCTCTGTTCCTGCTGGCAGTATTGCTGAAAGTTCTCTTTACATAGAATGATTCGGCGGGGTGTGGTCATACATTCGGTTGTATGAGCTTCAGCTGCTAGAGTGTCCACCCCACTGGATCAGTGTCATCCACGCTGTAGTAGTCGTAGTTGGATAGTCGATATTTGCCAAAAATGATGTAAAAAACCTCGAAAGCCTCGGGAATCCCTATCTGTGGAGCTAGCCGGATTCGAACCGGCGACCCTCTGCTTGCAAAGCAGATGCGCTACCAGCTGCGCCATAGCCCCGTAAATGTGAAAAGAACTTCAACCGCGCAAGAATGCGTGGGCCTGGGAGGACTTGAACCTCCGACCTCATCCTTATCAGGGATGCGCTCTAACCAGCTGAGCTACAGGCCCATGCCGTGTGACCGAAGAATCACACAAATGGATAGCTTACCATAGTGTCCCCTCAAGTCAATCTCGGCGGCGTCGCGTCGCGTCTTGGCGGAAGAATGGGGGTCATGAGGCGGAAACGGCGTGCGGAACCAGTCCGGTCGGAGCGGCTGGAGGTCGGTGGCGAGACTGTTCTGGTCATCAGAAAGCGGATTGCCAACGTCTATCTGCGGGTCAAACCGCCTGACGGCCATCTGGAAGTGACGGCGCCTCTGACGCTTAGCGATGACCGGATTCGCGCCTTTATCGACGGCAAGCGCCGCTGGATCGCAACCACTAGAGAACGTCTGGCCCGTTCGCGCGATGTCTACGCCCAACCCGGAGCCGATGGTCAGCTGTCGCCGGACCGATCCGAGGCTGAAGCCCAGAGAATTCTCCAGGAGAGGCTGCCGACCCTGCTTGATCGGTGGGTCCCTGTGGTGGGCCGTCGGCCTGAGCGCATCAGTCTGCGGAAGATGAAAACCCGCTGGGGCTCCTGCACCCCTGCCACTGACAGCATCCGGCTCAACACCGACCTGGCCTGGCTGGATCCTGACCTGCTGGAGTACGTGCTGGTTCACGAGCTGACTCACCTCTACGAGCACGGTCACGGCCCCGGCTTCCGCGCGCGAATGGATCGCTATATGCCCGACTGGACCGAGCGCCGTCGTCGACTCAACCGCTATCTGGCTTTGTGACTCACGAAGCTTAGACGTCTGATGTCATGACTTCGAGATTCATGACTTCCGGAGCCGTAAAATCCTCATGAGTGCTGAACTTGTGGACGGGGAGCTTGTAAATTACGAACCTGCGGCATCATCCGTGCTGAAGATTTCGTGACCAAACCCTCGCTAGGCCATCTGGTGCGAAGTTGAATCGGTTTTTGATCGTCTTGTCTATCCCGATCTAGACCGACTATATGGTCTGATTCAGCCCGATCTCACTTTGCTCTGTTCTGACTCAACCTAAATCTGCCTTTGATTCGTTCTGGCCCTACTCAAGTCTGGTGTAATGCACCACATTTGTCATCCAAGACCAAAGGAAGACTGCCGCAACCCATGCTGGTGCGCTAGCGTTAAAGAAGAGGGGCGATCCTGCAGCAGTTAGGCAGGCTCCCTGCGACTCGGAGGCGCGTGTGGAGCCGATCCGGGACAATAGATCATGAAGGAGCAGTTGCAATGACGGAATCCAAGAAGACAATCAAGCGCGCCGTGGTGACCGGCGCCTCCAGCGGCATCGGCCAGGCCAGTGCGCGTGCCTTGGTGGACAAGGGCTGGAAGGTGGTCGGCCTGGCCCGACGCGAAGACAATCTCAAGGCTTTGGCCGACCAGCTGGGTCAAAACTTTACCTATGAGGTCTGCGACGTGACCGACGAGGACTCCACCCAGGCTGCCGTCGATGCTGTGCTCAAGGGCGGGCCGGTCAAAGCTCTGGTCAACTGCGCCGGCGCGGCCTTCGGCAAGGACCCGGTGGCCACCTCCAGCCTGGACGATTGGCGCGGCATGTATGAGCTGAACGTCATCGGTACCCTGCGGGTCATACAGAAGCTGCTCCCGGCCCTGAAAGAGTCGGAGGGCACGGTCCTGGTCATCTCCTCGACGGCAGGCATCGAACCCTACGAGGGCGGTGGCGGATACTGCGCCTCCAAGGCGGCGGAACGGGTCATGGCCCGTATTCTGCGGCTGGAGCTGATCGGTCAGCCAGTGCGCGTGGTAGACATCGCCCCGGGACTGGTCCACACTGACGAGTTCTCGTTGAAGCGGTTCGGTGGGGACAGCGACCGGGCTGACGCGGTCTACGCCGGGGTGCCCGACCCGCTGACCGCCGACGACATCGCCGGATGCGTCACCTGGGCCCTGGAGCAGCCCGACACTGTGGACATCGACCAAATCGTGGTACGTCCCCGGGCCGAGGGCTCCTACACCAAGCTCTACCGCCGCAGCTGAGTCTGGTTGGGGGGCGATTCCGTAGGAAACGAAGACTGGCATGGGATGATTCTGGCACGGGCTGAGTCTGGCAGAGGGATGAGTCCTGCAGTCAGGATGAGACGTGCCTGGCGGACCGCAGTCGACCGGGAATGGTGCCGACGGCCACGATGAGCACGGACAGGATTGACCCCGCCAGCACGCCCAGCAAGGCTGATTCCAGGTGCGGGGATCCGGCGAAAGCCAGGTTGGCGATCAGGAAGGACATGGTGAAGCCGATCCCGCAGAGCTGGCAGAGGCCGATCAAGTTCCCGGTCGTGGAGCCGGCAGGTCGTCGCAGTCCCAGATGACCTGCCAGGACCAGCATGGTTATAATCCCCAGGGGCTTGCCCAAGGCCAGTCCCAGAGTGGCGCCCCAAAAGACCCGGTCCGTCAGCAGTCCGGGTCCCAGCTGATCCAGGGAGATGGACAGCGAGAAAAAGGCGAACACGGGCAGGACCACCAGGGCGCTCAAAGGGGTCAGGAAGTGGTCCAGCCGTTCAGCCGGTGATAGCGTCGGGTTGTGGTTTGGCTCAATCTCAGTTGGTTCAAACCCAGCTGGTTTGGTATTGGCTTGACTGGTCACTGGTGGATGGGTCTCGGTCGGCTCGGTACCGGATGGTTTTGTATCGGTTGGCCTATGCTCGGTTGGCTCAGTTAAATTCGGCGCGGTACTGACCGAAGACTCTTCCGCTTCTGGTGCTTCCGCTTCAGCCGCCTTCGACCTGGCGACAGGAGTCAATAGCCCCATTGCAACTCCCGCCAGCACCGGGTGGATTCCAGTCTTGAAGAGGCTGTACCAAGTCAGCAGACCGCCCCCAAGGGCGCCCAACAAGCAGAGAGGTACCAGGGGTCGCCAAATCTGAGCGGAACGGCTCACCACTCGGACCAGCAAGGCCCAGACCACAAGGCCGGCCAGGCAGGCAAGCAGCCAGCTCGGTTGTCCCAAGCTGGAGTAGCCCAAGGCGATCAGCAGGACGCCGATCAGATCGTCGAAGATGGCCAGCGTCATCAAAAAGGCCTGCAGGGCGGGCCCGGCCTTGGGCAGGAGCAGTTGCAGAGCCGCCAGGGAGAAGGCTACATCGGTGGCCGTTGGGACAGCCCAGCCACGCAACCCGGCAGGGGAGCCCAGGTTGAGTAGGCAGTAGATCAGAATCGGCACGGCTACGCCGCCCAAAGCGGCCAGCATGGGTAGCAGGACCTGTTTGTGGTCGCGCAGAGTGCCTGTGGCAGCCTCCTGGCGCAGGTCAAGACCCATGGTCAGGAAGAATATGGTCAGCAGCCCGTCCTGTATCCAGTCCTTGAGGGAGAGGTTCAGTCCACCGGGCAGGTCCAGAGGAATCCAAGCGGCAAGAGCGTTCAGACCCGGCCCGGTCTCTGGAAGATTGGCCAGGATCAGCCCGGCCAGGGCGCAGGCCATCATGAATAGCCCGGTGATCCGATCGTTTTCAGCCAAGGATGACAGGGAGGCGAAGAAGTTTGAAGGGTGGAGTCGGTTGTGCCGGTCCCTGTCAGATCCACCCCGCCCACGCTGCGGATTTGATGGTTGGGCATTCGATGATTTGAAATCCGACGGTCCGGGATTCGGTTGGGGGTCTGATGACCGGGAATCCGACAGCCTGGGATGGAAAGGTTTGAGATTCTGTTGCGAATTCGAATCGTCGTAATCCTGACGACGTGGATTGACAGAGAATGCTGGGAATGCAGGCGTGAGCGGCATGATGCTCCTGGTCGGGCGGATAGGGTTCAGTCTTCCATGGCCGACCAGTCTTCCCGGCATGAGGCGGCATCCGGCCGTCTCCCAAGTTCCAATTCTATCCTGAAGCACAGCAGTCTATCTCGGTCAGAGAAAATGCCAGCGGCCCTGCACCTTTCACGATGCAGGGCCGCTGGCATACCGCTTATCGGAGCGGTGACGAGCTCTCAGAACTCAGCAACTCAACAAACTCAGAACAGGTGGCTGCGCATGAACCACTGGAAGTGCTCCAGCTCCTGCACATGGTCCTGCACGATGTTGGAGCTGATGACGTCCAGGTCGTCCAGCTCCTTGATGGCCTCGCGGTCGCGCTTGATGAAGGTGGTGTAGTAGGTATCCAGGGCCTTCAGGTAGTCCAGGGCATCCTGGCGGCCGGTCATGGTGATGCCATCCCAGTCGCGGTTCTTCATGATGTCGTCGGGCCGTCCGGCGGGGGAACCGCCCAAGGTGGCGATGCGCTCTGCGGTCTCGTCGGCCATGTTCAGCACCGAATCGACCTCGGGGTCCATCATCTCGTGAATGCCGATGAATTCCTTGCCCTTCATGTTCCAATGGGCGTGCTTGAGGATCAGGGCGGTCTCCTGTTCCTGGCTCAGACGGCTCTGCAGGATGGCGACGACCTTCTCGCTGGTCGCTTCGTCGAGTCCTGGTACAGTGAAGTTCAATGCCATAACCACTCCTTAAATATGAAATTATGCCTGTGGTCGGGTCAGCCCGACCTTGTATCTCCAGACTAGAGGAAAAAGCAAGGAAACGCTTGGATTTTGCGGGAATCAACCAGTGAAATCATTCACGGACCATCGGCTACGCTGACAGTCATTTTTCCTTGACTGGCGTGGGAGCGGTCACCGGCTGGATGAGACAGCTAGGCTTCGGTCACAATATCGTCTTTATCATCATCGCCAGCCTGGTCCTCGGCCTCCTGGCGTCGCCTGACCTCGATGGTCTCGATGCGCCGCCCGTCCACCTTGGTCACCACCATGTCATACCCGTCGTCGGAGTGGATTACGTCGCCCACCTGCCCCATCCGTCCGGTCTGGGCCAGGAAGTAGCCAGCCAGGGTCTCGTAGGGGCCATCCTCCAGCTCGATTCCGGTCAGGTCCGCGAAGTCCTCGATGGTCATGCCACCGTCGACCGTGGCAACTCCGTTGACGAAGGCGGTTGCCTGGGGATGGGCTGGGTTCTGCTCCTCGGGCAGGTCGTACTCGTCGCGGATGTCGCCCACCAGCTCCTCGGTCATGTCCTCCAGGGTGACGATGCCGTCGGTGCCACCGTACTCGTCGATGACCACGGCCAGGTGGATGCCCTTCTTGCGCAGCTTCTCCAGGCTGGGCAGGAGCTTGGAGGTGCCGGGCAGGGCGATGCCGGGCCTGGTCACGTCGGCCACGGTCTTGGCCTGGGGATTGCGCACGTCCATCAGATCGCGAACGTGGACGAAGCCCAGCACATCGTCGAAGTCGCGTCCGGTCACCGGGTAGCGCGAGTAGGGCTCGTCGTGCACGAATTCGACCGCCTCCTGCAGCGGCATGTCCCCGGCGATAAAGACCACGTCGGCCCTGGGGCGCATGACCTCGGCCACGCTGGTCTCTGAGGCATCGAAGACATCGCCCAGAATCATCCGCTCGTCCTTGCTCAGGTTGGTGTTGGAGGAGACCAGCATCCGCAGCTCGTCGTCGCTGACCTCGGTGTCGGTCTGCTGGGGGTCGAAGCCCAGGATGCGCACGATGAGGTCGGTGTTCTTGCCTATCAGCCAGATCAGCGGTCTGCACAGGGTAGTGAAGACGTCGATGGCCGGAACGACGGCCCTGGCGATGGCCTCGGTGCGCTGCATGGCGATCCGCTTGGGCACCAACTCGGAGATGACGATTGAGCAGTAGGAGATGATCAGGGTCAGGATCACCGTGGTCAAGGTGCCGGCTAGACCCTCGTGCACGCCCCACCCGGTCAGGACGGGCACCACGTAGGGGGCGATTGACGATGCGCCGAAGGAGGCAGAGAGGAAGCCCGTCAGCGTCACGCCGATCTGCACGGCGGAAAGAAAGGTATTGGGGTCGCGGGCAATGCGGGCCACCCGGGCGCCGCGCGCGTCCTGCTGCTCCATTTGCTCCAGCTGCGAGCCTCGCAGGGAGACCAGCGCCAGTTCAGTCCCAGAGAAGACGGAACCGAGCAGGAGGAAGAAGAGAATGAGCAGGATGTTCAGCCATAATGCCATGCCTCCAATGCTAGGGTATGGGCGCCCCATGTGCCCTATGTCACACCCCAGCGGCGAACCTCCGTCTTCCCCATACAGTGCTTCCTGACTAGCATGAAATACGGAGACAGGTTCGGCTTCAGGCCGACGTTCCCAATGCTCCCGAAAGGATTTTTTTCATGTCACAGCTTCAGCACGAATTGACTGAGTTCACCACGCAGGCCTACCAGGATAACAAGACCTTCCCGGTCTCAAAGAAGGATCTGCTGGGCCACTGGTCCCTGCTCTTCTTCTACCCTGCGGACTTCAGCTTCGTCTGCCCCACCGAGCTGGAGGATCTGGCCAGCAAGTACGAGGACTTCAAGAAGATCGGCTGCGAGATCTACTCCGTCTCCTGCGACACCGAGTTCGTCCACAAGGCCTGGCACGAGGCCAACGACAAGATCGCCAAGGTCCAGTACCCCATGCTGGCCGATCCGACCGCAACCCTGGCCAAGGACCTGCAGACCTACAACGAGGCCGAGGGCAAGGCCGAGCGTGGCGACTTCATTCTGACTCCTGAGGGCAAGGTCGTGGCCTACGAGGTCATCTCCTCCAATGTGGGCCGCAACGCCGACGAGCTGCTGCGCCGCGTCCAGGCCTCCCAGTTCGTCTACGAGCACGGCGATCAGGTCTGCCCTGCCAAGTGGGAGCCCGGCGAGGACACCATCGAGCCCAGCCTGGATCTGGTCGGCCAGCTCTGATCCGCAGCTGCCAACATCGGGAACTCGCCGATCGGAAGCGACCAGGGCGGGTTCCCTTTTCTGTATTCACGACCAGCATCCAAAACAGCACATCCGTGCATTCCTTCGGAAGAGGCATTCATGACGGAAGACAAGAATCTTTATGACGTGGTCGTCATCGGCGGCGGCCCTGCAGGCCTGAGCGCAGGACTCTATCTGGCCCGGGCGCGGTATCGCACATTGATCCTGGAGAAAGAGGACTTCGGCGGCCAGATCACCATCACGGCCGACGTGGTCAACTACCCGGGCGTGGCCAGCACCGACGGCCGCAAGCTGACCGAGACCATGCGCCAGCAGGCCCAGAACTTCGGAGCCGAGTTCATGAGCGCCGAGGCCACTGGCATCGAGGCCCAGGGCGACATCAAGGTGGTCCACACCTCCCGGGGCGACCTGCGCACCTTCGGCATCCTGATCGCCACAGGCGCCAGCCCCCGCAAGATAGGCTTCCAGGGCGAGCAGGAGTACGCGGGCCGCGGCGTGGCCTACTGCGCCACCTGCGACGGCGAGTTCTTCACCGGGCGCGAGGTCCTGGTGGTAGGCGGTGGGTTCGCGGCAGCTGAAGAGTCGGTCTTCCTGACCAAGTACGCCACCAAGGTGACCCTGCTGGTGCGCGAGGAGGACTTCACCTGCGACGCCGCCGTGGCTGACGAGGCCCGGGACAACGACAAGATCGAGATTCACTACTCCACTGAGCTCAAGGGGGTCTCCGCTGGCCCCGGCGGGCTGGTCGAGGCCACCATTTTGGACCGAAAGAGCGGGCAGACCACCACTTGGAAGCCCCAGGACGGCGGCACCTTCGGCGTCTTCGTCTTTGCCGGCTACGTGCCCCAGACCGGTATGCTCAAGGGCGTTGTGGATCTGGATGACCACGGCTACGTGCTGACCCACGACTACCTGGAGACCTCGGTGCCGGGCATCTACGCCGCCGGGGATCTGCGGGTCAAGAACCTGCGCCAGGTCATCACCGCCACCTCCGATGGGGCTGTGGCCGCCGTGGAGCTGGAGCGCTACGCCTCCAACATGTCGGACAAGACCGGCCTGGTGCCGCCGCGTCCCGAGGATTCCCCCTACGCCCGCTCCGAGCGGCAGGCCGAGAACTCCGCCCTGGCCTCGGGCACCTCGCCCGCGCCTGTGGCCCAGGAGCACGACCAGGCCCCGGCCAAGACCTCCGGCTTCTTCGGGCCGGACATCCGCAAGCAGCTGGACATGGTCTTCGGCAAGATGACCGGAAAGCTGGAGTTGGCCCTGGATCTGGACGGCAGCCAGGTCTCCAAGGAGCTGGAAGCCTTCGTGGACGAGCTGGTCGGGCTCTCCGATGGCAAGCTGACCTCCAGGGTCGACTCCCGCACGGAGGAAGACGGCAAGGATTACGATCCCGCCGGCGACCTGCCTGATGCCCGCCCCAGTGTGCGCATCTGCCGGTTGGACGATCAGGGCGTCTCCCATCCGACCGGGTTGGCCTTCCATGGCGTGCCCAGCGGCCACGAGTTCAACTCCTTCGTCCTGGCCCTCTACAATGCGGCGGGCCCCGGCCAGCAGGTGGATCAGCCCACCTCGGACCGTATCGATGCCATCAAGGACCAGGTGGACGTGATGATGCTGGTCTCCCTGACCTGCACCATGTGCCCGACCACGGTCCTGTCCGCCCAGCGCGTGGCGGCCCAGAACGGCAAGGTGCGCGCCGAGGCCTACGACCTGGCCCACTTCCCCGAGCTCAAGGACCAGTACCAGGTCATGAGCGTCCCCTGCATCGTGATCCGCAAGGATGGCCAGGAGACCGTGGAGTTCGGCAAGAAGTCCGTTCCTGAAATGCTGGACCTGATCGGGGCCTGACCCTGGGTTCGAGCCTGAACAGAGTCTGAGAAGGCGCTGGTGTCACTGCCTTTGTGGCGATGATGCCAGCGCCTTTTCTGATATATGTTGCAGGTCTGCATTGATGAAAAACTATGGATATTGTCCGGACCTTATACGGTTTGATTAGTTTGCCGTATCAGCAGCCGCAGGAGTGACGGATGACCAGATCCGCCTTGATCAGTTGTACGTCAGGGACCTGGTCCGGATCCAAGGCCGCATTCATGGCACAGGCGGCGATTTTCTGGGTGTCCTGCTGCATGGTGGTCAGTTGCGGCCAGGTGTAGAGGGAGTCGACGGTGCCGTCGAAGGAGACGATGGCCACGTCCTCGGGAATGCGCAGCCCGCGCTCATGAAGAGCCCGAAGAGCACCCATGGCCTCCATGTCGGAACCGGCGAAAATGGCCTCGGGCTGGTGGTCGCTGTCCAGAAGCCTGAGCGTCGCCCTATACCCTCCCTCGCGAGTGAAGTAGGACCGAATAATGCGGCCAGCAGGCAGATTGTTGTTCTGATGGGCTGCATACCAACCTCGCACGCGATCATCGGTTCGATCCTCCTCCGGGCCGCCGTAGAGCATGTCCACGCTGCAGAACTTATGTCCTATCAGATGTTCGGTGGCCGTTATGGCGGAGGAATAGAAGTCAGTTGAAACGCTCTTGGCGTTCATGACCCTCCGAGGCTGATCCATAAAGATGAATCGGCTCTGGTCAAGGGGCGCCATGCTGATCTGGTCGTAGGTGCGCGAGGTTGAAAGGAAAATGGCATCAACATTGCGTTCGATCAGTTTGCTGATTGCATCCTCTTCCAGGTCCGGGTCCCCTTTGACGTTCATGAACATCAAGGAATACCCGTGGCGGGATGCGGCTGATTGCAGCTCGTTGTAAATGCCGGCGCTGAAAGGGTTGGAGGAGTCCGGGACGATGACGGCCATCATCTTTGAAAACCCGGTACGCAGTGCGCGGGCAGTGGTGTTGGGGCGGTAATCAAGCAGCTTGGCCGCGCGCCGCACCTTTTCTGAAGTTGCCGGCGCAACCCTTCTTGGCCCGTTGTTGAAGACATAGCTGACCACAGCAGTCGAAACCCCCGCCAGCCGTGCAACATCAGCTCTGGTGGCCCGCTTTCGACGTTGTTCGTGCGTAGGAACCTCTGCCATTGTCCGCCCCTTTTTAAGCATGAAAACACTTTGAATTACAGTGTATTCAATTCTTATGTTACTCGAGTATATTCCAATCAGCAACGACGCCCAAAGGGCAGGAAGAGGCCAAGCATGGTCCGACAGGTGTAGGCCCAATGCTTTTAAAACAAAAGGTTGTGCGTTATTTGAGAAGTCATGATTATCGGATAAAACCTAGATCATTTGACAAGAGAATCTACTCGAATATACTGAGAGATTACCGGAACACCTATTGCGAGGGTTTGCTTTAAGTGATTCGGGTAGATGACAACCTACAAAGGAGTGGTTGATGAAGAACGGCAAAGTAATTGCTTTGGGTATCAGTTGCGTCTTGGCCCTCGCACCTTTGGGGGCATGCGGATCATCTTCATCCTCGGGTGGTACAAAGACCTTGGAGTTCATGACCATGCAGTCTACGGGCACGCCACAACTTAAGGTCATTCAAAAGCTAACCAAAAAGTTTGAAAAAGCTAACCCCGGTATCACCATTAAGGCGAACCCGGGAACGAATAACAATCAGAACGACATTAGAGTGCGTTTGGCTGGGCACAACCCGCCGGATATCTGGGCCACCCATGGATGGTCGAGGGATCGTTATGGCAACTTCCTTGAGCCGATGCAGAATCGTCCCTGGGCAAAGAGGCTGAAGCCGTTAGGCAATGAAGTCTACAAGACTTCCGATGGGAAATTCTATGCTCTGCCTGCGGATATACAGGTTTCTGGAATCATGTACAACGATACGGTTATGAAGAAGGCCGGTATCGACACCAAGAGCATTGATTCCTGGGATGCGTTCAAGGATGCCTGCGAAAAACTGAAGGCAGCCGGTATGACGCCTATAGTCAGCACTCCAAAGGACATGGGTGCCGTCGGCGATATTGCAGACTATATCCTTCCCGGTATGTATACCGACGCTCAGCTTAAGGAGCTCAAGGGCGGAAAATTCGATCCTTCCATCTACCAGAAGTATGCTGAAATGGTCAGCCAGTGGACCAAGAACGGTTACTTTAATGTTGACTACACTTCCGCGACCCCAGATGACATCGCGCGTCTGATGGCTTCCGATAAGGCTGGTTTCTACTTCCGTTCGAACGGGAATGCACAGTTGATAGAGTCATACAATCCCAATGTCAAGCTAGGTATGATGCCCATACCTTCCGCTACGGGCAAGCCTTACTTCTCAACGGGCGAGGACATGCTGACATTCGGAGTCTCCAAGACGAGCAAGAACAAGGAAGCGGCCTTGAAGTTCATTGACTTTCTTGCAGAGCCCGAGAATCTTCAGGAGCTGGTCAATGTCAGCATGAACAATTCGGCTTTGACCGGTGTCAAATCTGCTTTGGGACAGTTCCAGACCTCTTATGACTACTGGATGAAAGATAAGAAGACAGCTACGGTTCCCTTCTTTGACCGCAAGTATCTTCCCGGCATGTACAGCACCATGTCCAAGTCCACTGACGGCATTATCACAGGTCAATTGACTCCCAAGGATGCTGCCGATCAGGCAAAGACGGCCTTTGAAAATCTGAAGACCAAGAAATAGTCACTACCACAAGAGTTTCTTCGGGAGCTTGATGATGACCGATAAAGATGAAATAAATGCGTTGCGAGGCCAGCCGGATCGTTTGCGTGATTCGGCTGGTGGCGACAGTACGAGTGGAAGTGTGCAGACGGTGGTCCATAAGCGCAGAAGGTTCAAGGGTTCTTCAATCAATCTGTTCTATCTGCCGGCTGTAATCCTGCTGGTGGTGTTCATCATCTATCCGTTGATTTCGGGTATTGGCCTGTCGCTAACGAACTGGGATGGGTATAACGAAGCGAAATCCTTCGTTGGCTTGGCAAATTACAAGTCCATGTTTACGGATACGAATTTTATGCAGATCATCATCAACACCTTTATTTACGGTATTGGATCTACAGTGATTCAGCAGATTCTGGGTTTGGGCCTAGCTCTGTTGCTGAATACCAGGATCAAGGGCCGTACGCTGATGCGGGCTATCATCTATCTTCCTGCACTGGTTGCATCGGTGATCATGGGCATCATGTACTACTTTGTCTTCCAGTATCAGCAGGGGGCACTGAACGCCATACTGGGTGTATTCGGCGTACAGAAGATACCCTGGTTCAACAATGCCGCTTTTGCAGTAGCCATTGTAGTTTTCGTTAATTCGATGCAATACGTCGGTATTTCGATGATTATCTATTTGGCTGGTCTGCAGACCATGGATCAGGAAGTGGTCGAAGCTGCAGAGGTCGACGGTGCATATGGGTGGAAGAAGTTCTGGAACATTACCCTGCCTCTTTTGGCTCCCTCCTTTACGACGAGCGTCGTTCTCAATCTAATTGGAGGATTGAAGCTCTATGACCTTGTCAAGGTTTTGACGGGTGGGGGCCCAGGTTATGCAACCAACTCCATATCAACGTACATAGGAACCATGTACTTCGATAATCAGACGGCTGGGTATGCCTCTGCAATCGGCGTATTCCTGTTTGTCTTGATTGCGCTGGTGACCTGGCTGGTCAATAAAGGCTTGGCCAAGCTTGATTGGGAGGCCTGATATGGCAAGAGGTAAGCAAACGAAGCAGATGTCATATAGCCCTTCGGACTACCAGCGTGGGAGATGGGCGATTTATCTCTTTCTGATTATTGTCTGTATCTGCCAGCTGCTTCCGTTCTATCTAGCAATCACAACGTCGTTGAAGCCCTCTGATGACATGTCTCCATCTCTGGTGATGAGGACGCATGATCTGGCATGGAGCAACTGGACTCAGGCTGTCAATGAGGGTGGAATTCTGAAGGCGGTGTTCAACAGCGCAGTTGTGACTGTGTGTTCGACTTTCCTGGTCTGCGTGCTTGGAGCAGCTGCTGCTTATCCTCTGGCTCGCAGAATGACCAAGTGGAATAAGTTCATTTCTGCCTTCATTCTTTCCATGATGATGATTCCGCCCATGAGCATTCTTGTGCCCTTGTACACCTTCTTGGTGCAGATTGGAGGAATCAATAATTATTGGGGCATCGTAATAGTGTTGACGGCTGAAAAACTGCCTCTTTCGGTTTTCCTCTATACGGCTTTTATTAAAGCCATCCCCCCGGCTATTGATGAGGCTGGCGCACTTGATGGAGCCAATCACCTTCAGGTGTTTAACAGACTGATACTGCCAATGCTTAAGCCTGTGACGGCCACTGTCGTCATCATGACAGGTTCGGCTGTTTGGAATGAATTTGCACTATCGAGTTATATTCTGACTGACCCTCAATCTCAGACCATCGCTCCTCGTGTTGCTTCCTTCTTCTCTGTAAATACCAATAACCTTGGTATTGCTGCTGCGGCCGCTTTGATTGCCGCGGCGCCCATGGTGGTGGCGTACATGTTCCTGCAGAAGTACTTCATTGCGGGCATGGTCGCGGGTTCGGTTAAGTAATTGAGGTAGAAAACCGATCAAGCAATAAAGGAGTTGGTGACACCCATGATTGTCTTCCCGGGGAATGACCTTGGTGGGCCCGAAACTACTCGTCTGGCACTGGCCTCCCCACGGCCTGGCGGGGATCTGCCGAAGGTGCTGGGCGTGCAGGCTGCACCATGTTTCGACGGCTGCGGAGGTGCGGAGGTGGCCAACCTCAATACTTCCCTCCTGCTTGAGCACGCTACAGGAGTCTACCTGCATCCCGGCCTGACCGGGCATCGGATCGCCCAAGACCCCGAGGGTATCCAAGCCGGGCGCTCATGGTCGCCTCGATTCCTGGTGGAAGGCCAGCCCGAGCAGACCGACAACTCGCTGACCATCAAGGCCCGTGACGAGGATGCCCAGCTTGCGCTGGAGACCAGGGTGGAGGCCATGGCCGGCGGTTCCCTGCGGATTCGCCACACCCTGCGCAACCTGGGTGCCGATTCTTTCCTGCTGGAGGGTCTGGAGGTCCGCCTGCCCCTGGACGACCAGCAGACCCAGATTCTGGACTTCGCCGGCAGGCACGAACGTGAGCGCAGCCCCCAGCGCCATGACCTGGTCGACGGGGCCTGGGTGCGTGAGTTCCGCTGGGGCCGTACCGGTTTCGAGGGGCCCGTGGTCATGGTGGGCATTCCAGGGTTTAACTTCTATCATGGCAGGGTGCTCTGCGTCCAGCCGGCCTGGAGCGGGAACACCGTGCTCCGGGTGGACCGGAACAGCGCCACCCCGGCCGGTGTCAGCGCTGGCGAACTCCTCCTGCCCGGCGAGGTGGTTTTGAGCCAGGGCCAGGAGTACAGCACGCCCTGGATTGTGGCCACGGCCTCCGACCATGGCATGGATCCGATCATGAACAGCCTGCATGCCTGGGAGCGAACCCTGCCCGAGCATCCCCGCGAGCAGCCGGTCATCCTGAACGTCTGGGAGGCCATCGGTTTCAAGCATGACTTCGACACCCTGCGCGACCTGGCCGACCGCGCTGCCCGCATCGGGGTAGAACGCCTTGTTCTGGACGACGGCTGGTTCCACCTGCGCCGGGACGACACGGCAGGTCTGGGCGACTGGTGGGTGGACCCTGCGGTTTGGCCACAGGGCCTGAAGCCTTTAGCTAATTATGTCCATAAATTGGGGATGCAGTTCGGCCTCTGGTTCGAGCCGGAGATGATCAACCCGAATTCGGACGCCTTCCGCGACCATCCTGAGTGGGTGATGAGGGCATCCTCCAGAAACCCGGAGCTGCAGCGCAACCAGCTGGTCCTGGACCTGACCAACCCCCAGGCCTTCAACCACGTGCTGGAGGCGATGACCAAGGTCCTGGAGTCCTGCCAAATCGACTACGTCAAGTGGGACCACAACCGCGATCTGCTTGAGGCTGGCTCCCAGGTCCACGGTGGCGCGCCGGCCATCCATGAGCAGACCCTGGCCTACTACCGCCTGCTGGATACCCTCCGCGCTCGCTTCCCCAAGGTGGAGTGGGAGTCCTGCGCCTCGGGCGGCGGCCGCATCGACCTGGGCGTGATCGAGAAGATCCGCCGCTTCTGGAACTCCGACATGACCGATGCCCTGAGCAGGCAGCTGATCCAGCGCTGGACCGAGCAGACCGTGGCCCCTGAGTACATCGGCGCCCACATCTCCCAGCCCTCCTCCCAGCAGACTGGTAGAACCTACAGCCTGGATTTCCGGGCCGCCACGGCCGTCTTTGGTTCCATGGGCATCGAGTGGGACATCCGCCAGGCCAGCGAGAAAGATCTGGAGCGGCTCAAGGAATGGATCACCTGGTACAAGGCCAACCGGGGCTTCCTCCACTCCGGCCGCGTGGTCCGCCTGGACCTGGCTGACCCCTCGGTCCTGGCTCATGGCGTGGTGGCCCCCGACCGCAGCCGCGCCATCCTGGCCCACGTCCAGTTGGACGAATCCCTGCATAATCGTGGTGTTTATCTACGTATTCCCGGCCTGGACCCCAAGGCCCGATACCGGCTGGTCTGGACCGGCCCTGCCAAGCCCAGAGCCTCGCTGGAGCATTTGGATCCGACGGGTCCGCTGGGCACCGCCGAGGTCACCGGCACCTATCTGGAGCGCGTGGGCATCCGCATACCCCGCTGCCAGCCCGAGACCATCCGCCTGATCGACTTGGTCCGGGTCTGACCCGCCGCCATCAGCCACACCACAGGGATGAAGGAGCACTGAATCATGAACCCAACCAGCCTTAGCCTGGGAGAGCCGGACTGGATCACGCTGACCACCGATGCCGACAGGGAGACTGCGCCCGCAGGCAGGCCCTTCAGCATAGCCCCCGACGCGAAGGTCAGCCTCAAGGGCGGATCTGCGCTGACGGTCAGCCTGACCGCTGGCTTCACCCCCATCCGGTCCCTGGCCCTGCGCTGGACCAGACCCATGTCCTCCGACGACCTCTACCTGGGCGATGCCTGGGAGCGTGGCTACGGACGGATGGGTTTTCAGACCATGCGTGCCAACCGGTTCATGCCCTGGTACTTCCTGGCGGCAGGTCAGGAGCAGGCCGAGGGGTACGGGGTGGCCACCGGGGCCAACGCTTTCTGCTTCTGGCAGGTCGATACGGCCGGCATCACCCTCTTCCTGGACCTGCGCAACGGCGGCACTGGCCTGGTGCTGGACGGGCGGGAGCTTGAAGTGGCCACCATCATTTGCCTGCAATATCCGCTCCAGGAGCGGTCTGGCGCCCCGGTCTTTGCTGTGGCCAGTGACTTCTGCTCCCGGATCAGCCGCAATGGCCTTATGCCCCCTGAGCCGGTCTACGGGAGCAACAACTGGTACTACGCCTACGGGGACTCCAGCCGTTCCCGGATTCTTGCCGATGCCGAGTATCTGGCCGACCTGACTCAGGGCAACGCCAACCGCCCCACCATGGTTGTGGACGACGGCTGGCAGGACCACCACCGGCTTGAGGACTACAACGGCGGCCCCTGGCGGCGTGGCAACGAGAAGTTCGGCGACATGGGCGCCCTGGCCGACCAGATCAAGGCTATGGGCATCAAACCCGGCATCTGGTATCGTCCGCTCCTCAACGAGGACGAGACCATTACCGACCAGTTCAGGCTCCCGCACAACGGATGCCTGGACCCCTCAAACCCGCAGGCCCTGGACTACATCCGCCAGGACATCGCCCAGCTGGGGGAGTGGGGCTACCAGCTGGTCAAGCATGATTTCAGCACTTTCGACCTGCTGGGCAGGTGGGGTTTCCAGATGAATCCCTGGCCCAGCCCGGACGGCTGGCACTTCTACGACCGGAGCCTGACCAGCGCCCAGGTGGTCAAGCAGCTCTACCGGGCCATCTTCGAGCAGGCCACCAAGACCGGGATGCTGGTCCAGGGATGCAATGTGGTCGGTCACCTGGGCGTCGGCTTCATGCAGATCAACCGGACCGGCGACGACACCAGCGGCCTGCAGTGGGAGCGGACCAGACAGATCGGGGTCAACACCCTGGCCTTCCGCCTGCCCCAGAACGGAAGCTTCTACGCCACCGACGCCGACTGCGTGGGCATATCCGACGCAATCGACTGGGAGCTCAACCGTCAGTGGATGGACCTCTTGGCGCGGACCGGCACTCCGCTCTTCTTCTCGGCCCGTCCCGGCAGCCTGACCGCCGACCAGGAGGACCAGCTCAGGCAGGCGCTGGCCCTAGCATCGACCGGCGGCGCCCATGCCATTCCCTCGGACTGGCTGGTCAATGACTGCCCTGAGATCTGGACTGATGATGGCGGCACCCACAGATACTCCTGGTATCAGCCGGCTGGTCTGGAGTTCTCGGAAATGCCCGAGCGCTACGACGGGTATCTTTCCGCCATTTAGAAGTAGATGACGGCCGTGCTCGGTTGGGATGGGCACAGCCGCCAATTCGCCGGATTGCAGTGATGGGAACCCGACCTTACTCGTGCGAAGTACAGTGGGGAATATTCGATAACGCCATTTACAGAGCCTCCCAAGAACTCTACCGACTGTCTCCCCAGCAGACGGTGCATCTCTTTCGTTTCCGCGTCTTTGTACAGTGATACAACCTTATCATCGCGCAATGACTATGACAGCCTGATCCGGTGTTGGCGGAACTCATGGTTGACGGGATGAGTAAAACAACGGCTGGGCTGGCTGTGGGTTTCTGCCTGTGGTTGGTCCAGCCGTGTTTCCCTCCCCTCCCAGGCGGGACGGGGCGTGCACGCCTGCCCTCGTGATTCTGCCTGAAGAAGTGTGGTAGGGGCGCGGGAGGAGTGTCAGCTCCCTTAGAGATTGAGCCATAAGTGACACTGGCCTCCCTGCTCCCCTTTGTGGGCCGGGGGCGGGGGGGGGGATTGATACGCCCCCTGTCCGGTCTTACTCGTGCGAAGCGTATGACAGACTATGTGTTTCCCTCCGGTGGCGGCGGGATGCCAGGACCCCGCCCATGCCCGTCATGCCGGTGGCCAGGGTCAGCAGGATGCCCTCCCCGCCGGCTTTGGGGAGCACGCCTGCAGGCGTGTACTCGTACCGGAGGGAGGTGTCCGGCTGCTGGGGTGCGTTGCCCATCGTGTAGTCCACGCTGACCGTGATCGTGCCCGGCACGTGTGCAGGTGCGAATACGGTGACAGTGTTGCCATAACGAGGGATCAGGTTTGTGCTGGAACTGGTGTCGAATCTGACGCCGGTGATCACCGGTTGCTGACTGAACACCGGCGGTACAGGAACAGGGCTATAACTCCATCTGGAGATGCTGTCATTGCCGAGCTGACCATCGGTGTTGCCTCCCCAGGCGTGGACGTTTCCGTCGCTGCCCGCTGCCAGTGAATGATTGGCTCCGCAGCTGACCTGTACAGCCTTCAGCCAGGGGCCGCTTGAGCTCGTGGATTGCGCAGAGGCGAACACCCGCACAGGGGAAGAAAGATTGCTCGTGCCATCGTTGCCGAGCTGACCAGAGGTGTTGTCTCCCCAGGCGTAGGCGTATCCGTCGCTGCCCACGGCCAGGGAATGATAGCCTCCGGCGTTGACTTGCACGTAGGTGAAGTCTGCGGGCGCGTCTGCAGGTTTCTTCACCTTGACCGGCGTATTCTTCTTAGTTTCCGTCCCGTCGCCGAGCTGGCCACTGCCGTTGTCTCCCCAGGCGTAGGCGTTGCCGTCGCTGCCCACGGCCAGGGAATGATAGCCTCCGGTGCTGACCTGTGTGTAGGTGAAGTCTGCGGGCGCGTCTGCAGGTTTCTTCACCTTGACCGGCGTATTCTTCTTAGTTTCCGTCCCGTCGCCGAGCCGGCCACTGCCGTTGTCTCCCCAGGCGTAGGCGTTGCCGTCGCTGCCCACGGCCAGCGAATGCAGGTTTCCGGCGCTGACCTGCACGTAGGTGATGTCTGCGGGCGCGTCTGCAGGTCTATTCACCTTGACCGGCGTATTCTGATTAAAGGAGGTGTACTTCCCGTCGCCGAGCCGGCCACTGCCGTTGCTTCCCCATGCGTAGACGTTGCCGTCGCTGCCCAGGGCCAGCGAATGCCGACTTCCGGTGCTGACTTGCACGTAGGTGAAGTCCGCGGGCGCGTCTGCAGGTTTCCTCGCCTTGACCGGCGTTCTTCTTTGCTCGTATGTCCCGTCGCCGAGCTCGCCATAGGAGTTGTCTCCCCAGCCGTAGGCGTTGCCGTCGCTGCCCAGGGCCAGGGACTGATAGCTTCCGCCGCTGACCTGCATGTAGGTGAAGTCCGCGGGCGCGTCTGCAGGCTTCCTGACCATGACCGGCGTATACCGGTGAGTGTTTGTTCCGTCGCCGAGCTCGCCAAACGTGTTGTCTCCCCAGGCGTAGGCGTTGCCGTCGCTGCCCACCGCCAAAGAAAAGTACATGGTACTACCGTCGTATGTTGATGTGCTGACTTGGCTGAATCTTATGCCTCGGCTGGTGTTTGGCGGGGTGATGGTGGTGGAGTTGCCGCCCAGCTGGCTGCCCTGGCTGGGGCTTATGCTCCACGTGTTGTTCCGGTTTTTGGGCGTCCATTTGGCGGTGAGGGTGAGGTTCTGGGTGACGGGCTTGCTGAAGTCGTAGGCGATTTCCCCGATGAACCATCCGTCGAACAGGTAGCCTTCTCGCACCGGGTCGGGGGAGGGCCGCTTCACCCTGCCGTACGGGTAGGATACCTGTTGGGGTTCGGGTGCCCGGCTTCCCTTGGCTGTATTGAATGTGACCTGGTGGGTGGTGTCTTGTTGGTCGTTTCTGGTCAGGGTCTGGTCGATGGTGTAGTTGAGGTTTTTGGTGAAGGGCTGGCCGTCCTGCCTGCCGGTGATGAGAATAGTGGTTGGTCCCGGCTTGCTGGCGGGCATGTCCGCCCGCCATGAGTCGTTGCTCCTGGTGAGTTTGAGCGGCTGTCCGTCCATGCTGGCTGATTCCAGGTTGGGCGCTGTGGTGGTGTTGATGCTGGCTGGCTTGTCTGGATGGCTTTGAGGGTCCAGGCTCCACGTGAACATGTTGCCCTGCCTGCTGATGGCGGTGATCCTGTTGCCGACCTCGGCGGCCTGCGTGTACGGCTGGCTTCCGTCGTCCGCCTGGGTGGGTGTTTCGCCTGGCTCCCAGGCCCAAATGTGGCCCTCCGTGTCGGTGATGACGGCCTGGCTATCATTGGCTGTGATCGAGTCGGCTTTCATGCTTTCCGGCAGGCTGACCGCTGTGGGGCTGTTCTTGCCATCGGCCAGGTACCGGGTTTGCCCGTCCGCGTCCAGGAGGAGGAACCCCTGGTTGAGGGCTTGGGCCTGGACGGTGCGCGTGCCCGGGTCCTGCTTGATGCGTGCGGGCTTGGCGTTTCCGGTATCGGCCGTCTCCCAGGTCCAGGCCTGCCCGTCAGCGTCCACGATGAGGATCCGGCTGCCGGAGGCGACGGCGGAAACGGCCTGCGCCTTTCCGGGCAGGCTGGCCGTGGTCTGCTTGGTGAATTTCGAGTTCAGGTCCTGGCTGTCGGCATTGCTCGTCTGATAGGCGTGGGCTTGTCCCTGCTGGTCCACGGCCAGGAGCCGGTCGTCGTTGATGCTGATGCTGGTGAACCTGGTGTCCTGGCCGGTGTCGAGGATCGTGGGCGTCGACTGCTGGCTGGTCCGGGTGTAGATGTGCTGGTCGGATCCCAAGACGGCCTGCCAATGGCTGCCGGCTGCGGCCTGCAGGTAGCGGAACCCTTCAGGAGCCTGAACAGGGGCGGGAGCCTGCTTGGGCGTGCCCTCCTGCGTCCAGGCGTGGAGGCGGCCGTCCCCGGTCAGGCCAATAGTCTGGCCGCCTGCGGTTTGGATGCTGACGTAGCAGGGCTCCTGCCTGTCGGGCGGGCTGATGGCCAGGCGGGCGCCGGAGGCGGGCCCGTGGTCCGGGCTCAGCGTCCAGTCCGTGGTCTTCGACCACTGGGCTTTCAGGGTCGTGTCCTGGAGGATGGGAGTCTGCAAGTCGAAAGGCTGGCCGTCATGAGTCCACCCGTCGAACCGGAAGCCTTGACGCTGAGGATTCTCTTGCGGGGCAGCGGCGAGGGTGCCGGTTTTCACGGTTGTTTGTGTGGGCTTGCTGCCGTCGGCCGGGTCGAAACGCACCATGTGCGAAGCCTGATCCTCCGTCTTGTCGGCCGACTTGGCTGTAGCGGAGCCTGCGCTGTCGGGTGTGCCCGTCGTCGATGACGGGGTGCTAGGCGTGGGGCTTAATGGCGTGGCGGCTTGTATCGGCGAGGGCGAGGAAAGGGGAGTGTCTGTTGCGCTGCCGGGGAGAGTGGCGGAGGCCCCTTCAGCTACGCGAGGGGTTTGAAGACCCCCTCCCCCGGAGGGGACAGGAGCGTCGTCTTGGGCGGATGCGATACCCAGGCCTGCCAGCAGCCCCAGCAGGACGATCATCATCGCCATGATGCGACGCAGCCGGGAAACCAGACGCATGAAACCAAAACCCCTTCACCAAACACCAAATAGAGCAAACGCCGCTTGCCCAGACAAGGCTCTTCCTATCGGAAAGCCCTTCTACCTGCCAACGCTGGCCCTGCATCGGATTGCAGGAGCTAATGGTGGAAGCTAGCCGTCTTCTCGATGCCCCTCACTTTTTACCCTACCACCCAGCCAACAAATGACATACAGCCGCATCAGGAGCACTCGAATACTACAGGGTCCAGCCTCCTGCTATCTGCGGGAGGCTGGACCCTTAAACTTGCCAAGCGGGGATCAGCCGGTGTTCTGCAGGCCGGCGGCGACACCCGAAACGGTGCAGAGGATCAGGTAGATGAAGTCAGCCTGTTGGCTCTTGCTGAGCTCCTCCTTGTCGTTGCGACGACGCAGGGCCCGCAGGGCGCGCACCTGGGTCACCGACAGGGCATCCACATAGGGAGAGCGGATCCGGATGGCCTGGCCCAGCACGTGGCGGTGCTGCAGGGGCCACTCGTCGCCCACGATCTGCAGAACCCACTTGCGGGTCAGCTCCATCTCCGAGAGGACCTTCTGGCTCAGGTCGTCCCGGTCGCCCAGGGAGAGGTACATCTTGGCGATGCGCTCGTCGGTCTTGGCCAGGCTCATCTCGATGTTGTCGATGAAGGTGCTGAAGAGCGGCCACTCCTCGTAGGCCTGACGCAGGGTCTCCAGGTCGCCGAACTTCTCGCAGGCGGTGCCCAGGCCGTACCAGGCGGCCAGGTTGATTCGGGCCTGCGCCCAAGAGAAGACCCAGGGTATGGTCCGCAGATCGTCCAAGGACTTGGCGCCCAGGCCGCGCTTGGCCGGCCGGGAGCCGATGGGCAGCAGGCCGATCTCGTTCAGAGGCGTCACGATGGAGAACCAGGGGGCGAAGTCCGGCGTGTGCAGCAGATCCAGGAAGCGCTCGTGGGCTGCCTGATCCAGTTTGTCGGCCATGTCCGCGTACTTCTCGGTCATGGTGGTGTTGCGCTCCTCCACGCTGGGCGCGGACTGGAGCAGTGTGGCCGCCGCCACGGACTCGATGTGGCGGATGGCCAGGACCGGGTTGCCGTAGCGGGCGAAGATGACCTCGCCCTGTTCGGTCAGCTTGAACCGGCAGTTGACCGAGCCCACAGGCTGGGCCAGCACGGCACGGTTTGCAGGGCCGCCGCCACGGCCTACGGCGCCGCCGCGTCCGTGGAAGAGGGTCAGGTCGATGTCATGGCTCTCGGCCCACTTGGCGATGCGCTCCTGGGCGGAGTGCAGGGCCAGGGTCGCCGAGACGGGGCCGGCATCCTTGGAGGAGTCGGAGTAGCCCAGCATGACTTCCATCTTGTTGCCGGTCTCCTTGAGCCGGGCCTGGACCTCGGGGATCTTGATGATCTCCTCCAGCACGTCCACCGAGTTCTGCAGGTCCTCCAGCTGTTCGAACAGGGGGATCACGTCGATGACGGGCACATCCTCGGCATGCTCGAAGGCCAGCCGGTTGAGCTCGTAGACGTCCTTGACGTTCTGCGCTGACTTGGTGAAGGAGATGATGTAGCGGCGAGCAGCCTTCTGGCCGTTGCGCTTCTGGATGGCTCCCAGAGCCCGGAAGGTGTCGAGCACCTCGTGGGTCATGGGCTGCAGCTCGCCGCGCTCGCCGTGCAGGCCGTGCTCGCGGATGTCCTCCAGGGCGCGGGCGTGGACCAGGGAGTGCTGGCGGAACTCCATCTCCACCATGTGGAAGCCGAAGGTCTGGGCCTGCCAGATCAGATCCTGCAAGGGGCCGTAGGCCTGACGGGCCGCGCCCGCCTTGGCCAGGGAGTCCTGGACTACGCGCAGGTCGGCGATGAAGTCGTCGCAGTCGGCATACATGAGGTCGGCATCACGCTGGATGGTGGCCTGCAGACGGTCGGCGATGACCAGGACCACGGCCCGGTGCAGCTCGTTGTGCGAGATGGTGGTGGCCCGATCGGTCAGGCGCTCGCTCATCTCCTTCTGGTGGCTCCACAGGCTCCTCAGCTCAGGGCTGGGGGGCGTGGTGGTCACCTCCATGGTCATGTTGCGGCCCACGGTGGTGGTGGCCTTGACCAGGGCCTTGAGCATGTGGTCCGAGAACTTGCGCGCCACCTTGCGCGAGACCTTGGCGGTCACATTGGGGTTGCCGTCGCGGTCGGAGCCGATCCAGCTGCCCGGGTGGAAGAAGGCGGGGCAGACGGGCTTGACCATGCCGGCCTTCTTGCCCAGCATCCAGTCGTCGAAGCGGCGGTAGACCTTGGGAATGGTCTCGAAGAGCGTAGCGTCGAAGATGTCCAAAATGGTGTTGGCCTCTTCGACGGGTGTAGGCTTCTTGGCTGCAATGGGCGAAGTGCGGAAGAGGGCGTCGATCTCGTTGTGCAGCAGACGCTCGTTCTCCTCCAGCTCGGAACCGCCCAAACCGCGGCGAACGGCCAGTAGATTGGCAATGCGCCGGATCTTGCCCTCCACGGCCTTGCGCCGCGCCTCGGTCGGGTGTGCGGTGAAGACGGGGTGGAACTCCAGCTTCTCCAGCAGCTCCGAGGCCTTGGCCGGACCCATCTCCTGAAGGAGCTGGCTGTAGGCGCTGGTCATCTCGTTGATGGGGTCGGTGCCTTTGACCTCAAGGTTCACCTTGCCCTCGCGCTCATGCAAGACCTTCACCCGGTAGTTCTCCTCGCAGAGGTTGGCCAGATGGAAGTAGGTGGTCAAAGCACGGGCCAGCAGCTGGGAATCCTTGACTGAGGTGTCGTCGATCAGGGCCACGGCCTTGGACAGGCCGTCCTCATCAGGCACGGGATCCGAGGGGTGGCGGTTGAAGTGCTCGGCGCTGGCCGTCATCACGTCCTCGCGCAGGGAGTCGAAGCGCTTGAGCAGCTGTTGATCGAATTCCCCCAACACATCCCTGAGCAGCCGCAGGCACAAGGCCATGTCCTCATCCAACGATTGAGGCAGCTTGCGTTCCTCAGGCCCCTTGGTCCCGGTGCCGGACGTGACCAAGGTCGCATCGGCAGCCGTGATTTGCTGATTACTGTCTGTCATCAGTCCTCCTTATCGAGCCGCAGGTTGCCCGGTCTTCGACCATTCCACGGCTCCTCCGCGGTTATTGGTGATCGGCGTTGCAGGCCCACAGCCTTCGGTTCGATGGCTCGCGGCCTATTCTAGGACGCTTTCGGGTCGAATACGTTTCATGGTCCCATGCGGCGGTGCCGCGGTACGTGACCCGGATGGAGTATGAATGTGGGTGTGAAATTCAAGAGCAGGAATTCCCAGGATGGCTATCGCGGCAGGACCGCAGCCGAGGTCAAACGGGTCAGCAAGTACCACACCCACTCCATTCCGCTGGACATGGAGGACATTGAACGCGATTACGACAAGCCCATCGTCGAGGCCTGCATCGCGGCCAAGACCAGCCTGATCGTGCGGGTGGGCATGCTGGAGCTAGGGGCCGGCACGGGAAGCTTCCGCGTGCGCGAGATGATGCACAGGATCGCCTACCCCATGGGCGTGCATGTGCGGGCCGACGTGAACCTGACGGACATCGAGGCCACCTGCACGGATGGCGTTTCTCGGATTACCGAGGTGGTGGACCTGCCCACCACCGGTGTCAACACCGAGCGGATCTGGCTGCTGGAGCACTTTGCGGACTGGCTTAGCGTCAAGTGCGGGCAGGCGGGGACCTACCACACCATGACGGTGGTCTCCCGGGAGCTGGTGGACAACCTGGACGAGCCGAACGTCTATGCGGCGGCCCGCAAGGCGGTCAAGGAGGTGTTGGCCCAGGACCAGGATGCGGCCAAGGCACTCAAGGACGCAGTGGCCACCGCCGTACACAACGAAGACGAGATCAGCCAGAGCCGGATCGATGCGGCGGCCATAGACACCAGGACGGCCGCTGGTCTGGGCACCGTAGGCTCCACGCCTCGCTCGGAAGATTCCAAAGATTCCAAGGCGGCTTCCGCTTCGGCTGACACCGTGGCCAAGGATTCGAATTCGAGTGCTGCTGGTTCTGCAACCAGCCAAGGCCGCGAGTCTGAGGCTGAGCGGCCTGCCTCCCCGGAGCCGCAGGCGGCGGGCGGCATCACGGTCCGGCAGGCGCATGAGCGCCTGGACCTGATCGAGCGACGCAAACCCCTCTACTCGCCCCTCTTCTCGGGCTTCGCCTCGGCTGTGGCCTGCGCTGCCTTCGTCTTCCTGCTGGGTGGCGGCCCCTACGACATGGCCGGAGCCTTCATCGGCGCTGGCATAGGCCAGTGGGTGCGTCGTCAGATGCTGGGTAGGCGGATCAACCAGTTCTTCGCTACCGGGGTTGCAGTCATCATCGCCGCACTGGCCTGCGTCGGCACGCTGAGACTGGTGGGTATCTTCGACCCGGTGGCCCTCAGGCACGACACGGCTTACATCGGCGCCATTCTCTTCGTCATTCCCGGTTTCCCTCTAGTCACCGGCGGCCTGGATATCGCCAAGCTGGACTTTCCTTCGGGGGTGCAGCGCATCACCTACGCTTTCTCGATCATCCTGGTGGCCACGCTGGGTGGCTGGGCCGTGGCGCGGATGGTCATGCTCAACCCCCAGGGCTTTGAACCCATGAACCTGAGTCCCTGGCTGATGGCCGGACTGCGCATGATTGCAGCCTTCTGCGGGGTCTGGGGCTTCTCGGTCCTCTTCAACTCGCCCCAGCGTATGGCCCTGGTGGCCGCCGTCATCGGCGCTCTGACCGACACTATGCGCTTGGAGATGCAGGACCTGCTTCATGTCCCCCCGGAGATGGCCGCCTTTCTGGGTGCCTTCCTGGCCGGCATGCTGGCCACGGTTTGGCGCTCCTCGGTCCGTCACGGCCTGCTGCCGCCCCACCTGGGCTACCCACGAATCAGCCTGACCGTGCCCTCCATCGTCATCATGGTGCCCGGCCTGTATATGTACCGGGCCATGTTCTACCTGGGGCAGTTCAATACGCTCAACGCCCTGGACTGGGCCTTCCGGGCCTTCATGGTCATCATCTGCCTGCCCATCGGCCTGGTCACGGCCCGGGTGCTGACCGACCGCTCCTGGCGGTACGACGTCTAGTAGCGCATGCCCATGGCCGAGCGGACCTGATCAAGGGTCTCCTCGGCTATCTGGTTGGCCCGCTTGTTGCCCTCGACCAGGATGTCGCGCACGGTGTCCATGTCCTTGGCCAGCTCTGCACGGCGCTCGCGGTGGGGTGCCAGGAACTCATTGACTGACTTGGTCACGTAGGCCTTGAGGGCGCCTGAGCCGGCATCGCCGATCTCTTCGGCGATCTCCTCGGGCTTCCGGTCGGTCACCAGGCCGGCCGTGGTCAGCAGGGCCGAGACCTGGGGGCGGTTCACAGGGTCGAACGTGATCTTTCGCTCGGAGTCGGTGGGCGACTTGCGGATCAGCTTGGCCGTCTCCTCTGCGGTGGCGCCCAGCATGATGGAGTTGCCATAGGACTTGCTCATCTTGCGTCCATCAAGACCAGGAATCTCAGGGGTGTCAGACAGGATGGCATCAGGCTCGGGGAAGACCGGCGCCTGGCCGGGGTAGCGCTCGTCGAAGCGGCGGGCGATGGTCCGGGTCAGCTCAACATGCGGCAGGTTGTCCTTGCCGATAGGGACCACGTTGGCCTTGCAGAAGAGTATGTCGCAGGCCTGGTGGACCGGGTAGGTCAGCAGCAGACCGGTCAGGGCGTGGCCGCTGGCCTCCATCTCGGCCTTGACGGTGGGGTTGCGGTGGAGCTCGGCCTCGGTCACCAGGGAGAGGAAGGGCAGCAGCAGCTGATTCTCTGCAGGGGTGGACGAATGGGTGAAGATCATGGTCTTCTTGGGGTCGATGCCCGCAGCCAGATAGTCGAGCACCAGGTTGAGCACGTTGTCGCGGATGTGCTCGGTGGTGTCCCGGTCGGTGATGACCTGGTAGTCAGCAATGACGATGTTGGTGTGCACGCCGCGATTCTGCATTTGGACGCGCTCGCGGATGGAGCCGAAATAATGGCCCAGGTGAAGCCTGCCGGTCGGACGGTCGCCGGTCAGCATGGTGTAGCGGCCAGGATTCTTGTCCAGTTCAGCCAGCACCTGGTCAGACCGATGCTTGGCGGCTCTAAAGCTGTCGCTGATCTCGTTGCCTGCCGCTGTGACTTCTTCCTGCATGGTCCCACCCTCGTCGTCGTGCCGAATGTCCTTCTGGGAATTGCTTTTATGGTAAAAGTCCGAGCCGACAAGATGCGTAGGTGGTACTCTCATAAATGATGCAAATTCACATTCAAGTTGCCTAAGTGCACGTTACCTGGCGAAGGGGGTCGGATGGGCCGCGGACGTCAGAAGGCTAAGCAGACGAAAATAGCCCGGAAGCTCAAATATCTGACAACGGACACGGATTACGACGAGCTGGCCAAAGAGCTCAGCAGCAAGGAACCCGGAACCAGGGGCAAAGATCCCTTCAAAATGGTTGAAGAGGAGTACTCCAAACCGGATTCGCACAAATCGGGGGGCCAGGACCCCGAGGATTCCCCGGACGATGATCTGGACGATTACGCCCGGTGGGCCGCCGAGGCTGCTGCCAAAGCCACCTCTGGGGAGATGCCGGCTACGCCCAAGCCGCACAAGCGCATACCCATTCCCGTGCCCAGCGCGCTCAAACACCATAAGGATCAGAAGACCGCAGCCAAGGGGTCGTCGAGCAAGTAGCTAGCTGCAGAGGCAGCCGACTATTGGTCATACCAGTGGCAGCAGTTCGTGCAGATCGTCGCGCTCGCCCACGGCACTGATATGCCCGGCGGCGGCTTCTTCACTCCAGTTGGTGATGCCAGCGGCCAGCCGCAGCCAGACATCCGGGTCCAGTTCGATTACGTCGGGCGGAGTCAGGTTATGTGGGTCGGATGCCGGCCCGTCCAGAATCTTGATAGCTCCCCAAGGGGCTACCCTAACCTCCACGCCGGGACCGGGGGCCTTGATCTCCAGCATGTGCAGAGAATAGCGGACAGCCATGGCCTTGCTGCGCCTATCGGTTTGCGGGGCCACTGTTAGACGGTTGCCCTCCGGGCCTAGATTGCCTGCAGCCTCCTTGGCCGCATCGCGCCAGGCCAGAAAATCCCGGCGGCCTTCTTTCATGTCTGCTTCCCGTATGGCACTCATGGTTCCATTGTGACGCGCCGCCCTAACAGGCGTGTCCAGCAGGCTGTGGCCAAGCCGAAATCAGGCATGAAAAAAGGAACCCGTTGCCCTCACGTCCTTGACGCTGGGTCGGATTCCTTCCCGACCGGAACGGTCAGGCCTGTGCGCCCGCTTGCAGAGGGGCCTCGGGATCCTCAGACCCCTTGTCCTCCTCATCCTTGGCCAGGCCCAGGTCGACTGGCGATGAGCTGTTCTCCCAAGGCTCCTCCCAGGGATCGTAATCCGGGTTCTGCTGCTTGTATACGAACAGAGCGACAACGCCGGCCAGCAGCGTGCCGAAGAGCAGAGCAAAGAACTTCCAGCCGTTTGAAGATGAATTCTCCATGTTTGGCTCCTTTCGACGACTTTCGTCGGTCCTGCCCACTTCGACCGACCTAGTCAACATCCTAGTAGAAAGCGGTGAACTGTGGGGCGCATCGGTGCCATTGCGGCACGGAAACCGCACACCCCGGGCCGGACGGTCAGGTAAGGTATGGTTCATGGTCAATGGCACGGGCACCAGTTTCACAGGCGGAGGGAACGGTCGGGGACCGCTGGGATGGATCCGGCGGCACTGGGGCGACCAGGCTCCGGTGGTAACCATAGCCATGACCCTGATCTGCATAGTGGCCTGGGTCATCCAGATGGCCCTGTATCTGCTGGCTCCGCTTCGCTACCAGCGGCTTTTGCTGGGCTACTGGGCCTTCGTGCCGATTACTGCCGTTCATGAGCCCTGGATGTTTGTGACCAACATATTTCTGCACGCCACCAATGTCTCGCATATCCTCTTCAACATGATCACCCTTTGGGTTGTGGGGCCGGTGCTGGAAAATCTGATAGGACATGTGCGTTTCCTGGCACTCTATATGATCAGCGGCCTGGGCGGAGACCTGGGGCTGATAGTCTATGCGGTCCTGGCGCCCAATGGCTGGGGCACATCGGCCATCGGGGCCTCGGGCGCGCTCTTTGGACTCTTCGCCGCCATTCTGGTGGTCTATCGTCGTTTGGGGATCGACATCATCTCCATGGTGGTCTGGATGGCCATCAACTTCTGCATGCCGCTGTTCGTGCCCGGCATTGCCTGGCAGGACCATGTTGGCGGTTTCATAGTCGGCGGCCTCTTCATGCTGGCCCTGCTGCACGTGGGCCGGCCCGGCTCGCGGGTGCATGGCCTGCTCTCCTGGTTGCTGCCCACGCTGATCTTCCTGGTGGTCCTGGTCCTGCTGGCTCTGGGCTGCAACATGTTCAACCCCATGCGCTGACAATCAACAGCTGTCTGCTCTGGTCAAATGACATGGATGTCACCTATCCACATTTGTTGACAATCGTGTGGATAAACTGGGAATAAGTAACTAGAACTGGTGTATATATATCGGTAAAAAGTGGATAAGTAAGCACAGAACCCAATCAGCAGTAGGGTTGTGGACAGGTGTCTTAGGCTGTCCACGATAAAGCCGGGCGATTGTGGATAACTGTGGTTTGAGTCTAGAAGCGGTGGATGAAATAGGTGGAGCTGGGGGGGGGGTTGAATCCACACATGTCTGACGCTCAGGTGTGGATGGGTATGCAAAGAACCCCACATTCGTGCCTGGACGGTTGCAGGGTTCCTGAAGAATAAAAACAGCTGGATCAGTGCCACCACATGGTCATGAGGAAGCCGACCAGCAGGATGCCGAAGCCTACGGCCAGGTTCCAGTTGCCGATGCCGGGGATTGGGAAGACATTGCCCCTGGTGGATGCGATGTAGTAGACCACGATCCAGATCAGGCCCACTACCATCAGCGTGACGAAGAGGGGTACAAACCAGCGCGGATTGGCCTTGGTGCTCTTGATGGTGTCTTCCACGCGGCGGGTGTTTTCTTCCTGGCGCTGAACAATGCGGCGCATCTGCGGAGTCATGTGCTTTTTGTCAACGCTCTGGTTGAGCACGGCCTCCACCTTGTCCATGGACAGGCCGTACTCCTCGTCCTCTGCATCCTCGCCAGTGCCAGCGGTCTTGTTCTCGGCCTCGGCCTCGGTCTTCTTGGCCTCGTCCACCGCCTCGTCCTCGTCATCATGGAGTTGATGCTCTGCCATGAGGTTATTCTCCTTCATTAGATCTACTAAGCCATAGTAGCGGTTAGACTCGAACGTAATACTATCGCAGACGAGGATGAAGGTATGCCTATGACCAGACGGACGGGACGGCACGGCGCGCGCAGGTCCCTGGTCGGCACATTGTCCGTGGCTGTGGTGCTTGCCTTGGTCGGGTACATGCTGACCACCAACATCCGTGTCAATAGGACGGTCACGGTCACCTCGGATACGGCCGGGCTGGTGGAAGAGCGCGAGAACAAGGCTGCTGAGCTGCGCAAGGACATCAATGACATGAGCTCGCAGATCAACGCGTTGAAGACCCTCACCGACGACGACAAGAGCAACTCGAACCAGGCCCGCGAGGACCCTGGATCGGGCACGGTGCTCAAGGCCGTCCAGGGGCCGGGACTGACGGTAACCCTCGATGATTCCCCGCTCTGGCAGCAGAAGGTAGGGTCCGACGGGTCGACGGCCAACATCAATGATTACGTCATCCACCAGCAGGATGTGGAGAGTGTGGTCAACGCGCTCTGGGCCGGGGGAGCCGAGTCCATGAGGATCCAGGACCAGCGTGTTCTGCCCACCACGGCCGTGCGATGCGTGGGCAATGTGCTGCTGCTGCACGGTCGAAAGTACTCGCCGCCATATAAGATTTCGGCCATAGGACCAGTCGATCGGATGACCAAGTCCCTGAATGCTTCGCCATCCATCCGGATTTACAAGGAGTACGTGAATACGGTAGGTCTGGGATGGAATGTCGAGTCTTTGGGCAATCTGAGATTCCCCGAGACGACGGCTGTCCTGCAGCCACTCCAGTATGCATCTCTAGATGAGAAGGCACGGTAAATGACGACAGAAGACTCGGAGAACGACAGGACATCGGTTGATAAACCTGCCGATAAGCGACGAAACTGGCCGGCTGGCATAGCTGAAATCGTGGGGGAGCTGCTGATTACGCTGGCCGTCATCTGTGCCCTCTACGTGGTTTGGCAGCTCTGGTGGACCGGCGTGCAGTCCGAGCATCAGCAGCTGGAGACCCGGACCTCGACCGCTTGGAGCGACCCGGGATCGGGAGATACCCGAAAGGTGGCCAAGCCTCAGAGCGGAATGCCGCCGGTACAGCCCGAACACGCCTCCGAGGGCGATCTGATGGCCCAGATCTACATTCCTCGTTTTGGGCAGCATTGGGAGCGCAACGTGGTTCAGGGCACGTCGCCCCGAGAGCTGGCCTACGCGGGACTGGGACACTACCCCAATACGCAGATGCCTGGTGAGCTGGGCAACGTGGCTATTGCCGGACACCGCGCTGGCTATGGTGAGCCGCTGGGCCATGTGGACCAGCTGCGAGTGGGCGATGCCATCGTTCTGCGCACCAAGGATTACTGGTACGTCTACCACTACACCCGCTACAAGATTGTCGCTCCCACCGAGGTCAACGTTATCGCCCCCAACCCTTATTCGCCCAATGATGCTCCTGATCGGCGCATGATTACACTGACCACTTGCGAGCCCAAGTACACCACGGCCACCCACCGCTGGATCAGCTGGGGCGAATTCGGCTACTGGGCCAAGGTGTCCGACGGAGTGCCTAAGGAACTGCTTGGCGACCGAGGCAGCAATGTGGCCTTTGCAGACGACAAGGGCTCAGTTATGGCCAGGCTGGGTTCCCTGCAGCCGGTCCTCTTGGTTTTGGTAGCAGCCTATCTGATCATCTACCTGGCGGCCCTGGTTGCATGGCGTTACCCCTTGTTGCGGCAGATTCGCAAGGGCGAGAAGCCCCAGCCCATGATCAGCCTCTATGGCTGGCTACTGCGGCACCAGTCCGGCATAGCTCCGATTCGCTGGCTTCTGCTGATTCTGCTCCTTCTGGCTCTGGCCTGCGCCTTGATGGAATGGGGCTTCCCATGGCTGGCTAGCAACGTGCCCTGGCTCAGACAGATGTCCAACTACTCCACATTCTGACCTAGCTGGCATGGAAGCGCGGCGGGGCTGCAGAATCCGACGTGATCCTGCGGCCCTGCCGCTTATTTGTTGCCTAACAGAGATCATGAGAAGGTTTCTCTGATTCTGTTGAAAGCCAGCTGATAAATGCGAGGCCGGCATTTGGCTCAATAATGATTTGACACGAAGAAAGCGTATTATTAATGTAAGGAATCGTTACCACAAATAAAAATGAATGCGCTTTATCATTGGCTGGTAACGTTTTTACTATTACTTAGGTGAGGCAGGTGTCTACGATGACATAAATAATAAGTAAGCAGAAAACAAGGGTTCTGTGACGACTGACAGGGGTTGGCATGGGTTTCGTGACGATACGCGATGTAGCGGCGAGAGCCGGCGTATCCGTCTCCACGGTGTCTAGAGCTCTGAACGGGACAGGTCCAGTGTCTCATCAGACGTATGACCAAGTTCAACGTTCAATTAAAGAATTAGATTATGTTCCCGATTCGAGAGCGAGATCAATTCGTGCTGTTGATTCGAATGTGGTAGGGCTCATCGTGCATGATATACGTAACCCTTTTTATGCTAATCTGGTTTATTTCGTCCAGAATGAATTCCTGGCTTCTGGGTACTCAACGTTTATTGGGAGTTTTTCGAGGGACAAACAAAACCTCAATGCATACTTGCAAAGTATGCTGCAGCAGCGTTTCGATGGTGCTTTGGTTGTTCCGAGCATGGAGCGATCTGAAGTCATCGAACGTATGATCGATAAGGATTTTCCTCTTGTATTCATCGGGAAATATCCTTGGCGGCAAGATGTCGCTATGGCACGGGTCAATGTTAGATCAGCCATGGAGACCGCTGTAAAAACGTTGTACGAGCGTGGCCATCGTCAGATCGGCTATATTTCGGGAGAGATACTGCGCTCCCATCCTCTTCAGGAAAGAGAACAGCTTTTCCGTAAGATTGCTGGTCCAATAGTGGGCGATGATAATCTGTTCGTTGAGTCAACAGGTTTTAATCAGACCGCTTGCGCGCCGGTAATTAAGAGGATGCTCAGAGTAGGTGTAACAGCTGTTCTGTGTGGTGACGCTGATGATGCAGTCACTATATTGGAACAAAGCCGGGAAATGCACGTTCGCGTCGGTGTTGACCTTTCATTGGTATCTTTTGACGATTCAAAAGTGTTCAGGGCTTTTTCTCCTCGCATTTCGGTTATTCGTCAGGATGAGCAGGAGCTTGGCTCGATGGCGGTAAAGATGCTGCTAAAACGAATGAAAGGTACGTCAGTTAACAGTGCCTTTGTGGATGCAAAGTTTATAGATCGTGAATCTATCAGCGTTATAAATCGCTGAGTATTTTCTCTAACGACAGTTGTCTAAACATGCGCCATCGGGGGAGCATATTCATGTTTTTTAAAACTTCGTTGATGGATTAATGCCTTTTATGAGGCTCAATATAGCTAGGAATAGAAAAATGAATATTCTCGGAATTTGTAGTATTGCCGTTGACACGATTGCGCATGTGGATCATCTACCTATTCGTGACAGCTTCTGTACTGTAACCAAATCTGAACGTATGCAAGGTGGGAGCGGTACAAATGTGCTCGTACAAGCGGCCAAGCTTGGTGCTGCTACAGGGATAGTCACGCAGATCGCCAAGGATGCCGATAGCGATTGGATTATGGATAATTTACATCGTTGCGGTATTGATAGCAGGGGTGTTTACAGGAAGGATGGGCAATATGAAGCGCCTTCTTGCCTAATATATGTTGACCCTCACGGTGAAAAGATGCTGGTAGTCTCTGCTGAAAAACGTCTTCCTGCATTGACTGAGGGGCAAGCAGACCTATCGCTGATAGAAGAGGCAGATATTGTATATCTGGACCTTAACCCAGCGCCTATGAGCATGACTGCGGCTCGGGAGGCATATAAAGCAGGCAAAAAAGTTGTGCTGAACTATCAGGAAGATTTGGACAGTATTCTTTCCCGTGGTGTCGACAGGACTTTTTTGACTGAAATCCTGCAATATGTTACAGTATTCGCCCCTTGTCAAGAAGCGATTAAAGCACTGAGCGGCAGCGGTAATGTAGATGATCAGGCAGCCTATATAAGGCAATATTTCCACGGTCTCATCATCCTGACCTTGGGTAGTGACGGCTTGGTTGCCTGGGATCAGGATGATAAGAAAATAATCGTTCCAGCTCTCTCTATTGATGCTTCCGATACTACTGGAGCCGGGGACTCTTTCATCGGTTCTTTTATGGTGGCCTATTTGATTCACCAGCAACCCTTACTGGAATCCTTACAGTACTCGACTGCGTGTGCAGCCTATACCTGCATGGATTTCGGTGCGCAGGCATCCCCTACTGCCGAACAGTTGCACGGTTTCATGGAGAAGCACAGGCAGTAATGCAAGCGAGTGACTTTGAAAGACGTGGGTCTATGGATTCCATTTTTGAAAGAACCAAGCATACTCTGCTGGCTGTCGCTTATGGCGATGCCATGGGTATGCCAACCGAAAATTACACACGTAAAGGCATCGCCCGCCAATTTGGCAGAGTGACTACATTTCTGCCAAGTCCTGTTGACGAGGCAGCTATATACCGGCGGCTAGCAGCAGGTGAAGTAACTGACGATACTCAACATACGGTGTTTGTTTGTGAGTCCCTTTTGCTAGGGCACGGACGAGTACAAGCAAAAGATTTTGTTCAACGGTTAATGCGCTGGTTGGAGCATGACGACAAAAGTCAATATGTCGTAGGCCCCAGTACTGTGCGGGCTCTAAAGGCTATCGAGAGCGGTGTTTCGATAACTGAGGCTGGTACTACTGGAACCACTAATGGCGCAGCTATGAAAATTGCGCCAATCGGTTTGGTCCACTCCTATCTGGATTTGGACGATATGGTTCAACAGGTTGCAGAAATCTGTATGCCCACGCATAATACCCAAATTGCTATACAAGGGGCTTCGGTTATCGCTGCAACGGTTAGTTACTGTTTTGATCATCCGGTGATCGATTGGGATGAGCTCTATGAGCTGATAAAGCAGGCGGCTGCCGCTGCAGAAGCTTTCGGTGTTCCTCGTCCGGGTCCTGATTTAATGGCTCGCATACATTTTGGTTGGCAACTGGCCCAAGAAGAAAACGAAGATCGCTTCCTGGATTGTTTATACAGCTTTATGGGTACAGGCATGCAGACTATTGAAACGGTCCCGGCGGTATTGGCTATTGTCCGAAAATGCTCTGGAAAATTGAAGCCATGCGTGCAGATTGCGGCTAATATCGGTGGCGACACAGACACGATTGGTGCTATCTGCGGTGCTATCTGCGGGGCCAATCATTTTGACCTGGCACAGGTCGACCAACAAACCCTTATAGCAGCCAACGATATTGACTTTGACGATCTTGCTCGTCGTATGGCTGAATTGGTCAAAGAGACTCGGAAGGCATCTCATGCTAGTTGATAAGTTTTCTGGCAAGGCGAGAACCATCGCCATTGCCATAGGAGTTTTGCAGATCTACTTTGCTTGTATCGCAGCGAATGTGATGGACCCGGCTCTGCATGATCTACAGACCTTGTATCCAGGTATATCGCACGAAAGAATAGCTTCGCTCATCACCATACCTAATCTATGGTCTATTCCAGCCTCGATTTTTTCAGGACTGCTGACAGGGCGCCGTTTCAAGTATCGCCAGGTTTTATCAGTTTCTTTTATGCTGATTGTTTGTTCGGGAATTGCACCTATGTTTCTCCTGTCTTTTAATGCCATGATCATAGCCCGCATGTTTCTCGGCTTCGGTTTAGGTCTGCTGTTCCCGCTGGGCAATGCGTTGATTATTGACTTATTTCCTAGCGAGCGCCGCGCCTATATGTTTGGTGTAGGGGAAGTCGTGAAAAATGTGGCACTTATTTTGTTGCAGATGATCGTCGGTCTTCTTGTAGGAGTTTCTGTCCGCATCAGCTGGGGCGCATATCTGCTGATATTGCTCAGTTTTGCTCTCTTGCTTTTGTTCTTGCCTGAGCCCAAAACCAAGCCAATTCAAGAGCAAACACCTCTGCGGGTCGCTATCAAAAATCTTCCCAATAGGTTATATGTATTTGTGATTTTTTATTGCATTTGCATGATTGTCCAAACGGTTTACCAGTTGAATTTGTCAAGCATTATCGTTACTGAACACCTCGGGAACGCCGCTACAGCAGCGACAGTGCTATCAACTGCTACATTCACCGCTATGTTTGCAGCTCTATCCTTTGGATTTATTCAGAAAGCATTGAAAGATTATACAATCACATTCTGCACAGGCGCGCTGGCCGTAGGAACCTTGCTCATATCCCTGGCACATACTTTGCCCTTGATGTATGCCAGCGCTGTAGTTGTTGGAATCGGGCTGGGTACTATGTCGTCGTCCTTCTACATGAAAATAGCTGACTGTGCAAACAATGAGAATGCGGCACTCGTATCTGGATTCCAAGTTGTTCTAGGCGGGTTAGGTGGATACCTGCCGCATTATTTCCTTCTGCTGGTTGCGGTGTTGTTCCACACTGAATCCCTACGCCTGCCAATAACGGTAGGAGCATTCTTATTGGCAGCGGTGTCAATTGGTTTTGCATTTTTCTACCTGTTGGCTCATCACCGGCGTAGAGCATCAGTCTGAGATTCAGAAGTCATTTTCCAACTGCAGCTTGGAAAGTGATGGGGTCCCTTTTCCTTTGGGAAGGGACCCCATCATGATTTCATCTTCGAGTCAGTTTGTGGAGCTGACGGTGGTCACCGTGATGGGGGTGTTGTCGTCCACCTTGCTGCCGGCTCCCGGGCTTACAGCAGTCACCTTGTCCGTGTCCTTGCCGACGGAAGTGATCCTATCGGCGCTGACGCCGCTGTTAGTCAGCTTCTGCCGATAGCTGCCCAGGGTCTCGCCCTGGGAGAAGGGCGGGACGCTGATGGCCGTGGTCAGGGTGATGGTGTCCTTGGACTTGTCGAAGGAGGAACCTGATGTGGGATCCTGGCCGGTGACCACGGCGTTGTCGTTGTTGGGTCCATTAACCTTGATGTTGACCCCCTGGCCCAGGTTGCGCTTGGCCTCGCCCAGGGTCATGCCGGCGTAGTTGCCCAGCTGCATACCGTTGCTGACGGTGACTGTGATCATGGCTCCCTGCTGGATGGAGGACCCGGCAGCCGGATCGGTGCTGATGACCATATCCTTGGCCACGGTGTTGGAGGCCTGCTCGCGGATGGTGATGTTGAAGTGCAGATTCTGCAGAGTCTTGGTTGCGTCGTCCTTGGTCTTGCCAGACAGATCAGGCACCTTGGTCATGCCCGAGGAGATGTAGAGCAGGATGCTGGTTCCTTTGGCCACGCTCTGGCCGGCGGCGGGATCCGTTCGGGTCACATGGTCCTTGGGCACATCTTGGCTGTCTTCTACCGAGGCGGCGGGTGAGGCCTTGAATCCGGCCTTCTCCAGGGTTCTGCGAGCCTCCTGCTGGTTCATGCCCTTGACGTCGGGAATGGCCGTATCCTTGGGCCCGGAGGAGAACCAGACGGTTACTGTGGAGCCCTTGGGAGCCATGCTTCCGCCCTTGGGGCTCTGCTTGGTGAAAGTCCCCTTGGGCTCGGCCGAATCGTGGTCCTCCTTCTCCTGGTAGTGGAAGCCTGCCGCGGTGACCTTCTCACGGGCAAGAATTCGCGACATCTGTGCGTTGATGGTGGGCACTTCGGCCATCGGATGGCGGTTTCGGCTCATGTAGGCCACGCCAAGTCCGGCGGCCACCAGAAGCAAGGCCGCCACGATGGCACTGATGATGATCTTCTTGCGCCGTTTGGACTTCTGCTGAGCCGCCTTGGTGGCCGTGCGCTCAGCTGTGGCGAGATCGGTGGCAGCAGCCGGGTTGAGCGGGTTCTGAACAGGGTTGAAGGCCTGGGTGGCGGCCGTCTCTTCTTCGGTCAGCGGCATGGTGGCCGTTTCGGTGCCCTGCTCGGCATCCTTGCGGGCTTTGACGTTGGCCAGGTCGGTCAGCGGGTTGAAGGCGGCAGCCACCGGGGTTCCGCCATTCATGAAGGCCAGGATGTCGCTCTTGAAGGCTGAAGCCGTGGCATACCGGTTCTGGCGGTCCTTGGCCATGGCCTTGGCGCAGATGGAATCCCACATCTTCGGCAGGCCGGGCACGATGGTGCTAGGTGGGGTGGCCACCTCGGTGACGTGCTGATAGGCGATGGCTACGGCTGAATCCCCGTTGAAGGGCGGCCGCCCGGTCAGCATCTCGTAGAGGACGCAGCCGGCCGAGTAGAGGTCGGAGCGCATGTCCACGCTCTCGCCACGGGCCTGCTCAGGGCTCAGGTACTGGGCCGTGCCCACTACGCCCTGGGACTGGGTCATCGTGGCGGCTGAATCGTCCATGGCCCGGGCGATGCCGAAGTCCATGACCTTGACGATGCCCTGCTCCGAGATCATGATGTTGCCGGGCTTGATGTCCCGGTGGATGACGCCCATGTGGTGGGAGTAGTCCAGGGCGCTCAGCATGCCCAGCATGACCTGCTCGCTGTCGCGCTGACTCAGGGCGCCGTTCTCCTTGAGGATGGACCTCAGGGTCTGGCCCTTAACGTACTCCATGACCAGGTAGGGCACCCGCTCATGGTTGCCCTGGTCGTCGGTCAGTATCTCTTCGCCCGAGTCGTAGATGGAGACGATGTTGGGGTTGTTGAGCAGGGCGACCGAGTGAGCCTCCCGCCGGAACCGCGATAGGAAGACTTCGTCGTTGGCCAGATCGGACCGCATGATCTTGACCGCGACCGTCCTTCCCAGACGCGTGTCCACAGCCTTGTGGACCTCGGCCATGCCACCGCGTCCGATCAGCTGTCCCAGACGGTAGCGTCCGTCCGCTAGGGACGGCGGCAGTGTGATGCTCATAGGGTATCCCCTCCGTTCGTCGCTTCAAGGCCGCGCTGTGCGCTTCCTTCTCCATAGTGCCCCCAGAAGGGCCTGAAGATGTCTTTTACCGCGTATGGCCTGCTCACGATGCGTCGAGGCATGGGTGCGCGCGGGTCGATGACCTCCGTCTCGCCCAACTGCTGGTCCAGCAGCCGCTGCTCGATTTTGGCCAGCGTGTGCGAGACCACCAGGGCATTCGCCGGGCGGTCTCGCGGGTCCTTGGCCAGCATGGACATGACGAAGTTCATGAGTTGGTTGTCCACCGAGTCGGGCAGCGGCGGCACAGGGTCGTTGACGTGTGCTGCAGCGATGTCCACCGGGGTGGCGCCGGTGAAGGGCCGGTGCCCGCAGAGCCCCTCGTAGGCCACCACGCCCAGGGAGTAGATGTCGGACTGGGGCGTGGCCTGGAGGCCCTGGGCCTGCTCGGGCGAGATGTACTGGGCCGTGCCTACCACCATGCCGTCCTGGGTGATCTGCCCCTGGTTGGTGGAGTAGGAGACCCCGAAGTCGGTGATCTTGACCTCGCCGGTGTCGGAGACCATGATGTTGGCCGGCTTGACATCCCGGTGGATGACCCCGTGTGAGTGGGCCACGTAGAGCCCCCGGGCCGTCTGGATCAGGATAGGCAGCAGCTCGATGGGATCCAGGGCGCCCCGGTCCCGGTAAATGTCTGCCAGGGATTGGCTGGGCACGTATTCCATGATCAGGAATCCGATGCCATCGTGCTCGTAGTACTCGAAGAGGGCGGCGATGTTGGGGTGGGCCAGGTTGGCGGAATTGTGCGCCTCGGCCCGTAGCCGCAGCAACTTGGACTCCTCGTTGGTCAGGTCCTCGCGTAGGGCCTTGATGGCCACCACGCGGCCCAATTCGATGTCGTAGCCCTTCCAGACCTCGCCCATGCCCCCTTGGGCCAGGCGGCGGTCCAGACGGTACCGTCGATGGATGAGCTGTCCCTGTACTAGTTTCACTTGGCAGCCTCCTGCATGACGCGTTTCATGATCGGCCCGGCAATCTCCATGCCATAGGAGGAGACGCCATGCACCACGACGGCAACAGCCACCTTGGGGTTATCGGCCGGGGCGAATCCTACCATCCACCCGTCATTTGCCGTATTGCCTGCACCGATCTGAGCTGTGCCGGACTTGGCCGCCACCTGCATGCCGGGGATAGCCAGATTGGGGTAGCTTTTGGTGGTCACTGCTTCCATCATGGTGGTTAGGGCCTTGGCGGTGTCCGAGGAGAAGGCCTGCGAGTAAACCGAGGGCGTGGTCTCGCTGATGACGCTCAGATCGCTGGAGCGCACCCGATCAACCAGGGTCGGCTGCATGAGCTTGCCACCGTTGGCCACGGCGGCGGCGGTCATGGCCGCCTGCATGGGGGTGGACAGGGTGTCTCCCTGGCCGATGGAGGCCAGAGCGAGCCGGTCCTGGGACTGGTCCTCGGGGAACTTGGAGGCCACAGCCTTCATGGGTCGGCCTGTGGAGTTGGTTCCATCCAGGGTGATGGTGGAGCCGTAGCCGAATTTGCGTGCCTGCTCGGCTAGCGTCTTGCCGCCCAGGCTAACTCCCAGCTGGGCGAAGGCTGTATTGGAGGAGTATGCTAGGGCATTTTCCAAGCTGATCCGGCCGTTGGCTCCGTTGCCCGTGGTTGTGGCGTTGGTCAGGTTGTAGTTGGTGCCGGGCAGGGTGTATGAGGCCCCGGCCGGTAACTGGCTGTCGGGGTGGTACTGGCCGGACTCTAGGGCGGCCGCTGCCACGACCACCTTGAAGGTGGATCCGGGCGGATACAGTTGTGAGGTGGCCCGGTTGAGCATGGGGTTGTCAGAACGGGAGGCCAGCTTCTGGTAGGCCTGGGAGGCATCACCGCTGTCGTGGGCGGTCAGGTCGTCGGGGTTGTAGCTTGGCGTGCTGACCATGGTCAGGATGCGGCCAGTGGAGGGCTCGATAGCCACCACCGATCCGGACAGGTTGCCCAGCATGTCGTAGGCGGCCTCTTGCATCTTTGGATTGATGGAGGTCTCGATGGAGGCACCCTTGTTCTGGGTTCCAGTGAAGAGGGACTTGAGCCGGTCCATCCACAGGCTGTCCGATTGGCCGCTCAGCAGACGGTCGCGTGAAGCCTCGATTCCCCGGTCTGCTGGGCTTGTGATGGAGTAGTAACCGGTGATGGGCGAGTAGACGGCACCCTTGTGGTAGTGCCGTTGGTACTGGAAGGAGTCGTTGATGGGGTCGGACTGGGCCATGACGGCGCCGTCCGAGGTCAGGATGGCCCCTCTGGGTGCCGCGTACTCATGGTAGAGGGCGCGCAGATTGCGGGAGTCCGAGTTAAGGCTCCCTGCCCTGATCACCATGATGATGGAGCTGGAAAGCCCCAGGATGACGAAGAGGACGATGACGGCGTTGAAGAGTTGGCGCAGGGCCTTGTTCACTGTCCACCTCCTCGGACCTGGCGGACGGGGATGCGGCCGGTGGCTGGCAGGTCGGCCTCCTCATCCTGATCGGTCGGCTCGTCCGGCTCGGCATGACGACTGTGGGACTCTTCAGAGTCCGAGTCGTCCTGTCCGCTGCGCTTGCTGGTTTCCTGCTGGCGCAGGACGGCCAGGGCCTCATACTTGAAGGTGTCCGAGCTGACCTCCGGCGCAGGCTTGTTGGCCGCGTTGGAGATGATGATCAGCAGGACTGCCAGGATGCAGTTGGCCACCAGACTGGAGCCGCCTGCCGCCATGTAGGGCATGGTCAGTCCGGTCAGGGGGATGACCAGGGTGATGCCGCCCACCACGGTGAAGACCTGGAAGGCCATGGTGAAGACCAGACCGGAGGCCAGGAGCTTGCCGAAGCCATCCTTGATCTTCATGGCCGTGATCATGCCCGAGGCCACGATGACCAGGTAGAGGGCCAGGACCACAAGCAGGCCGCTCAGCCCCAGCTCCTCGCCCACGGACGTATAGATGAAATCGGAGTTGGCCAGGGGAGTGATCCAGGGGCGTCCCTGGCCCAGGCCGGTGCCGGTCAGTCCGCCGGCAGCCAGACCGAAGATGCCGCGCACCAGCTGGCCGGACCCGCCGAAGGCCTTGCCGAACTCAGCGTCGCTGAAGGGGTGCAGCCAGGCATCCACACGGGCACCCACATGTGCGAAGATCATAGAGGCGGCCACAGCCCCGATGACGAAGAAGACCGCGCCTATGGCGATCCAGCTGGTGCGGCCGGTGGCCACATAGAGCATGGAGACGAACATGGCGAAGTACATCAACGAGGTGCCCAGGTCATGCTGGATGACCAGGACGGCCAGCGAAATCAGCCAGACGATGATGATGGGGCCAAAGTCCTTGATCCGGGGCATCCGCATGCCCAGGAACTTCTTGCCGCCCACGGCCAGCTGGTCTCGGTGGTCGAACAGGTAAGCGGCGAAGAAGAAGGCCAGGAAGAGCTTAGCGAATTCGCCGGGTTGCAGGGTGTGTGACCCTATGCCTATCCAGATGCGGGCGCCACCGATCTCGCGGCCGATGCCGGGAAGCATGGGCGATAGGAGTAGGACCAGGCCCACCACCATGCTCACATAGGAGAAGCGGCGCAGCAGCCTATAGTCCCTGAGCAGTACCACCAGCAGCCCGCACAGGACCAGGGCCAGACACAGCCAGATCAGCTGGGTGAAGCCCACGCGTGTGGGCTGGCCGATCCGGGCGTTGCGCAAATCTATACGGGTGATCAGGGTAATGCCCAAGGAACTCAGGATGACGATGCTGGGCAGGATGGCCTGGCTACCGTAAGGCAGGAAAATCTCCAGCAGGACCCAGAGGGCGATGAAGAGGGCGGCGGTGACTGCCAGCAGGGCTGCGTAGTCACCGGGGAAGCGGCCCGCCGCACGGGCGAACATCTGGAAGAATCCGATGAACCCCACCAGCAGGGAGAAGAGCAGAAGGCCTATGCGGCGCAGACGGGTGATGATCATGATTACTGCCGCCCGCTCTGGTCGGTTTTCGACGGTGAGGGCGAGGCTGAGGGGGAAGTCGTCGCCTGGCCGGACTCGTCCTTGGTTTCCTTGGCCTGCTCGCGTTTGAGGTCGCCGGCCTCCTTCCGGATCAGACGGGCGTGCTCCTTGGCGTCGTCCATGCTGGAGACGGTGATGCCCTCTTCCAGTTGGTCACGCCAGGACTGGGGAAGCCCCTTGACGGCGATGTCCGTGGTCTGCACCGGGTGGGACAGCGAAAGGGCGAAAGCCTTGGTGGGCACGCCCTGGAAGATAACCACACGGCCCTGGTCCGTGCCCAGGTAGTACTGTTCCTGGCTCCAGCGGTAGGCAGCCGCCGTGCCTCCGGCCAGGGCAAGAATTACCAGGGTGATGATGCCGGCCAGGATCAGCCGAATCCGCCGATGCCGGGAGCGCTGGCGCTTGCGCTGCTCCAGGTGCTCCTTGTGGATGGCATCGGCCACGTCTGGATCGTAGGGATCGGCAGAGTCTGAGCCGTCCTTCTTGTGGACGATGGGGATCTCGCTGGTGTCGGGCACATGCCGTTCGCCGCTCTCCTCGCGGGCAGCCGAGGGCTGGGCGGTGCGGCCGTCATCATCCTCGTCCTCCTGCTTGCTGGCATCCCGATCCTGAGCCAGGTCGGCGGCCCGCTTGGCGGGAGACTCCCGGGACTCGTCGCGCAGGCGCGGTGCAGCTGCTACGGGCTCATCCAGGATGTCGGCCAGGGCCTCCAGGTTGGAGCTGGCCGCGCCACCGATCAGAGGAGTCTGATGGGGCAGGTCGAAGGCATCGGCGTCCAGGGCCAGTGTGGCGTCGGCGATGACCACGGTCACGTTGTCGGTGCTGCCAGCCTTGAGGGCGAAGGTGACCAGCTGCTGGGCGCACTCCGCCTGGTCCGAGACCGAGGACAGCACCTCGGCGATGGTCGAGTCCTCCAGAACGCCGCAGAGACCGTCCGAGCAGATCATCCAACGGTCTGCGGGCAGAGCCTTGGAAATGGAGATGTCCGGGCGGGGGTCGATGTCGAAGTCTCCCAGGACCCGCATGACCACGTTGCGCTGAGGATGGTTGCGGGCCTCGGCCGGGGAGATGCGGCCGGTGTCGATCAGGTGCTGCACGTAGGAGTGGTCCTGGGTCATCCGGATCAGCTTGCCCTCCCGCAGGAGGTAGCCTCGGGAGTCCCCGATATGGGCCAGCACCCAGGAGTCGTCGGCCAGAGCCAGGGCGGTGACCGTGGTGCCCATGCCTGAGAGCCGGTGTTCGCGCTTGGCCTTGCCCACGATGGCGTCATGGGCTGCGATGACTGAGGTCTCCATCATCCGAGCCAGGGACTGCACGTCCTGTTCCCGGTCGTCACGTTCGATGTGGGCCAGGGATCGGATGGCTATGGTCGAGGCCGTATCCCCGCCTGCGTGGCCGCCCATGCCGTCGCACATGGCCACCAGGCGCTCGCCGGCGAAAGCGGAATCCTGGTTGTTGCTGCGCACGTACCCCACGTCTGAAACCGCCGTGGAGTAGAGGAACAGCTTTTGGCTCGCATCGTTCCTGGTCATGGGCGGCTACCTCAACTCGAAGGTGGTGGCTCCGATGCGTACAGGAACCTCCGCCGGTAGGATTGTCGGCGCTGTGATTTTCTGCCCCGAGACGACGGTGCCGTTGGTGGACCCAAGATCTTCGATGGCCCATCGCCCCGATGCAGGGTCCTGGTAGACCCGCGCATGATGGCCGGAGACGAACTCGTCGTCCAGCACCAAGGTGTTCGAGGAAGAGCGGCCCAGAGTGATGGGACGTCCGGACAGCGGAGTGGAGGAGCCGGCCAGAGGTCCGTCGATGACCACAAGCAGGGAGGGATCGTCGTTTGCAGGCTCTGTCTTGCTGACTGGGGGGATAGGCACGGATTTGGCGGCCGCCGGCAGCTTGCGCTGGGCTGCGCGTTCACTGCGTCGACGGGTATGAGAAGTCTTGGGACTGAAGGTCTCGATGTCTTTGCGGAGTGAACGGATGGCCAGCCAGACGAATACCCATAGCAGAGCCAGGAATCCGTATTTGAGGATGGCGAATGTCAGTTCAGTCAGCATAATGATTCGACCTTACTTCAAGGTCTGGGCGACTTACGAATCCTGTTCCTGCGACGATGCCCAGTAGAGGATGCGGGTACGGCCGATGGTGATGGTATTGCCGTCCAGCAGAGTGGCCGCGGGAACCTGATGTCCCTCTACATAGGTGCCGTTGGTGGACCCCAGATCGCGGGCTACCACGCCCTTGTCGGTGATCTCGATCTGGAGATGTCGGCGGGAGATGCCTGCATCGTCGATGACGATGTCGCAGGAGGATCCGCGGCCGATGGTGGTGATGGGGGCGGTCAGCAGGTACTGGCGGCCGTTGATCTCCAGCACCGGGCAGTCCTTGGACTCTTCGGGAGTGGTGACGGGCGCCGCGTTGCCCTGGACCGACTCAGCAGATAGGTGGAAGTCACCCTTGTTCAGGTTGAGGTCCTCCTCGAAGATGACCACGACCGGGCCGACGAAGGCATAGTGCTGGCTTTCGGCGTACTTGGTCAGGTTGTCTGCCAGCTCGTTGGCCAGAGCCTCCGAACCCCACTGCTCGATGCGGTCAAAGTCTGGTGTGGATAGTCTGAATCGATACTCGTTGGGCGCCACGGTGCGGTCGCGACCGACGGGCATGGCCTGTGAGTCTATCTCACGCTCGAGGGCGCTCGACAGGTCGACGGGCTGTAGGTCCTTGGAGCCGAACTTCGAGAAGACACCGTTAACGGCGCCTTCCACGCTCTTCTCGAAACGATCGAGAACGCTCATAGTCATCCCTTTCCATATAACCCTTTCATAGTACGTGACCCTGCCGGAAGGGGGTAATGAGCGGTCGGATGCTTGCAATTTCTCCAATGAAGAGGTTCAAACGACCCGCGACTGCAAGGTATGAGCAAGTATGAATAAGGCCCGTGGCCACAATGGACCAGGGGCCTTTGAACTTCGATCATCAATGGGTCAGGCCGAAGCCTGCCGACTCACAGAGCCAGCTTGCGACGCAGTCCCAGAGTGATGCCGGCAGCCAAGCAGAGCCCAGCGGCGATGGCCAGAGGAGCCACGGTGTCAGCGCCGGTCTTGGCCAGATTGTTGTTGTCGCTCTCGGTGTTCTTCTTGGCAGGATCCTTGGCTGGATCCTTGGCGGGAGCCTTGTCATTGTCCTTGGCAGGCTTCTTGGTGTCGTCAACCGGAGTTGTCTGACCAGGCTTAACAGGCTGGGTGGGAGCGGCCGCCTTAGTGTACCTGGCTACGAAAGTAGTATCTTCGGAAAAGATGGTCGTGGGGTCGAAAGCTTTGCCGCCTTCAGCAGCAAACCATCCATCAAAAGTGTAGCCGGGGTAGATGGCTGGGTTACCAGGCTGTGCAACCAGCTTGTGGCCATCTTCCGTCTGCAGCTTCTGCTCAACAGGCTTGCTGTTGTCGTCACGTGGATCCTTGCTAAGGAAAGTGACGATGTTTGGCTGGTCCCAACGCGCGTAGACAGTGGTGTCGGCGGTGAAAGGGTTGTTGAAGTCCACTTCGTCGGAGGCCATAGCGGGATAGGTCCATCCGGCAGCCTTCCAAGGCTTCTCTTCAGTCTGCAACTCTTTCATGTAGTCAGGCAGTACTGCCTTGGGGATTGACTCGGAATCCAACTTGCCGTTTGCGTCGGTCTGTCGTGTCTCTCCTGTGGTCGAAGTCCAATCGCTAACGAATGTGATTGTGTAGGGAGCGGCCTTGGTCTCCGGCTCTTTGTTACCTTCCACAGCCTGGGCCACGGTTGGCAGCAATGCCAATCCTCCTGCCAGTGTGGCGCCAGCGGCGAGCACTGCGCATGCGCGTTTAAAACGAACCATGATATTCATTGGTTACCTCTATTTTCTCTGTTGTTTTTGTTCCTCGGGTAACAGCTCGAAGCGTCCTGCCTTGACACACCTCACTACGAGGAACTGGCGTCATCGGCCAAGCCTTTGGCGATGACACAGTAAAACTTTATCGCAAGAAATAGTCATTGACTGATAATCGTTCAAAAACCAAGTTATTAAGTAGGATAAAATATTGCTGTATAAGAATAATCAGTGGTTGAAGCTCGTTGGAACAGCAGCAGTAGTTGAGACTAATCGAATTCCCCTTTGGCTCTTGGGCGCTTATCATCGTGGCAGACGCATGGTCATGGGGATCATGTCAGAGATATTCGAGGAGCGAGCATGGCCGAAGAGGTGGATCGGGCGATGGAGGCATATCCGCGGGCCAAGGCCCGGACCCTGCGGTTTACGTTGGGTGCGCCACGGTCGGCCCTGGCGGTGGGGGACGGTTCACGAGCCGTCTTCCTGCGCTCCGACGGGCCTGAGGACCTGGTGACTGGGCTCTGGCTGTCTGTCTTTGACCAGGAAGGCCGACACCATGAGGTGCTCCTGGCTGACCCTAGGACTCTGCTGGAGGATGCGGATCAGGAACAGGTGCCAGCCGCCGAGCTGGCTCGCAGGGAGCGCTCGCGAGAAGGCGGCGAGGGCATTGTTGATTACAGCGTGGATGCTGCCGGGGACCGGGTGGTCTTTGCCTTGGGTGGCCGGCTCTGGCTGTCGCTGATAGCCACTGATGGTCTCACCGCCTCCACACGGGCCCTGAGCTTGGAAGACGGTGATTCGGCTGCGCTTAATCCCGCCATCAGCCCGGACGGTACTATGGTGGCCTATACGACTGGTGACCGGCTAATGGTGGTCTCCATTGGGCAGGATGCCGGACAAGACCGAGAACGGGCTGTTCTCGCCTTGCGCCCTGGCACTGATGATCGGATGAAGCTGGGGCTGGCCGAGTTCGTGGCCGGCGAGGAGATGGACCGTTACCAGGGGTTCTGGTGGTCGCCGGATTCCCGGGCCCTGCTGGTCGAGCACACTGATTCCTCCGATGAGCCGATCTGGTACATCAGCGATCCGGCCAATCCCCAGGTCGGACCGCGCGCCCGGCGGTATCCCCAGGCTCTGACTGCCAATGCTCGCGTCGGGCTGAGCCTGGTCCTCCTGGGCCAGGATGACGCCGACCCCTGGGTGGGCGAGGTGGACTGGGACCATCGGGCCTTCGAGTACCTGGCCGTGGTCCGCTGGCAGGAGGGGCATCGGCCCCTGCTGCTGGTTCAGAACCGTCGACAGACTGAGGACAGAATCCTGGATGTGCAGGTGCCGGATGCCCGTCAGGGTTTGGAGCCGGGGCAGAATATGACCTTGCTTGATCCCGAGGCGGCACCCAAGGTGGCCACCAGGGTGCTGCAAAAGCATGACAACGACCAGTGGATCGACCTGGTGCCCGGGCTGCCGGCTTACCAGCCCCAGGGCGGGCTGGTGGATGCCTTTATCGACACAGAAACCGACACCACGCGGCTGCGTCTTGATGGAAAGGTCTTCTCTCCAGCGGGCTGCCAGGTTCGGCAGGTGCTGTCTGTGGAGGATCGCGATGTGCTGGCGGTGGTCTCCACCGACCCCCGCAGCTTCGATCTGATGCGCCTGAGCTATGACGGTTCCATCCATGTGCTCAACCGTCTGCCCGGAGTGTGGTCCGCCTCGCGAGCCGGACACGGCATTGTAGTCAGCGGCCGGACCATGGCTTCGGCGCAGGGACAGGTGCGGCACTGCTATCTGGGGGCTGATGGGGATCTGGACCGCCTGGGTGCTGAAGGACTGGGTCTGGTGGGCGAAGCTCGCCCGGACAGCAGCGCTAGGCAGACTGGCGAACCCGTACGGCCGGAGCATCAGGATCGTCCTGATCGTCGGGCCGTGGATACAGGTCATATCAATAGCCAGGGGGCTATGAGCGCTGTCCTGGCCGACACCAGTAGCGATCCCGGGTTCACCCCCAACGTGGACTTCGTGCGCATGGGGCAGCACGAGCTGTTCGCAGCCATCGTCAGACCCTCTGAATCCAGCCCCTACGCCAGCGCTGACAGCCTGCCCGTCCTGCTCAAGCCCTACGGCGGGCCAGGTGCCCAGCAGGTGGTCTTCAACCAGTCCTACTACTGGGAGTCCCAGTGGTGGGCCGATCAGGGCTTCCTGGTCCTGACCGCCGACGGCCGGGGCACGCCTGGTCGTGGTCCTGTCTGGGATCGGGCCATTTTTGAGGACATGGCCCAGGTGACGCTGGACGACCAACTCGAGGTTCTGGAGGCCCTGCCGGACTTCGCTCCTGAGGCCGACCTGGGGCATGTGGCCATGATCGGCTGGTCCTATGGCGGCTTCCTGTCGGCCCTATCGGTTCTGCGGGCTCCCGACCGAATCCATGCGGCCTGCGCGGGTGCCCCGCCCACGGACTGGACTCTTTACGACACCCACTACACCGAGCGCTATCTGGGCATGGATCCGGCCGTCTACCGCCGTAACGGGATCATCGATGATGCCCCCTCGCTGCGTCGTCCGCTGATGCTGATCCATGGGTTCGCCGATGACAACGTCTCCGTGGCCAACACCCTGAGGCTCTCCGGCGCTCTGATGGCGGCTGGACGTCCCCATACGGTCCTGCCGCTGACCGGCATCACCCACATGACCAACGATGAGACCGTGGCCGAGAACCTGCTTATTCTGCAGCGGGACTTCCTGCGGGACGCTCTCAAGAACAAGACTGACTGACAGATAGGCTGCTTGGGCTAACGCTCTACTGGCGGTTGCTTCCGCTAGATTGGGGTTGTGCATATCCAACGAAAGCCTGACCAGGCTCCAGGGCCCAACCGCGGATTCCAGCTTTCCCGCAGCTGGGGTCTGGCGGTCTCGGTGCTCTGCCTGGGCCTGCTGGTCGGACTTTCTTCGGGGTTGCTGGCTAGATTTTTTGAGCTGACCCAGGTCGGCCTGTTAGATTTCGCTGAGACTCCAGGGGCACCCACGGCTGATGCGGTGCCGCCGATCAGAAGGCTGGCCTCGGTGACCCTCGCCGGACTGGTGGCTGGTCTGGTCTGGGCCTGGCTGCGGACGAGGACCAGGCTGGTTCCATCGGTCGGCCAGGCCGTCAAGGGCGCGCCTATGCCCCCGGGGCAGACCGTGGTTCATGTGCTCACCCAGATTTTCTTTGTGGCTGCTGGGGGCTCCATCGGCAGGGAGGTGGCCCCTCGCGAGGCCGGGGCTCTACTGGGCGGTCTCTGGACCAGGATGGGACGGCGGCTGGGGCTACGTGACCAGGACGGTCCGCTGCTGGTCGCTTCGGCTGCTGGTGCGGGATTCGCCGGCATTTACATTGCGCCGCTGACTGGTGCCTTCTTCGGCATTGAGGTGCTGCTGCGGCGGGTGGATGCCGAAGTGGTGACGGTCAATCTGGCCATGTCGGCTCTGGCTACTCTGGTCGGAGGATCCATCAAGGGGTTTGCCCCTTACTATAAGGTCGGCTCCGAGCCCTTCCGGCCTTGGCTTATGGCGGTAGTCTTGCTGATCGGACCGGTCATGGGACTGCTGGGGGCTGGATTCCGGCGGATGACCTCCTGGGCAGAGGCCCATAGAACCACTGGCCCTGCCGCCATTTGGCAGCTGACGGGGGTAGCCCTGCTGACTGGCCTGGTCGCCTTGGTCGTCCCACAGGTGATGGGCAATGGCCGGGCTCTGGCCCAGATGGGCATGGATCAACGCCTGCCTGTCGGATTCTCTGGGCTCCAGCTGGCTCAGTCACTAGCCCTCTTGGTCCTCTTCGCTCTGGTCAAGGCTCTGCTGACCACAGCCACCATCCGTGCCGGGGCCTTCGGCGGTACTCTGACACCTTCCATAGCTTTGGGATCCGCTACGGGCGCTGTATTGGGCCTATCGCTGGCTTACCTTCTGCCTGGCCTGCCGGTCTGGCAGTGTGCCGTTATTGGCGCCGCCTCCCTGCTGGCCGCCTCCCAGCAAGCTCCGCTCATGGCCATGGCCATGCTGATGGAGGTATGCCACCTGCCGGTCATGGCCTTCATGCCCATGGGTCTTGCCGTTGCCCTGTCGATGGCGGTCTCACATCTGTTCGTGGTCAAGGCATAAACCGTCGTCGAGAGCCCTTGTCGTCCTGACAGTCCGGCCTTGCGTGATGCCGAAAGATTCTGTTCTTACTCATATACGATGAAACCACTATTGGTCGTATGTCTGCTCTACTGCCTCCAGGCTTGCATGGGCATTCACGATCAGCTGACCGGTCTGGGCCAGTAAGGAAGGGTGGCTATACTCGGGCCGGACGTAGGTCCCGGGAGGATGCAGCCAATCCGAGTGGAGCAGGCCAGTGCCGTGATCCCCCGGACAGACAAGAAGGAGGTGCCTGGCGGTGAAGACCGTGTTGGCCATCTTCAGGCGAGATCTCTGGCGGATACTGCGCAATCCCGTGGCCTTGGTTGTGACCATCGGCGTGGCCGTGCTGCCCTCCCTCTATGCCTGGTTCAACATCATGGCCCTCTGGGATCCCTACAGCAATGTCAAGAACCTCCCTGTGGCGGTTGTCAGCATGGATCGAGGGGCACAATCCGCGGAAACCGGCAGGATCAACGCCGGTAGATCAGTCATTCAGGAGCTGCGCGGCAATAAAAGCCTGGGCTGGAAGTTCATGGATGATGACCAGAGGGCCATCGACGAGGTCCACTCGGGCCAGTGCTATGCGGCCATCATCATCCCTGAACGGTTCAGCGCCGACCTGGTCGGCATCGTCGAGGGGACCGGGAACAGGCCTGCTCTGAACTATTACGTCAATGAGAAGAAGAACGCCATCGCCCCCAAGGTGACCGACACCGGCGCATCCACCATCGACCAGGAGATCAACGCGGTCTTCGTCTCGGCCGTCAGTGATGCGCTGGCAGGGAAGGTCTTGCAGACCGCTGGCGATGCACAGGGTGCGGCCGAGCAGAGCCGCAGCCAGGTGGTGGGCGACCTGGGGGACATCATCGGCCAGCTGGATCGTACGGACAGCCAGCTTGGCCGAATCGGTTCCACCATGGGCCAGGCTCGGCAGACCGTGGCCGGCTCCAAAAAAGACATCAAGAACCTGCAGAGTCAGATTTCTGCCACCCAGGCCACCCTGAGCAAGGCCCAGGACCACATGACCAGGACCCGCGACGACAGCCTTCGCTTCTCCTCTGCCCTGAACCAGGCCCTGGCGGACGGGTCAGTGCGACTGTCCAGTGCGGCCACTGATGTGAATACGGTGGCGGGCGGGATCACCGCCGATCTGAACGCCACCCAGGACAAGGTGGACCGGGTCAATTCCGGCCTGGGCCAGCTGGTCGACGCCAACGGGAAGGCCGTGGACCGGCTCCAGTCGGGCCTTGACCAGTCCGGACTGCATCCTGGGGATCCGGCCTACGAGATCATCCAGCGGCAGATCGACGATCTGAAAAAGACCAACCAGCAGCAGAAGGCATCCCTGGATGCTTTCAAGAAGAACTCCTCGACAGCTCTGGACTCGGGCAAGCAGGCCGCATCGGACCTGAGCTCGGCCATGACCGACACCGGCGACATAGGCATCAAGGCCCTAACTGCGGCCAGCCAAAGCCTGACGGGGGCCACCATGCCCAACCTCCTTACCGGGCTGGACAACCTCAACGCCTCCAATGGCTCGCTTCAGGGCGCCCTGAGTAGTCTGTCCACCACGGCCGCCCAGACCGACACCCTGCTGGATCAGCTGGATTCCACCATTGGCCAGGCCCAGTCGACCCTGTCTACTACCAGGACCTCTCTGGTCTCGGTTAGGTCCGACCTGGAGAGGGTTCGGACCGATGTGGCTGCTCTGGGGTCCTCGGCTGCCTGGAACCGGATGTCCCAGACCCTAGGGTTGAGCCCGGAATCCTTCGGGAAGGCCATGGCCTCGCCGGTGGAGCTGGCCTCGCACACGGTTTATCCGGTCAGCAACTATGGGTCATCCGTGGCGCCCTTCTATACCAATCTGGCCCTCTGGGTGGGCGGGTTCATCCTGATAGCCATCTACAAGCTGGAGGTTGACAAGGAGGGCATCCGCAAGTGCACCGCTACCCAGGCCTACCTGGGCCGCTGGCTTCTACTGGTCTTCGTCGGCTTCTTCCAGGCACTGATCGCTACAGTGGGCGACCTGATGCTGGGCATCCAATGCCATCAGCCGGCCCTGTTCGTCCTGGCCGGGGTCTTCGCCTCCTTCGTCTATATCAACATCATCTATGCACTGGCCGCCTCCTTCAGACACATCGGCAAGGCACTGGCTGTGGTTCTGGTCATCCTGCAGATACCTGGGTCCTCGGGCATGTATCCCATCGAGATGATGCCTGACTTCTTCCGCAATCTGAACCCCTGGCTGCCCTTCACCTATGGGATCAATGCCATGCGTGAGACCATCGGCGGCATGTACGGCAACCACTATTGGCAGGACATGCTCCACGTTTTCTGGTACCTGCCGGCGGCCTTGCTGATCGGACTGGTGGTGCGGCGGTACCTACTCAACCTGAATGCCCTCTTCGACCGGCGGCTCGGTGCAACCGATCTGATGCTGACCGAGCAGAACCATTCTGCTGACCGTCGTCTGAGCCTGGACAGCCTGGCCCGCTCCATCCTGGGCGAGGGCGACTACCGTGCCGTCATAAGGCGGCGGGCGCATCGTTTCCTGGCCCTCTATCCAACGCTGATCCGGGCTGGTCTGGCCTTGGTCCTGCTGCCGGTCCTCTTCCTTATCCTGCTCTTCAGCACCGAGGCCAAGATCGTCATGCTGATCGCCTGCATCGCATCCATCATTCTGATCGACGCCTATCTGATCATCGTCGAGTACATCTGCGACAGCTATGTGCAGCAGTTGGGCCTGACCGAACGTCCCGGCATGGACTTCCATAACCTGATTCGTCCGCGCAGGCAGGGTCCTTCGGCCATGACCAGGTTGACTACGGCCGTGCGCGAATCAGTCCTGAATCGCGATGAGGAGGACGCTCCCGAGGATGGTGACCGCCGATGAGGAACATCTGGAGGATTCTGCGCAAGGACCTGGCTGATGCCACCAGCAACGTCATCGCTATCATCGTCCTGATGGGACTGATCATCGTCCCGGCCCTCTATGCCTGGTTCAACATCGCCGCCAGCTGGGACCCTTACAAGAACACCAAGGCCATCAAGGTGGCCGTGGCCAACACCGACAAGGGGTACAAGTCCGACCTGATCCCGATCAAAATCAACGTGGGAGAGACGGTCACCAGTACTCTGCGGGCCAACGACCAGCTGGATTGGAGGTTCGTCAACCGCGACCAGGCCCTGGACGGGGTGCGCTCAGGCGAGTACTACGCTGCCATCGTCATCCCCAAGGATTTCAGTGCGGACATGATGACCCTCTTCTCGCAGGATGTGAAGCACGCCAACCTTGAGTACTACCTGAATGAGAAGAAGAACGCCATTGCTCCCCATGTCACCGAACAAGGGGCCGACACTGTGGCCACGACCATCGACAAGACCTTCGTCAAGACCGTGGGTCAGGTGGGGATTGACCTGGCCAGCCAGGTCTTCACCTACTCCCAGAGCTCCCAGGTTCAGGATTATCTGGCCAGGACGACCAGCCACATCGACCAGATGTCACAGCGGCTGACCACCGCCTCCAGCCAGGTGAATGCCTATGCGGGCCTTCTGGACTCCTCCGGAAAGATGATTGACTCCACCGGCAGGATCCTGGGCCGATCCGACTCCGCCATGGCCGATGCCAGGAAGGCCCTGAACCAGGGAACCAAGGGGTCCAAGGATCTGGGCAAGTCCCTCTCCGGGTCGGCCCAGGCGGTCGACGCGGCCCTTGACCAGGCCTCGGGCGCCTATGACACCATCGGTTCCAAGATCGACGATGCCTTCGACAAGGTGGGCCAGCAGAGCGATGCCGTCAGCAGTCAGCTGAGCGATCTGAGCCAACGGATCAGAGACTCGGCGGCCGACTACGACCGGATGATCGCCAGCCTGGAGGATTTGCGCAGCACTGTGGAATCCGACTCCAATCTGACAGCGGAGCAGCGCCAGGCTCTTCTGACCGCCATCGATCAGGCCCAGGCCGGAATGCGCGCAGCCCAGGCAGCCCAGCGCGACCTGGCAGACCGGATCAGCCAGGCCTCTCAGACAGCCAAGGAAGGCAAGGACAAGCTGGGCGGGCAGCGGCAGGATCTGAAGAACAGAATCGCCCAGGCCCGCGCCTCGGTGGATCAGGTCCGCAACCAATACCGTAAGGATCTGAAGCCTCGCCTGGACGATCTGGCTTCCTCCATGGACACCGTGGTCACCTCGACCGATCGGCTGCTGACGGGCCTGGATGGGACCGTCAAGGGCGCCTCTGGGCTGACGGGACCTATGACCAATGACATCAGCCAGGCCAAGGACCAACTGGGTGAGATCTCTCAGCGTCTGGACCAGGCATCCAAGCGGCTGAATGACCTGGGGGGACACCTGACCCAGGCTTCGCAGGGCAAAGACACCCAGGAGGCCAAATCCCTGCTGAGTGGGGATTCCGAAACCCTGGCCGCACTTCTGTCCTCGCCGGTCGGCATCCATCGGCATGCGGTCTTCCCCGTCATGAACTACGGGTCGGCGATGACCCCCTTCTACACCATCCTTTCCATCTGGGTGGGTGCCACCATTTTGGCAGCCATGATGAAGGTGGCCCTGTCAGACAAGAAGAAGGCCTTCGTCCTGCACTTGGACTCCCTACAGGATGCCTGGAAGAGGGCCGATGACTTGGATGAGGATTCCGAGGGCCGCCGCTCCTGGGGAGCTTTCCGCCCCGAGTCACCGGGCAATGCCCGTCGCTTTGGCCTGCAGCTCTACCAGGAGTACTTCGGCAGATTCGCGGTCTTCGCCTTGCTGGCCATCCTCCAGGGCTGCCTCATCGCCCTGGGAGATCTCTTCTATTTGAAAGTCCAGTGCGTCCATCCGCTGATGTTCGTGCTGGTGGCGGTATTCGCCTCATTCGTCTTCATGAATCTGATCTACACCTTGGTCGTCTCCTTCGGTGACATCGGCAAGGCTATTGCTGTCATCCTCCTGGTCATGCAGGTGGCCGGCTCGGGCGGCACCTTCCCCATGGAGACTCTGCCCGGCTTCTTCCAAGGGGTCTATCCCTTCCTGCCTTTCGTCCACGCCATCGGGGCCATGCAGTCGGCTGTTGCCGGAGCCTACGGTATGGAGTTCTGGCGGGAGATGGCCATCCTGGCTCTCTTCCTTGTGCCTTCGTTGCTGTTGGGGCTGGTCCTGCGCAAGCCTGTCATCCGCCTCAATGACTGGATCGTCAGAAACCTTGAGAGCACGCGGCTCATGTAGGGCCGAGTCCAACAGAAGGTGGTATAGGGTGAGAGCATGAGCGTCCAACTGGTTGAGGAGCGCCGCTACGACCAAATCATGGAGGATCGCGTCCTTCCTGACCTGGCCTCCTGTCGCAGTGACGGATGGATGATCTCCCATGACGGCGGCGAGGACGGGGGAACCTTGTTGGACAAGGCCCATCTCAGCGGGGTGGATCCTTCCCGGCTTCTGCATTACGTCTGCTATGACAGGACGCTTTTCCGTCAGGGTGCGGTGGAGTCTGGATCAGCTCGCGTGCGCGGGGCTGTAATCATCTCCTTCGGTTTTTCGGAATTCGCCGACAAGTATCAAGAGATGGCCTGGTACTTCCTTATGCAGGGGTACTCCGTCTGCATTCCCGAGCATTGGGGGCACGGTTTCTCCGGCCGGGGCGTGAACGATCCCAGTCTGATCTGGGTGGATCATTGGCATCGGTATGTGGCGGATCTAGCTGCCTTCTGCTCGCAGGTGGGCCAGCAATATGCCCAGGACAAGCCCATGGTGCTCTATGCCCATTCCATGGGCGGCGGTATAGCTGCGAGGATGCTGGAAACCTTCCCCTCTCTTATTGATAAGGCGGTCCTGTCATCGCCGATGATTGCACCGCGGACCGGATTCATGCCCTCGGTGGCCTGGACTGCAGCCAATGCAGCCTGCATGATGGGCCGCTCTCGCAGCATGGTCCCGGGATTCGGACCGTTTCGTCCCGAATTGGACATGGGCAAGTACCCCAACGGCAGCCAGGCTCGGGTGTCCTGGACCCATAAGTTGCGAGCCAAGGAGCTGCACTACCAGACCAGCGCCGCCACCTTCGGCTGGGTCAGGGAGAGCCTGGAGATGAGCCGGGCCATACTGCGACCCGACAGGTGCAGTCGGGTGGAGACCCCTCTGCTGCTTTTCCAAGCACAGCCTGACCGATTTGTACTGCCGATACCCCAGAACCGTTTTGTCGACCAGGTCCAGCAGGGTGGCTGCCAGGCTACGCTGGTGCGTGTCCCGGGCAGCATGCACGAGCTCTACCAGATGCCCGACAAGGTTCTGAGGCCTTACTTGGAGCGCATCTTCGACTTTCTTGACCAGCCCTGGCAGCTCGCTGACGACCGCTGATCAGACGAAGAACGCACGATCCTACTTGTTGAGCACCTTCTCCGGGTCGGCGTCGAAGGTATCGACGCAGTTCTGAGAGCAGAAGTAGTAGGTCTTGCCCTGGTAGTCGCGCTTGGCTGCAGCTGTGTTGGGGTCGATGGTCATGCCGCAGACCGGGTCGGTGACCTTGTCCGTCGCTGCCTGATCCTGCTGCATGTCGTCATGATGATGGAAGAGTCCCATCTCATTTCCTTTCTCTTGGTTGTGTTCTTGGTGGTTGGAAATACTGAGGTCCCTGGTCAGGGCATCCATGTCGATCGGCCTGGTCTCCTTGATCGGTCTGGCCTTCAGGGGTGTGTGCCGAAGCCGGTTGGCGTTGAGCACCACTGACAGGGAGGAGAAGGCCATGGCTGCGCCGGCGATCATGGGGTTGAGCAGGAGGCCGATGAAGGGGTAGAGCACGCCGGCGGCGATGGGGATGCCCAGGCCGTTGTACCCGAAGGCGAACCAGAGGTTCTGATGGATGTTGCGCATGGTCGCTGCTGAGAGGTCGATGGCCTTGACGGCCGCGTTCAGGTCGCCCGAGACCAAGGTCACGTCGGCGGACTCGATGGCCACGTCCGTTCCGGTGCCGATGGCCATGCCCAGGTCGGCCTGGGCCAGGGCTGGGGCGTCGTTGATGCCGTCGCCGATCATGGCCACCTTGTGCCCCTGGGTCTGAAGGGCCTTGACGATGCTCGCCTTGTCCTCGGGATGGATCTGTGCCACCACCCGGGTGACTCCCACCTGGCTCCCGACCTGCTCGGCGGTGCCCTGGTTGTCGCCGGTCAACATGATGGTCTGGATGCCACGCTCGTTCATGTCGTGGATGGCCTGCTTGGAGCCGGTTTTGACCTGGTCGGTCACTGCCAGGACCCCGGCAAGCTTGCCGTCGATGGCTACGAAGATGGTCGTGCGGCCATGATCCTCCCAGCTACGGGCAGTGTCCAAGAGGGATTGCGCGCCAGCCTGGTCCGCTATTTCGTTCTCAAGTTCGATTCCCTTGCCCTCGAGCAGTCTGCGGTTGCCGACAAGAACATGCGGGGTTCCTCTGTCTGCCTCGAAGGAGCCGGAGGGGAAGGTCGCATCGATGCCAGCGCCGGTAACCGAGTCGAAGTCCTTGGCCGGGACCAGCTCCAGGTTGCGGTCCTTGGCAGCCTGGACGATGGCCTGGGCCAGGGGGTGCTCGGAATTGCTCTCGGCGCTCGCGGCCGCCTTGATCAGCAGGCCTTCATCCATCCCCTGCACGCTCTGGACATCAGCCAGTTCAGGTCGGCCCTGGGTGATGGTGCCGGTCTTGTCGAGGACGATGGTGTCGACGTCATGCGCTCCCTGCAGGGCCTCCGCCGACCGGTAGAGCACGCCGGCACGGGCGCCACGTCCGGTGCCGATCGTCACGGACAGGGGGGTGGCCAGGCCCAGGGCGCAGGGGCAGGCGATGACCAGGACGGAGACCGCCGCCACGATTCCATATACGCCGCGGGGTATGGGGCCGAACGCCCACCAGGCCACGAAGGTCCAGAGCGCCACCAGGATGACCCCGGGAATGAAGATGGACGATATGCGGTCGGCCAGTTTCTGGATGGGTGCCTTGGAGGTCTGGGCCGTCTTGACCAGCCGGATGATCTGGGCCAGAACCGTGTCCTGCCCAACCTGGGTGGCCTTGTAGCGCAGGGAGCCTGTGCCGTTGACGGTGGCTCCGACCAGGGAATCGCCCTCCTGCTTGAGGACGGGCATGGGCTCGCCGGTCACCATGGATTCGTCCACTGAGGATGATCCGGAGATGACCCGGCCGTCCACCGGCAGCTTCTCGCCCGGATGGACCTGAATCACGTCTCCGACGGCCACATCGTCGACGGCGATCTCCTGGGTGGCCTCCCTGCCGTCCTGGCCGGTCCTCACCACGGTGGCGGTCTTGGGCCTCAGCCCGACAAGGGCGCGGATGGCATCGCCGGTGCCGCGCCGGGCCCGTGCCTCCAGGATCTGGCCGAGGATCATCAGGGTAATGATGGTGCCCACGGCCTCGTAATATGGTTCGCGGCTTCCCTCAGGCAGGAGTTGCGGGGCCACGGTGACCACCAGTGAATACAGGAAGGCTGTGGCAGTGCCCAGGGCGACCAGGGAGTTCATCTCCGGGGCCCGGTGTGCCAGGGCCAGCCACCCGGTGCGGTGGATGGGCCAGCCCGAGTAGAACATAACCGGCAATATCAGGACCAGCTGGACCCAGGGGTTCATCAGAATGTGGGGCATGGGCAGGAACATGCCGAACATGGCCGGGATGAAAACCGGGAGCGTGAAGACCAGGGCTACGATGAATCGTCTGGTCAGGTCACGGATTTCTGCTGTGCGCTCCTGGTCGGCCTCGTCCTGGTCGCTGCCGCCATTGGGCTGGGCGGACTTGGTGGATTCGGCGGCCTCGGCCTGTGAACGCTCGTCTTGTGACTGGCTACTTTGTGCTTGTTCGGATTGTGCCTCGGCACCGCCGGTCGTCGGTCCATCGGTGGCCCGGAGCATCCCGTGGAGCATGTTCATCCCGCAGGCGAAGGGATAGTCGCCAGCCTTGGGAGGGGTCAGCTGGATGGTCGACGTTTGAAAGGCGGGCAAGGTCTTGTCGATATTGAAGTCATTGAAGACCACGTGTGAGGAGCATTCCCCGCTCTCCTGGCGGTCGAAGACCAGCTTGACCGGCCGTCCGGCCTGAACCTGGATCAGCTGAGGGCTGTATCCGCCCTTGACTGTGATGTGGACGGTCTGGACGCCGCCCTCATCCTTGGCCTGGGTGGCCTTTCTGGGCGCGAAGAAGTACCAGATGATGCCCGCCGTGATGGCCAGGGCTGCGATGAGGACCAGGATGCTGCTCATGTGCCTCACTATACCCCCCAGGGGTATACTGATAGTGAATTTCGAGATGGGTTTCATGGGAACGGGTCGGTCCCGGCTCCGCCATGAAGGCCATGGAGCGAACAGGAATGGAGTAAACCTTGCCCGGATATGCCAAGGACAAAAAGCGGACCATCACCAGACTCCGGCGTGTCGAGGGCCAGGTCAGGGCCATTGAGCAGATGGTCGAGTCGGACACCTACTGCATCGACATCCTCACCCAGATCGCAGCCTCGACCAGCGCCCTGAAGTCGGTGGCTCTGACCCTGTTGGACGACCACATGAACCACTGCGTCCGTGAGGCTGCCGAAAAGGGAGGCGAGGAGGCCGACGAGAAGATGCAGGAGGCTTCCGATGCCATTGCCCGCCTGGTCCGCTCCTAGCAACCCTCGTCAGCCAGGCCTAATCCGCCCGGGAATAGCAGTCCATAAGCAACGGGTATAGGCATTCTTCCGGGAATCGCTGGACTTCCGTCTCTTTCCTGTTAGATTGAACCCCAACCCTAGGCCGTTTGGCCCTGGGGAGGAGAGCTCGATGAGGGAGAGGCAATGTCGGAAACAGGTTGGGATTGGGCGGCCCTGATAGTGGTCGTCATTCTCTTTGCAGGGCTGGCCCTGCTGAGCAGGAGGACCAAGGTCAATTTCAGTTGGCGGGTCATCATAGCGACGGTGCTGGGAATCCTGGTGGGTGTGGGCTTCTCAGGTCACACGACCTATGTGGGGGCATTCGGTAACGTCTGGTCCGAGGTCATATCGGCCCTCGTGGTGCCCCTCCTGCTCTTCAGCATCATCGCCAGCATCAGCCGCATCGGCGGGTCAGGTCGGTTGAAGAACATCAGTGTGAAGACCATCGTTCTGCTCATGGTCAACACCTTCACAGCCGCCGTGATCGCCCTGGTTCTGGGGCTGCTCTTCCAGGTCGGCAAGGGGTTCAACCAGGCCCTGCCCAAGGGGGCCAAGCCTCACGAGGTGCCGGGAGTGCTCGATACCCTGATCGGCCTCTTCCCTTCGAATTTGGCGGAAAACTGGGCCCAGAACCAGGTCATTCCCGTCGTTATCTTCGCCATCCTCCTGGCGGTCTCTCTGAACAAGGCTGCCTCAACCCCGCGCGGCGAGCAGAGCGTGGCCCCCTTCAAGGCTTTCGTGGAAGCCGGCAATGTGGTCCTGTCCAAGGCCACCCAAATCGTGGTCGGCTTCACCCCCTATGCGGTCCTCTCCCTGATCGCAGCCGCCATTGGTCGCAGCAACCTGAAGAGCCTTCTGCCCCTGCTGGCTGTTCTATTGGTGGCCTACCTGGGTCTGGCCATTCAGCTCTTCCTGGTCCAACCCCTGATCCTGGCCCTGGTCGGCAGGGTCAATCCTCTGCCTTTCTTCCGCTCCCTTTGGCCGGCGGGCGTGGTGGCCTTCACCTCCGAGAGCAGCATCGGCACCATTCCTGTTACGGTCCGTCAGCTGCGCTCTGCCGGCGTTCCCGAAGAGACGGCTTCCTTCGTGGCCAGTCTGGGAGCCAATCTAGGCATGCCCGGATGCGCCGGACTCTGGCCTGTTCTCTTGGCGGTCTTCGCCATCAATGCTCAGGGAATTCCTTACTCCCCCCTGCGTTTTGCCCTCCTGATCGTCTTTGCTCTGGTGGTTTCCGTGGGAACGGTGGGTGTGCCAGGCACAGCCACGATCACCGCCACCTCTCTCTTCACGGCGGCTGGCCTGCCCGTACCCTTCATCGCTATCATGCAGCCTATTTCTCAGATTGTGGATATGGGCCGCACGCTGGTGAATGTGGCCGGTGCCGCCAACACGGCAGTCATCGTGGCCAGGACCGAGAACGAGCTGGACCTTGACCTCTACAAGGGTCGCGAGGTCTTCGACGACCAGGATATTGAATGACATCGAATGACTGGTCTCTATAACATTGCAAGCCGTATGGTCGGGCGGCAGGCGGCAAGAGGATGAACCATCCTGTCCCGACCTGTAGCTGTCGGGATATCGAGTAGTCCGAACAGCCACGGTTGTCATCGGACCAATAAAAAATGTCTTCGACCGACATCAGTCAGCCGAAGACATTTTCATTTCTTCGTGCGAACGGAGGGAGTTGAACCCTCACGAGCATCAGCTCACTGCCACCTGAAGACAGCGCGTCTACCATTCCGCCACGTTCGCAGACAACTGGAAAGGTTAGCACGGTTGTCTATGCGACGCAATAATGGCGTGTTGGTTCAGCCCTTGGATCCGTGGGCGTAGAATCTGGTCAGCGTCTCCTTCTTGTACTCGTCAAAGTAGCCGCTGTCGATGGACTGGCGGATTTCGTCCAGCAGCCTTACAAAGAAGCGTTCGTTGTGAATGGTGGCCAGTGTGTAGCCGTTGAGCTCATGGGCGCGAAGCAGATGGTCAATGTAGGCCCGGGAGTAGTGGGTGCAGGTGTAGCAGTCGCAGTCTTCTTCGATGGGTCTGAAATCAGTTTTGAACTGGGCGCGCTTGATGTTCCAGCGGCCGTCACGGGTGAAGACGGCTCCGTTGCGCCCACAACGGGCTGGGGATACGCAGTCGAAGGTGTCTCCGCCGTTCTCCACGCCTGCGAAGATGTCGTCTACAGCGGCGATGCCCAGTACATGCCTGGGTCGGGATTCGGGCATTTCGTCGCAGATCCAGGCGCAGGTCTGCCCCAGCAGCCGTTTCTCTATGGCGCCTCCTATGCCCACGCCGTCGAAGTCCAGGGAGGCGATTTGGCGGGCGGCACGTCGGCGCAGATCCTCATAGTTGGCCCCCTGCACCACGCCGAACAGGGCCTGGTAGGGCTTGCCGGTCCGTGCCTGGGTCAGCCTGTGGTGCTCGTCCACGCAGCGTTTGGCCCAACGGAAGGTGCGCTCCACCGACTGCTCCTGGTAGGTGCGGGTGTTCATCAGGGTGGTCAGCTCGTCAAAGGAGAACATGATGTCGGCTCCGATGCGGTGCTGGATGCCCATGGAGATCTCAGCCGAGAAGCGATGCCGGTCGCCGTTGAGCGGGGACTTGAAGGTGACCCCGTCCTCGTCCACAAAGGCCAGGCGCTCCTTGCCTTCGGCGATCACCTGGTCCGACTTCATGCCGGTCACGTCCATGGCCAGGGTCTTCTTGAATCCGGCACCCAGCGAGAGGACCTGGAAGCCGCCCGAGTCGGTGTAGGTGGGGCCGTCCCAGTTCATGAACCGGGCCAGGCCTCCTGCTTGGTCCAGAATGTCGGGGCCGGGGCGTTCAAACAGATGGAAGGCGTTGGCCAGAAGGACCTGGGCGCCCAGCTGCCGCATTTGCTCGGGCAGGACGGCTTTCATGGCCGCCTGGGTGGCCACGGGGATGAATGCGGGGGTATGGATGTCTCCGTGAGGAGTGTGGATGATGCCGGTGCGGCCGTAGCGGCGGCCATTGTGCCCCAGGCCATCGGGGCTGTCAGGCAGGCGGTTCAGGGTCTCGAATGAGAATGCGGCGCGGTCGCCGGGTCGGCCCGGCGTGGCTCCCAGCGGGTTGGTGATCAGGCTCATGGCTCCACTGTATCCAAGACATCCAACCGTTCTGTTGTGCCCTGTGTACAGTCGATGTGACTTTCATACAATGTCCAGACAACATTCAGCATTTCGCCTCTAGACTTGGAAGCAATGCACGCGAGGACCCGCTTCGCCTGTCAGCCGGAAACAGCAAAAAGCGCGGGCGACGGGGTAGATTGACAAGCGTGACCGAATAGCAGGCAGCGGCATCGATCCAAAGGAGCAGAAATGGCTGAAGAGCACAAGGCCGACCCTTGGAGGGGCGGCGATGACGATCAGTCCTGGCAGCCAAGCCACATCGAGCGCGGGGCCGCCAGTCAAGAGCAGGAGACGGGAGCTTCCAAAGACCAGACCGACTCTGCTCAAGTCCCCGCGCCAGAAGAAGGGGATCAGCAGACTCAGGCTTGGGACCAGAGGCCCACGACCCCTATTGCCATGCCTGGCGGCGATGCACGACCCGCGACTACGGAAAACGGGTCGAATGGCGATAGCGGCACCGGCGCTTCAGCCTCCGCCTCCAGTGGCTCGGCCACGGGGCAGGATGCGCCGACGCAGCGGCAGCCTTATTATCGGCCTGCGCCCGAGTATGGAGCATATGCGCCAGCAGGCTCACGTCCGCCTGCCAACAATCAGGGTCAGCAACAACCCAATCAGCAGCCCAACCAGCAGCCTAACCAGGGATATGGCTCAGGTCCTCAGCAGGGCTTCTTCGGGCAGTACGGCCAGCCAGGCCAGTTCGGTCAGAACGGCCAGCCACGTCAGAACGCCGGCCAGAACCCCCAGGGCGGCCAGCCTTCCGGCCAGGGCCCCTATGTGCCTTTCGGATCCGGCGGCATCAACGGTCGGCCTGGTCCCGCCCACAACGCCAGCAGCAACATGAGCGGCACGGGCAAGTACGTCTTCACCGCCGTGGTGGCTGCCCTGGTGGCTGCAGCTCTCATGCTGGGCCTGGGCTGGGCGGCTCTGTCCAACGGATGGATCACCCTGCCCTCGTCCTCCTCGCTGAGCGGAGTCTCCTCCAACTCCTCGGGCCAGGGCACAGCCAAGGTCGAGGGCGGGCAGGCTCCTGACTGGCAGGGCATCAGCAAGCAGGTCTCCGAGTCCGTCGTCTCCATCCAGGTACAGACCAAGAGCGGGGTGGGGGCCGGATCAGGCGCGGTCTTCGATACCCACGGTCATGTGGTCACTAACAACCACGTGGTCGATGGCGCCCAGGAGATTCACGTCACCCTCTCCAACGGACAGATGTACACGGCCAAGGTGGTCGGCACCGACACCACAGCCGATCTGGCCATCCTCAGCCTGGATCAGGCACCCTCCGACCTGAAGCCTGTGAAGTTCGCCGACTCCGAAAAGCTGGCTGTGGGCGAGAACGTCATGGCCATCGGCAACCCCCTGGGCTACGAGAACACGGCCACCACCGGCATTGTCTCGGCTCTGAACCGCCCGGTCTCGGTCATGGACGAGAGCAACAACAACCCCATTGTGACCAACGCGATCCAGCTGGATGCGGCCATCAACCCCGGCAACTCGGGCGGCCCCACCTTCAATGCGGCTGGCGAGGTCATCGGAATCAACTCTTCCATCGCCTCCATGGCCTCCTCCAAGTCCGAGGCAGGGTCCATCGGCATCGGATTCGCCATCCCATCCAACCTGGTCAAGCGAGTTGCTGATGAGATCATCAAGGACGGCAAGGCCAAGCACGTCTCCCTGGGCGTCACCATCCAGAGCAGCACGGCCCAGGCCGACGGAGTCACCCGCGGCGGCGCCAAGGTCACCAATGTGGTTTCGGGCTCCCCGGCTGACAAGGCCGGCATCAAGGTCGGAGACACCATCGTGGCCTTCAATGGCCATGCTGTCAACAACAACTACTCCCTGCTGGGCTTTGTCCGGGCTGCAGCCTTCGGCGACTCGGTCAAGATCACCGTGGTACGCGACGGCAAGACCGCCGAGGTGAACGCCACCTTGGATAGCGAGGAGCAGGCCGTTCAGGGCAAGCCTAGGACCAACAGGAAGAACTCGGGCGGCAGTGGCCAGGACGGCGACTCCGACCAGGGCGGTTCGGGCGACGACGATGACTCCATGGATCCCTTCCGCTTCTTCTTCGGGCAGTGATCCAGGACTGAACCCAGGGGCCGCATCCGTCAGTTTGGCGGGTGCGGCCCCTGGTCATACTCGCCGCGGTATAGGCTTGATATGTCAAGAGCAGAAGAGAGCCGTGATCCGGCTACGGCTGTCAGGTAGACAAGTCCGGAGCGGGGAAGTGGTCATGTCAAGAATCCTGGGTTTCGCCAAGAAGGTCCCCATGCTTTGGGTGGTTCTGGTCTGCGGGCTGGTCATGGGCCTGCTTTGGCACCCCTATCGCCAGGCTGCCCAATGGCTGGTCGCCGTCCTGGTGGCCGTCTCGCTTGTGGACACCCTCAAGGGGATGATCGATGACGTGCGCCAGGGCCACGTGGGCGTGGACATCCTGGCCGTGGTCGCCATCCTCTCCACCCTCGCCGTCCAGCAGTACTGGGCCAGCTGGGCTGTGGTCCTCATGCTCTACTCGGGAGACGCAATCGAGCAGTACGCCGGGAACAAGGCGCAGAACAACCTGACCGTCCTAGTCCAGGCCGCCCCTCAGGTGGCCCATGTGGTTCAGGCAGAGCTGCCGGAGGGAGAGCATGTCCTTCCCAAGGAGAGCGACTGGAACACGGTGGATGTCGATAAGGTCCGTCTGAACGACCTCCTGGTGGTCAAGCCCGGCGAGACCGTGCCCGTCGATGGCGAGCTGATCAGCCCAACCGCCACCTTGGACATGTCCACGATTAACGGCGAACCCATGCCCCGCAGGCTCTACCAGGACGCCCAGGTCATGTCCGGAGCGGTCAACGGCTCGGGCACCTTCCTGATGCGGGCCCGGCAGCTGGCCCGGGACTCCCAGTACCAGCGCATTCTGAACCTGGTGCGCTCCGCCCAGAACTCACGGGCTGCAGTCGTCAGAACAGCCGACCTGATGGCGGTCCCCTTCACCGTGGTGGCCTTCATCATCGCCTGCGTGGCCTGGATCATCTCCGGTGTGCCGACCCGGTTCGCCCAGGTTCTGGTCCTGGCAACCCCCTGCCCTCTGCTGATTGCCGCACCTGTGGCCTACATGGCCGGGACCGGGAGGCTGGCCAAGGCGGGGCTGCTGATCAAGACCCAGGACGTGATCGAGAATCTGGGTCGGGTCTCGCACATCTTCTTCGATAAAACCGGCACGTTGACCGTCAAACGTCCCCAGGTAGCCAAGATTGACCTGCCTGACGGCGGGAAGCAAAAGGTCGATACAGACCGTATTCTGGCCATGGCGGGCGCTGTGGAGTCCTACTCGGTCCACATCCTGGCCAACGGAATAGCTGAGGCCGGGGCCGCCGCCCAGGAGCGACTGCGGGCACAGGGCAAGGGCGAGACCCATCTGCATGCGCGGGAGGTTCAGGAGGACTCCGGCAACGGGGTCCAGGGCCAGGTCGATGGTCACCAGGTCAAGGTGGGCAGGGCCCAGTTCGTGGCCGACGGGCATTCAAATGATTTATTCGGTCCCCTGGCGCCTGATGAGATGGCCTCCTATGTTTCCATTGATGGGGTCCTTGCCGCCAGGGTCGTCATGAAGGACGTGCCCAGGTCGGATGCCGCCCAGACCATCACCCAGCTGCGGGAGTTGGGCATCACCCGTCTATCCATGGTCACCGGCGACAAGGAGGACTCGGCCCGGATCATCGCCGACCAGGTGGGCATCACCGACGTGCATGCCGGCCTCTTCCCCGAGGACAAGGCCGATCTGATCGCCAAGGCTTCCAGGGAGGAGCCCAATCGGCAGCCCTTCTGGGACATCTGGCTGTCCAAATTCCTTGGTGAGTCAGTGACCAAATCCATCACCCTGATGGTGGGGGACGGGGTCAACGATGCTCCGGTCCTGGCCGCCGCCGACGTGGGCATGGCCATCACCGACGGGACCACTACGGCCGCCTCCGAGTCCGCCCAGGCCGTGATCATGAATGACGACATCGCCTGCCTGCCCAGGTCAATCACCATCGCCCGCAGGACCAAGCGGGTCATGCTTCAGGCGGTCATGCTGGGGCTGACCCTGGCCACAGTGGGCATGCTCTGTGCCGCCTTCGACCTGATTCCGGTGGTTGTCGGCGCCTTTACCCAGGAGGCCATCGACGTGGTTTCCATCCTCTGGGCCCTGACTGCGCTGATAGACCGGGACTGAGTTCATTCCGCGACGCTTGGTGAAAGTCCCGGGGATGGAGCCCAACTAGCTCTGTTCCCGACCGTCGCTTTGCGTTAGGCTGACAAGCATGAGCGATAATAATGTCAACGATTCCACCATGCCCGCACCGGCCCGCGGCGAGGAAGCCGGCTCCCCCCTGCGCGTGGCCGTCATAGGCGCGGGGCCGGCAGGGGTCTACGCCTCTGACATCCTGCTGCGGCAGCTTCGGGAGAAGGGTGCCGACCTGGGTCTGGGCGACCGGGCCCGGATCGATTTGTTCGAGAAGTTGCCCGTTCCCTTCGGTCTTGTCCGTTACGGCGTGGCCCCGGACCATCCCAGCATCAAGTACATCGCCGGCGCCTTGGAGAAGACCCTGGACAACCCCGAGATCCATCTCTATGCGGATGTAGAGTTTGGCAGGGACATCAACCTGGATGATCTGCTTCAGCGCTACGATGTCGTGCTCTTCGCCACCGGTGCCGTGGACGACCGCCCCTTGGAGATCGCCGGCCACGAGCTTGATGGCGTTCACGGGGCCGCCCACTTCGTCGAATGGTATGACGGCTATCCCGACGCTGGCCAGAACTGGCCCCTGGATGCCAAGCAGGTGGCCGTCATTGGAGGCGGGAATGTGGCCATGGATGTCTCCAGAATCCTGATGCGCCGGGCCGACGACCTGCTGGGCACGGACATCCCCGATAATGTCTACCAGGGGATCCAGGGCAACCAGGCCCGCGAGCTGCACATGTTCATCCGTCGTGGCCCGGCCCAGGCCAAGTTCTCGGTCCAGGAGCTGCGTGAGCTGGAGAAGTTGCCTGGAGTGCAAATCGTCATCGACGAAGAGGACTTCGACCTGGATCAGGAGACCATCGACCGGGCCGGTGCCGACAAGCTGACCCGGCAGATGTTGGAGGAGCTTTACACCATCAGGGAGATGGCCGAGGACATGGCTGAGGACGGCGGTGTCGACTTCGAAGGCAATCCCGCCGACCGCCATTTCTATATGCACTTCTACCGGATGCCTGCCGCAATCATTGGCCAGGACGGCAAGGTGACCGGCATTCGCGTGGAGAAGACCAAGGTCACGCCCGAGGGCACCATGGAGGAGACCAGCCAGTACGAGGAGTACCCGGTACAGGCCGTCTATCACGCCATCGGCTACAAGCCCGCCGAGGTTCCCGGCATTCCCTATGATTTCTCTGGCTACACCCTTTCCAACGTCCACGGTCGTGTGACCACTGCTCCCGAGGGGCAGGACGGCCGGCCCATCGACCGCCTCTACGCCACGGGCTGGGCCAAGCGAGGACCTGTGGGGTTGATCGGATCCACCAAGTCCGATGCCCTGGAGACCATCGGCAACATGCTGGATGACCTGGCAGCCAGCCCGACTCGCGGCCGCTTTGCCCAGGACCGGGACGACGATTCAATTGACCGTTTTCTGGCGGGCAAGGGCATCCAGCCTATCGACTTCGCCGGCTGGAAGCGGGTGGATGCCTACGAGCGGGCCGAAGGCGCCAAGGTCGGCCGCGAGCACATTAAGGTCATCGATCCCGACCGGCTTCGCCAGCTCGCCCACGGCGAGTAGGCGATCGGTCTTAGATCGGCAGTGGCGGGGCCTGGATGAGGATTCATGAAAAATCCTCATCCAGGCCCTTTTTTCTTGATCTGCACTAGCATTACCGGGTGCTCACAGTAGGCGGATAGATCCGGCCCAGCTATCATTGTCGTTAGAGCCCTTCACGGAATCGAAGGAGCGTGGCATGGCTAATCTGACTCTCTATCCGGCAACCCTGCAGTGGGCCGTTGAGGAGAGCGATGCCGATCCGGTGGCCCTGTCTCGGCGCCGGGGGCTTGGCCAGTTGCCGGATTGGCTGGAATCCAAGGAGCCCGTGTCCGTATCCTTCAACAAGGTTGAGCAGCTCAGCAGGGCCCTGCATGTTCCTTTCGGCGCCTTGGTCAGGTCGGTCGTGCCCCAGCGTCGCCTTGAGCCTCTGGTCCGGTACCGTACCGTAGGCAATACGTCTGTGCAGCCCAGCAAAAACCTGCAGGACACCATCGACCAGATGCGATTCAGGCAGGAATGGGCCAGGGACGAATTGCTTGAGTCCGGCTTGGACGCCAACCCGCTGGTCGGTTCGGTACAGGATGCCGAGCATGACGATGCCCTGGCTGATGCGCTTCGCTCCACCCTTGGACTGGATGGTCGCTCTGCCTGGGAGGGCGGCAATTCCAGCGACCGTTTCCGTCAGCTCAAGGAACGGGCATCCAATGCGGGCATCATGATCATGCTCAATTCCCAGGTGGGTTCCGTGAGTTCTCGAAAACTGGATCTTCAGGAATTCCGTGGATTCGTGCTGATCGACGACATGGCTCCGCTGGTGTTCATCAACAGAAACGATTCCTTTGACGGCATGATCTTCACTTTGATTCATGAGGTGGGGCACGTACTGCTGGGCACTCAGGAGCTCTTCGACGGCATTGGCGGCCAAGGAGACCGCAAGGCCACGGAGCGCACGATAAACCGAGCAGTGGTAAAGGCCGTGATTGACGATGAACGCTTCCGGCGGCTCTGGCAGGAGAAGTTGGACGGGGGCAAAGAGCCGGCCGATGCCGCGGAGTCCATAGCTGACGACTTCCATCTGAGTGCCTTGGCCATGGGGATACAAGCCCATCAGTTCGGCTTGACTGACGAGGATACGCTTGAGGAGCTGCGAGCACGAATGGATCGGCATCTTCAGGGCAAGGCCGCTCATCGTCAGGAGCGGGAAACCCGTGGTAATGGCAACAGGACCAATGCCTCGAGGGTCGATACCGGTTTCGTCCGCTTGGTCAATGCCGCCATGGACGGGGGCAGACTGGCTCCGACTGAGGGCTTCGACTTGGTGGGGGTGCGCTCCCCGCAGTCTTATCAGGGGTTGATTCGTGAAAAGAAGCTGATATGACCGCTACTCTTTACCTGCCTGATTCCAACATCTTCATCGCCTCTTACCGGTTCAACCATCCTTTCGACTATAAGGAGTTCCACCCCTTCTGGCGATGGATGGAAAAGCTGGTTGAGGACAAGGCAATTGCCATGGTGGATGTCGTCTACGAAGAGCTGATCAACGAGCAAGCCGCTGATCCCGATATGCTGGATCTTTGGGTGCGTGCAGTGTTCAAAGGCCGCCAAATAAGCCATAAGGGTGACAAGTATGCGCAGGTCTATGCGAAAATTCAGGATTATCTGGTCACCTGCGGGAATTATACGGAAGAGTCACGCCAATGTTGGGAGCCAGAGAGCAAGGCGGATCCCTGGCTGATCGCCGTGGCCAAGGTCGAGGGGGCAGTCATAGTGACGGATGAGGCCCGGGTTCCGCTGCAACAGGGGCAGCATATGAAGAAAGAGCCCAAGATCCCTAATATCGCAGACCATTTTGGGGTGGAGAGCATGAGCCTGCGTCAGTTCTTCGATGCCAACGGAAGGTTGAAGAAAGCCCGGTATGTTCCTAAGCCTCGTGATAAGAAGAGCGAAGATCCAATCGTATTGTTCTGAAATGGCGAGGGAACATCGGCAGTTTCATCTTTTCAGCGGTCGTTCAGCAAAAATTCAGCGGCATTGTCTACCATGGAACCCATGAATGGCAAGCTGAAGGTTCACGGACATTTCAACGGCCTTAAAACGACGCTTTTGTTCGCCCTTATGTGGGCCGTTATTATGCTCATCTGGTGGCTGACTGGCGGTCGCCAGGGGACGCTGGGCATCTATATCCTCATAGGCCTGGCCACCACTTTCGGGTCCTACTGGTTCTCCGACAAGGTGGCGATCGCCTCCATGCATGCCCGGCCGGTCAGCGAGCAGGAGGCTCCCGACCTGTACCGGATTGTCCGAGAACTGTCGGGGAGGGCCGGCAAGCCCATGCCCCGTATTTACATCGCCCCGACCGACTCTCCCAACGCTTTCGCCACAGGCCGTAACGAGCGCCATGCTGCCGTCTGCTGCACCCAGGGAATCCTGCGCATCCTCAACGAGCGCGAGATTCGTGGAGTGCTGGGCCACGAGCTCATGCACGTCTACAACCATGACATCCTGACCTCTGCTGTGGCTTCGGCCATGGCCACGGTCATCACCTACCTGGGTTACTCCCTCATGTATTTCGGTAGCGACAGCCGGGACAGGGATAACGATTCCGGCGTCTTCGGCCTCCTGGGTGTGCTGATCAGCTCGATTCTGGCCCCCTTGGGCGCATCCCTGATCCAGATGGCCATTTCCCGAACCCGCGAGTATGACGCCGACGAGGACGGTAGTCGGCTGACTGGGGACCCGGCGGCTCTGGCATCGGCGCTGAACAAAATATCCTACGGGTCTCAGGCCGTGCCCATGCCTCAGACCGCTGGCACCCAGAGCGCCGCTGCCATGATGATCGAGAATCCCTTCTCGGTCAGGGGATTTAGCAGGCTCTTCTCCACCCATCCACCCACCGATGAGCGCATAGCCCGCCTAATGCAGATGAGTCAGGAGATGGGGCAGACCCAGGTGAATTCCGGGCATGGAGCTCAGGTGGGGTACTGAGAGGTCGAGCAGTTTTGCGTCCCTGTCGATAGGAGATGATGCCTGGGATGACGGAGACCATCAATCTGGCCATCGTCGACGATCAGGAGCTGGTCAGAGCAGGACTGGTCTCGATACTGGCTGATGAAGACGATATCAAGATTGTCGCGGATGCAGCCAGTGCCCGGCAGCTTCTGGCGCATCCTCATCTGAGAGATGTCGATGTGGCCCTAGTTGACTGCCGGATGCCTGACATTGACGGGATTCGCCTCATTGACATTTTGCGTAGTAGAGGACTGAAAGCCCGATGCATCGCACTGACGGCATTCGACGAGGATGAGAACCTTGTGGGAAGCATCAAGGCTGGAGCATATGGGCACCTGCTCAAAGATGCCGATGCAGAGGAGATCATCGGCACCGTGCATAGGGTCTATAGGGGTGAACGCGTCCTCGGGACTGCAGAGTCGGGTAGGCTGATGGACCTCATCAGCAGGGAAGGCGAACCGTCGCAGCCTGTCAAAGCAGCGGGAGGAGTCAACGTAGCCGACGACTTCGATCGGACTGACCGTCAGATCATCGACATGATTGTGGCTGGCTCAACCAACAGGGAGATTGCCGATCATCTCTGCCTGTCCCTGGGCACGGTCAGAAACCGCGTCAGTAGCATTTTCGACAAAACCGGCGTGCGCAATCGCACCGAGTTGGCCATGACCTTAAGGCGGTCATGAGCCTGTCAGAACCTGAGTCGTCTCAGGAGCGGAAACCAGGGTCCCTCCCATACGTGGGCCTGGTGGAGGTCGCTTCGTTCTGCTGCTCCTTCCTGTGGTCAAAATATGGCAATCCTCTCAACTTCTTCCTCTTCCAGACGGTCATGGTGTCGGCCTGGCTGGGTTATAGGCTGATTCGGCGACGTATTCCTGCCCTCATCTGTGGGGGCCTTCTCATCGCGGTTTGTCTGGCAGCCACTCTCTTCGACAATCCGCCGCAGATGTTTCTCACCACCATCGTGACCGTGGATGTTCTCTTCGCCTTTCCGGAGATCTGGACCTGGGTCGCAGTGGGAGGGGAAATAGGGGTCTACATTCTGCATATGGCATGGAGGGGAGAATGGCGACGGGCCTCCTGGGGCGATACGGTCCTGAACCTGGCTCTGATCGTCTTCTTCGCGGTGGCTTTCCTCTTTTACGCACGGGCCAGTCGTATGCTCATTGAAAAGAACCGGCAGCTCGCCAGGCAGTCGCTCACAATAGAGAGCCTGGCCCTAGCTAAGGAGCGGGCAGAGATGGCCTCGCAGATGCATGATTCGATTGGTCAGTACCTATCGGCCATGCACATGGAGCTTGAGGCGGCGCAAAGGACCCTGCACAAGGGTTCATCCATCGACCGGGCCCTCACCCATGTGATCAAGGCCGAAGATATCGATAAGAAGGCACTGGCTCAGGTACGTCAGCAGGCCAGGGCTTTGAACCCGGCTGCCTTTGGCGGGGAGCTGACCAAGGAGTCGATTGTCGGTCTGGCAGACTCCTTTGAATCCACAGGTCTGCATGTGACCGCTACGGTGAATGGGAGCCTGGAGGGCCTGTCATCGCAGAATAAGGTCCTTATCTACCGGGCCTTGCAGGAGACTTTGACCAACGTGGTCCGTCACGCCCATGCCTCCTCCGCCTCGATTGTTATTGATCTGGCACCGAGAACCCTTCGCCTGTGTGTGACGGACGACGGGGTGGGTCCTGGCAAAGGGTCTGGTCGGTTTGTGCCGGGCTTCGGCCTGTCCTCCCTTGAGCAGAGGGTAAAGGACTTGGGCGGCTCCTTGCAGGTAGGACCGGCAGAGACAGCGGAGTCTTCCCGAGGTACCCGGGTAATACTCTCCCTCCCATTGACCGCGGATTCGCAGGTAACTTCTGCAGTGCAGCGGACGCAGTGACATTTGTCCTCCTGATGGTGACATCTGTCGGTAGCATCTCCACTATCCGTCGATATAGCTTGGCCCTATGCAATGGGCAGCAATAGGCGGTGAAAGGAAAGGACCCGGAACGGAAGGGGCTGAGGGGCGGAGTATTAGGATCGGGTACATCCGCCTGGTGAATTCCTTGTGGAGGGGAAACCGCGGCCTGCAAATCCTGAACATCCTGGCTGGAGCCTGTCCCATGGCCTTGATTCTCCTGGTTCTTGAGGCTATGGTCCGGGGAGGAGAGGGTGCCGATTCGACCACTCCGGTAGTCATGGTAGCCATCTTTCTGACGTCTTCAGCTTCCGTTTCCAAGACCATCAGCGACCATGCCTTCACTGCTCAATGGGACAGGCTCATGCGCATCCGTCTGCTGGGCGCCTCCCCCTGTCGGCTCCTGGGCTCGATACTGGCCGTCCAAGGTCTCATGGCTGCCTTCTCAGGCCTCATTGGCGTGGCTTTGGGCGAGCTGATGAAGCCTCTGGCAAGGCCTGCCATGGCACGGCTGGACATGCTTTTGCCGGAGCATGGCATCCTGCCAAACCTCTCCTCCATTCTTATGACGGTCCTGCTTTCCGTTTTGTGCCAATGCCTGGGCGCCATATTGGCTGCAGTGAGGGTCATCCGAGCTCGGCCCGATTTGCAGTCCATGCCCCGCTCTTCCGGGAGACGGCACCGCGCCCTGTCTACTGCGGTCATGCTCCTGGTGGTCCTTGCGACTTGCTTGATGATCTACCTAAAGGGGACTGGAGCGGCCGCCGGTGGTATGGGCATCCTTTTGATTCCTCTCTTGGCATGGGCCTTGATAAGAGTGGGCAGACCCCTATTGAACCGAGCAGCGGGGGTCATCATGGCGGGTTACCCAAGAGGTCCTGTGGTCACCTTGGCTTTGCGCAATCAGGAGACCACTAGGGCGGCCTCGCTCTTCACGATGGTGGTCGTCGCCACTGCAGTTGCCTGCGGACTTTTCGGCTTCTTGGGATACAGCGATGCCAATGCGCGCGCCTCTCTGACCACGGCTCTGGCAGGAGGGTCTGTGATCAGCCCGGTCGGCAGTGACCGAGGGGCCCTGGATCATTGGGCTGCCTATGTTCGGTCGCGCGATACTGATCCTCTTATTCTGGCTCCTGCCACCGTAGTGCCTATGGCAAAGGACGGTGCGGGATGCGACCGGCAAATACGCCGGGCCGCCTCCTACTATCGTGGTGCCTCACGCCTTCAAATAGATGGCGATCTAAGTCGGATTTTCCCGTCGGCAGCCCTGCATCCTGCGCGGGATAGTACAGGATTGGACGGGCTCGATGGGGTGGTGGCTTCCAGTCCGGAGGTGGGTGCGGGTCTGTCCCTCGGCGCGCCGGTCTGTATTGATGATGGGAACGGACCAGCTCGACGGAGTCGGATTGCGGCTATAGCTGACCTGCCGGGTGGAATGGGTCAGTACTTCATCCCCTCGCATCTATCTACTTCTACCTCCCGAAATGCATGGAAGACCGGATATGAACGTTGGGGCGGGCGCACTCCACTGGCTCTGGTTTCGTCACAGGTGGGTGGCCGGGAGGTGCCGACAGGGGTCGTTGACCAGACGGCTGAAGCATGGGTGGCGAATCTGCCGACTGGCAAGATCTATGCACAGACCGGAGGGGAGGGGATGAAGGAAATGGCCGTCATCGTCTACCCGGTCTTGGTCATATGTGCCGTGGGCGTCCTGTCGCTGATCTTCACCATGGTTGAGGAGAGGCGTAGGACCAGGGCCGTGGCCGTCCTTCTTGATTTGGGAGTCTGGCGGTACGGATGCAGTGGGACGTTAAGGTACCTGAGCGAAGTCTTGCCGGCCTTCCTGCTGGCCTGCGCCGGTTCGCTCCTGGTTGTCAACCTCTGCTCTCACCCGCAGTCAGTCGAACTCTATGGAGGTATCTCCTTTTACTGTCCCGCTGGGCAGCTGGGTCTGCTTCTGGCGGTGGTCCTGGCAATGGGGCTGGTGGCCCTGGTCGCCCACATGATTTCCTATGTTCGTCTGGTCTGTCAGGGATGAGCAAAGCGGCCTGTGGTGGACTGGAAATAAGTGAGAGCGCCATGAAATGAGACGGAGTCTTACATTCGGCGGTTGTGAGCGGATGTTTTGAAAATTGCGTGTAAGAAGGCTGGGCGTGAGAAGGAGGGATGTATGGAAACAGGACATGATGGATGGGATGCAAGTAAATCTCAGGTAACTGCCCAGGGTGTGGGCCCGGATGGTGGCGGTACGGTCTTGCGGGCCAGGTCCGTTTGCTACGACTACTCGGAAAATGGACGACGCAGGCATCGTCTGCTGGGAAAGTCGTATGACAGGAATGGGCCGGCACCTCAAATCGGGCCAGTCAATATAGAACTGCAAGATGGCTGTATTACGGCCCTGATTGGACCCTCGGGATGCGGGAAGTCCACTGTGCTCAAGCTGCTTGCCGGCATCCTGACCCCCTTGCGAGGTCAGATCTGGTATGAGCATCGGGATATTGCTCGGCAGCCGGATTTTCGCCGGGCAAGGCTTCGCAGGACCGAATTCGCCTTCATTTTTCAGGATTACATGCTGGTCGATTCTTTGACGGTCGCCGAGAATATCATCCTGCCGCGGTCCTTGAATGGTTCAGCCACCGATGATGGTGCTGTACGTCGGGCTCTGGCCTGTGTGGACCTGCCGACCGGTGTAATGAGGCGAAAGGTGGGCGAGCTGTCAGGAGGTCAACAGCAGCGGGTGGCCATCGCTCGGGCCATGATCATGGATGCGCAGGTTCTCTTCGCGGATGAGCCCACCGGCAATCTGGATCCCAGAGCCCGTGAGGACACCCTTGATGCCATCCAAGCAGCCATGAGTGCGGGACTCAAGGCCAGCCTTCTGGTTACTCATGATGCCAGGGTGGCTTCCAGGGCCGACAGAATTCTGTATATGCGGGATGGGAGGATTTGCGGTTCCTATCCCCATATGGATCAAGAGGATATAGATCGGCTCCTTCTGTCCGGGTCGGAGTAGGAGGAGCCGCTGAGGTCGATTCAAAGCTGAATTCTGTGCCCGTTACAGACCACGGTTTTGACGGACCAGTCAGCCGGGTTCAGGAGGAGGAGGTCGGCCGCATAGCCGGGTGCCAGCAGACCCAGCGGAGCACCGGTGATCGGGTTGGAGCGGTCCAGTCCCAGGGCCCGGGCAGGTGTCAGAGTGGCGGCTTCCACGGCCTGGGGGGCTGGCAGGCCGATGGCCTGGACAGCTCTGCCGACTGCCACATCCAGGGTCAGGGTTGAGCCGGCGATGGCTCCGTTGGAGGTCAGGCGGGCGTGGCCGCCCTTCACAGTTACATCCAGGGAACCCAGCTTGTAGGCGCCGTCCTCGCAGCCGGTGGCCTCCATGGCATCGGTGACCAGGGCTATCCGATGGGGGAAGAGCCTGAAGGCCAGGTCGACGCAGGGGTCCTGCACATGGAAACCGTCGTTGATCAACTCGGCCGTAACCCGGCGGTCCTCCACGGCGGCTGGAATAGGGCCCGGCTGACGGTGGTGGATGCCGTTCATGGCGTTGAAAACATGAGTGAGTATGCGGGCGCCGGCATCGAATGAGCGGCGGGTCTGGTCATAGTCGGCATCGCAATGGCCAACCGCAGGCACCACACCGGACTCGGCCAGGCGGGATATGGCCTCGTAGCCATGGTCGCGCTCGGGGGCCAGGGTCACCTGGCGTATGCAACCGTCGGCAGCCTCCAGGAGATTGTCGAGAACCGCTGGCTCAGGATCGCGCAGGCACTTGGGATCGTGCGCGCCCTTACGGGAGAGTGCGATGAAGGGCCCTTCCAAGTGGGCGCCCAGCACGTCGGGCCTGGAGTCCATGACCCTCTTGACTGAGCGCAGATTGGTGCACATCGTGTCGACCGGATTGGTGATCAGGCTGAGCACCTGCCTGGTTGTTCCATGGACCATATGGCAGGCCCTGGCTGTGCGAATGGCCTCGTCGCCGTCGTCAAATGAGTGAACCCAGCCGCCGTGGGAGTGGATGTCGATGAACCCGGGGGTGAGGATGAAGCCGGCTGCATCGATGAACTCAGCACCGTCCGCATTCACGTCATGGGTATCTGATCCAGGCTGGAAGGAGGGCGGCAGGCTGGGCAGGCCAGCGGCCCTCAGGGCGGATTCCAGGCTCTCTCTGCCTTGCCCGACCTGCTCAATCCTGCCATCCAGAGCCAAAATCCAGCTGTTTTCCCTGATTCCTCGAGCGTCTATCAGCCTTGCGCCAGTCAGGACAAGGGGATGGGCCGGTCCGTGGAGGGATGATTCAACCGCGAGCCCCGCCGACTCGTATGCTTCCTTGGACATGTTTAGTTTGCCTTCTAGATGGACTGCCAGTCAGGCTTGTTGGCGTATGCCCACTTGTAGTAGTCGCGGTTGCGCAGGCGGGAGGCGGCGGCCTCGTCCACGATCACAGTGGCGTGGGGGTGCATCTGGAGGGCGGAGGCCGGGCAGAAGGACGATATGCCGCCTTCTACGCTCTCGGCAACGGCTTCTGCCTTACCGGCACCAAAGGCCAGGAGAACCAGCTGGCGTGCCTTGAGGATGGTCCCGATGCCCTGGGTGATGCAGTGGGTGGGCACCTGATCCATGTCATTGTCGAAGAATCGGGCATTGTCGATGCGGGTCTGCTCGGTCAGTGTCTTGATGCGGGTGCCCGAAGCCAGGGAGGATCCAGGCTCATTGAAGCCAATGTGCCCGTCTGTGCCGATGCCCAGGATCTGCAGGTCGACTCCGCCGGCATCCTCGATTGCCTGGTCATATACCCGGCCAGCGTCCTTGATGGTGTCCAAGTTCCCATTGGGCACTCTCACCTTGGCGGGGTCCAGGCCCAGAGGCTCGACCACGGTCCGGTCGATGGTGGAACGGTAGGACTGGGGGTGGGCCGGATCCAGCCCCGCGTACTCATCCAGGGCGAAGCCACGCACCTGGGAGACGTCGATTCCCTCCTTGTGGACCAGATCAGCCAGCGCCTGGTATGCCGCCAGGGGGCTGGACCCCGTGGCCAGGCCCAGCACGCAGTCGGGCTTGCGCCGGATCAGGTCGGCTGTGCAGCGGGCGTAGATTTCGCCGGCTTCCTCTTGAGACTTGACGATGATGATTTCGGTCATGATGCGATTTCCTTTCCTATAAAGTCAGATGGGCGACTACCAGCGGCCATGCGTCCTGCCAGAGCGGCACCGATGGCTGCGATGGGCAGGTCGGCTGGGGCCAGGCGCAACCGGCCGGGCAGCTTCAGCGAGGCGATGAAGTGGCTGCAAGCCGCGCTCCTATTCAGATGCTCGGTGACCAGATCCAGTAGGGGCTGACCGGTTTTGCTCATGCCACCGCCCAAGATGATTACAGCTGGATCGATAGTCAGGGCCACGATCTGGACAGCCAGGGCAATGCCATGGCCGATGATGTCCTGGACTTCCTGGGCGTGCTGGTTCCCCTTGCTTGCCTGGGCAATCAGGTCAGGCAGGGGATGGGCGATTCCCGGCCAAAGTGCTTCCACTGCCGAACCTGAGGCCACGGTCTCCAGACAGCCACACTGTCCGCACTTGCAGGGGAACTGGTGGGCATCCACTGCGATGTGGCCAATTTCGCCGATTGCCCCGCTGGCTCCATGTTCGATCCGACCCTCACGGATGATGCCCGCAGCCAGACCAGTGCCTAGGTTGATGAAGGCCACTACGTGGTCGTCCTGGTCGGGCAGGGCCCTGGGTCCGTCACGCCCAGGCTCTGATGCGGGTCGTCGGACCTGTTCCCGGGCAGCCTTGGAGTGCGGTGTGGTTTCAGGGGCTATCAGGATGTTGTCAGCCTGCGAGGCGGCTCCCAGAGCAGCGATGTTGACATCATTCTCGATGCGAACAGGCAGACCGGTTGTCTTGGCAACGGCAGGACCCAGAGCCATGTGGCGGATGCCCAGGTTGACTGCGTCGTCCACTATTCCCCGGTTGGCATCCACACGCCCCGGGATGCCCATGCCTACGGTGACCGGACCCTGGTTTGGGCTCACCTGATCCAGCAGATGGCGGATAAGTGTCACTGTGTCGTCATGAACCGCTTGGTTGCCCTCGCGTGTGGGGATTCGATGGCAGGCTAGCAGGTGCTTGCAGCGGTCTATGGCCACGCCCTCTATCTTGGTGCCGCCGATGTCAATTCCTAGGCTGATCGGACCGGCCTGGACGCTATCTGTATCCGCCTCGGGATGCGGGGTCGATGCTGCCATGGATTTCAGCGTGCCTGATCCTGGTCCGCCCGTCCCTGTCCGCAGGCCTTCTTGATGGCCGTAGCGATGGAGACCGCCGGGTCGTTGTAGGGGATCAGGGTTGATTGGAAGGCGTGATAGAGGTCGGACTTGCCGGGCCAGACCGTGCCGATGACTTGGTTGCCGGCATCCAGCTGATGCCACCAGGATCCGCCCTTGTGGTCAATCAGGTAGTGGTCTACGTAGCTGCAGAAGGTGGCATACCAGTCGGCGTAGGTGGCTTTGCCGGTGGCCGCGTAGAGGGTGGACGAGGTGTTCAGGGCCTCGGCCAGGGTCCAGTGCATGCGGTCGTGGACTACCGGGCGGCCTTGCCAGTCCGTGGTGTATACCAGGCCCTCGGCCCCGTCAGTGGCCCAGCCATCCTCCACAGCCCTGGCGAACAGGTGCTCGGCTGCCTCGATGTAGCGGCGACGGTCGGCCTCCTGATCGAACCTGCTTAGGGCGTACTGAGTGATCAGCCTGGACCATTCGATTCCGTGGCCCGGGGTTGCCCCGTAAGGCTTGAACTGATCGGCCTTGTTGTCCTGGTTGTAGTCCAGGTCGGCCTGCCAGTCGCTGTTGAAATGCTCAGGTATACGCCACTGGTTGTTCTCTGCCCAGCTGATGACCTGGTCGATGATGCGGCCGGCGCGCTCGCGGTAGTCCTCTTTACCGGTGGCATCGGCCACGGCCAGGAAGGCCTCGGTGCTGTGCATGTTGGCGTTGAGCCCCCGGTAGGGGTCCAGCCGTGTGAACTCGCTGTTCCAGGTGTCGACGGCAAGGCCCTTGTCGTCATCCCAGAAGTAGCGGTTGAAGATCTGCAGCGCCTGGTCCAGCAGAGCCTGCCCATCGGGGTCGCCGGCCAGCATGGCCGAGGAGGCAGCCAGGACTACGAAGGCGTGGGTGTAGCAGGACTTGCCGCTCTCGGGCTGGCCCTGCCAGGAGACCGAGGGGTACCAGCCGCCGTGTTTGTCGTCGTGCAGGTTGCCCTGGAGGGCCTGAACACCGCGATGGACCAGCTCTGATGCTCCCGGGTAGCCCAGGAGGCTGCCGATGGCGTAGACGTGGGTCATCCGGCAGGTGATCCAGGTCTGGATTCCCTGCTCGGGATCGATGCTGCCGTCGTCATTGAGCCAGCCGGCGCCGCCCTGCTCGGTGGGGAACCCACGCCCGAAGTCCAGGAAGCCATAAGTTTGTGAGGCCATGAAGATACGGTTGGCTTCGTTGCCCAGCAGGTATCGGGGATTTATGGCGGACGATGAGACTCCCGAATGGTTCGGTGTCGTGGTCATGGCGATCGCTCCTTTGCTCAGCGAGGGGATGCAGCTGTTTCTGGTATCTGTTCATAGCCTAACACGTAATTGTTAGGAAACTGAACTTTTTACTGGTTGCCCCAGTGGTCTTGCTCACGATGCTAGTGCGCAATCATGAAAACAAACAGCTTTGTTGCCGCAATGGCGAGGTCTGGACCTGACCGAGCAAGGAAGTTTACAATATAAGGAGCAAGTATGGATGGGCATGATTACGGGGTTCAAGGCCCAATCCCCATGGCGGGTCCCCGTACCCGCATTATCTATCGTCAGGCGAATCATGACCAGCAATACCGGCAACCTGTCCAAGGCGCTGCCCAAGTCGGTGCGGCATCACAACCGAGCCGTCCTGCTCAGGCTGCTCTACCCCGATGTCAGTATGACCAGAGCTGATCTGGCCCGCGCCTCAGGGTTGACCAGGGTCGCCATATCAGACATCGTGGCCGAGCTGCTGGGCGAGCATCTGATCATGGAGGTGGGTTATAGCAAATCCACTGGGCCGGGCAAGCGGGGACGGCTGCTGCGCATCAATCCTGACGGGCGCAGTATCTTGGCCCTGGACCTTTCTACGCCCTACGTCTTCAGGGGGGCGGTACTCAACCTGACCGGACAGGTGGTGGCGCGTGAGGAGATCCCTCTGACCGCTGACGGCAAGGTCCCCCTGGACTTGGTGGGGGAGTTGACTGATTCATTGATCCAGCGGGCAGCCCATCCCATCATGGGCATCGGCGTATCCAGTCCCGGCATCGTCAGCGCCGAAGGCGTGGTGGATGATGCCACCAACCTGGGCTGGGTTCAGACCGACCTTCGCGGCTATCTGCATGAGAAGACAGGCCTGGAGGTGACGGTCAACAACGACGCCAACAACGAGGTACTGGCCGAGCAGCAGTTTGGCTCAGGCCAGTCCGACCTATTGCTGGTCCATCTGGGCGACGGAGTTGGGGCAGGGTTGCTGGTTTCCGGCGAGCTTGTGACCGGCTGCAATCGTGCGGCCGGCGAGATCGGCCATGTGGTGGTGGATCCCACCGGTCCTCAGTGCCGTTGCGGTAAGCGCGGTTGCCTGGAGTCGCTGATTAGCGTTCCCAAGCTGACTGCTGCGATGGACCGGGATCCCGACAATCTGGCCAGCATTTTGCGCCGTGCTGGCGAACTGCTTGGTCGTGTTCTGACCATGCCTGCCGGCCTTATGGACATTCCTCGCGTGGCTGTCTTGGGCGACTCCAGAGTGGTCAACCGCATCTTCCTGAGCGCCATGGAGAAGACCATGAACGATGCCCTGGCCACTGATTTCCGTCGGCCTTTGGTAGTTGACCGTTCGGCTCTGGGTGAGGATGCAGCCTTGCTTGGAGCCTGCTCCACAGTGGTGGCCGATCTGATCGAGCCCGACGGCACTGTCTGAAAGTGGATTGAATACCTATCTCGCAACTGTGCCCAGAGCTGGTGATTCGCGCACATCGCCGAGACCTGCTACCATGGTGACTCGCATGCGGTTGGCCGAGGTCTGAGTCCGGTAGTCGCATTTGCGGGCGTAGTTCATTGGTAGAATGGAAGCTTCCCAAGCTTCAGAGGCGGGTCCGATTCCCGTCGCCCGCTCTCGCTAGGAACATTGGAATGCCAAAGAGGGCGATGGCTTATAGCTTCCTATTTATAAATAAACTTAAACGTTCTAGCTATATCAATCATGAAAGGATTGAAAATGGTTGCATTAGAGACCGCTGCAGTATCTCTTACACAACTAGTTGCAAAGTCTGTCGGTGATGGAATTCTTTCAAAGGTGAAAGCGATTAAACTGCAAAAAGATCAGAATGCAATGGCTAATGCATATGATGCAATTATCAACGATTTAGTGCAGGATCGGGCTGAAGCTATAAGGATAGCCCAAGCGTACAAGACAGAGGTTGATAGGATTGAAATCAGCGATGATGACATCAACCATTTGCATAATACTATAGAAAAGCTGATTAGGATTTTCGGAAAATCTGATGCTGAATTTACGGAGACGGCCGATCAAATAAATGCACTTATCTCGGTGGACACACTCAAAGCTATACAGCTTCTAGGCTTCAACTACAAAGAAGCAATTGGAGAGCCGCTAACAAGAATATGCGCTGACGCAATTCAAAAAGGCTTATCTGGGAAAATTGCAATTAATTAACAACTAGTTCTATCGATATCTTTAGGGGAAAAGAGTCTTATCAATTCGTTTTGCCAGATGAATTCGTAGCTCACGACATATATAAATGCAATGCAGACCCGTTGAGTCGATCTTCAAGTTCATCCGTATTACGCTTGACACTTAGCGACTTGTGCAGTAGTTTCCGAAGTCCGGGCCATTCTGGGAATTGTAATGCGTTAATGGACACGAATGATTCTTGCCAACTGTATATAACTGTTCGGCGACATTCGGGAAGAAATGACCCTCTGCATCTGCAAATATTTAGGTGAGGTTCCGGATATTCAAAATATGACGCAATAGCGATGGCCGGGATTGCATGATTTAAGAATATTAGAAGCTGCTATGATTCCGACTTTTACAGGCTGATCTATAGCTTTTCCGGTTTGTGGCTCCGCTCCTTACCGTTGTAGCTTTCGTCGTTTTACTTGTCCTCTTTCTTCTAAAGGAGTTTGGCATAAATGCCATTTCCTCAGACCCCATATAGGTCGCAAAACTCGTAGCGAAAGGATTTCTTTTGCAAAATCAGTACCTGACAATATTCCTGGAAATTCTGGAGTGTCGAAGCACGGTGCCTTAGGTCGGGCAGTGGAAGATGAGGGGGTACAGGGAAGTATGGAAAGGACGGCCATCATGGCTGATTATCACGTGCAATACGACGGGGATCGCGATCTGTGGACAGTCAAGCGGGCCGGGGCCTCACGCGTCTCCCGCACCTTCGCCACCAAGGCGGAGGCCACCAAGCAGGCCAAGGTCTTTGCGGACCGGTCTGGCGGCGGCGAGGTCAACATCCATAACAAGGGCGGCAACAAAATCCGCGACAAGCGCACCATAGGCAAGAAGGATCCCCGAGACATCAAGGGCTGAACGAGAACTTAGCTCTGGGATTTCTCGCCGCCATCGGGGCTGTGCTGGCGCCAAGCGTCGTGGTGATGGGTAACTATGCCTAACTATGCCCATCTATCAGCCCGGCAGGATGTTGGGATGGTGAAGCATTGGCCGCCCTCGCTGGTCTGTATGTGTCCGCTCCCATAGACTGAAACCAACCGCGAAAGGTGGCGAGGTCAATGGCCGATGGATTCAACCAGCTGGATCAGCGGCTGGCGAACAGCGGGTATGATGAGGGTCTGCCAGCCTCCTACCCTCCTCACCCGGATATTGATGAGCGCCCTATTCAGATAGCCCATGCCAACATCTGGAGTCGGTTTGCGGCGGTTACGGGGCTGGTCTCGGCCCTGGCGGGCGCGGCCTTGCTGGCCCATGCCATAGCCCCCTCCAGGCTGGGTGTCATAGGCCAGGTGGGTATTTCGGCTTGGGTGGGTGTCTCCGTGGCCTTTGCCTTGTTGACCATAATCCTGGTCGTCATAGCCCGTCACTCCGGACCAGTCCCGAACCGGCCATCGGTGGGCTCGGCGGGCATTATTCTTTTGATTTGCGGAATGCTCTTGACAGTGGCAGGCCTGCTTATTGCCAACTCTTCCCCCAAGGGCATCATCAAGGCTCCTGCGCGTGACGAAGCGCCCATCAGCTCGCCCCAGGCCATGACCGGCGGTATTGATAAGGCTGCTGGCCAGTGCGCTTCAGGTTGGCATGACATCGGCTTGGACGGGTATGTGGGCATCTCCCAAGCCCGGTATTGCACGGATACGACCATGGCCTACGTGGTCTTCGACAACGATTCAGCGGCCTCCTTGGCCAAAGGGCCTATCCGCGCTCGCGTGCCTGACCTGATCTCCCGCTATGGAGGCGGGTTGCAGCCCCAGGATCTATGGTTGCTGACCGGCAAGCGTTGGATGGTGATTGGTAGCAAGGCCCAAGTGACCGGACTGCAGGGCCAGTGGGGTGGCCAGGCCGAGCCGCTCATGAGTCAGCATTGAATGACCGGGCCGGTCGACTATCGTGGCAGATATGGATCAAGCACAAAAGGATAACGGCGGATTGGTGGGTCGGCCCTCCACGGTGGTGCCCGGACGTTTTGGGCAGGAGCTCACGGTCGAGCAGGTCCGTTGGTCCCGCAAGCAGGGCACAGCCAACCCCTCGCGGCCCATTTTTGTACTCATGCACGGTTGGGGCTCCAATGAGGAGGACATGGCTGAACTGATGCGCTACGTGGCTCCTTACAACGACTACGCCTCCTTGCGGGCACCCATGGTGGTGCCTGGCAGCGAGCGCGGCATGTTCGGCCCGGGCTACACCTGGTTCCACGATATGCGCCCCGAGCAGGAGGATCTGGATCGGGATGGCTATGCAGCAGCTCGGGCTGTGGACGCCTGGGTTTCAGCCAACATCCCTGAGGACCGACCTGTGGTGGCCATGGGCTTCTCCCAGGGAGCCATGCTGGCTGTTCATCTGCTTCGGGTCAACCCTGAGCGCTACCGAGCCTCCATATGCCTATCCGGGTTCCTGGCCCCAGGCCTGGTGCCTGGCACTGCTCCCGCGGATGAGCGTCTGGCTGGCTTGAATAAGCCGGTCTTCCTGGGATTCGGTTCGGATGATACCACGGTGCCCAAGTACGAATTCCGGGCCCTGGCCGCCTGGCTGGATGAGCACGTATGGCTGCACACCACCGAGTACGATCACCTGGACCATGCCGTGGACATGCGCGAGATGAACGACCTTCGTCAGTGGCTGGGCGAAATCGATGTGACCTCGGGCCTTATGTAGATCGGATCAGAGGGCCGAGTCGGCGTCGACCTGCATGACGTAGACGTTGCGGCGCATCTTCCTGGCCGTCGTGCGTGAGATCTCCCCGGATTCGACCATGTCCTGGATCTGGCTCAGCTCGATGGCGTAGCCCTCGCGCTTGGCCTCCTCCACCTGATCCCTGACGGCAGGTATCCCTGCGTATTCGGTCTTTCCCTCCGCCGAGGATTCAATCATCTGGTGGTTGATGATGGTGTTCAGCAGGTCCTCGGTCTTGAAGCGGCCCTTGCCCAGCTCGGAGTAGAGCTTTTCAATCAGGAAGTGGTTCATCTCTGCCTGCAGGTGGCGCCCGGCAACGAAGACCTGGTCCTTGTCGATCGGCTGGGTCAGGTGCTTCAGGCGGTGGAACTGGCTGTGCAACAGCCCTCTGAGTCGTCTGCGAGCCGTGTAGGCCCTCCAGCGCAGCTCCCCGCCCCTGTCCAAGTGGAAGAGGGATCCGGATATGGTGGACAGGATCCTGCGGGCGGCCTGTTCCTGGCTGCGCAGATTCAGCAGTTCCTCCTGGTCGTCTCCGCGCTCGCTGCGCCGGTCGATCAGCTGGGCATCGGCATCCCTGTCGGCTACGGTCTCGGCCTCGGTGCTGGTCTCGGCCTCGGTCTGGTTTCCGGTGGCAGACTGCGTTGATGCAGGCGTCTGTTCTATGCCTGCGTCTTCGCTTCTGAGCCGCTCCTCCAGCTGATCCTGGGCTTCTTCGATCCGGCTCAGCCGCTCCTCCATATAATCCTGTTCCCACTCCATAGTCTGCACCTGCAGGTCCTGGAAGTCCTTGGGGGAGTACTGGCCGATTTCTGACTTGAGCTTGGCGATGCGGTGATTGTACTGCTTGATTACCTGCTGGACGGCCAGCCGGTTCTCGTCTGTAATCCTGCTGGAGAGTTCCCGGACCGTGCCCCTGAGCACCTTGATGGATTTCTCGACCTGCTGGGCCGGTACCTCGCTGCTCTGTGAAGGAGCCAGCAGGGGCAGGGCGAAGTTGGCCAGCACCAGGGTGACGATGATGACCCCGGCGGCCACGAAGATCAGCTCGCTGCGCATGGGGAAAGCCGACCCGTCGTCGGTCATATAGGGGATGGTCAGCGCCAGGGAGAGGGTGATGGTTCCCTTGGGGCCACCGAAGGTCATGACGGCCGCCGACCTCAGGAGTTTGGATGTGATCCGTGGTCTGCTGCCGGTTTCATGGTCCTTGGTGAAGATCAAAACGCTGGCCGTCCAGAGGAAGCGCAGTACGATCACGGTCAGGCAGACCAGAGTAATGGTGGCAACCAGCATCCAGTTGCTGACCCGCCGGTCTCGCCAGCTGGTGCCCATGGCTGCCGGCAACAGCATGCCCAGAAGGACGAAGACCGCACCGTTGAGGCTGAAAGAGAGCACCTTCCAGACGCTGGATGAGACGATGTTGGCCTTGGAGGTATTGGGTCCCACTCCCGTGTGGTCGAAGCGGATCAGCAGTCCGGTGGAGACCACGGCCAGGATTCCGGACACATGCAGGATGTTCTGCCCGACCATGTATATCAGGAAGGGCAGGAAGAGCTCCAGCAGGATCCTGGTAGTGGTGGTTTCCCAGCCCAGGCGGCGGGCCGACTCAAAGAGCCAGTTGATCACAAAGCCCATGATCAGGCCGAAGCCAATGCCACCTACGAATTCAACGAAGAACTCGCCCAGGGCCTGGGGCAGGGAGAAGGAGCCGGTCACGGTGGCCAGGATGGCGAACTGGAAGCCGATGACGCCAGTGGCGTCGTTGAAGAGCGATTCGCCTGCAAGGATCGAATGTTCGTCCGGTGTAAGGTCGGCGCTCTCGCCTAAGGAGGAAACGGCCACGGCATCGGTGGGTCCCAGGGCGGCGCCCAGGGCCATGGCTGCGGCAAGGGGGAACATGGGCCAGGCGGCATGCAGGATGACGCCCACCATGAGCATGGTCAAAGCAGCCAGACCAATGGCCAGGGAAAGGGATGATCGCAGTCCCTTGAGCAACTCCACCTTGTTGATGGTGTGAGCCTCGTAGTAGAGCAGGGGCGCGATGAAGAGGACCATGAACAGCTGGGGATCCAGCCGCATCCGCGGGAAAATGGGCAACAGGGCCATGACTGCGCCCAGGACGATCTGGACCAGGGGGGTGGAGATCCGGGGAATGAACCTGGAAATAAAGGAAGAGACGAGGACGGCAGCAAGTATGCATAGAATGAGGATGAATGTTTCCACGGGCTTCCTTTCCGCCACGCAATCCCGGGCGGGCTGCTGCAGGCCCGACTAGCAGGGTTCGTTCGACCAATGAAGGAATCTCCGAGTGCAGGGTCGCATGAGGATCGACGTCGCATCGTCCATTATACGGAATGGCGATATCCAGGAACAGCACTAATGGACAATGTGCGCTAAGTTGACACCTCAAGTAAAAATGGTGGAAAGACTGTGCTCGCGATAGGCGAACATTTGTGAAAATCCGGCCCGGGGACCCCTCGTAAGTGCATGAAAGGCCGGCTTAATCGGTATACTCGTGAAGACCGGGAAGGCTCCGAACCTCCTAGAGGTGCACCGCTTGCGGCGGCTGATCATGGAGCCCCATCTCTTGACCCCGGGGACTTGCGCGCACGCTATTGTTTCCCCGATGCTTTTGGACATCCCCCGGTCCAAAAGGAAGATTGCATGAACGTCTGCAGAGGGTCGCATGCGGGGACAAATGACCGATCCGGTTTGGAAAGGCCAGGTTGACCGATGACATCATCCATGACATCTACAAACATTAAGAATCAGAACGCAGCGGCAGCAGGGACTGACATGCGTTTCGACGACACCGACTGGCACAGCCTGGAGACCTCGGCTGTGCTGGAGACCCTGCACACCGGGGACCAGGGTTTGGATACGCAGGAGAGCGCACGCCGACTGGAGCTCTTCGGGCCTAACAGCTTGGCCGAGGCCCAGGCCAAACCCCGTTGGAAGCTCTTCCTGGAGCAATTCGCCGGCCCCCTGATCGCCGTCCTGATGGTCTGCGGCATCATCACCATTTTTCTGCAGCACTATGTGGACGCTGCAGCCATTTTCCTGGTCCTTTTTCTCAATGCCATCATCGGCTATGTGCAGGAGTCCAAGGCTGACAAGGCCGTAGAGGCCCTGACCACTCTATCTACCCCCACCACACGAGTGGTGCGTCAGGGCCGGATGGAGCAGATTGACGCCGACCAGCTGGTGCCAGGCGACCTGGTCCTCCTGGAGAGCGGCGACAGGATCCCCGCTGACCTGAGGCTGATCGAGGCCCTCCACCTGCGCATCGACGAGGCCATGCTGACGGGCGAGAGCGAGGATGCCAAGAAGAATACGGACCCCGTGGACCGCGATGCAGCCCTGGGCGACAGGCGCTGCATGGCCTTCTCGGGCACCATGGTCACCAGCGGCCGTGGACGAGGGCTGGTGGTGGCCACTGGTTCCGACACCGAGCTGGGCGAGATCAACGATCTGGTCCACGTGGCCAAGGGCCGCACGCCCCTGCAGCGGATCATCCACCGTACCGAGGTGGGCATCGCCGTCGCCGTCATCCTGGTGGCCATCTTCGTCTTCATCGGCGGAGCCATCCTCAATGGCGACGCCACAGGGGCCTTCCTGTCCGCAGTCTCCCTGGTGGTGGCCTCCATGCCCGAGGCCCTGCCCATCGTGCTGACCGTGGCCATGGCCTTGGGTGTCTCGAGGATGGCCGAATACCATGCCATCGTCCGTTCGCTGCCGGCCGTTGAAACCCTGGGCTCCATCACCGTCATCGGCTCGGACAAGACCGGCACGCTGACCCAGAACCGTATGACCGTGGAACAGTTCACCCTGGGCGGCGGCCAGCCCGTCCCCGTCGAGGGCCTGGACCTGGGCAAAGTGGCTGTATCCGACGACGACCGCATGCGCGGTCTGGCCGCACTTGCCCGGGCCGGGGCTCTGACCAATGAGGCCCATCGGCAGCCGAATGAACAAGGCGGCATCGAATACAGCGGCGACGCGGTCGATATGGCCATGGCCCGCCTGGCCGACCAGACCGGAGCCGTGACCACCGAAGACTTGGAGGCTCCTATCGTCATGGAGACCCCCTACGAGCCGGAGCTGCTCCACTCCATGACCATCCGCCGCAGCTCTGACGGCACCCTGACCCAATACGTCAAGGGCGCCCCGGACGCGGTCATGGCCATGAGCCGAACCATGCTGGACCCGGATGGCCAGGTTGTTCCCCTGGACACCCAGGCCGTCCACAAGTCCTACGAAGCCATGGGTTCCCAGGGGCTACGTGTCATAGGCGTGGCCAGCAGGGTCCTTTCCCCTGACCAGGATCCCGCTTCCCGCCGTCGACCAGACGATTTGACATTCCTGGGGCTTGAGGGCATGCTCGACCCGCCTCGACCCGGCGTGCGCGAGGCCATCGCCGACTGCGCCGGGGCCGGCATCCGTGTGGTCATGATCACCGGCGACCACCCGGTGACCGCAGCCGCCATAGGCCGCCGACTGGGCCTTGAGCACACCGACCAGGCGTTGACCGGCAGCGAGATGCTGGAGATGAGCGACGAGGTCCTCCGGGCCCGTCTGCGCGAGACCTCCATCGCCGCCCGCGTCTCCCCCCAGGACAAGCTGCGCATTGTGGAGGCCCTGCAGGATGAGGGCCATGTGGTGGCCGTGACCGGCGACGGCGTCAATGATGCCCCGGCCCTGAAAGCTGCTTCGGTAGGCATCGCCATGGGCCGTTCCGGCACCGACGTGGCCCGGGAGGCCAGCGATGTGGTTCTGACCGACGACAACTTCGTTACCATCACCCAGGCCGTGCGCCAGGGGAGGGTCATCTTCAAGGCCATCCGCGGGTCCGCCTACTTCCTCCTGTCCACGGCTGCAGCCGCCATGATTGCCGTGGGGGTCAATGTGATCTCCGAGGAGCCCCTGCTCTTCCTGCCCCTGCAGATGCTCTGGATCAACTTCGTGACCAACGGTGTCCAGGATATTGCCCTGGGATTCGAACCAGGCAACGGGGATGAACTGGAGTCGTCCCCACGTTCGTCTGGAGAGGGCCTGCTCTCGCGGGTGCTCTGGGCGCGACTTGCCGTCTGCGGGCTCTGGATGGCCACCTGCATCCTGGTCCTCTTCCGCCTCAACATCAACGCGGGAATGGATCTGGCCCACGCCCGGACCATCGCCCTGACCCTGCTGGTCCTCTTCAACTTCTTCGTCGCCATGTCGGCCAGGTCCGAGAACAGGTTGATCTTCCAACTCAATCCCTTGGACAACACCTTCCTTCTGGTGGCCTCGTTCGTGGCCCTGGGCATCCATGCGGGGGCCATGTATCTGGCTCCGGTTGCAGGCGTACTGGGCATGGCCCCCTTGAGCGCAAGCCAGTGGCTCATCTGCCTGGTGATTGGGCTGACGGTCCTGATCTTCAGCGAGGGCGACAAGATGGTTCGTGCCTTCCTGGCCAAGCGTGGCATCGACACGTCGGGGCGGCCCAAGGGCCATCTGCACCATGTGCGCCGGCGCATCGCGGGCATGATCAACTGAACCGACCTGTCGGGCTGGACTGTCAGACTGAACCCGTGCAAGAACGGTGGAAGGCGCCCATGGAGGAGGCCCTGCGGCTGGCCGGCATAGCAGGAGACCGGGGGGATGTGCCCGTGGGCGCCCTGGTCTTGGATGCCTCGGACCGGGTCATCGGCCGGAGCTTCAACCAGCGGCAGGCCCTGGGCCGTCCCCTGGCCCACGCCGAGATGGAGGCCATCAGGAAATCCGACGCGGGCTGGGATTTGGCAGGGTGCACCATGGTCGTCACTCTGGAGCCCTGCCCCATGTGTGCTGGAGCCCTGATGGCCTGCCATTTCAGCAGGGTGGTCTTCGGTGCCTGGGATCCCAAGATGGGTGCCTGCGGGTCGGTCTGGGATCTGCCCCGTGACCCGCACACCGGAACAAAGGTCGAGGTGCTGGGCGGTGTGTGTGAACAGACATGCGCAGGAATTCTTGCCGATTTCTTCGCCCAGCACCGTTAGGGCTGAGTCCTGTTTTTCAGCTGCGGTTGCGATTGGTCCTGTACCGCTGGAAAGCCGGAGTGACCTGGAGGGCCGCCCAGATGCACCGCAGGACGATCAGGCAGAGGTAGGCGGCGAACAGATTGGCGCCTACTCGCGCGCTGACCCCTGAAGCCGCCCAGGTGCCCAAAGGCGTTGTCAAGGCGGCCACGATTCCCAGAAGCAGCCCCTGACCGGCGTGGACCAGGTGGTGTCGCAGGTTGGTGAACGTTCCTGACAAGGAACTGGGCAGGATGGCCAGCAGGGAGGTTCCCCTGGCGATCAGGTCGCTAGCCCCTAGCAGGGCCAGGGCTGGCACTGCGATGGCTCCGCCGCCAACGCCCAGCAACCCCGACAGGGTTCCGATCAGGATGCCGACCAGCAGAATGATCAAGGCCACCGCCGGGCTCAGCTGGATGCTGCTCTCCCTGGAGGGCGTGGACAGCAGCTGCTGGGCAATGACTGCCATCAGGAAGCCTACGTAGAGCCACCTGAGCATCACCTCTGGAAGCCGGTCCAGCAGCCAGGTGCCGATCTGCGCCCCAATGACCGTGCCCACGGCCAGCAGCAGGGCGGCCAGCCAGTCCACATGCCCGCCCAAGGCGTAGGAGGCCACCCCTGCCAGCGACATGGGGATCATGGAGGCCAATGAGGTGGCCGAGGCCTGTCGTTGTTGCAGTCCGGTCCACACCAGGGCAGGCACGATGATCGATCCGCCTCCGATGCCGAACATCCCCGACAGGAATCCGCTGATCACGCCCACCAGGACCAGGATGGCCAGGGTCCGCCGGTCCATCCTTCCGGCTCCGCTCTGCTCTTTCTGCATGGGTTCCAGCCTAGGTCGACGTTTTCTTCGGGATGACAGGATGTCCGCGTATGCGGCCAAGTCCTCCAAGGTGCAGGAATCCGGGCGTATTCCAGTCCTTATGTCCATCATGCGACCGTTGCCTCGGTTCCCTTCTGCCGTCTCGGCATACTGCTTGGTATCCCCCGGGCCGGTCCCCGGAGGTGCGTTGCCTAATCAAGAGAACAAAGAGGGTGTGTTTCGATGCGTTATACGGTCATCGGTGCCGGAGCCATGGGCTATCGGCTGGGCGTGCTGCTGCAGGAGCAGGCCGGCCTGCAGGTGGATTTCGTGGATACCTGGATGCCCAATATTGACAAGGTTCATGACCAGGGAGGCGTCTATGTTTCCCGCGATCATGAGAATCGGCATTTGGTGCCCGTCAACATTTACACCCCCGAGGACTACAAGGGCGACCCCGACGTCTGGATCGTCATGCTCAAGCAGATGCAGCTTGAGGGGGTCCTGGAGCGTTGCGCACCGCTCTTCCGCGACCATCAGGTGGTCTTCTCGGCCATGAACGGCTGGGGTCACTTCGACAAGCTGCTCAAGTACTTCCCCAAGGAGCGCATCTACGGCGGCACGGCCATGATCGGCACAGTCCTCAATGGGCCGGGCGACGTGGACTTCATCGGCAAGTCCGGGGGCGGTTCCATGCACCTGTGTGCCATGACCGAGCAGACCACCGACCTGGAGCGCCGGATGGCCGACGACTTCAAGGCCGCCAACCTCAACCCCATCCTGACCGAGAACTTCGAGGGCACCTGCCTGGCCAAGATCATCTTCAACTCGGTGGTCAACACCATCTGCACCATGTACCAGATCACCATGGGCCAGTTCATCTCCTACCCGGGGGCCAAGGACATGTCCCGCCAGCTGATCGACGAGGCCTATGACGCCTGCGAGCGGGCCGGCAAGCAGTTGATTCAGACCCGCCAGGAGACCCTGGACGAGGTGGACTATGTCAGCCGCGTGGGCAACCCGCTCCACTACCCCTCCATGTACCAGGACATGTCCAAGGGCCGTCCGACCGAGGTGGACTACATCAACGGCTACCTGGCGCGCCTGGGCCGCGAGCATGACTACGTCTGCCGGACCCAGGAGTTCCTGACCCACGGTGTCCACCTGGCCGAGCTGGCCTTCCGCGTCCACCATGAGGAGCAGTCCGATCAGGGGTGATGCCAAGGGGCTACTGAGCAGATTTCCATGAATTACTTTCCCAAGTAAGAAAAACACGCACTTCCAGACAAGTTAGCCGCAGGTCCCTAGCATGGAGCCTGATTTATCAGTGTCGGCGACCGACATCGCCGGGCTTATGGCGGAGGTGTCATGGAGGATCATCGCGGCGGCCCAAGGACGGGGTCTTATCAGAGCAAATCGAATCTGGGGGTTCCCCTCAGGTTGGTTTACATGGAGCAGTCCGGGCTGGCCCTTGCCGTCCTCTTCCCGGGGAAGGGTCTGCCGCGGATAGTTCACTGGGGCGATCCAGTGGCCGATCCGCAGGCCCTTCTGGGAACCTACGACGCTCTGGCCCCGCAGCGGGTCTCAGGAGGACTGGACCTGACGGCCTGGCCCAGCATCCTTCCGACCCAGTCCGAGGCTTGGACCGGACAGCGCCGACTGCGCATCTGCCGCGGCGGTGTTGAGGTCTTTTGCAGCTTCCAGGTGGAATCAGTCGATCTGGGTGCAGAACCGATCCGGTCTGACGACTCTGCTGTCCCGACGCTGAAGGTCCGGGCCTGTGACCGGGACCAGGGCGTGGGGCTGACCTGGCGTTGCCAGATGCTTCCGTCCGGCCTCGTCAGGCAGCGTGCGGACCTGTTCAACCTGGACACGGTCAGAGATCTGGATGTCAACGGCCTGGAGCTGGCTTTTCCTTTGCCGGCCGAGGCAACCGAGATTCTGACCACCACCGGTCACCACCTGCGCGAGCGCAGTCCACAACGTCAGCCCTTGACCGTAGGCCGTCTGGAGCGTCCAAGCCTGGTGGGCCGGCCGGATTTTGATTCCTCCCTGGTCATGTGTGCGGGTCGACCCGGGTTCGGATTCGAACATGATGAGGTATACACAGTCCACTTGGGCTGGAGCGGCAATGGTCTGCTCAGCGCCGAGAGGATTCCTTCGGCTCCCGCATCGCTGGGCGGTGGCGAGATTCTGATGGCCGGGGAGATCACGCTTCCTCCCGCTGGCGGGCATGCCGACCAGCCGGCGTATTCCACGCCCTGGCTCTATGGTTCCCGGGGCAAAGGGCTGGACCAGGCGGCCCACAGGTATCATGCTTTCCTGAGGTCCCTCCATCCTGGGTTGGCCTCACGTCCCAGGCCTGTCACCCTTAACACCTGGGAGGCGGTCTACTTCGACCAGTCCTATGACAAGCTGGCTGCCCTGGCCGAGCAGGCGGCCCGTATAGGCGTGGAGCGCTTTGTCGTTGATGACGGATGGTTCCAGGGCAGGCGTTCGGATGAGGCCGGGCTGGGGGACTGGTCCATCGATCGGCAGGTATGGCCCGAGGGGCCTAAGAGCCTGGAAGCCCTGGCTGCCAGGGTGCATCAGCTGGGAATGGAATTCGGCCTCTGGTTCGAGCCCGAGATGATCAGTCCGGACTCAAACGTCTTCCGCGATCATCCTGACTGGGCCCTGTCCCCGGGGCCTTCCCGGCTGCCTGTCGAAGGCCGCAACCAGCAGGTCATGGATCTGACCAATCCCGATGCCTATGCCCATGTGTTCGATGCCATGGACTCGCTCATTGCGCTTATGGGCATCGACTACATCAAATGGGACCATAATCGTTATGTGACCGAGGCCTGCTCGCCCCGGTCAGGACGTCCTGCCGTGCATGCGCAGACCGAGGCGGTCTATGGAATCATGCGTGACCTGAAAACCAGGCATCCCGGCTTGGAGATTGAGTCCTGCGCTTCAGGGGGCGCCCGCATCGATCTGGGCGTATTGCAATATGCCGACAGGGTCTGGGTCTCGGACTGCGTTGATCCGGTCGAGCGGGCCGACATCCAGAGGTACACATCCCTGCTGGTGCCGCCGGAGATGATGGGTGAGCATGTGGGTGATTCCCCGTCTCATACCACAGGCCGCGCCACCTCGCTCGGTCTGCGTGCGGCCATGGCTTTCTTCGGACATATGGGCGTGGAGTGGAACCTGCTCGCTGTACCCCAGGATCAGCGGGATGAGCTGGGGCGGTGGATCGATCTGTATAAGCAGTGGCGGCGGATGCTGCACACCGGTCATGTGGTACATGGCGACGTACCCGACCCGGCAGTCCGCTTGGACGGGGTGGTCTCTGCCGACGGCTCGCAGGCGCTCTACCGCTTCACCCAGTTGACTTCTTCGGCCAATTACCCCCCGCAGCCCCTGGCGCTTCCCGGCCTGGACCCCAGTGCTGATTACCGGATCAGGCCCTTGGATGTCTGCCGTGACCTGGATCGGATTGGCAACGGACAAAGCCCTCTGGCCTGGTGGCGTCCCCAAGGGGCGGTCCTCCCGGGTGCGGCCTTGGGCGCTCAAGGAATCCGGCCGCCGGTCATTCACCCGGCGGAGGCAGTGATCTTTGAGGCGAGCCGTATCTGAATCCGTCGAGCCGTTTCCCGATTCATTCGGGCTTATCGGCCTCTTCGGGACCCTGCAGATACCGGGCGATTGCTCTGGCTGCGGGGGCTTGGGCCCAACGGAGCCAGTCGCCGTCGATGATCTTCACGGGGACCTCGACCATCTGGCTATGACGGAATGAGGCCGTGCCCTTGCGTACGGATTCGATGCATCTCTTCATCAGATAGGAAGTCTCTCCACCCACCAGAACCTTGTCAGGCAGGGCCACGTTGGCCACCAAGGCGATCAGAACCCCTAGCCGATAACCGGTCAGATTGAGCAGGGTCTCCGCCTGCGGCATGTCCTCCTCCAGGTCTTTGACCAACTTCTCGAGGCTGGCGGCCTGCCCGATGGCATGCGAGTACTGCTCAGCCAGGGAGCCTGTAGTCAGGCACTGGGCGCAGCCACGATGGCCCAGATAGCAGACCGGCCCATCCGGATCCACCAGCTGATGGCCGATCAGCCCAAACCCTTCATCCGGCGAGGAGACGGGCATGCCGTGCTCGCTTAAGGCATAGCCAATGCCGGATCCCATGGTGATCAGAGCGAACCGGTCCAGCCCAATGCCCTCGCCAAACCATCCTTCGTACAGGGCCAGGGCGTCGAGATCATTGAAGACCAGACAAGGCAGATCACATGTGCTCTCCATCTCGCTTGCAAGATTAACGGGTTCGCTCCAATGCAGGAAGGGGGCATAGGTGACGACCCTGTCTCCCTCCGCTCGTCCGCCCAGGGAGATGGCCAGGCCGGAGGGGCTGGGCAGTCCGGCCTGGTTGATCTCGCGCATGCAATCTTGGGTTAGGTCTGACAGCATCCTTACGACCTGGCCCGGGTCTCGTTGTCGAATGTGATGACTGTGAGACCGGCCGACTGGTCGACAGGCCAGGTCCGTCGCCGTGGCCAGCGCGGTGCCACCGTGAAGATTGATGCCAATGAAGGTCTTGGCTTCCCGGCGGATGACCAGGGCCTGCTGCGGTCTGCCTACGCTACTGGAACTATGCTTGCGGCCATCCTGTCTTCCTGGGTCCTTGTCTGTCTGCAGCAGTGTGCCTGCTTCTTTGATGACCCCGCGGTGGGTCAGATCGTTGGTAATGCGTGATACTGCGCCCTGGGTCAGGTTGAATCGACGCGCCAGAGCCACTCTGGAGATCGGACCGTGCTGGAGGATCTCGACGGCGATGCGGTGGGTGTATTTGGAGGCCGTGAACCAGGCCGGGAATGGCCGTGCTTCCCCTAAGCGGTCATCATCCCCGTGTTGGTTTGATCTCATGTTGTCTCTGTCGGCCACGGCGCCTCCTCACGGACAAACCCCATACACTGAACAGCCTATCCTAATTACTTTCTTAACGAAAGGAACTCGCCGGAGCTGGGAATGAAATATCTCGGTCCCCTATGCTGGTCCGCAGAATCATCTAGGTCATTGTTGCCCGTGTGGATGGTAAAGGAGCCAAATATGAAGGATATCGGCAGTAGGGAAGGATCCGGGCTTGGCCGAGTATCGGCCTGGGTCCGCAGCGGAGTCGCCTCACTTCTGGCTCTGTTGACCGTCGTGGCCATGGCGGGCTGCGGTTCCGCGGATTCAGGCCTGGTCACTCTGGACTTCTTCCAGTTCAAGTTCGAGGCCGCCGACCAGTTCAAGGCCATGGTGGCACAATTCGAGAAGGAGAATCCTGGCATCAGGGTGAACATCAACAATTCGGCCGATGCCCAGACGGATTTGCGTACCCGTCTGGTCAAAAACCGGGTGCCCGATGTCATCACATTCAACGGCGATATCAGCTTCGGCATGTTCGCGGCATCCGGGGTCTTCCATGATTTCACTGACGATCCCCTGGTCAAGGAGCTCAATCCGGGCATGGTGTCGATAGCCAGGAATCTGGTCCAGACCAAGGATCCTTCGGCCAAGCGCCTGTATGGCCTGCCCTTTGCCGGCAACGCCAGCGGATACATATACAATAAGACACTTTGGCGAAAAGCAGGGGTAGATCCTGACAATCCACCGCGTACCTGGTCGGAGTTCACAGCCGTCATGGACAAGTTCAAGGACCAGGGCATCGAACCTGTGCAGGGCACCCTCTCCGATTCCTGGACCGCCCAGGCCCCCTTGGCGTCGCTGGCGGGGACTCTGGTCCCCGAGAGCAAGTACAGGGATCTTCTGGCTGGGAAAACCGATTTCAAGACCCTGTGGACACAGCCGGCTCGGCGCGAGGTCGAGCTCTTCAGCCATTCCACTGGCGACAAGGGCGTTACCTACCAGCAGGGCACTCAGAACATGGCCAAGGGCAAGGTGGCGATCCTTCCCCTGGGAACATACGCTATACCGCAAATCAGGATGATCGATCCGGATGTGGACCTCGGATTCGCCCAGATGCCGGCGAATGATTCCCCCTCCCGGCAGATACTGACGGCTGGCGACGATGTCATGCTGACCATGGGCGCCACCACCAGGCATCCCAAGGAGGCCATGCGGCTGATCCGCTATCTGATGCAGCCCGAGCAGCTGCGCACGTATGCAAAGGCCCAGACGGCCTTCACACCGACCAGAAAGGTGGAGGCAGGCGATCCGGCCCTGAACGGGGTTCTTCCCTTCTTCCAGCAGAACCGACTGGCCGACTTCTGCGACCATTACATCCCCTCTTCCATCAATATCGGCGGCTATCTGCAGACCATGGTCACCAAGGGGGACGTGGATGGCTTCATCGGTTCCATGCAGAACGAATGGGACAAGGTCCAAGCAAGGAACTTCCAATGATGAAAGGTCAGGACTCAGACATGGCACAATCCAAGGTCGTCGGCATCCGTACTGCTGACGCAACAGCCAAGGCCAGAAAGCGGCCTTCAAGGTTCTCCAATCGCAAGGTGGACCGCGCCTTCTACTGGATGGCGGTCCCGGCCTCCCTGATTTTCGCGCTCTTCCTCTATGTGCCCTTCCTCCAAGGTGTGGCCTACTCCTTCACGAATTCCCAGGGATACGGGCGCTATTCATGGATCGGCTTCAAGAATTACGGCGCCCTCTTCCGTGACAGCCGTGTGGGCCACGCTTACCTGTTCACTCTGCTGATTGCTATCCTGATCACCCTGCTGGTCAACTTCATTGCCCTGTTCATCTCGGTGGCGCTGAATGGAAAGATCGCCTTCAAGAACGGGTTCCGGGTCATCTATTTCATTCCCTACACGCTCTCGGTTCTGGTCATCGGCTATGTCTTCAAATACATCTTTATGACGCCCCTGCCGGCTCTAGGCAAGGCCCTGGGCATCGGCTGGCTCTCCCAGTCCCTGCTGACCAGCGAGCACTATGCATGGATTCCCATCGTCTTCCTCTCGGTCTGGCAGGCGGTGGCCTACTCAACTTTGATCTATCTGGCTGGTCTGCAGACCATCGATTCGGAGGTCTATGAGGCCGCCTCCATCGATGGCGCCAACGAGTGGCAGAAATTCTGGAGGATCACCTTCCCCTTGATCGGCCCATTCTTCACCATCAATCTGGTGCTGACCCTGAAGAATGCCTTCAACACCTTCGATCAGGTGGTGGCTCTGACCGCAGGAGGACCAGATTCCAAGACCGAAACAGTCACCTACCTCATCTACAAGGGTGGCCTTACCGGAGGCGAGTACGCCTATCAGACGGCCAATGCGGTCATGTTCTTCATCGTCCTGGCTGTGATCGCGTTCATCCAGCTGGGCATTTCCAGAAGAGGGGAGAAGATCTGAGATGGCACAGACAGCGCTTATGCAACCGCAGACACCGGCACAATCATCAGAAAGAGGGGGAAGGCGGCATTTGGGATTCCCGGGGTCGCGCCTCAAGAGGGTCAACTGGTGGCTGACGGCCACCGTGGCTGTGCTCTCCCTGACGATTCTTGTGCCGCTCTACTTCACCGTGGTCACGGCTCTGAAGACCCCTGCGGAGGCCGGAACCTTCAGCCTGCCTTCTTCCTGGCAGTGGCACAATTTCGCCGATGCCTGGAACAAGGTCAACTATCCCAAGGCTGCACTGAATTCGGCCATCGTCACGGTCTGCGCAGTGGCACTCACCCTGCTGACCAATACCTTCGTGGCCTATGCCGTGGCCAGGAATATGGACAAGCGCTTCTTCCGCTTCCTCTACTACTTCTTCATCGCGGCCATGTTCGTCCCCTTCCCCGTGGTCATGCTTCCCATCGCCAAGCAGTTCGGCAGCTGGCACTTGGACAACGTACCCGGTCTGATCCTGCTTTACGTGGTGTTGGGCCTGGGCACCAACCTCTTCATCGCCACGGGATTCATCCGATCCATCCCCACCGCTCTTGAGGAGGCCGCCCGCCTGGATGGCGCAGGCACCTGGAGGATATTCTGGACCATCATCTTCCCCCTGATGGGTCCGATCAATGCGACCATCGCCATCACCACGGCCCTCTGGGCCTGGAACGATTTCCTCATGCCGCTGATCGTCCTGACGGATCAGACCAGCCAGACCATCCCTCTGGCGCAGTATGTCTTCAGCTCCCAGTTCGCCACCAACTACCCGATGGCCTTCTCCAGCTACCTGATGGCCCTGGCGCCCATTCTGATCGTCTACCTGTTCGCACAGAAGTGGGTCATCAGCGGCGTCATGAGAGGAGCTGTCAAGTAGCCCCGCCAGGACAGGCAGTTAGGTCAGCCTATAGTGGAGGTCACAGAACAAGGAAGTCCCAGGAACCCAATCTTCGTGAGGAGGACCATGACCCGGAAAGAACGCATGCAGCTGCCCGATCGGGTACGGACCAACGGAGCCACCCCCAATCCCTGGTGGGCCAACGCGGTGGTCTATCAGATCTATCCGCGGTCCTTCCAGGACACCAACGGTGATGGCTACGGCGACCTGCCGGGCATCACGCAGCGGCTGGACTACCTGGCCGACCTGGGCGTGGACGTGATCTGGCTCAGTCCGGTCTACAAGTCCCCCCAGGACGACAACGGCTATGACATCGCCGATTACCGGGACATCGATCCCATCTTCGGCACCATGGACGACATGGATGAGCTTCTGGACCAGGCCCACAAGCGGGGAATCAAGGTGGTCATGGACCTGGTGGTCAATCACACCTCGGACGAGCATGCCTGGTTCCAGGCCTCCCGCAACAAGGAGGACCCGCACGCCGACTGGTACTGGTGGCGGCCCGCCAAGGCGGGCCACGAACCCGGCACCCCTGGCGCAGAGCCCAACCAATGGGGGTCCTACTTTGGAGGCTCCGCCTGGCAGTATGATCCGCAGCGCGGCGAATATTACCTGCACCTGTTCTCCAGGAAGCAGCCCGACCTCAACTGGGAGAACCCCCAGGTCCGGCAGGCCGTCTTCGACATGATGAACTGGTGGATGGACCGGGGCATCGACGGATTCCGCATGGATGTGATCGTCATGATCTCCAAGACCGTCGACTCCGAGGGCCGCCTGCCCGGCGAGGACGGATCGGCCATTGCTGACGGTCCCGTGGGGCCTGAGGGGTACTCGTCCTCGGTGCCCTTCTGCGTGGACGGCCCCAGGCTGGATGAGTTCCTCCAAGAGATGCGCAGCCAGGTCTTCCAGGGTCGGCAGGGTTACCTGACCGTGGGGGAGGCTCCCAGTCTGGCGCCTGCCCGCAGCGGGCAGATCACCGACCCGGCCAACCACGAGCTGGACATGCTCTTCCTCTTCACCCAGACCGAGGTTGACACGGGGGACAGCAAGTGGGACATCCGCCCCTTCCAGGTTCCCCGGCTCAAGGCGGCCATGGACGAGCAGCAGCAGGCTGTGGCCAAGGCCGGATGGGCCAGCCTCTACTTCGACAACCACGACCAGCCCAGGATCGTCTCCCGCTGGGGCGACACCTCCAGTGAGGAGCTGCGCTCGCGTTCGGCCAAGGCCCTGGGGCTCCTCCTGCACATGCACCGGGGGACCCCCTACATCTATCAGGGCGAGGAGCTGGGCATGACCAATGCCGGCTTCACCAGCCTCGACCAGTACCAGGATCTGGAGTCCATCAACCTCTACCACCAGCGTGTCGACCAGGCGCACGAGCAGGATCCGGAGTCCATGATGGCCGCCCTGGCCTATATGAGCCGCGACAACGCCCGCACCCCCATGCAGTGGGACTCCACCAAGTTCGCCGGCTTCACGGCTCCATACGCCCCCAAGGAGCCCTGGCTGGCCGTCAATCCCAATAGGGACAAGGTCAACGCCAAGACCGAGCTGCGTGACCCGGACTCGGTCCTGGCCTTCTACCGGGAGCTGATCCGCCTGCGTCATACCAATCCGGTCGTGGCGGCCGGCGGCTTCACCCTTCTGGATCCGGATGCGGACCAGATTTACTCATTCACCCGTTCCCTGGACCAGGCACCGGAGCCCAAGTCGGGACCCGAGGCTGCCAGCGTTCTGGATGCCCTGCCCTGTCAGCGCCTTCTGGTTGTGGTCAATCTGAGCAGCCGCCCGGCCTCACTGCCGCCTGAAACCGCCGCACTTCTGGGCCTGGACCAAACCGGATTCACTTCCATGGCCTTCGGAGCGGTGGACCCCGATCGGATCCTCATATCCACCTACAGACCGGAGCAAACCGCCAGCTCCCTGCTGACCGGCCGCCTCTCCCCCTGGGAGGGCTTCGTCTACCGACTCTGAGGAAAACCCCGCCGTCGGCACGCTTTCCAGGCTAGAGTGGAAGTCAGCGATGCCCTGATGGGCCTGTGCGGACCGGTCGGGTCCGCGGGTCCCGGGGCGATGGGTTCGCGCTGTGGTCAATCCCGACGATTCCGGCGCGGACGGGAAAAGAAAGCGGGTTGCATGTCTCGTCTGATCATCGTCTCCAACCGTTTGCCCATGTCCTTGCAGGCACAGGAGGACGGCTCTTACACCTTGCGCCAGAACGTGGGGGGACTGGCCACGGCCATCGGCCCCTACCACCGTTCCCATAAGGACAGCCTCTGGATCGGCTGGAGCGGCATCGATCCGCAAAAGTACTCGGAAAAGGAGCTGGACCGCATCCGTCAGGCCTACCGGGAGAGCCGGTGCATTCCTATCTTCCTGAGCAAGGAGGAGCTGAATGGATACTATGCCGGGTTCTCCAACAACACCCTCTGGCCGCTCTTCCATGACTTCTCGCATGAGGCCGTCTTCCGCCAGGAGGACTGGGAGATGTACCGCAAGGTCAACATGCGCTTCGCACAGGTGGTGGAGCCGCTCATCCGCAAGGGCGACACCATCTGGGTCCAGGACTACCACCTGATGCTCCTGCCCAAGATGTTGCGCGAACGCTACCCCGATGCCTCCATCGGCTGGTTCCTGCACGTACCCTTCCCCAGCGCCGAGATCTTCCGCTCCCTGCCTTGGAGCCGCGAGATACTGGAGGGCGTCCTGGGCGCAAACCTGATCGGCTTCCATACCGTGGACTTCTCCGCCAGCTTCCTGGCCTCGCTGCACAGGCTGCTGCCCGAACTGCCGGTCAACCGGGACGGCGTGGTCGAAATGCCTGACGGCCACCGAGCAGCCATCGACGCCTTCCCCATCGGCATCGACTACAACCTCTACCGGCGTACCGCCCACTCCGGCCTGGCCCGGGCCATGCGTCGGGGAATCGACGAGGTCTGTGGCAAGTCCCCCCGTCATCGCTACCGCACCTCGGTGACTGCCGAGGGCGTGGCGGCCAACGAAGCCGCCACATCGGACGCCAACTGGTGGAGCCACTACATGGAGAAGGACATCCCCGAGTCCACGCTGGCCAAGCAGGCGGCTTCCTCGGTGGGCAGCCGCTCCAACAAGGTCATCGTTTCGGTGGACCGGCTGGACTACACCAAGGGTCTGCCCGAGCGGCTTCAGGCCTTCGGCCGCATGCTGGACAAGTACCCTGAGTGGGTGGGCCATGTCACCTACTACCTGCTGGCCACCCCCTCGCGCGAGGTCGTCGAGTCCTATCAGCGGCTCAAGGCCCAGGTGGACCAGTTGGTGGGGGAGATCAACGGCCGCTACTCCCTGTTGGCCTGGACCCCCATCCATTACATCACCCGCTCCCTGTCCATCAAGCCGGTCTGCGGCATCTACACGGCTGGAGACGTAGCCCTGGTCACCCCCCTGCGCGATGGGATGAACCTGGTGGCCAAGGAATACCTGGCCTGCCATGACGGACGCGACGGCACCCTGGTCCTGTCGGACATGTGCGGGGCTGCCGACGAGCTGACCGATGCCTTCATCGTCAATCCTTACGACATCGACATGGTCTGCGAGGCCCTGCACAACGCTCTGGAGATCACCCCCGATGAGTCCAAGCGTCGCAACATCCGCATGCAGGCCCGACTCAAGGTGCGCACTGCAGCCAACTGGTGCACCTCGTTCCTCGACTCCCTGCGGCAGGTATCCACTCCGGGCATGACAGACAGGAGGCTGCGTATGGATCACCACAACGCCATCGTTCGTCAGTGGGACGGCGCCCATCGTCGTCTGGTCCTGTGCGACTATGACGGGACGCTGACCCCGCTGGTTCGCCGTCCTGAGCGGGCCAAGCCCACCCAGGCCCTCCGCCGTTTACTGACCCAGGTGGGCAGCAATCCCGATGTGGACTTCCTGCTGGTCTCCGGCCGCAGCCATCAGATCATGCAGGACTGGTTCGGCGACCTGCCGGTGGGGCTGATTGCCGAGCACGGCGCTTGGAACCGCAACCTGCCCGGCAGCGACTCGGACGAGTGGCAGCGGGCGCAAGGCCTGCCCGACTCCGATACCTGGCAGAAGGTGATCCGGCCCATCATGGATGAGTCGGCCACCAGGGTCCCCAACTCCTTTGTGGAAAGCAAGTCCGATGCGGTGGCCTGGCACTACCGGATGAGCGATGCCCAGGTGGCCGACCATGAGCGTCAGGATCTGCTCCGTCGTCTGCGCGGCGTAGTAGTCGGCCTAGGACTGATGATCATGGAGAATTCCAAGGTCGTCGAGGTCACCCCCGTAGCCACCAGCAAGGGCCAGGCCATCCTGCCCTTCGTCAACAGCGATGACTACGACTTCATGATGGCTCTGGGCGACGATGAAACCGACGAGACCATGTTCGCCGTGATGCCTGACAAGGGCTGGACCATCAAGGTCGGGCCCGGCCAGACCAAGGCCCGGCTGCGGGTCAACGATCCGACCGCGGTCACTCTGCTGCTGGCCGACCTGGGTGCCGGTGTGGCCCGTGACTCCAATGAGCCCGTGGCATCCCACGACTTCCGCGACGACCATACCGTGGTCGACGAGGCACATGCCCAGCTCACTGACGACAAGTAAGGCAGGTCACCGCCAACCGCTACCGGTGGCAGCTAGTGAATGCCGGCAAGTTTACGAGTGGCTGGTGGCGATCACCAACCACCGGCGGCAGCCTGGAATGACTATGGTCGGTCTGGTGCGACCGTTGCCTTCTGTCGCCTGTTCTGTCTGTCGGTGGCGACTGGCGAGGGGTGCCGGTAACTATTGGCCACAGACGGACTTTTGCTCATCATGCCGACTTGTTTGTCCAGCTTGATCGCATTGGCGAACCAATCTGTCTGTTGGCACGCCGATCCGTCTGCTGCTGGTGACTCACCTGGTTATCGGCCTGGTTGTTTCAATCCTCTCTCATACTTGTCTGGTCCTCGGGTGCCCAAACGTCCGATTGCTCACATGTTTTGGTTTTCTGGCATGTTTGGGTGTCCACCATGTTGACGGCTGACCCCATTGGTCGGGCCCGGCCGACCATACTTGGAGCATGGATACTTCAACAATCACCGCCTGTCTTGAGGCTGATCATGCCGCCGACCTGCGCACCGCCGCCCAACGTCTGAAAGGTGTTGCCCGCCATACCCTTATTGAGGAATCCGATGACCTGGGTGCTCGGATAGGCCATCGCGTTCTGCTCAAGCCGGAGAATCTGCAGCTGACCGGATCCTTCAAGATTCGCGGAGCTTATAACAAGGTGGCCTCGCTGAATCAGGACGAGCTGGACCGCGGCATCGTCACCGCTTCCGCTGGCAATCATGCCCAGGGGGTGGCTTTTGCCGCACGCAGTCGTGGCGCGAAGGCCACCATCGTCATGCCCCGAATCACGCCGCCGCTCAAGGTCGATGCCACTCGGGCCTATGGTGCCGAGGTTGTCCTGCAGGGTGAGGTCTTCGATGAAAGCTCTGATTACGCCCTGGGGTTGGCACGTGATCGCGGCATGACCTTCGTCCCGCCTTTTGACGACTACGAGGTCGTCTGTGGTCAGGGGACCATCGCCATGGAAATTCTTCAGGATGTGCCCGATGTCACCGATATCGTGGTTCCCCTGGGTGGGGGCGGGCTGGGCGCCGGCGTGGCGCTCGCCGTAAAGACCTTCAAGCCTGAGGTCAGAGTCATCGGAGCCACCCCGGTCGGATCTCCGGCCTGGCGTGAATCTCTGACAGCTGGTCATGTGGTCGCAGCAGATCAGATGCGTACGGCTGCCGAGGGCGTAGCCGTCAGACGTCCCGGCGATCTGAACTATGCTCTGCTCAGCCGCTATATGGATGATCTGGTCCAGGTGACCGAAAGCGATATCTCCGAAATGATCCTATTCATGCTGGAGAAGCACAAACTGGTGGTCGAGGCGGCTGGCGCCGTCTCCCTGGCAGCACTGGGTCAGTTGGATCTACAATCCGATGTCTTCCGATCGGCCCCGGGTCCGCATGTGATCGTCCCCATCATCTCGGGTGGCAATATCGATACGGTCACCATGGGTGCAGTCATCCAGCGGGGGATGATCTCCCGCGGGCGCATCATGCAGTTCGGGGTGGAGTTGCCCGATGTCCCCGGCCAGCTGGTCAAGGTGGCCACGGTCCTGGCTGACCTGCGTGCCAATGTGATCGAGCTCAACCACGACCAGTTCAAATCCTCTGGCCACTATGACAACGGCGTGCTCTTGGAGGTAACTGTGGAGACCAACGGCCCCGATCACATCACCCAGATTCTGGACACCTTGCGCAGCCACGGCTTCCAGGTCCATCAGAACTACTGAGCACTATGTTCCGATTGGATCCGGTGCCTGTGCCTGGCATCCGATGTTCGGGGACAATGATGGACGATGATTATCGCCGGGAGAACAGTCAGAATGGTCGACGCCTTTGCTGGGCTTGGCTGATGGGCCCTGCTGGTTCTTAAAGGGCCAATCTATGGCGATTCTTGTGCTGCTTTGCGTCTCATCACAGTCGGAGTCCCTCTCTTGATGCTCTCATGAGGCCTGCCCTCTGCGCCGGCATCGGTCAGGGCCGCGACCCAGAGAGCGGCCGCATGCTTCAGCGACTGCTTGAATCTGGTGACGAGGTTTCGTGTTTTGGCGTAGTTCGAGCCCATTTGGTTCTGGAGCGAATTCCGTACCCCGGCCTGTGGAGGGGAGCATGATGACGCGGCTGGTCTTGTGCTTCTTCTGGCGCGCGACTTGGGTGCTAATCCGCACCATGAGCAGCCTGGCCTTCTTCCCGTACGGCCAGATGTGGGTGGTGCCCTTCCCCGGGGTCGTCACGGTCTGCGGGTGGAGGACGTAGGTATATCAGCCTATCTCGATAATCGACGAACAGATTTGCTTTATTTCTTCATTGTGCGTTGAGATGATGACGGCGGCACCTTGTTGGGCAAGTTCGCACAGTATACGTATTACGACGTTAGCGTTGTCTTGATCCAGCGCAGATGTCGGCTCGTCTGCAAGAATGACACTCGGCTGTTTGAGCAGGAGCCTTGCGAGGGCGATTCTCTGTTGTTCCCCGCCCGATAGGGTGTAAATCTTTTTCTTCTGTGAGCCATTCATCCCGACGATGTCAAGTACGCTGTCGATTCGTTCGTCCCGTTCCTTGCGATGCTCGCGCTTCTTCATTTTGAGGGGAATCTGCAGGTTACGCGATACGTTCCACTGTTCGACAAGACCATAGTTCTGGAATAGAAATCCTATGTTTTCGCGAAGACACACTCGCTGTCCCTTCCTGCTCTTATGTAAGTAACCGGAACGGAATGTCCCTTCGTTGTAAGTGACCGATCCTTCATCGAAGTCCTCCAACAAGCCGACGCAGTTGAGCAGGGTCGTCTTGCCTGCACCGGACGGCCCGCTCACTGCGATTATGGAACCAGGTCCAGCGTCGAAGGACAGTCTCGACCATAAGGTGTGTTCTGCAAATCTCTTGGTAAGTCCTTCGACTTTCAATGTCGGCTGCATGCCTGCGTCTGTCATATGCATCTCCCTCCGCACCGCGGATTCACGGGCGTTTGATGTCGTCGGCACGGAACCTTGATTCGTATGCCGATACGGTAATGGCCATGATGAGGCTGGATCCGGCGAAGAGCAATGTTCCAGCCACCAGATCCGCAACCTTGTTCATCGAGCCGATCATGCCGACTGCCATGAGGGTCAGCAGTACCCCGGTATTCTGCATGATAAGGAAGCCTCCATGTCTTCTGAAAAACCCGTATCCATGGATGAATTGGACGAAGGAGAGCCTGCGTCGTCTTGCGCAATACGCGGCCGAGCACACAAGGATGGCCATCATGGCAGCGGCCAGACCGAACGATATGGCTATAATGTCCCCGCGTTGCTCGTTCCTGGATAATGACAACGTATACGCCACCGAGTCTTTGGCGTTGTCAATACCCTGGAAGTATCCAGAGATTCCATAATGGTCCAGCTTGCTTTGCAAGAGTTCCGGATCAGAGAACAATACACTATCGCTTGATGTGTATGACAGGTATACCATGGGGCTGATCAACCCTGACGATGGGGATGTGACGGCTACCACTGGATCTTTCAAAGACAGCTTCTGCTGATCTTCCGCAGGCATGAACTGGGTCCCCGAGAAGAGAGATATGTCTTGGCCCGAACGTGTGCGGACCAGGACGCCGTGAGGGTTGCAGGAATATGGTTTCTGTTTCCGGGTAACACCCAGTTGGCACTGTGTCTTGAAATATTCGGCGTATTTCTTCAACAAGGCTCCGGGGTCCCCTTTATATGATGAAGGCACCAGGAGTGTGAAAGCCCCGATATCTCTTTCAGACACTCTAACCGGTTTCCCATCAAGTCCGGCAATGGGTTGTTTGTCAAGATAGTTCGGGCTCACTATCATCGAATCGGATCCGTCCGGTTCGTAAGGATCATTGTTCCCATCAGCGGGACGAACGGAGTCACCGTTATACCCGACCAACATCGCCTTCCCTCTACTGTCAAGATCCTCGATCACTTTCATCAGGGGAGGCGCTGCCCGGAGCATATCCTCCTGTGTGATGTTGATTTTGATTGAAAACCTCAGGACATATTGATCCGAGATGCGAGACCACTGTGCCAAGGACCGGCTGGTGCTCTGTACCGCGCTGATTCTATTCAGAGAACCGCTGATGGTGCCAAAGAGAACAGCCACCACCATGAACTGGGCAAAACCCGCGATGATGCCATCACGGAGTTCGTTACCCTCTCCGTTGAGAACGGCGGGTATTCGATCGCGGAATGTACTGGCACCACCTAAAGCCAACGCCAGGAAGACAAGATATGCTGTCAATACAGCCACGGCGATAAACAGCGCTCGAAGGAGTCGCCAAATCTGGTGGAAGTTATTGATAAACCAGAGGAAAGGTAATCCCACTAAGGTAATTGTCACCAATCCCACGGCGAGTGTGGCGAGCAGTGACACCAGCTCGCCGACGAGTATCCTTCCGCTGGTATAACCGTGCATCGCCTTGATCGCGTGTATCTTCCTGTTCCTGGACAGGGAATACGCGGTGGAAACCACCAATGTGATGGCGATGATAACGACTCCCGCCCAAAGGCCACCCTTCCCTAACGCGTATATCATCGCAGCTATCCAGAAGCCTCGTGACCAGAGGCTTTGTGATTCGTCAACCACTATCCGGGAACGTGACAAAGCCTTGGCGAGCTGTTCCATATGCGACCTATCCGCATTGGTCGCATAGCTTCCGCGCAAGTCCTGGGTGGTAATCTCTTCAAAAGAAACTACTTTCGTTGACTGGTCACGCGTTGAAAAGGAAGGATAATCGTACCCTCCATTTCGTTGAAAAGACTTTTGGTCACCCACAAAGGCCACGAGAACACGAGACTTCATTGAATCACGAAATGAAGGTTGGATTTTGAAGACATTAATCCCTAAATTTCTTGATGCTTGAGCAATCGCACGCACAGCATCCGCCTTCGTCGCGGTATCAACCCTCTCGACGGTGAAAGAGGTACCGGTACCAGCTGGAAGCTCCTGGTCGATAGTGATAAGCATCTCGAATGTCACCACCATGGTGAGAATCAAGGAAGCCCAAATCGTCAACCGTTGAATCCAGTGAATTCGCAAATCACCTCACCCACTCAAAACAAAGAGCAGACACATGCCGGCCGACAAGGCAGGAGCTGCCATTCATGAAGCAATAACTTTCCCAAACTTCCTCATAGTCTTCTCCTTTGAAAGCAAATATGAGGCGAAAACGTTCCACCGCTGACTATTCTACTCCATAAACACAGCTAACTCATTCCGGCCTCTCACACATTGAGACTGCTCTCATGTCACTGACACCGATGTGGAAATCCGAACTGGTACGATGACGCCACCACTCCTGGAACAATACCCCTGCCGGAATTCGAACAACACATAAAAGACCAGTTTGCTTGGTTACACTCACACCATGAGCATGGGATGTTTAGTGGATGCAGTGCGGAATCATGTAGAGGATTCCGCTGGTGATGACACTGGTGGGGATGCCGGCGGTCAGCCATTTGCGGATCTGATGTCAGTCGAGTCGGATGCTCATTCGTCCGATCTGCTCGCTGGCCTGTCGATTGAGTGAGGCCAGGGCCTCGTCGAGGTGCCGTGGACGTTGTGGGCGAGCGAGTCGAGCCTGCTTTTCTGCTTGCTCTGCAGGCTTAAGAGCTGCTCGTTCACGTGCCGCTGCTAGTCGTACATTTTCCTGAGCTGTGTTTCGTCCCTGCTGGCCGTTTGCTCCACGCTCTCCTCGAATGCCTTGTAGCCAGAGAGGATGACCTTCCTTGAGGCTTCGTTCTGCCTGTCGCCTGAGTCCTCTAATCGCTGCAAGCTGGTCAACAGCATCTGGTTGGCCTGTTCCATCGTGGAGGTTATCGTCTCCAACTACTCCCTGAGGTTCACCTGGCGGCTGGTGACGAGCTGTATCTGCGCGCCCTGGTAGTTCCTGAGCTCCTCGAGTACATGCCTCGTCTCGCGCCGTTGCGCGCTCAGGTCCTCCTCGTTGCTCTGGTTTGGGTTCTCGTCCATGTCTCCTCGTTTCGTCCGGCAGCGATTGTAGTTCCCCGGCCACGCTCTTAATCTGTTCGTGCAGCTTCTCGATGGGCGTCTCCCCAATGCCCGTGAGGCGAAGTTATCCACGGTCAAAATCAAAAATTCAAGTTTTCTTGTATAGGTATATAGGGGGACCTCTCGTTAGCCTCACTGCGAGTATGGTTAAGAGGGTTTTGCTGCATTCAAAGTCCCTCTCTTGATTTGGCCTGATTGTGGCTTGTCTGGGCGTGATTGCTGTCTGCGCTGGTTGATGCACTTGGGGTGTGTTGATGATGGCGGTTTCGTGATTGCTGGTGGGTCTGATGCTTGGGTGGTTACGTTTGGTGGGCTGTGATTGCATGGATGTGGTGGGCTGTTTTTGGGTCGTTTACGATACATAAGAAATAAACTAGGCTACGTATCGTAATCAGTGGCGGAACGCCAGAATTAATCCACTATTTTGCTTGTTACGACACATAGCCTGGTTCAGATATCCGAAACTCTATCCCCGCTTATTATGATTATTGGCAGCACTGTTTGCATAAATTCCAATAACGGCAGTTGCTCCAAGCATTATTACCAGCAACACCCAAAGTATGACCAAACAAGTGGGATCAAATGCGCTGACACCCTTAGTGAAAATACAACTAAACGCCAAGTCTATCGACATCAATGCCATAATTACGGCTTCCGATAGGAACAACCAAGAATACTTGGCGTGAATATACCCCCAGGTTTCATCAGATGACATTATGGCTTTAGTCCTGAATCCGACTTGCCCGTTTCTGCGTAAATTACCCAGCTTCGCCTTTCGGTACAGCCACACAAAGTAAATTGCCAAAACCATCATCAATACACAAAGTGCTGCTACCATTGAATTTCGCTTTTTTTTGAAAACTATTGCTAATGGATCCGATTTTTAATTGTTGGATATGACAAACGCTGTTGCAACACCGATAAGTAATAAAAAGATGGCAATCAAGGCAAACATAAGAGCTATGAAGCCAGTCATCGATATCAGTGCTGCGACAACAAGACCTGCGACTCCAACAAAAAGAAGATCAGAAACCCATATGATTTTTACTGTCCGAATCGACAGTTTCATAAGGCAATCTCCATTGCCGGGTTCTTGCAGAAGGGTCCTTTTTGATGGAACTGTTGTGATGGCTGACAGTACAAGAAGCACCGAAAAAGCAACAATAAATTGATTCACTGGATTTCTAAAAGCTGGTGATTGATGCTCCATTGAACTACTAAGTATCACCATTGCAGCGTACCCTGAAACGGCAGTGGCCACAGGAAGATAAACATCAATAGAGTCAATTGCTCGTCCAACACTTTGTTTAATCACGAGTACAGATCGAGCAATGAGAACAATGAGCACCACACACACAATGACTGCAGGGAAAATCGGAACGGTATATTTTTCCCCCCAAGAATCAGCCTTCCCAAGAGCATTCCAGTGCGTTGGCACTACATCAGGCAGTGCATAATAGTTACTACCAAGTACGATAGCCATCACCAAAGCAAGAATGAACGAAAACATTACGGACGGCGACAGCAACTTTTTCATATCATAACTTCCACGTTAATGACTGGGAATATGGATGTCCATAATTCAACAGCGTTAAACCACCGTCACCCTTTCGGGAACGCAAAATAAAGGTACAGACTCCGTCCACTAACTCTTCGTTTTCCTTAGTTACAGTACCCATAATCAACAACCCCCTAGTCGATATACGTTCATCAAATGCAATCGCAAAATGTGATGCGATTGACAAATATTGTAGTACTTGTCAAGCGATAATCGGTCGTTTTCCGCTGGCGAGAGGCGCCGGTTCTTTCTCCGATGAATTTGGACTCGTGATCATGTCTTTCAAGCGAGTTTGAGCTCGGCTATTACACGTTTAATCTACTTGGTGACTATCTGAGGGCTAGATTCTATATCGGAAGCGTCGGAGCTCTGTTGGGACAGTGCGCTTCAGGCTTATGGCTCTACTAAAAGTATGCTATCGGGCATGAAAAGACTCCGATGGGATGTATGGCTGGAAGTCAGCGGAGTGCCCCCTGATCATTATGGCGTGGCTAGGGTGTTTTGGAGCAAAGAATCGACTCTGTCGGTGCTGCGAATGGGTGGATGGATAGGACGGGGGTGAGTTGGAAGCAGAGGGGCAGGGGAGCACGGTTATTCCTGTTCGAATTTCATGGGCCCTATCGGTATCTTGTCCCAGTACTCGGCGGTGCTGATAAGGGCATGTCCAGGGCATCTTAGCTTTGCTCGGGCGGGAAGACTTTGGCTTCCGGAGTCGATTCGCTGTCCTTCTTCTGGGGCAGGGGTTTGCTACCTGATGCAGAGTATCCGCGTGATAGGGGTGCCGGGGTCCCAAAGCGACGCTGACAGGGGACCGGTACAGTCGGAGTCTGTCTGTAGTGAGACGGAAGACGGCGCAAGGATTGCAATAGTAGGCCCCGCAGGTTCTTGCAGAGCCCATCAGAAATCTGCAGATCGCAGATCTGTTCCAGCGATTGCGCGGAGCAGTCAGCGAATCATTCCTGTCCGGCAATAGTTTTGTCGACGAGTTTGGGCAACGCTTCTTCGATAGGTTCATGGATGAGTCGGGTTGCCAGAGAATCATACTGGGTTGAACCCATGTTCATGATGGTGATTGGCACACCTGCTTGGGCTGCCACTGGCACCAGTGAGGCCGCCGGATACACCTCCAAGGTGGAGCCGATCACCCAGAATTGATCAGCCTGGCTGGCTAGCCTCATGCTCTTTTCCATGGCTCCCTCGGGCAGGGCCTGACCGAAATAAACCACATCAGTCTTGATGATGCCATTGCAAGGCATGTTGCCTTGGTAGGGCATGTGCTTGTGGCAGTGTGGATCAGGTTCCTGATCGAGCTTGGCCATGATGTCGGCCGTCCGATATGCCTGACCGCACTTCATGCAATGGGAGCTGCCGATGGTCCCGTGAAGGTTGACGATGACATCCTCGGAGTTGCCGGCTTTCTCGTGGAGGGCATCGAAGTTCTGCGTAGCCAGCAGGTTCAGCATGCCTGCCTGCTCCAGCCTGGCCAGTGCCTTGTGCGCTACTCCGGGCTGGGCCTTCCAGACTGGTGACTCCTTCTGCCACCGCCATGAATACTCCCGCTGCTTCTTGTCGCTCATGAACAGGTCCAGGTCATAAACGTTCATCTGATCAGGATGCTTGGTCCAAACCCCGTCAGGCCCGCGGAAATCCGGTATGCCGGCGGAAGTCGAGATTCCCGCCCCGGTCAGTACTGCAATTGTTGTGCTCATACACCCGTCTTACCATCCGTCAACAGAATCCATGACTCGCAGACCAACATAGTGCGCGAACATACATCTATATCAACATTCATATTCGTAGGCTGTGGATGACTGGCGGTCGAGAACGGAAGGTGAACTCCGCATTGGATACAGCCGACTATGAGCAGAGTTCAAAAGGACTATGAAGGGACTAAGCCGACGCGCCAATAGCGCTGGAACCCGATCGTCACTTTGTGAATAAAATGTGTGCATGAAGCCGTGGCAGTGCGCTGAAGTCCAATCTTCGCGACGTCTAAAGTTAAAAGGGGACATGTAGCGACACGCCGTATGAGGGCTTGTTATATCTTGTTTTGAGGGTCTTTTCGGAGGGGCCGGGTTGCGTTTTGGCCGGCTCGTGGTAAGTTTATCTCTTGCTGCTCAACACGGCGGTTCTTCTTCCGGGAGGAAGATGAGCGCTTGTTGGTGTGGTGGTGGTTTGAGAACTCAAGAGCGTGTTTGTGCTACTTATAGCTTTTTGATTGCCAGTCCGATGCCTTCCTCTGTTGTGGGGTTTCGTGGGAGCGTGTAATTGGTGTCGGGGTTTTTCGTGGGTTGGTTTCCTCCTTATGGAAGCTGGCCCGTCAATTATTGATGTGGGCTGTTTCGGCCTTCTTCATGGTTTTTTGTGGAGGGTTTGATTCTGGCTCAGGATGAACGCTGGCGGCGTGCTTAACACATGCAAGTCGAACGGGATCCGGGCAGCTTGCTGCCTGGTGAGAGTGGCGAACGGGTGAGTAATGCGTGACCAACCTGCCCCATGCTTCGGAATAGCTCCTGGAAACGGGTGGTAATGCCGGATGCTCCGCACCGTCGCATGATGGTGTGGGAAAGGGTTTACCGGCATGGGATGGGGTCGCGTCCTATCAGCTTGTTGGCGGGGTGATGGCCTGCCAAGGCTTCGACGGGTAGCCGGCCTGAGAGGGCGACCGGCCACATTGGGACTGAGATACGGCCCAGACTCCTACGGGAGGCAGCAGTGGGGAATATTGCACAATGGGCGCAAGCCTGATGCAGCGACGCCGCGTGCGGGATGACGGCCTTCGGGTTGTAAACCGCTTTTGATTGGGAGCAAGCGAGAGTGAGTGTACCTTTCGAATAAGCACCGGCTAACTACGTGCCAGCAGCCGCGGTAATACGTAGGGTGCAAGCGTTATCCGGATTTATTGGGCGTAAAGAGCTCGTAGGCGGTTCGTCGCGTCTGGTGTGAAAGTCCATCGCTTAACGGTGGATCGGCGCCGGGTACGGGCGGACTGGAGTGCGGTAGGGGAGACTGGAATTCCCGGTGTAACGGTGGAATGTGTAGATATCGGGAAGAACACCGATGGCGAAGGCAGGTCTCTGGGCCGTCACTGACGCTGAGGAGCGAAAGCGTGGGGAGCGAACAGGATTAGATACCCTGGTAGTCCACGCCGTAAACGGTGGATGCTGGATGTGGGGCCCGTTCCACGGGTTCCGTGTCGGAGCTAACGCGTTAAGCATCCCGCCTGGGGAGTACGGCCGCAAGGCTAAAACTCAAAGAAATTGACGGGGGCCCGCACAAGCGGCGGAGCATGCGGATTAATTCGATGCAACGCGAAGAACCTTACCTGGGCTTGACATGTGCCGGACGGCCGCGGAGACGTGGCTTCCCTTCGGGGCCGGTTCACAGGTGGTGCATGGTCGTCGTCAGCTCGTGTCGTGAGATGTTGGGTCAAGTCCCGCAACGAGCGCAACCCTCGCCTCGTGTTGCCAGCACGTTATGGTGGGAACTCACGGGGGACCGCCGGGGTTAACCCGGAGGAAGGTGGGGATGACGTCAGATCATCATGCCCCTTACGTCCAGGGCTTCACGCATGCTACAATGGCCGGTACAGCGGGATGCGACATGGTGACATGGAGCGGATCCCTGAAAACCGGTCTCAGTTCGGATCGGAGCCTGCAACCCGGCTCCGTGAAGGCGGAGTCGCTAGTAATCGCGGATCAGCAACGCCGCGGTGAATGCGTTCCCGGGCCTTGTACACACCGCCCGTCAAGTCATGAAAGTGGGCAGCACCCGAAGCCGGTGGCCCAACCCGTGAGGGGGGGAGCCGTCTAAGGTGAGGTCCGCGATTGGGACTAAGTCGTAACAAGGTAGCCGTACCGGAAGGTGCGGCTGGATCACCTCCTTTCTACGGAGATTATGGAAATTCCCCTGCGTGGTCTGCGTGGGGGTCGTGCCTGCGGGTCGGCCGGATGGCTGGCTGGCGTGGGCGTGCTGGCGTGGAACGGTCTTGAGGCTGTGGCATGGATGCGCTGTTGGGTTCCCGGACCGCCACCCTTGTGGGTGGTGTTCCTGATGCCCGTCGGGTCCTGCGTGGGGTTTTGCCCTGTGGCGGGTCCTGATGGTGTGCTGGTGGTTTGAGAACTGGATAGTGGACGCGAGCGGATGGCTGGCTGTTGTGCTGGCTGTCTGCTGTATTGTTTCGTCCGGGCCCATGTGAGTGGGTTCGGGTCGATCGTTTTGTGATCGTTTAGTGTGATGATTTGTCGTCTGGCAGTTCGCAGTTGTTGTTGTCGTGGCATGGCCTGTGGTCGTGTTGTCGGCAAGGGCGCATGGTGGATGCCTTGGCAGACAGGACCGATGAAGGACGCGTGGGGCCGCGATAGGCCTCGGGGAGCCGCCGACAGGGCTTTGATCCGAGGGTGTCCGAATGGGGTAACCCGCCGGCTGTTATGGGCCGGCACCGCATTCGTGCGGGGGGTACGCAGGGAAGTGAAACATCTCAGTACCTGCAGGAAAGGATATTCCGTGAGTAGTGGCGAGCGAAAGCGGATGATGGCCAAACCGGTGCCGTGTGAGACCCGTCGGGGGTTGCGGCATGGGTGTTGTGGGACTTGGCGTCCGGGCTCCGACGGGCCCGGCGGCAGTGATAAAGCGGCGTGTGAGGCGAACGGGATTGAATTCCCGGCCGTAGAGGGTGATGGCCCCGTAGCCGAAGGCGCGCCGCCTGCCGGTTCTTGTTCCCAAGTAGCGCGGGACTCGTGGAATCCCGTGTGAATCGGCCCCGACCGTGGGGTAAGCCTGAATATTCCTGTCTGACCGATAGCGTACGAGTACCGTGAGGGAAAGGTGAAAAGCACCCCGGGAGGGGAGTGAAAGAGTTTCTGAAACCGTGTGCCTACAATCCGTCGGAGCCTTTCGGGGTGACGGCGTGCCTATCGAAAAATGAGTCTGCGAGTCAGTGGTGCGTGGCGAGGCTAACCCGTGTGGGGCAGCCGTAGCGAAAGCGAGTCCGATAAGGGCGTTTCCAGTCGCGTGTCCTGGACCCGAAGCGGGATGATCTAGCCCTGGGCAGGTTGAAGCGCGGGTAAGACCGCGTGGAGGACCGAACGGACCTGGGTTGAAAACCGGGCCGATGACCTGGGGCTAGGGGTGAAAGGCCAATCAAATTCCGTGATAGCTGGTTCTCTCCGAAATGCATTTCGGTGCAGCGTCGCGTGAGTGCCTCCATGGGGTAGAGCTACTGGATGCTTGAGGGCCCGTATCGGGTACCGACAGCAGCCAAACTCCGAATACGTGTGAGGTGTATCGCGGCAGTGAGTCGGCGGGGGATAAGCTCCGTCGTCGAGAGGGAGACAGCCCAGATCGTCGTCTAAGGTCCCTAAGCGCGTGCTAAGTGGGAAAGGATGTGGAGTCGCATAGACAGCCAGGAGGTTGGCTCAGAAGCAGCCATCCTTGAAAGAGTGCGTAACAGCTCACTGGTCTAGTGGTTCCGCGCCGATAATGTAGCGGGGCTCAAGCACGCCACCGAAGACGCGGCAGCGCAGTTTGCTGTGCTGGGTAGGAGAGCGTTCCGCGTGGGGTGAAGCGGCGGCGTGAGCCGGCCGTGGACCGCGTGGAAGTGAGAATGCAGACATGAGTAGCGAGAGGCGGGTGAGAATCCCGCCCGCTGGATGACCAAGGGTTCCGGGGCCACGTTCGTCGTCCCCGGGTGAGTCGGGTCCTAAGGCGAGGCCGACAGGCGTAGTCGAATGGATGAAGGAGTCGATATTCTCCTACCGGCGTCAAGCCGTCCAATCCAAGACGTGGAAGCGTGCCCTTACCTGTGTCGGGTGGTGGTCTTCGGACCGTCCGATGGCATGGGACCGGCGTGTGGATGCGTGGCGGGTAGCGCGGGAGTGACACGGAACGGGAGCCGGGCCGCGGTGGTGGTTATCCGTGGTCAAGCATGCGGCGCGTCGGGCAGGCAAATCCGCCCGGCATGAGCGCGAGGTGTGATGATGGGGGGTCTTGTGCCCCGAATCCGGTGTGCCGTTCCGTCGAGAAAAGCTTCGGCGTGAGGAGTGGCGCCGCCCGTACCCTAAACCGACACTGGTGGTCAGGTAGAGTATACCAAAGCGATCGAGCGAATCCTGGTCAAGGAACTCGGCAAATCACTCCCGTGCCTTCGGTATAAGGGAGGCCCCTGCCGGTGAGGCGCTTCACGCGCGGAGCCGGCGGGGGCGGCACAGACCAGGGGGTAGCGACTGTTTACCAAAAACACAGGTGCATGCGAAGACGTAAGTCGCTGTATATGCACTGACGCCTGCCCGGTGCCGGAAGGTTAAGAGGATCCGTCATCCCTCTTCGGAGGGGGCAGCGGTGAATTCAAGCCCCGGTAAACGGCGGTGGTAACTATAACCATCCTAAGGTAGCGAAATTCCTTGTCGGGTAAGTTCCGACCTGCACGAATGGCGTAACGACTTCCCCACTGTCTCGACCAGGAGCTCGGCGAAATTGCAGTACGAGTAAAGATGCTCGTTAAGCGCAGAAGGACGAAAAGACCCCGGGACCTTTACTATACCTTGGTATTGGCGTTAGGTGCGGACTGTGTAGCATAGGCGGGAGGCTTCGAAGCGGGTGCGCCAGCATCCGTGGAGCCGTAATGTGAAATACCGCTCTGTCCTCATCTGGCCTCTAACCTCGGCCGGTCATCCCGGCCAGGGACAGTGCCTGGCGGGTAGTTTAACTGGGGCGGTTGCCTCCCAAAGAGTAACGGAGGCGCCCAAGGGTTCCCTCAGCCCGGTTGGCAATCGGGTGTTGAGTGCAATCGCACAAGGGAGCTTGACTGCGAGACCGACGGGTCGAGCAGGGACGAAAGTCGGAGATAGTGATCCGGTGCCGGCGTACGGACGCGGCATCGCTCAACGGATAAAAGGTACCCCGGGGATAACAGGCTGATCATCCCCAAGAGTCCATATCGACGGGATGGTTTGGCACCTCGATGTCGGCTCGTCGCATCCTGGGGCTGGAGCAGGTCCCAAGGGTTCGGCCGTTCGCCGATTAAAGCGGCACGCGAGCTGGGTTCAGAACGTCGTGAGACAGTTTGGTCTCTATCCTCTGCGCTCGTTGGAATCTTGAGGAGCCCTGCCCATAGTACGAGAGGACCTGGGTGGACGAACCTCTGGTATGCCGGTTGTCGCGCCAGCGGCACGGCCGGTTGGCTACGTTCGGATGGGATAACCGCTGAAAGCATCTAAGCGGGAAGCCCCCTCCAAGATAAGGATTCCATGAAGCCTCAGGGCTTCTGAAGACCCCATGCAGAACACATGGTCGATAGACCGGACGTGGACACCCCGCAAGGGGCGGAGCCGACCGGCACTAATGGTCGAAGACAACACAACACCCACCCCCTGGAGGGGTGGCGGCATCAACCCTTACTGCGGATACGACCTGCGGCAATATGCACGGACGGCCACAGGCGATCGAAGCACACGGAACACGCGTCCACCATCCGGTCCCCAAACCGCCAGGAAACCCCGACCCCCCACGGGATCGGAAGAATTGAAGATTCGCGGCGGTCATGGCCTGGGGGAGACGCCCGGTCCCATTCCGAACCCGGAAGCTAAGACCCAGCACGGCAATGGTACTGCACCCGGAAGAGTGTGGGAGAGTAGCACACCGCCGCCACAACACATAAATATTGGAGGTATCTTCAGGAAAATGTTCCTGAAGATACCTCCTTTCTTATACCAGACTCAGACCCAGTCTTGAGGATTCCAGCTTCAATGCACAAAGATACATGCCAAGCAATGGAATACGGTTAATCGGAATATAGAAGGTTGCCTTTTACTTGGGCAGTCTGTGATTTGATCTTCGAGAGCATTGTTGCCGAAACTGTCTCATACTTACCGCCTGTTGTTTGTGGCCCAGGACACCTAAAATAAAAATAGCCGAATCAGGCGCGTAAACACATATGTGAAAGAAAGCGGATGAGTATGGGTAAAAGAATCATTCTTGTAGGAGCTACCGGCAGAGTGGGTGCACTGACTCTCGAGGATCTGGTCAAAGCCGACCATGAGGTGGTGGCCTGCGCACGAGGAGTCTCGAAGATTCCCGCCAGCCAGCAGGTGGAGACTATGACCCTGGACCTGCATGACCCGCTCTCCCAGATAACCGACGCATTCCTTAAGATGCATGCGGACGCTGTTGTTTTCACTGCGGGCTCGCGAGGTAAAGACATCAACCAGATTGACGCTTTGGGAGCCATGAAGACCATAGAGGCCGCTAAAGCAGTCGGCATCACCAGATACGTCATGCTGGGGGCCATGTATGCAGCCGACTGGCTGCGCTGGGAACAGCCTCAGGTCAAGCCTGCCATTGACTCCCTCGCCGATTACTACGTGACCAAGAACATGGCCGATCAGTATCTGATCAATTCCGGACTGGACTACACCATTATTGAGCCAGGCAGCCTGACCGAGCAGGACGGCACAGGAGCCATCCAGGTAGAGCCAGACGGGCCCGGACCCATACCAATCCCCGATGTGGCACAATGCCTGGCCGGTTGCGTCGACCTGCCACAGACCAAAGGTAGGATCTACAACATCATCGGAGGCAGCACGCCTATCAGGGAGGCCTTGACCGCAAAGCGGTGACCCGAAACCCACCCAATTCCTCAACAGCAGCTTTTGATACCAACCATGGCGTGTCTGCATAGCAACGGTAATGGTACCTTGGGTGCAATGCTTGTTGCCGTTGATTGTGCGCTGGCATGCTGGGTTTCTGTGATTTTCATAGAGACGGGGATGGCTTGGAGACAGGGCGGATCTTAGGGAGGTCATCGATGAACATTACCAATTTTCGGGATCTGGGAGGTATAGGGACCATTCATGGCCGTCTGGTACGTCCTCATAAGTTCATCCGCTCCGGGCAATTAGTGGGTCTGGACGAAGAAACTAAGAGGGAACTGGTCGACCGCTACCAGGTGACTCAGGTCGTGGACTTCCGTCGGCCTTTCGAGATACAGGAGAGTCCAGACGATCGGCTTGAAGGTGTGACCTTTACCAACATTGATCTGCTGGAGCAAAGCGGCACCAACAGCGCCAGCCTGGACGATTTTGCCTCGCTGGGTTTGGCGAATCAGGTCAACGGGCACATGCTGAATGTCTACCATGACCTGGTTATGAGTCCTGCAGCCCAGCAGGGGTATGGGAGGTTCTTACGCATCGTCGTGGACAACACCCAGGGGGCCACTCTCTTCCACTGCTTTGCCGGCAAAGACCGGACTGGGTTCGCCGCGGCGCTGGTGCTCTGGCTGCTGGAGGTGGACGACGCCCAGATATTCGCGGACTATCTGAAGACCAACCAAGAGAGGGTTGCGGCCAACAATCAACTGCTGGACCAATTCCGTGCCAGAGGCTTCGACCAGGATTCACTGGACGCCCTGCAGATTGCGCTCTGCGTCAAGAAGGAATACCTGGCGCATGCCCAAGAAACCATGGTCGAGGCCTACGGGGATGTCTTCGCCTATGCGCGTCAGGCTTTGGGGTTCGGGCCGGACCAGGTGGAGACCCTGCGCAGCAACCTGCTGGAGTAACCGTACAAGGCTGGAGGTAGCTGGTACGGGTAGACTCGAGCCTAGACGTCAATCAAGAGGAGGACATTGTGCGATACATGAATTTAGGACGGTCAGGATTCCGGACCTCCCGTGTGGCCCTGGGGGTCATGCGGATCGATCAGAAGAGCCGCGAGGAGGCGCGGACCATTGTGGAGACGGCCATGAATGCGGGCGTGGACTTCTTCGACACAGCGGACTGCTATCATGCCGGGGCTAGCAGCCGAGCCCTGGGACAGGCTCTGAAGGATCTGAGTGTAGACCGTGACAGCGTGGGCATCCAGACCAAGTTCGGCATTTTCCGCAACCCGGACAGCGACCAGATCACTCGCTATGACTTCTCCAAGGATCACCTGCTGAAGGCATTGGATCAGGAGCTGGTCAACCTGCAGACCGACCATGTCGACTTCGTGCTGCTGCATCGTCCCGACACCTTGGTCGACTTGGACGATCTGGCTGAGGCCTTCAATGAATTGCAGTCCAGCGGGAAGGTTCGGCACTTCGGCGTCAGCAACGTCAACCCCATGCAGGTGGAGCTGTTGCAGAGCGCTGTAAGCCAGCGGCTGGAGGTCAACCAGCTGCAGTTCGGCCTGGGACACACCGGCATGGTCGACCAGGAGATCCATGTCAATATGGGCGATGATCCCAGCTTGGACCATGATGGCGGTCTTCTGGCCTATTCGCGGCTGAAGTCCATGACCATTCAGGCCTGGAGCCCCTTCCAGACCGGATACTTTGATGGTGTCTTTCTGGACAATCCCCGCTATCCCGAACTCAATGCCGAGCTGGACAAGCTGGCCAAGCAGCATGGAGTGACCAAGAGTGCAATCGCAGTGGCTTGGATTCTGCGGCATCCCGCTGGCATACAGGTGCTCCTGGGATCCATGAACCCTGAGCGCATCACCCAGATGGCCGCTGGCGCGGATGTAGATCTGACCGCCCAGGAATGGTACGACCTCTACCTGAGCGCCGGTCACGACCTGCCCTGATCCATGCCGTAGGGTCACTCACGTCCGTCCGGTTTTTAACGCTTCGAACTATGAAGGATTGCGCCCTGCCAGTCTGATCTTGCATCATCGGTTTGCGCCATCTGGCAGGACCTGTCTTATCGGGCATTGGGTGCCATTAGTGCAAAAAGATGCGCAGAAGGATAATGAGACCGGTTCCGAGGTAGTCGTACACTGTCATGCATTATTTCACCCCACGACGTTGCGCTGCTACGTCCAAGATCATGTATCACGATCGGGCCAAAGCCCAGCAGGCCGCCGACCGCAGCATGGTCGAACGCAACCTTCTTCTGTGGGTCTACCGCTGTGATTACTGCGGAAGCTGGCATCTGACCAGCCACGAGCCGGGCTCCTACCAGCGTATGAGGGCGGTCTCACGAGCTTCGAAACCACACAGCCGCAAACGTGGGTACAAGCCTCGTCGCAGGTGAGGCAGTCATTGCCTCTGCAGCTCATGCATTCTTGGTGATTGCCAAGTTGATTCTGATTGATTCCAAAGACCCCAAGCAGCAAAATTGGATTCCACTGATCTCGCTGTTGGGGCCGATTGGATTTTGTCTATTCACCTAAGGCTGGTGAACTACGCAGGTGAACTTGTCTGGTGGCCATTATGGTTCACTGGCTGGCAGGGATTTCGATGCCCTAGCAGGCTGGGTCGAAGCCCTGTCGGCGGATCGAATCCAGCATTGGCTCATGACCGGAGGCGGGATTGCGAACCTTGTCAGCCATAATGGCACTGAATGAGCGGTGGGGAGCGTCCATGTGCCGGATGTCGCGATAGTAGCGGGTGACCGTCTGGTCGAAGTCAGCCAGGGCATCCTTCATATTCGCATCGTCGTCGGCCCTCTGATAGGTGTTGGTGAAAATTTGCGCCTGACGAGGCATCCTAGGCTTGGGATCTGGATTCTGGGCTGGATGGCCGATGGCAAGACCCAGCACCGGATAGACCAGTTTGGGCAGCTTGAGCAAATCAATCAATCTGTTTGTGTCATTGATGACGCTGCCCAGAATGACTGCTCCCAGGCCCAGCGCGTTGGCTGCGGTCTCCATGGCGTGCAGGGCCAGGACCGCATCGTTCTGTGACTGCAGGAAGACATAGCCGGAGTTGAGCAGGGTGGTATCCGGATCCAGATCATCGGCGAATCGTCGGACCAGATCGGCATTGCGGCGCTGGTCCGCCAGGAAGATGTAGAGCAACGGGGCTTCGGCGACATAGCGCTGATGGGCCATGTCGGCGATGGCAAGTGCCTCATCATGATTCGTTACCCTGATGGCCGACCATTCATGGAAGTACCGGCTGGTCGCTGCATGCTGGGCCGCCTGCTCTAGCAGGGCGATGGTCTGGTCGTCAACCGGTTCGTCTGTGAATCCACGGATGGAGCGTCGCTCAAGCAGAGTCCGTATGGTGGGATTATCGGCCGGATTCGTGGCCGGGTTTTTCTGTGAATTTGTTAAGGTCATTTTGACATTCTTGCCGTCAATGCCTGCCAATGCAAGACCTTGTCGTTAAAATCACGCAATCAGCGTTATTGAGCACTGCCTGGTTGCCAGTTAGCATCCTATGCTTTCAGCGCTGGTGGCGGCGATCAATCAGAGCCTGGGAACCACGCTCGGACAGGCCGGAGACCAGGGCGGTGACGGCTGCCGACAGAACGCCGAAGAGGAGACCGACGGTAGCGCTCTCCTGATCCTCTTCGGGGTTGTCAACGCCTCCGTTGCGCTTGCGGACCAGTCCGCTCCAGAAAGACTGGAAGAGCTTGCCCGCCAGGAGTGCGGCGATGCTGGGAAGCGCAAACTTGACCAGCTTGTCTGCCAACGATTCTGGGTCCGATTCAATCGAGTTGCGCATGTCATTCACCTTGTCATCCACCTGATGAAGCATGCCGACCACTTGGTCGGCCATCCTGCCAGGTTCCCGTCCTGAGTCCGTCATAGGTCCATTATCCCACACGCAAGGGGTCATCAGTCGCTCGCATTGGGGATAGACGTTGACAACTGCCCGATCCTGCTGCTGCGATTTCTCCGGCGCTATCGGGCTTATGCAATCGTGGCGACACCTCGCCTAATTCACTAATCAGCAAAGTTGGTTCATGGGTCAGCGGCTGCTCTGTGGAGGCGCATTCGCCCTGAGCTGGTTCCCTCCTGGCCAGGGATAGGGCCTTAAAGAGGGTTGGGCCTCTGCAGTGATAAGGTCAAGTCATGCTTAACGCAGACGAGAATGTGGGCAAGGATGCCTCAGAGCCGGGTTCAGTGGTTTTGCTGCGCCATGGTCAAACAGCTTGGAGCGTATCAGGTCAGTACACGGGTAGGACGAACATACCGCTGACTGAACAGGGAATGATCCAGGCTCGACAGGCTGGTGTCCGTCTTAGGCAATCCTTCCCACATGGATTCGAAAAGGATTGTGTATATGTGAGTCCGCTTAAGCGCGCCTTGCAGACTGCACAGCAGGCTGGCTTCGATCAGCCACTCCCTATGCCTGAAATAATGGAGTGGGATTATGGTCACGCCGAGGGCCAGATTCGTCAGGACCTCAGTAAGGAGCTAGGCCGTGACTGGGATGTATGGTCTGACGGGCCTGCTGCCGTGATGAACCTGCCAAAGGCTGATCGGGATGAAGTGCTTCCAGGCGGTGACCATGTGCAGGTACATGTCACCTCTGGAGAATCCCTTCAGGAGGTCGCTGAGCGTGTCGATAAGGCGATCGCGGCTATAGCGCCGCAAGTTCTTGATGGCAAGGATGTGATTCTCATAGCCCATGCACATGTGCTGCGGATCCTGGCTATGCGATGGCTTGGGCTTGATCCCATAGATGCGAGATTGCTGCGCATGTATACGGCACACTTCGGAGTCCTTGGTTTCTATAAAGGTGATCGGGTCTTGAAGCAGTGGAATTGCTGAATCGGTGCCAGGCGAATTCTGCTGATGGGTGATCGTTGCGGTATTCAGGTACGGCTTGATTTACAGCAAGAATATGCAGGACAAGTACATCAAAACCATTAAGGGTATCAACTTCTTTGCCAATCTCAGGGCTGTTATCGATGGGATGCAGAAATACTAAGACGAACTCTGCATTGAGGTGAGCTTTTATCCCTTGGGGGGAGGGGGCATCAGGTCAACAGGCGCTGACTCGCCGCATGGATGTTTCAACGCTTGAGCGTACCGGTGGACGATCTGAGGATCAATGTGGGAGCAATAAGCTCATGCCGGTTTTCCGGCGTGTTTCCCTCAATAAGCTGCAGGGTCTTCTTGGCAAGTGAAACTGCCATATCATAGGGTTTCTGCCGAATGGTGGTCAGCCCGATGTCCTCTGCGAATCTGCTGTCGTCGTATCCGATCACGGACATGTCCGAGGGAACGGCGATACCGAACCGTTGCAGCTGGAAAATCAGCGGTATTGCCAGAGCATCCTCCTGACAGGCGATTGCGGTGGGCCTGGTCTTCATGCTTTCCAGTTTTGCCAGTACGGCACTGGTGGGGTTTTCGGTTGCCGGAGCTGCCAGAACCATTGGTTTGATACCGACTGCCTTGCAGGCACTCAAAAATCCCTCCAATCTGGCTTGAACGCTGAAGCGAAGGGAAGCAACAGGAGTTGAACGAATGTATGCAATACCTTTGTGCCCAAGAGCTATCAGATGATTGGCCGAAACCATGCCGCCAGTGAAATCGTCATTGCGCACCGAAGCCATGAAGCCGTTCTCCTCGGTAACGTTAAGGCTGAGGATCGGCACGTTGATACTCGTAAGGCGGGAGACCTCGGAGGCCTCAATGTCGAAGGATGTGACGATGACTGCATCGACGTTGCGCTTCACCGGCAATGCTTCGAAGAATTCTCTTCGTGCCTGGCCGCTGGTGATCTGGCAGATGGAGATGTCGTAGCCGTTGCGTGAAAAGACCTCGTTGAATCCTTCCAGGATGGTCGAGTTGAACCAAGTGTTCAAGTGGCCGCTGATGAGAACCGCCACACGTAGGGACTGGCCTGACTTGAGAGCTGTCGCGGAGCGCGAAATCGAAAAATTCAATTTTTGCGCAATTGACAGGACCCTGGAACGTGTGCGCTCGGAAACCAGTTCTGGTCGGGTGAACGATCGGGAAACGGTGGACACGGAAACATTCGCTTGTCTGGCCACGTCTTGGATTGTGGGTTCCATGGATAACTCCTCGTCAATGCTGAGCCAAGACCAGCGCCTGCAATAGGATGCCGCAACGGTACTCAGATATCTGATGATAGCGCGCTTGATTAAAATACGGTCAGCCCAGCATATGCTTCAGCAGCCGCAAGAGCCAGCAACACGCTGGAAACGACATAGGGGTAGTCAACGCTCTGGTCTTCTGTCTGATCAGCCAGAAAGACATCATCAGCGGATGACAGAATCTACGGCAGTTTGCAGTGGGTTATCATGGAAAACGGCAACACGGTATGAAACGAGTGTCGTTGCTGGTTTCCTGCCCTTTCCCGGCTTGGGGGTTCCATTGAATTATCTTTCTCCTGATTCAGGTTTTATGAAAGGCCTCGCAGATCTCATTGACGCGATATGGATCAACATCCTCATGGTGGTCACGTCAATTCCCCTGATATCCATCGGGGCTGCTCTGACCGCTGGCCATGATGCCGCCAGGAGGAGTCTAGAGGGGCAAGGGCATGTGACATCGAACTATTTTCGTGCTTTCCGTTCAAACTTCGTCAAGGCAACTATGCTATGGCTTGTTTTCGGGCCCTTGCTCCTGCTGTTGGTTTACGCTTGGGTGGTTCTCCAAATCACGCCGCTGCTGATCGTCAAGTTTGGTTTCAGTATTTTGTGGGTGTTGGGGTTCGAGTGGGTTTGGGCCTTGCAGTCGCGTTTTGAAAACACCATTGGCCACACCCTGTTCAACGCATGGGTATTTGCCTTGGCCAACCTCGGGCGAACTTTGATCATGGTGTTTTTTGACGCACTATATCTTGCTTTACTGGTCCTATCGTGGTTCTATATGCCCCAAGGCCTTTTTTTGCTGCTGCTTTTCGGCTACGGGACTCTGATTATGGTGCATACGCCCCTGCTTAATGGCGCCTTCAAGCATTTTGTTGCAAATGCCTCAATGTCGCAGACCACTCACTGAGGTGGCCTGGCAATATTGTGATGAGTGGTCATGGTTGCTTCTCGGGATGCTGCTGGAGCCGCGGGTATTTCGGAGGGTAACAGATGCTCTGACGCATGCCAGATTCTTCAACAGGGTCCTGCAGCAATCCACATATTGCCGCAGGACCCTGTTGCTTGCCTTGGATTCAGCGTCCTTCAGCAGTTATTCCTCCATTGCGTCAACAACCCAGGCGGTTGTGTCTTGGGGAAGCAGGCCATCGTCGGTAAGACTGTCTGATACGAGTATGGTCCGACCCTGTGGAAGGGAGGCCGGTGTCTGTGAAAAATTGGTCAGACAGGTCAGCTTCGCGGGCTTGGAATCCACAAGTGCCTCGCGTGTGTAGGAAATCCGACCCTCTGTGGCAGTCAGGGCTGTGACTTTCACGTTGCCTGTGGGGGTCAGCAGTGTGGCCCGTAGACTGAGGGCTTTCCGATAAAGGGAGAGCATCGAGGTCTCGTCGCTTTCCTCCTTATCTACGGCAAAGTCCTTGAACCAAAGGGGCTGTGGCAGGTGAGGGTCTCTTGCTGGACCTCCATCCTTGGCGTGCGAGGGGGAGAATCCGAAGGATGCCCCTTCTCCAAAGGCGGGATTCCATTTTGCGGGGGCAGGGGTGTCTCCGGCGACCCAGGGCAGGGGGACCCGGCATCCATCGCGGCCTTTTTCAGTGTATTTGCCGCGGGTTCGATGCGCAGTCGGATCCTCCAGACGGTCCCAGGGAATATTAGGAACCTCGAACAGGCCAAGCTCCTCACCCTGATAGATGTACACGGAGCCGGGCAGGGCGGTTTCCAGGGCGAATCCAGCGCGTGCCCTGCGCGTGCCCTTGGCCCGGTCCTCGAAATACGTCTGCCCATCTCGAAGAAGCCAGTCCTTGTCGAGTTGATGATAAGAGGAGCTGTCCACCTGAGGCAGGGCGTATCTGGTGGCCTGTCTGACCACATCGTGGTTGCTCATCACCCATGTTGTGGTCGACCCGGAATCCTCGGCGGATTGCAGACCTTCGGCAATGGCGGTGTACAAGGCCTGGCAGTCCCAATTAGCCTTGGCGAACTCGAAGTTGAAGACCTGTCCTAGTTCGTTCTCGGATGCGTATAGATGCTGGTGCTCAGGTACGACCCAGGCTTCTCCGACTGCGAAGCGATGAGGTTCAAATTCGTTGAAGACCTTTCGCCATTCCTTATAAATATCATGTACTTCAGGTCTGTCCCATAGTGGATGCTCGCTGCTGTGGTATGCGGACTGTTCCTGAACGGGCCATTTGTCCAGCTCGGACAGGGGACGGCTGTCCAGATCCTTGGCCAGACCATGGGCCACGTCGATGCGGAAGCCGTCTGTGCCGTGATTGGACCAGAAGCGGAATATGTCCTTAAAGGCTTCGTGAACCTGCTCGTTCTTCCAGTTCAAATCAGGCTGCTCTTTGGCGAATATATGCAAGTACCATTCGCCATCGTCAACCTGTTCCCAGGCCGGCCCTCCGAACAAGGACATCCAGCCATTTGGCGGTAGTTCGCCGTTCGAGCCTCTGCCCCGTCGGAAGATGTATTTGTCTCGCTCTGGGGAGCCAGGGGCCGACCGCAGGGCATCCTGGAACCACTGGTGCTTGTTTGACGTGTGGTTGGGCACGATGTCCACGATGACCTTGAGACCCATTTCGTGGGCCTTTCCGGCCATTTCGTCGAAATCATCCATGCTTCCCAGACGCGGGTCGACGTTCCGGTAATCCATGACATCATAACCGCCGTCGGCCAATTCCGATGGGTAGAAGGGCGACAGCCAGATGGCATCTACGCCCAGATCTCGAAGATATTCCATTTTTTCGGTAACGCCTCGGATGTCGCCAATGCCGTCTCCGTTGACATCCTTGAAACTGCGTGGATATATCTGATATACAACCGCCTGTTTCCACCAATCGTCGTTCACGTTGTTATCGGTCATACGTATCTCCTCCTTGAAACAGGCCGTCTTATTGATCAGCAGTTGTATGACAACGATAGCAATACCATTGGTCAACCGTGTCCCTCCATTCTATTCTAGAATCACATACATTGAGTCCAGGTCGTGAAGACAAATAATTGCATACGTTTTCATCGCATTGACCATTGTTGTGCTCGACAATTTCGAAGAACCGGGAATAATATTTGCCATAAGAAGTTGAGTGATGTAGGCTCAAGTTTCGGAGTGGTCATGATGGCTGCTTGCCCGGGCTGACGGGAGTCGGCCATCGGGACCACGAACGAAGCGCGAGCGGAGAACGTGAACGATGAGGTGCAGGGTCAGGCCCTACGCCCGATTTCATCAGGAGGTAAATGAGTATGGCACGTGCAGTTGGCATTGATCTGGGAACCACCAATTCCTGCATTGCAACCCTGGAGGGCGGCGAGCCCACCGTAATTGTAAACGCTGAGGGCGCGCGGACCACGCCATCGGTAGTGGCATTCAGCAAGTCCGGCGAGATTCTGGTCGGCGAGGTTGCCAAGCGCCAGGCGGTCACCAACGTGGACCGGACCATCAGCTCGGTCAAGCGCCACATGGGCACCGACTGGTCCGTCGAAATCGACGGCAAGAAGTGGACCCCGCAGGAGATTTCGGCCCAGATTCTTATGAAGCTCAAGAGGGATGCCGAGTCCTACCTGGGCGAACCAGTCACTGACGCGGTCATCACCTGCCCTGCATACTTCAACGACGCTCAGCGCCAGGCCACCAAGGATGCCGGCAAGATCGCCGGTCTGAACGTCCTGCGCATCATCAACGAGCCCACCGCTGCAGCTCTGGCCTACGGTCTGGAGAAGGGCAAGGAGGACGAGCGCATCCTGGTCTTCGATCTGGGCGGCGGCACCTTCGATGTCTCCCTGCTGGAGATCGGCAAGGATGACGACGGCTTCTCCACCATCCAGGTCCAGGCCACCAATGGCGACAACAAGCTGGGCGGTGACGACTGGGATCAGAAGATCATCGACTGGCTGGTCAGCGAGGTCAAGAACAAGTACAACGTGGATCTGTCCAAGGATAAGATCGCCCTGCAGCGGCTCAAGGAGGCTGCTGAGCAGGCCAAGAAGGAGCTGAGCTCCTCCTCGTCCACCAGCATTTCCATGCAGTACCTGGCCATGACCCCCGACGGGACTCCAGTCCACCTGGACGAGACCCTGACCCGCGCGCACTTCGAAGAGATGACCTCTGACCTGCTGGGCCGCTGCCGCACGCCTTTCAACAACGTGCTGCACGATGCCGGCATTTCGGTTCAGGACATCGACCATGTCGTGCTGGTCGGCGGTTCCACTCGTATGCCCGCCGTCAAGGACCTGGTCAAGGAACTGACCGGCGGCAAGGAAGCCAACCAGACCGTCAACCCCGATGAGGTCGTGGCTGTCGGCGCTGCCGTGCAGTCCGGCGTCATCAAGGGCGACCGCAAGGACGTGCTGCTGATCGACGTGACCCCGCTTTCCCTGGGCATCGAGACCAAGGGCGGCATCATGACCAAGCTGATCGACCGCAACACCGCCATCCCCACCAAGAGGTCCGAGGTCTTCTCGACCGCCGAGGACAACCAGCCTTCCGTGCTGATCCAGGTCTACCAGGGCGAGCGTGAGTTCGCACGTGACAACAAGCCTCTGGGGACCTTCGAGCTGACCGGCATCGCTCCGGCTCCGCGTGGTGTTCCTCAGATCGAAGTCACCTTCGACATCGACGCCAACGGCATCGTGCACGTCTCCGCCAAAGACAAGGGCACCGGCAAGGAGCAGTCCATGACCATCACCGGCGGTTCCGCCCTGCCCAAGGACGAGATCGACCGCATGGTCAAGGAGGCCGAGGCTCACGAGGCCGAGGACAAGCAGCGTCGTGAGGATGCCGACACCCGTAATGCCGCTGAGTCCGCCGCCTACCAGACCGAAAAGCTGGTCAACGACAACAAGGACAAGATCTCCGACGAGGTGGCCAAGGAGGTCACCGACAAGGTCAACGCTCTGAAAGAGGCTCTGAAGGGCGAGGACATGGACAAGATCAAGAACGCCCAGAGCGAGCTGATGACCTCTGCCCAGAAGATCGGCCAGGCCCTTTACGCCCAGCAGGGCTCCGCTGACGGTGCAGGCGCTCAGGGCGCTGCAGGTGCCGCCGGTGCTCCCTCGGGTGCGGGCTCCTCCTCGTCCGCTGATGACGACGTGGTGGATGCCGAGGTCGTGGACGACGACGACAAGAAGAAGGACGGCGAGTGACATGTCAGCCTTCGACAAGGATGATGCCGGGCCGCTGAAGGGCGACCCGGCCGCCGCCGGCGGCGGACCGGACGGAAACGAGGCCAAGGCCTCTGACGCCGCCTCGTCGCCCGACCAGGAAGCGGCTCGCGGACATCACGCCGACAAGACCGCTGCAGACGAGAGCCAGGCGGCCAGCCAGTCCTCGTCGGATTCCTCCGCCAAGGACGGGTCGTCATCGGATGCTCAGGCTGATGACAAGACTGATGCTGACTCGGCCAAGGAGGAAGGTGCCGACAAGGAATCAGGGGGGCTGACTCCTCTGGGCCAGGCCAAGAAGGAGGCCGCCGATTATCTGGAGGCCCTCCAGCGTGAGCGGGCCGAGTTCGTCAACTTCCGGAACCGTGCCAAGAAGGAGCAGGACATCTTCCGCCAGCACGGCATTGTAGATGTGCTGACCGCCCTTCTTCCGGCCCTTGATGACATTGACCGGATCAAGGAGCACGGGCAGATGGACGACTCCTTCCAGGCCGTGGCCAAGAAGATCGACAAGACCTTTGAGAAGTTCGGTGTCGAGAAGTTCGGTGAAAAAGGCGAGGACTTCGACCCCACCAAGCATGAGGCCATCCTGCACAAGCCCGACCCCGAGGCCAAGAAAGAGACGGTTGACACGGTGGTCGAGGCAGGCTATCGGATCGGCGACCGGGTGATCCGGGCCGCAAGGGTAGTGGTGACTTCGCCCGGTCAGTAGCAGGGACGGTGATTGCGGACCTTCCGCAGGCTGAATCGACGCCTTCGCATGCGGCGGCTGGGTGGGTTATGGTCCCGCCCGCCGCCGCACGCGAAAAGGCGGATTCCAATTCGATATATTCGTAGCTTATGAGGAAAGGAGACATGGATGGCTGAGAATGAATGGCTGAGCAAGGACTATTACAAGGTCCTTGGTGTCTCCAAGGACGCCAGCGAAGCGGAGATCACCAAGGCCTACCGCAAGCTTGCCCGCAAATACCATCCCGATCTCAATAAGACCAAGGAGGCCGAGGAGAAGTTCAAGGACATCTCCGAGGCCTACGACGTGCTCAGCAACAAGGAGCAGCGTCAAAAGTACGATGCCATCCGCCAATTCGGCATGGGGGGAGCCCGGTTTGCCGGAGGTTCCGGCCAGGGTGGCTTCAACACCGATGCATTCTCGGACATCTTCGGCTCCATGTTCGGTGGTGCCGGGGCGCCGGGAGGCACCCGTATCCGTTTCGGCGATGGTTCCGGGCAGCCGGACTTTGCTGACATCTTCTCCTCCTTCGGCGGAGGTGCCGGCGGTGGCGGTCGGACCGCCTACCAGGAGAGCAGGCCCAGACCCGTCAAGGGTGAGGATCGCAATTCGAAAATCGGGTTGTCCTTCCGTCAGGCGGTCAAGGGTGCCACGGTCTCCTTGAGCGTGGGCGGCAAGCGCTTCAAGACGCATATCCCCGCCGGAGTCCGCAACGGCCAGCGGATCAGGTTGGCTGGCAAGGGTCGGCCCGGCAGGGACGGGGGCGCCAATGGCGACCTCTACCTGCAGATCAGCGTTCAGCCCAGTCAGCGGTTCACTATGAAGGACAGGGACCTGGTTATGAACCTGCCGGTGACCGTCTCTGAGGCTGCCCTGGGGGCCAAGGTCCAAGCCCGGGATATCGATGACCAGATTGTCACCTTCAAGATCCCGGCTGGCTCCTCCAGCGGCGACGAGATCCGCATCGCCGGCAAGGGGGTTCAGGACCGTCGCGGTAAGGGCGATCTGGTGGGGCGGCTTGAGATCCGCATGCCCGGTCGGCTGGGCATGGCACAGAAGAAGGCCATGCGCGACTTCGCCAAGTCCAGTGGCGACTTCGACGAGCAGATCGCCGGGGAGCGCATGAAGATATGACGATTCGGATGCCGGATTAAGTCGGAACGAACAGCGGAAAGGAGTGATGATCATGGTCAGGGTGGATCCCGAGACCAGGCGGATTTATTTGGCCTGCGCTCGCGGTCTGGTGGCCGGGCACATCAGCCTGGATGCTGCCGATGATGCCGGTTTGGACATCGAGCTGCCGGTCTTCAGCGTCGGCCAGGTCGGACAGTTGGCCAACATCCATCCGCAGACCCTGCGCCAATACGACCGGCTGGGTCTGATTGTGCCGGAACGGACCGAGGGGGGTGCGCGCCGATACTCCCTGCGGGATTTGGACCGGCTGGGTCAGGCCCAGCATCTGAGCCAGGACGAGTCCATCAACCTGGCTGGCGTGACCAGGATCCTGGCCCTGGCAGAGGAGAATCGCCAGTTGCGGCGTCAGCTGCGTCGCTCCCACCAGTCACAGGGGTCCAGTATGTTCGCAGCCGCCGCCGATGGCCGGGTTGTCGAAGTCAGGCGGTCCAGCAGGGCCCGACTTTGGCGGCAGGACACGACGCATGACGAGGCAGACCCGACCGACTCCAAATCGCTGATCGTTTGGAGCGTACGCTCCTGAAATAGGTGAGTGGCCTGTGCTATGGTGTACAGGTTGGCCGCTCGCCCATGAGCGGCGGCTGATCGTCGCCTGACAGCTTTGAGTACGGGGAAACCGCTTGCGCGAAATTCGTCATTCTCTGCTTTGCACGCGGCCTGCGAACTGTCGACCGACAGTGTCGTTTTCTTCCCTGTTGTGAAAGGTCATTGTGACTGCTTCATCCATGCCCGATTCCAATTCGTCTAATTCCGACCAACCTGCCGTAGAACCTATGACTTTTGACCAGCTAGGGGTGCCTGAACCCTTGGTCCGTGTCCTACGCAAGGACGACAAGACCAGCGCATTCCCTATCCAACGGGATACCCTGCCTGATGCCCTGGCTGGCCGTGACATTTTGGGACGGGGCCGGACAGGTTCCGGCAAGACCCTGGCCTTCAGCATCCCTCTGGTGGCTCGACTGGCTGCCGACCAGGGAGGACGGGATCGCCATGGCCGCAGGATTGCCGCCGGATCAGGCAGTCTGCCCCGCCCGCGCGGTCTTGTCCTGGCTCCTACACGCGAGCTGGCCAATCAGATCGACGAGGTTCTCAACCCCCTGGCTCAGGCCTACGGCATGCGGACCTGCACTGTTTACGGCGGGGTAGGCCAGGGTCGTCAGGTCGATGCCCTTCGGCGCGGGGCCATGATTGTGGTGGCCTGCCCCGGTCGCTTGGAGGATTTGCTCCGCCAGCACAAGCTCAGCCTGGAGGACGTGGAGATTGCCGTGCTGGACGAGGCCGACGAGATGGCCGACATGGGCTTCCTGCCTGCTGTGGAGCGGATTCTGGCCCAGGTTCGTCCGGGCGGTCAGCGCATGCTCTTCTCGGCCACCCTCGATCACGGTGTGGATGCCGTGGTCAAGCGCTTCCTCAAGGATCCCAAGATTCACGAGGTGGATTCCGCCACCCAGCATGTGGACCTGATGACCCACCACATCTTCCGCACCACTCAGGCAACCAAGCACGATCTCGTACGTAAGCTGGCCTCGGGCACAGGACGGCGTATTCTCTTCACCCGGACCAAGTTCCAGGCCAAGAAGCTTGCCAAGAACCTGATTGACAACGGCATCCCGGCTGCGCAGCTGCATGGCAACCTTTCCCAAAACCAGCGCGATCGCAACCTAGGGGCTTTCTCCCGGGGTGAGGTGAAAGTCCTGGTGGCTACCGATGTGGCCGCCCGAGGCGTGGATATCAGTGACGTAGACCTTGTGGTCCAAGTGGATCCACCAGCCGATCCCAAGTCCTTCTTGCACCGGTCGGGCCGCACAGCCCGGGCCGGTCGTCCCGGCGATGTGGTCACCTTGGTTCTTCCCGACCAGTGGCGTGACACCAGACGGATGCTGCGCATGGCCCATATCGATGCCAAGCCGGTTCAGGTGACTGCCGATTCGCCCGAGGTTATTGAGCTCGTGGGGCCGTTGGCCAAACCTGTACACGGCTGGTCCTTGCAGGTCGAGCAGCCGCAGGCTTCCAAGGGTCGGCCTGCTCGTAGCGGACGTGGCGGCCGCAGTGGACATCGGGGTCGTTCCCGCGCAGACAGGCGCTTTGATCGTGGTGGCCATGGTCGGGTTGCAGGCCAAGATCGGGGTCGTCGACCTTCCCGTTTCCAGCGGTCCTCAGAGGACCGACTGGCATTCGATCGCGAGGATGGCCCCTTGGACGGCCGGACCAGAGGTAACCGTCGTACCAGCGGCAGCGAGCGGACCGACCGTCATGGCCACGGTCATGGTAGCGGTCGCGCTGGCTCTCGTTTTGATGCCGACCGTCATGGATTCCGTCGTGGTCATCGCCGCCATCGCCGCGATGACAACCCCTTCCGTTCTGCCTCCAGGCGTTGATTCATCGATGGGCGTGTTGATGCTGATCGGATCTACGCTGTATTTGCTCAAATAATTTTGAGCGTTCGCTGAGAAACCACGACTTTACCGATTCCAGAATTGTTGCGTGGATTGACCCTGGCTCCGTGCCAGGGTTCTTGATTATGAGACTGCTTAATGATGCTGTGTGTCCAACCGATCGACCCGCCAGGGCAAGAGTAGCTGTGATATTTTGATATGTCTGATTGTATCGAATCTGTTGTCGGCCATAAGAACGACCTGGAGCATTGCTTAGCTTATCAATGCACGGCAGGATGACGAAAGCAGGAATAGAATCATCTCGACACTGTGGAGCTGAGGGTAGTCGAAACCCCGACCTCTTCGATGCGAACGAAGCGCTCTACCAACTGAGCTACAGCCCCATGCGTTGCCCGACCGTAGCCGAACAACAAAAGTTCACTCTAGCGCGTGCCCCGGTCAAACGCAATTTCCCGGGTTGCCGGCAAAGTACAATTCGAAATGACATTAGATTCAACTATAAAGTTGCCGCTTTTCTCCTAGCACCTTCTCTCCCATTGCGGATATCGGGCATGGCTTCACGGATTGTTCGGGGTTGTGAATTGTAGTGCAGTTTTCTCTAGGTCAGGTGCGCTGTTGCGCCCCTTGCAGCAGACCGCCATATCAGTGTCGTCCTTGATATGGATTTATACCAATATGGCATTTTATGCCTGGTCCCAAGGCGGCAATATCCGGGATGTTTTTGGTCCGGTCACTCTTCTTGATATGGCAGTGGCCCCGGCTTTGATAAGTGGCACATAACGTTCCAGACTCGTGCTTCCAGCCGATAGAACGATGCTGACAGCCGCGATGACAGCGTTGGTCCTCCCGAAAATAGGGGCAGCAACCGAATGAACCGAGGCGCCGGGCGTTTGGAGTACAGCGACACGGCGTTGACGAATCAGAGCCAGCGAGGCCATCAACTCATCTGAGGAGGGGCGGGGGATCTGCCAGGTAGGCCAGGTGAAAGTTCCAGTGTTCACTATTTGCCCGATGATGCCCGGTCCGGCGTAGGCGAGTAGTGTCCGTCCCGCTGCAGTAGGGGCCAGGGGCAGTCGATCGCCTATATGGTAGTAGACCGGTATGGGATGCTTGCCCTCCCTGCGGTCGAGGATGACCATTTCCGCCCCATCCAGCGTGCCCAACTGGATGTGCTGGTCTGTAGTTCTGTTCAGATCATCGAGAATCGGCGAGGCCGCCTCCCTGATGGAAAGCATTGGGCGGGCAAATTGAGCGATCTCCATGAGCCTTGGTCCGATGGAGTATGCTCCGCTTCTCTCGCGTATCAGGGCTCCGTGCTTACACAGGCTCTTCAGAAGTCGGCTGGTAGTGCTGGCTGCCAACCCTGTCCGGCGGGTGAGTTGCGTAAGGGTCAGTGTGGGTTCGTCAGAGGTAAAGCAGTCGAGGATCGCGAAGGCACGATCCAGGACGCCAGTGCGTCTGGGCGGCCGGCCCTCTGATTCCTGCTGATACGTCATTGTGTACTCGGTCATCTTGCTTACAAGCTACGGCTTTGGGGAGGGTAAGAACGACGGAATTTCCACTCAGTGGAAGTCAGTTTCAAATCTGCGATGAAAAACCGATACAACAAAATCAACCTACAGGAGGCAGACATGATGGATCGCATGAGTCGGTGCGGACAAAGTTCAAGTCCTGTCGGCGATACTGTCACCTGCGTCTGTCCAAAGTCCCAGATTTATAGGTAGGTCAGTACGTCGACGGGACTTGGGCGGGAGGTTAACATTTCAAGGTCGAGCACGTCACGTCGGCCGATGGTAAGAAGTCCAAAGGAGGGCTTGCGATGAGCAATACAGTTGAGCGAGACAGGGATCAGTCTCCGAATGGGCCCAAGGCCGGAGATCCTGTTGCTTCGGTGGATACGGCTGGGTCGCCAGAGCAGGCATATGCCAATATTGAAGATACTGATAAGGCAGCACAGCCCAGTCACGATCCTGGATATCTTCCACCTGAATTTCCTAATCCTCGCAAGACGATTGTGCTGGTGCTCATCGCTGCCATTGGCCTCTACATTATGAACATGAGCCTGGGCACGGCGCTGTCGCTGCATATCGCAGCAATCATGCCGGACAGAAAGGATTCGGTCTACAGCCATATAACCTCGGTGAGTACATTCCTTATGCTCTTCATGATGCCACTGGCCGGCGCTCTGTCAGATCGGACGATCAGCCGCTTTGGCCGTCGTAGGCCCTGGATTCTGGGCGGACTGCTCTTTTCCATCGTCTGCGGGGCCGTGGTCGGTCTATCCAGCAACGTCTGGGTGATGGGAGTCTTCTTCATCCTGTCGGCCATGGGCATGCAGTCGGCCTTCAATGCCTATTCGGTGATCGCTGTCGAAGGGCTGCCCGACAACCGTCGCGGCACGGTCATGGGTTTGATGGGTCTGTGCGGAGCTCTTGCTTTCTCGGCCGGCACTTATATTACCGGTGCTCTGGTAGGCAATGGTCTGTTGCTGATGACGGTTCCGGTGCTGTTGGGCCTGGTCGCATCTCTTCCCCTGCTGCTCCTTTACAAGGATCCTGCCAAGACCAAGAGCGAGGTGCCGCCTATGAACGTCCAGAAATTCATTGGCACCTTCTTTGTCAACCCACGGAAGTACCCGAATTTCGGCTGGACCTGGCTATCTCGGTTCCTGGTCGGTTTGGCCATGGCCGCTATGCAGTCCTATTTCATCTACTATCTGATTTCCGGACTGCATATCCCTCTGAATCAGGTAGGCAGCAAGGCTGGTCTTCTGACCTTGTGCTCGGCACCCATTTCCATCATCTTCTTCACAGGGTCCGGTTTCCTGACAGATCATTTGGGGCGCAAGAAGCCCTTTGTGATCTTGGCTTCCATCCTTATGGCGGCAGCCCTTTGTCTTGGTGCGACTTCTCATAATTTCACACAGTTCCTTATAGCATGGTTACTGTTCGCTGTGGGTCAGGCCATGTATCTGACCGTTGATCTGGCGCTGTGTGCAGCCGTCCTGCCTAACAGCGAGGACACCGGCAAGGACATGAGCGTTTTCGGACTGGCAATCAACCTGTCCAGTGTGGTCGTTCTTGCTGCGGCTCCTCTGATCATCAACACCGCAGGGGGACACAACTACGGATTGCTTTGGTTCATCGCGGCGGCTCTGAGCCTCTGTAGTGTGCTTGCCATTCCGCTCATCAAGGGCGTGAAGTAGTAATCAATTGAAAGTCAGCAAGGAAAGGCAACAATAATGGTTGATTCGGCAGGGCTGGAGGTGTCGCCGGTTCGGTTCGGGCACCGACCTTGGGCCGGCTGCGCATTGGGCTACGACCAACCTTGCCCGTCCTTGTCCTGGCGCTTGTTGAAAGCACCTGAGGGCTGGAAGCAGGAAGAAGCTGAAGTTGAGATCACTGATCATCATGGTCGTGTGAGCGTACATCGCCTGCATGTGGCGGATCAGATCTGTCTGTCCTGGCCTGGTGAGCCATTGGAGTCCCGAGAATCCGCTGCTGTAAGGGTCAGGGTTGCTGGCCAAGATGGCATCTGGTCCCCTTGGTCGGTCACGGCACGGGTTGAATGCGGTCTCCTCTCCAACCAGGACTGGTCGGGTTGCCCGGTGTCGCCAAGTGATCCAGTCGGAAGAGAGGACCCGGCACCGGTGCTCTCCAGAAGGTTCACTGTGGAAGGGACCTGTGCCAAGGCCCGGATTCATTTGACGGCAGGCGGTCTCTTCGTTGCCTATTTGGACGGTCAGCGTATCGGTCAGGATCAGCTATGTCCGGGCTGGACCGATTACCGGCACCGAATCAATGCTCTGACCTACGATTTGACCGATGCTCTGACGCCAGGCAGTCACCGGCTGGATGTCCTGCTGGGCAACGGCTGGTACAGGGGGCACTTAGGTTGGCAGCGCCTCACTGATTTCTACGGTGATCGTCTGTGGCTCATGGCCCAGCTGGAGTGGTTCGACAGCCGGGGGGAGCAGGTCCTGAGCGGTGATGATCAATGGACCTGGCATCCATCGCCCGTAAGCTCGAATGACCTCTACGACGGCGAATGCAGGGATATGAGAATTCCCCTGCTTGAGGCCAGAGGGGTAGTACGCCCCGTACAACTGCTACCCATGCCTCATACGAGCATCAGACCCCAGGAGGCCCCTCCGGCACGGATCATCCGTTGTGTGCCGGGTCAGAAAATCATCACCACCCCATCAGGCCGAACCGTCGTGGACTTTGGGCAGAACGTAGCCGGCTGGGTCCGTATGGTGGTCAGAGGGGGCCGGCCTGGGGGCCGCCTGCAACTGCGTCATGCCGAGGTCCTGGATCATGGGGAACTGGCTCTGAAACCTCTGCGTCAGGCAAAGGCCACTGACGAGTACATTCTCTCCGGCACTGCCAACGAGGTGGTCGAGCCCATGTTCACCCAACATGGGTTCCGCTATGTGCAGGTGGAGGGCCTGGATCCCGATGTCGATGTGAAGGCAGGTGATTTTCAGGCCTGCCTTGTCTCGGCCGTCATGGAGCCCACGGCATCCTTTATTTGTTCGGACGATCGGCTCAACCGTTTGTTCGAAAACGTTCGTTGGTCCACCATGGATAACTTCATCACGGTGCCCACCGACTGCCCACAAAGGGATGAGCGTCTGGGATGGACTGGAGACATCGCCATGTTCGCGCCATCTGCACTGGAGCTTTTCGATGCCGATGCCTTCCTCTCTTCATGGCTGACTGACGTGGCCAATAGCCAGGCAGCAGATGGGGGCATTCCACTGGTGGTCCCTGATGTTCTGGACGGACCTCGTCTGACCTGCGGCTGGGGTGATGCGGCGGTGCTCGTGCCCTGGGCCCTATACAGGGCGACTGGCGATGAGGCTGTCCTTCGTCGCTTCCTGCCCATGATGGACCGGTTCGTCGACGGAGTCCAGGCTTTGACTTGTCGGGGCCTGTGGCAGGGAGGCTTTCAATTCGGTGATTGGCTGGATCCTGATGCGCCAGCGGACCAGCCCATGAAGTCCAAAGCCGATCCCGACGTGGTGGCCACTGCTTTCGCGGCCCATTCGGCCGCTCTTGTCGCCCAGGCCCATGCCTGCTTAGGCCAAAAGGATCAGGAGCAACATTACCGATCCTTGGCTGATGGCATGGCCCAGGGTTTTCGCGACGAATATGTCAGCCCCAACGGGCGTATTCTTTCGGATTGCCCCTCGGTCTACTCTTTTGCCCTGGATTGGAATCTGTTGGAGACCGACAGACAACGTCAGGGGGCGGGCGAACGCCTGGCGGATCTGGTAAGAGCCAGCGGATTCCGTATTTCCACCGGGTTCTTGGGCACGCCGTTCATATGCCAAGCGCTGACCATCAGCGGGCACGCCGACTTGGCTGTCCGGCTGGTTCTTCAGGACCATTGCCCTAGCTGGCTTTACCAAGTGGATATGGGTGCTACCACGGTCTGGGAACGGTGGGATTCCATGTTGCCTGACGGGTCAATCAACCCTAATGGCATGACTTCCTTCAACCATTACGCTCTGGGCTCTGTGGTCTCCTGGCTGATTCAGGGGCTGATTGGTCTGCGCATGGATGCAGCCGGTTGGCGGAAGGTGACTGTAGCTCCACTGATAATCCCGCAGCTTTCATTTGCTGAGCTCCGTCTGGTAACCCCGTACGGACCGGTGAATTTCTCCTGGCGGCGCCAGGATTCCAGTGCCACTGTCAGCATGTATTTGTCTCTGCCGGTCGGTGTCAGCGCGAATCTGGTACTACCAGGGGGCGTCAGCGGTCGATGCGACCATGGCGATTATTCCTGGATCCTGCCGGATCCCAATGCCAAACCGACGAGGCAAACCCAGATTCGCACCATACGCGATCTGATTGATGTCCCTGATCTGCTGGCTGATCTGATTCGGGCCTTGTTGGCCATTGACTCTCCTTCCTACAGAGGCAGTCAGGCCGATCTCAGCTTTTGCGCCGCCGCAAAACCTTGGCTTGATGCTCCTGTCGGCGAGCTTCCTCAGGTGGCTTCACAGCAGGGTTTCCTCCCGGATACTGGAGCCATCGAGAGTGCTGTAGTCGGATTTCTGCAAAGGCATGGGCTTGCTCCAGCAGGACAGGCTAAGAACCAGGATTTTGATCAATGATTGATTTGAAGCAAGAGGAGGGGCATACCGTGGCAAGAGTGTTTCCTGATCACTTTCTTTGGGGAGCTTCCACTGCTGGGCACCAGGTGGACGGAGGCGACACCACATCCGATATCAGCTTTCTGGAGCACGTGCAGCCGACTGTTTTCAAGCAACGGGCAGGGTCGGCTTGCAAGAGCTGGGAGCGCTGGCAGGATGACTTGGACCTGGTTTCGGGCATGGGCCTTAATGCTTACAGGTTCTCGGTGGAATGGGCGCGTATAGAACCCGAGGAAAAGGTCGTGGACCAGTCCGCCCTGGACCATTACGACCGCATGGTCGACGGGTGTCTGGACCGTGGCATTACACCATTGATTACTCTCAGCCACTTCGTCTGCCCGCAATGGTTCGGGGCCAAGGCAGGCTGGTTCAATCCAGACGCTCCCTCCTTGTTCGCCGATGAGTGCCTAAGGGTGCTGAAGGTCCTGGGCGATCGAGTGGCCATGGCTGTAACCTTTAACGAGCCCAATCTGCCCAGGATCCTCAGCACTGGCGCTCTGCCGACCCAAGCTGTTGAGGCCCAGCGTCAATGCCTGGAAGCGGCCAGCCGTAAGGCGGGTGTAGAGCGCTATCGTGTTGGCAATGTGGTGATTCCCGAGGAAGTCGAACAACTGGAACTGGGCTTCCGAAGAGCGCATGCCTGTGCTGTGGAAGCAATACGTTCCCAGTGCCCAAATCTGCCGGTTGGCCTGTCTCTGGCGGTTATTGACGAAAGCTATGTCAGTGAGAAGGGCAAGGCCCTGGCTCAGGCCCGGAGGGATGCCTGTTATCGGCCCTGGATCCAGGCCGTTCAAGGTAATGACTTCATTGGGGTGCAAAACTATGAAAGGGAAACCATGGGCGATCAAGGTCCCCTGGCGGCTCCGGAAGGGGTCGATACCAGCGAATCCGGTGCGCCGGTCTGCGCTGACTCCTTGGTCAATGCCGTGGTCTACATACGGGAGCTGACCGGTCTGCCCGTTCTAGTGACCGAGCATGGCGTCTGTACCGCCGATGACCAGGTCCGTTCCCGCTTCATCAGCAGTTCTCTGCCTCCACTGGTGGACCTGGCGCGCGACGGCTTCCCGCTCCTGGGGTACTTCCACTGGTCCCTGCTGGATAACTTTGAATGGATCAGCGGATATGACATGCACTACGGCCTGTGCTCTGTGGACAGGTCAGGCGGCACCTATGATCGGACCCCCAAGGGCAGCGCTCAGACCTACCGAAAGCTAGTGGCTGAGACGGTGATTTGAACAGCCTGTAGTCTGGTTCTGGCATCTTCATCTGAGCATATGCAGCAATTCGACAATAAAGCAATGAAGCAAGCAAAGGAGCAACCATGAAGTTTCTAGATGGCATGTGGATGGTCAAAAAAGGCTTTGACGTCCGTTATGCGGCCAATGTGTACCAGGCCAAGATCGAGCCTAAGAAGCTGACCCTGTATTGCCCGTACGGCTGGCCCATTCATGAGGCCGGGCAAACGGTCGATGGCGGCATAATGACCATCGAGATAACCAGCCCCAGGCCCGACATCATCACCACGCGTCTGATCAATTACCGGAGGGATCGAAGCCATTGCCCGGCCTTCCACCTGAACACGACCGACCCGGATGTCGCCATCGATGAAGATGATCAGGGCTGGACCTTCACTTCCGGACGACTGACCCTGAAAGTTGACAAGGGCGACTTCCCCTCATTCAAGTATTTTTTCAACGGCAAGTTTATAACCAGTACTGGTTTTCGCTCCAAGGGCATGGTGACCGATCCCCAAGGTCAGGTCTTCATGTCCGATCAGATGGATCTGGCGGTCGGCGAGAAGATATATGGCCTGGGCGAGCGTTTCACCAGCTTCGTCAGGAACGGCCAGAGTGTCGATATCTGGAATGCCGACGGAGGCACCGATACCGATCAGGCCTATAAAAACATCCCCTTCTATTTGAGCAATAAGAATTATGGGCTCTTCGTCGACAGTCCTGACGAGGTCTCGTTCGAGGTCGGATCGGAACGCGTCACCAGGGTCCAGTTCTCTGTGCCGGGTCAGGAGCTGGCCTATAGTGTCATCGGCGGCACGGATCTTAAATCAGTGCTGAACACCTACACTGATTTGACTGGAAAGCCGCCCCTGGTCCCCGATTGGAGCTTCGGCTTGTGGCTGTCGACCTCCTTTACCACTGATTACGATGAGAAGACCGTGATGGAGTTCGTGGATGGTATGGCCCAGCGAGACATCCCGTTGAGCGTCTTCCATTTTGATTGCCGGTGGATGAAGGAACTTGAGTGGAGCAACTTCATCTGGGACTCGGACAAGTTCCCTGATCCTGAGGGTATGCTGGCCAAGCTTCACGACCGCGGGTTGAAGGTCTGTGTTTGGATTAACCCTTACATAGGCCAGAAGTCGCCGCTCTTCGACGAAGGTGCTGCCAAAGGCTACTTCATCAAGAAAACCGATGGCCAGGTCTGGCAGTGGGACAAGTGGCAGGCGGGCATGGCCATTGTGGATTTCACCAATCCTGAGGCCACCGCCTGGTATCAGGGCAAGCTCAGGCACCTTATGGACCAGGGCGTGGACTGCTTCAAGACTGATTTCGGTGAGCGAATTCCCACTGAAGGCGTCGTTTTCCACGACGGCTCAGATCCGCATATCATGCACAACTATTACAGCTACCTTTACAACAAGGCCGTCTACGATCTGGTTGCCCAGGTCAAGGGCGCCGACCAGGCCATCCTCTTTGCTCGCTCGGCCACGGTGGGGTGCCAGCAGTTCCCTGTGCACTGGGGCGGCGATTGCTGGTCCAACTACCCGTCCATGGCTGAATCCCTCCGGGCTGGCCTGTCCTTCGGCATGTCCGGTTTCGGTTACTGGAGTCATGACATCGCAGGATTCGAGGACAAGCCCACCCCTGACCTGTATAAGCGTTGGACCCAGTTCGGTCTTCTTTCTTCCCACTCTCGTTATCATGGATCCCGGGAGTACAAGGTGCCTTGGCTTTACGGTGATGAGGCTGTGGACGTGGCCCGAGAATTCACCAAGCTCAAGCTCAAGTTGGTTCCTTACCTCAAAAAGATGGCCATGGAGACCCATGAGACTGGATTGCCCATGATGCGGGCCATGGTTCTTGAATTCCAGAACGATCCCACCTGCGAGGACATCGACACTCAATATATGCTGGGTGATGACATCCTGGTGGCTCCTATATTTTCTGAGGATGGCAGCGCTCGCTTCTATGTGCCGGATGCCGGCGGTGACCAGTCAGGAAAGCCTTGGACCAATCTTCTTACGCACAAGAGCTATGACCCAGGCCGTTGGTATGAGGAGACCTACGACTACCACACGCTGCCGGTTCTGGTTCGACCCGGCACGGATCCATTGGCTGTCTGAGTTCAGTCGCCCGTCGGTTTCTCGCTTTCACTGCGGGGGATCGACGGGACCAGCATTTATTTATGTCATTAAACAAGGGAGGGTCCCATGAATAGAAGGATTGATCGCAGGCTGCATCGGTCTGGTTCTGTAGGAAGGGTCCGGTCGGTTCTGGCAGTGGCCTTGCCTTTGGTCATGGGAGCTGGGAACGTCGCTGGAAAACTCTTCGCTAATGTTTTGGATAGTTACCTTGGTCCAGGAAAATTAAGAATTGACAGGGCTTCGGGGACCCATGGCTGGGACGCAAGGTACTATCAGCCTTCTACAGATTCGCTTCAGGAGGCCAAGGCTGTCAGTGACCAGGTTTCACAGGAGATGGTCAACGAAGGCATCGTGCTTCTGAAGAACAAGGATCTCCTGCCCTTGCAGGATGGTACCTGTATTACGCCTTTCGGCAGGGCCTTTCTGGACCCGGCCTATGCCGGCACCGGTGCTGCGGCGACGACCGATCGTGACCGAGTGACCCCGGCCCAGGCCCTTTCCCGGCATTTTTCCATTGACGAGAGCGCCTGTAGCGCCATGCAATCGGCCAAGACTTCCTATCCGAAGGCAGCTGCGGGCACCAGACCCTTGGACGCTGACAAGAATTCCCTTCAGGCAGTCATGGACAAGGGCCGATCAGCCCAGATCCCGGAATATGATCCAGCCATATATAGGCACTTGGAGGGGCAGGTCACCGGAACAGTGGGGCTGGTGATGATAAGGAGGGACGGGTCTGAAGGCATTGACAAGCGGACAGAGCCTTATAAGGATGGGACCCGCCACTATCTGGCCCTGACCAAGGCTGAGCTGGGTACCATCGACGCGGCTAAGCGGCTCTGCGGTGCAGTAGTGGTGGCCCTCAACACGGCCAACCCAATAGAGCTCGGTCCGCTGATGGGCGGCACTCATGAAGTCGACGCGATCCTGTGGATTGGAACGGCAGGATCACGAGGATTTGACTCCTTCAGCGACATTCTGGCCGGCACGGTCAACCCCTCGGGAAGGACAACCGATACCTATCCCACCGATTTCACTGCAGACCCTACTTTTGCTAACTTCGGTGAGTTCCATTACAACAACGCCTCTGTCACCGATCGGACCCTTATCGGTGATTTGGTGCCCCATGGCGGCTTCGGAACCATTGATCGGCCTTTTGTCGAATATCGGGAAGGCATCTACCTGGGATACCGGTATTACGAGACAGCAGCCCTTGAAGACTCGGGATTCAGATACGGACAGCTGGACGGCAAGGGAGCAGTGGAGTCGCCGGGCGCCGTGGCATATCCTTTCGGCTACGGCCTGAGCTATACCACCTTCAGACAGACGCTTGGACGGGTGTTTTTGCGCGATGACGGTTTCATCGAAGCGAGGGTGAGTGTAACCAACATTGGTTCGCGTCCGGGCAAGGACGTGGTGGAGCTATACTATTCGGCTCCTTATACCGTGCATGACAGAGCGGAGCATATTGAGAAATCCGCCACTGTTCTGGTTGCCTTTGCCAAGACCAGGATTCTTGAACCCGGAGCCAGCCAAGAGGTTGTTCTCGCCTTTCTGCGTGATGACATGGCTTCATATGACTATCATCATGTCAATGAGGATGGCACCATTGGCGCCTATGTGCTTGAGGCGGGCGATTATACCGTCCAGCTGAAGGCCAATGCCCACGATCTGATTGATTTAGCCACGGTAACAGTCGATCGCACCCAGGTTTTCCAAGGGCAGCATCTTCCGGAGGGCGACCGTCTGGCGCAGTCTTCGCTTGATGATGAGGGCAGGCCTACGGGCAAGCCGGAATCGGGCATATGGAGGCCGGTCAGCAACCATTTCGAAAGTCTGAATGCCTACATGGATGATCCCTCGGTGGTGCAACTGACTCGGAGCGATTGGAGGGGAAGTCAGCCGCGACCTATTCCTGCTCGAACCAAGGCTGCCCCTCAGTCGGCCCTGGATGAGTTCAAACGCTATGAACGATTCGATCCGCACCGCGATCCGACGATGGGCAATGGGAAGACCAGCCAGGTCCATTGCGACCAGGAGCCGGTCAGCGGCGCTAAAAACCGTTTGTCGCTGATCGATCTGCGAGCCAAGCCTTACACCGACCCGGGCTGGCAGCAGCTTCTGGATCAGATTGACTGGAAAAAGGACAGGAGCGACATCCAGCAGCTGCTGTTTATGGCCGCCTACCAGACCAAGGATCTACTCTCCCTGGGCAAGCCTATGACCGTTGACAAGGATGGGGCCATGGGTTGGAGTATCAAGGGAGCATCCTCCTGGGCTGGAGCCAACGTTATGGGGGCCACTTGGAACACGGATCTTCTTCGGCGGATGGGCTCCTGCCTGGGTGAGGAGGCGCTGCACTCCGGGCTCAATGGATGGTACGCGCCTGGTGTCAACATACACCGTTCTCCCTTTGCCGGGCGCGTCTACGAATTCTATTCCGAGGATGGTCTGTTGTCTGGCAAGCTGGCAGCTGCCTGCATCCAGGGAGCTGGGGATAAGGGCGTGTTTAGCTACCTCAAGCACATGGTGCTCAATGACCAGGAGAGCTTCCGCTCAGAGGGACTGGCCACATGGGCCAACGAACAGGCGATCCGGGAGATATACCTCAAGCCCTTCCAGATCGTCTGTCGGGAGGCCGTCACTGCCGTGCCCTACCTGGACGCCAAGGGAGGCCGACATAGGAAGATCATGCGGGCAGCGACCGGGATCATGTCTGCGCAGAACCTGATCGGAGGGGTCATTGGCTTTGGTCACCGTGGCATGCTCACGGATATTTTGCGCGGCGAATGGAACTTCCACGGGGCGGTCATCACTGACCTCTTTCTATCCAAGTCCCATGCGGAGCGCGACCTGGCCCTGCGTGCCGGTAGCGACATGTACATGATCCAGACCCCAGGATTCAATGCCGAGGATTATGACAGTCCGACAGCAAGGGGTGTCATGCGTCAAGCCATCCATCGGATACTCTATATGACGGTCAATTCCAATGCCATGAACGGTGTTCCCCCACGGTCACGACTTAGCGTATCGCCGAGTCCATGGAAAATTGGGCTGCTTGCGGCAGATGTGGTGGCCGTCCTGGCGGAGGGTGTCCTGCTGTTTGGCGGATTTCTGCAAAAGTGTCGCCTTGATGGTCGAAGCAAGAGGTAAAAATCGCATCGGCTTATATCGCTCGGAGGAGAGCAGACATCGACATGTACACTAAACAAGATTGTCTAGCGAGTAGGCTCATTCCGACTTCGACGTGTTCCCGCGCTTTTGGCCGAATTTAGCCTTGAGCAGGCCGATGACCGTGGGCAGGACCGAAATGACCAGGATCAGGATGATGACCAGCTCGAAATGCTGTTGGACTGCGGGGATGCCCCCGAAGAAGTAGCCCAGGAGGGTGAAGAGGGTGGACCATATCAGACCGCCCAGGATGCTGAACGGGGTGAAGCGCCGCCAGCGCATTCCGGAGATGCCCGATATGAACGGCATGAATGTCCTGATGAAGGGGAGAAAACGTCCCAGGACTACGGCTAGTGGGCCCCACTTGTCAATCAGGCCTTCGGTCTTGGCTATTCGTTCGGGGGTCAGTGACTTCACGCGCCCCGAACGGACGATGGCCCGGCCGAAGAAGTGTCCGATGAAGTAGTTGCTCTGGTCGCCCAGGATTGGGGCCAACCAAACGACGGGAAGGAGCACGTCCAGAGCCATGCCGCTGGATGGGTCATGGGCGAAGACGCCGGCGGCGAAGAGCAGGGAGTCTCCTGGCAGGAAAGGCATGAAAACCACGCCGGTCTCGATGAAGATGATCAGGAAGATGAACCCGTAGGTCGGTACCAGCCCCATGGCGATCCAGCTCGCGATAGCGCTGCGCGGATCCTTGAGCAGGTGTATCAGCCAGTTGACGAACCCCATGAATCGCATTCCATTCCATCGATGTGTGCTTTTCCAGAACCGAGACACACTTTAACAAGCCGGCCTTGGCACCTAGTACTCCCCGGTCTGATTCCTTGCGAGGACAACACAACCCGTCGTTGCTGGACTTATGGGCTGTCGGCTACGGTCCTGTAGTCGGTCCTCCTGTGCGAAGATGGGCAGGAATGGTCACACAATTGAGGAGTGGACATATGGTCAATGACGAACGGCTCGCCTTCCCTGAAGACTTTACCTGGGGCACGGCTACGGCATCCTTCCAGGTGGAGGGGGCGGCGCATGAGGACGGCAGAGGAGACTCCATCTGGGACGTTTTCTGTCGGCAGCCGGGGAGGATAGTGGATGGGTCCAATGGCGATGTCGCCTGTGATCAGTACCACCGTTATCCCGAGGATATTGCTCTGATGAAACAGATGGGGGTGGGTGCCTACCGGCTGTCTGTGGCCTGGCCCCGTATTATGCCCCAGGCAGGTGGTGACATCAACCAGGCTGGTCTGGACCATTACCGGCGGTTGCTGGACATGCTGTTGGAAAACGGTATCAAGCCTGTGGTCACCCTCTACCACTGGGATCTGCCCCAGTACCTGCAGGAGGCTGGAGGCTGGGCCAATCGCGACACCGCCCAGCGATATGCCGACTATGCGGCCGTCCTGGCCAAGGCTCTGGGTGATCGGGTGCAGACCTGGACGACCCTGAACGAACCCTGGTGCTCGGCCTATCTGGGCTACGGCAATGGCGGCCATGCCCCCGGCATCTGCGACTATGGGAAGGCTCTTGCAGCGGTCCATCATCTGAATCTTGCCCACGGTCTGGGAGCCCAGGCCATCCGTGCCGAGCTGGGCGACAGGGTACGTATATCGGTGACTCTGAACCTGCAGGTCAACCGGGCCGATAGCGACGATCCGGAGGATCTGGCGGCCAAGACCCGGGCTGACCTCTTCGCCAACGAGGTCTGGCTGGGTCCCATGCTGGCCGGCACCTATGACCAGCGCATCCATGATGCCGCTGAGGGTATCACTGACTGGAGCTTCGTTCGTGACGGCGATCTGGAGCAAATCCACCAGCCTTTGGATGTGCTGGGCATTAACTACTATTCAACCAACCATGTGCGGGGTCGAAGCGGCGCTGGTTCCGAGCGCAATCCCATGCCCGCCCAGGATATCGTCGAAACTCTGCCTCCCCAGGGGCCGCTGACCGCCATGGACTGGAACCAGGAGCCTCAGGGGCTGACCGACCTGCTCATGGAGGTCTCCGAGCGCTTCCCTGAGCTGGATCTTATGATCACAGAGAACGGCTCTGCCTGGGAAGACCAGGTCAGCCCGGATCCATCTTTCCCTGGCGGCAAAGGGGTGCACGATCCCCAACGGGTGGCCTATCTTGAGGAGCACCTGCGTGCTGTGGCTCGGACTATCCATGAAGGAGCCCGGGTGACTGGCTACTTTGCCTGGTCCCTATTGGACAACTTTGAGTGGGCCCTGGGTTACACCAAGCGCTTCGGTCTGATCAGGGTCGACTATGACACCCAGGAGCGGCTCTGGAAGGATTCCGGTCTGCGGTACGCGCAGATCATCCATGATCGCGCAGTCTGAGCAAGACGGCATACAAGGCATATGAAGGTTGCTGCAAGGCGGTTGGGCATCGCTGTCCGACCGCCTCCTTTGTCTCAGATCCAGCTGGACAGCCACATGTGCATGCGCCAGAAGTCATAGGGGATGGGCATGGCGGTCCACAGCGGGTAGAAGAAGACCGAGGTCAGGCCCAGCAGGGTCAGACCCATGATCATGGTCTGTCGGTAGAGGATGATGTCCGAGTTCTGCCGCAGCCAGTTGACCACGTAGCAGATGGCCAGAATCATCCAGGGCAGGATGACGATGGAATAGAAAGTGAAAGTGGTCCGGTTCATGTATTGGATCCAGGGCAGCCAGCCGGCCAGCATGCCTGCCAGAACCCCCCAGATCCGCCAATCTCCGTGCTTGACCACGACGGCGATGACGATGGCTAGGATCATGCAGATACTGCCCAGCCACCAGGTCAGAGGATTGCCCAAGGACGTGACTGCCGCTACGCAGGGGGAGTCCTTGGCCAGTCCGCACAGGCCGGGGAAGCCCGTGATTTTCTGCCAGTAGAAGCTGGTGGGCCTGATCTGCAGGGGCCATGTCAGGGGGTTGGCCATGTATGGGTGGCGGGCATGCAGGGTGGTGTGGAAGCGCCACATCTGCCGGTGGTATTCAGCCAGGGACCGCAGCCCTTCCGGCAGCCAGGTCAGGCCTTGGCCAGGGTGCTGGGCCGCCCAATTGTGCATGAAGGAATCGTCGTGCAGGAACCATCCCGTCCAGGAGGCCAAATAGGTGCCCGCCCAGATGGGGATCATAAGCAAGGCCGCTGGCAGCCCATCCCTGAAAACGGCGCTCTGCAGCCAGGATCCATACCCTGCTTGATGACGCTCCCAGCCATCCCAGAGCACCGAGATCAGGGCGAAGACGGCGAAGAAGTAGGCGCCCGACCACTTGGTCCCGGTGGCTAGGCCCAGCAGCAGGGCGGCTCCGGTCCGCCACCAGGACCATGCGATGAAAGGGCCGGTGGTGGCCACGGGCAGCTCGACACGGCTTTTCTGCCCTTGCTGTCCCTGTGACTGAATGACCTTAACCCGGTAGTGCAGGCGGAAATCAGCCTGGTCCTTGGCCCAGGATTGTCGTAGCCTGGCCCTGGCCCAGTCCCGATGGCCCATCAGACACAGCCAGGCTCCCAGAACGAAGATCATGACGAAGTTGTCCAGCAGGCCGGTGCGGCTCATGACGATGCCCAGACCGTCTACGGCCATGAGGAAGCCGGCCGTCAGGGCGATGGGCAGGTTGTGGAAGAGGCGCAGAGCTACACGGCAGAGCAGCAGGATGGCGATGGTGCCGGCCAGAGCGGTGGCCACTCGCCAGGCGAAGGGATTACCTGCTCCGCCGAACAGTTTGAGACCCAGGGCGATGCACCACTTGCCTACTGGCGGGTGAACCACGTATTCGGCCTGGGGCAGCCAGTCGCTTGTCTGCCCCTGGGCGAAGATCTGGTCAATGGGTAGGTTCAGTGGGCCGGCTTTTTTGGGCCAATTGCGTGGCTCGCCGGTCATCAGCATGGTCCAGGCGTCTTTGACGTAATATGTCTCGTCGAAGACGATGGCCCGGGGGCTGCCCAGCCGCACAAACCGCAAGAGCCCGCCTAAAAGAGCCATGAGTATGCAGGCCAACCAGCCGCTCTGCCGATGGGAGGGCCTGTGGATCCGGTTGACCCGACCCTTGGTGTGCTGACCCATGGGCGAGCTGAAGATAGATAGCATGACAGGGCGACCGGACCGGTGGGCGGCGTGCCTGCCGTGTCTGGAGGAGCGATGCTGCGAAGAAAGCCCTGCCAAAGATGTCATCACCCCTAGATTAGGCCATACTAAAGGCATGAGCAGCACGAATGGCCGGAGCGATGGACATATGCAGGGCAGAGAAAGTCATGAGAAGCCGATTCCACCTAGTGTTTCACGTGGAACGGTAGTGTTGGCGGCCACGCCTATTGGCAATGTCGCCGATGCCTCGAAACGTTTGGTGGAGCTCCTGCAGTCGGCGGACCTGGTTGCTGCGGAAGACACGCGGCGGCTCTACGACTTAGCCAACCGATTGGGCGTGCGTGTAAGCGGCAGGGTTATGGCCTATCACGATCATAATGAGCGACGGATGGCCGATCCCATTTTGGATCAGGTTCGTGACGGAGCCTGCGTGCTGGTGGTCTCGGATGCGGGTATGCCCACCATCAACGATCCGGGCATGGCCATCGTAAAGCGGGCCATTGAACGAGGCATACCGGTCACCTGCGCTCCCGGCCCCAGTGCTGTGCTGGACGCTCTGGCTCTCTCCGGTCTGCCGACTGACCGCTTCTGTTACGAAGGGTTTCTTCCCCGCCGACATCAGGAGCGGTTGCGGCATCTGCGCACTCTGCGCAGCGAGGAGCGGACCATGGTCTTCTACGAGACGCCCCACCGCATTGATCAGGCTATGCAGGACCTTCAGGAGGTCTTCGGCTCCGACCGGCTCATGGCCCTCTGCAGGGAGCTGACCAAGGAGCATGAGCAGATCCGGCGGGGTACCGTCGGCGACATTGTGCACTCCCTCCAGGAGGATCCCCCCAGGGGGGAGATGGTCCTGGTCATGGCTGGTGCTTCTGCTTTGGAGGCCAGGCGCAACGACCCTGAGGCCATGGATGATCGGCAGTTGGCAGACCTGGCACGCGAACTGGCCAGATCCGAGGATCTGCGGCTCAAGGAGGCTATCGCCCGGGTGGCTGCCGAGCATCCCTTGGCCGATGGCAGCCTGCCTAATCGCAAGCGGATCTATGCCTTGGCCGTTGAAGAGGATAAGGAGGACTGATTCCCGTCCCCTTCATCCAGCAGCACCTCGAGTGCTCTGCGCACACCGGGCCCACCCAGCTGTGAGACGGTTTCCAGCAGTGCCGGCGAAGCGGCGGGATTGGCCACCAGCCACCGGCGCAGCCGGGGCTCTTCTCGGGCGATTGTCCAGAGGATGCTCGGGTCGGTCTCGGGGTCTGTGGCCATCAGTGCCGTTGGCACCAAGGGAGGCTCTGGCGGTGGGGCCCGCCCTTCGGCCGTTGGTTCGAGGTTGTTGGATTCGTCTTGACTCCAATCGTCTTCAATTGAGGGGTGCGACCGGCTGCTGATGACAGTCATAAACCGGGTCATACGTTCAGTGGCGGAGGATTCACGACGATGTCGGATCCGATCCTGGTGCCGATGATGGCCATGACCACGTCGGCCGTCCCTCATAGCCTGATTCATAGGATCGTCTTGAGTCGTTTTATGGTATCCAGTCCTCGAGCGTGGCCAGGCCAACGGGGGTTGGAGGACAGAAGCGCTTCGCAGGATCCGCAGCTGACATGATATCGCTCCATAAGCTCATGGAGAACCGCCATGATGTCCTCCCCGTTGCATTGGCCCGTGGGATCGCAGGCCAAATCACAGGCTGTCCAGAGTGGCGAAGTCACCCAGAGTCGCCCAAGCTTCATCAGATAACGGGCATCCAGCTGTCGCTGATGGGGGCGTAGGGGCCTGCCGTAAACCGGCGTGCGGAAATGGGAGTTGGAGATAATATCCAGGGCATCGGGGAAATGGCCGTTGATCCACACCCAGAGCGCCAGTCCGCCGCTTGCTGCTGCACCGTAAGGGACCATGGGCATGACGATGGATGCGCGACCGTAGAGTCCCTCCGCCTGTTCGTTCAGGTAGCAACAGGATCGGTCCAGGCAGGTCACGATTCCCTCATTCACCAGCAGGCTGAGGCTGAGCGGACCGGGCAGATCCCCGATCTGAATCAGACTGGGCAGCGGTTTGGGCTCAGGGACCAGGGTTCCGAATTCGGTTGTAGACGGACGGCCACGGGTGCGCGTTGGGCCTGTTTCGTATCGTGGCCCGAAGTACTGCTGAGCGGTGTCGGTGAGGGGAGTCCGGCCTGGCGGCTTGGTTGTAGCTCTAAGGGTGCGGCTGGCGCCAAGGGTAGTGACAGGCGCCCACGTCGCTCCCCCGAGCACGTGTTCTCGATTCATGGTTCGACTGTAAAAGGTCGTGTCCGGGCTTACCTGAAGGAGGCCTAAATTTGTGAACTTGTGGATAATCTGCTCGCCAGCCTGCGGGCTTGTGGACGAGCAGGGGGATTGTAGGCCGAAGCCGATAATCTTGCTGGTATGAGTCATATCCTTGTTTCCGTCGCCTGGCCCTACGCAAATGGGCCCCGTCACATCGGCCACGTCGCTGGGTTCGGCGTCCCTTCGGATGTCTATGCACGCTACGAACGCATGAAGGGCAATGATGTCCTTATGGTTTCGGGGACCGACGAGCACGGCACTCCCATCCTGGTGGAGGCTGACGCCGAAGGAGTAGGTCCCCAGGAGATCGCTGATCGTTATAATCGGGTCATCGTCAAGGACCTGTGCGATCTGGGACTCAGCTATGACCTCTTCACCAGGACCACGACCGGCAATCACGAGAAGGTGGTGCAGGAGCTTTTCCGTCAGTGCCGGGCCAATGGCTACATCTATGAGGGTCAACAGAAGGTGGCTATCTCGCCTTCCACCGGTCGGACTCTCCCAGACCGCTATATTGAGGGGACTTGCCCCATCTGCGGTGCCGATGGCGCTCGCGGCGACCAATGTGACAACTGTGGCAACGAGCTGGATCCGGACGAGCTGATCAACCCTGTGTCCAAAATCAATGGGGAGACGCCTCGGTTTGAGGAGTCCAAGCACTTCTTCCTGGATCTTCCCGCCCTGGCCGAGGCCAACCTGGCCTGGTTGAAGACCCGCAAGGGCTGGCGCAGCAACGTGCTCAACTTCTCCCTGGGACTCTTCAAGGAGGTCAAGCCACGGGCCATCACGCGCGACATTGACTGGGGCATTCCAGTGCCGGTGGACGGGTGGGTCGACGACCCCAACAAGAAGCTCTACGTCTGGTTCGACGCCGTCATCGGCTACCTGTCGGCATCCATCGAATGGGCCCGCCGTCAGGGCGACCCCGAAGCATGGCGCAAGTGGTGGAATGACCCCAAGGCCCTGGGCTACTACTTCATGGGCAAGGACAACATCACCTTCCACTCACAGATCTGGCCCTCGGAGATTCTGGCCTACAACGGGCAGGGATCCAAGGGCGGACAGCCGGGATCCTACGGCGAGCTCAACCTGCCTGAGCAGGTGGTAGCCAGCGAATTCATGACCATGGAGGGCAAGAAGTTCAGCTCCTCCCGAGGCATCGTCATCTACGTCAAGGACATTCTGGCACGTTATCCGGTTGATGCAGTCCGCTACTACATTTCCATCGCCGGGCCGGAGACCTCGGATTCGGACTTTACTTGGGCAGAGTTCGTCCGGCACAACAACGAAGAGCTGGCTGCATCCTGGGGCAACCTGGTCAACCGCGTGGCCAACCTGCTCAACAAGGACTTCGGCAGCATCCCCGCCGTAGAGCAATCCTGGCTGACCGAGGAGGACCGCGCCCTGTTGGATCGCAGCCTGCAGGCCTTTGATACTGTGGGGTCCTTGATCGAGCACCATCGCCAGAAGGCTGCTCTGGTCGAGGCCATGGCCCTGGTGGGCGACATCAACAAGTACATCTCCGCTCAGGAACCTTGGAAAATTAAGGAGGACCAAAACCGTCTGGCCGCCGTCCTGCATACCGCCGCTCAGGCCGTGCTGGACGCCAACACCATGCTGGCCCCCTTCCTGCCACATGCCTCTCAGCGGGTCTGGGAGGCCATGGGCGGCAAGGGCACCTTCTCGCCCCTGCCTCGTGTCGAGGAGGTTGACGATCTGGATCGGTCCGACTTCCACTATCCCATCATCACCGGCGACTACCGGTTGGGGGAGACTGTTCATCCCTGGGCGCGCGAGCCTCTCAGGGACGGCACGCCAATCGATCGGCCCACGCCCATCTTCCCCCGCATTCCCAAGGAAGCCGTGCAGGAGGAGCTGGACCGCTTCCAGGAGCAGCTGGATCGCCGCAAGGCCAAGGAGCGTGCCCGTTTCGAGGCCGAGCAAGCCAAACTGGAAGGCCAGGGCAAGTGACGGTCGACTCGCCCGAACGACGCATACTCAGACCACAGTTTATGATTCACAGAGAACTTTGAGGTTTTCGGGTACTTCCTCCAAGGTAGCGCTGGTTATATTAGTTCTGTCGGTTGAGGTACTGGCCGATGGGGGTCGTGCGGCCCCGATAACTGAACCCCTTCTTCTCTCTCTTCTCGCCCGGCGGTTCTTCGAACCGCCGGGTTCTTTCGTCATGGAAGACCCATAGGATGAGTAACCATGAAGGTTGCCCAATTCGCCTGTGTGCTCTTCGATCTGGATGGGGTGTTGGTGCCCACGACCATCCTGCACAAGGCCGCCTGGAAGGCGTTGTTCGATCAGGTCCTGCCCGCGAACGTCCCGGCCTATACGGAGCAGGACTACTACGCCTATGTGGATGGTCGGCCCCGCTATGACGGTGTCGATGCCCTGCTGCGCAGCAGAGGCATTGAGCTTGACTGGGGCAGCCCCGATGACGATCCGCAGCTGGACACCGTCTGCGGATACGGCAATCGCAAGAACATGACATTTGAGCGGATGCTGAAGCAGAAGGGCATTGATCCTTACCCGGACACGGTGGATCTGCTCAGGCACCTGCGCACTGACAAGAAGCGTCTGGCTGTGGTGTCCAGTTCGCGCAACACGGCTGAAGTCCTCCAAGCCGCTGGAATTGCCGGATACTTCGACACAGTGGTGGATGGCAACCTCAAGGACGAGATGGGCCTTCAGGGCAAGCCGGCCCCAGACACCTACGCCTATGCGGCCAAGGTGCTGGGTCTGCGCAACGAGGATGCTGTTGTGGTCGAGGATGCCCTCTCTGGTGTAGCCGCCGGTCACGCGGGTAGGTTCGGCCTGGTTGTGGGCGTGAACAGGGGCGCCGGCCGCGAGCAGCTGCTCAAGGCGGGTGCGGACCTGGTGGTGGACCAGTTGATTGAGCTGATCGACGACGATGCCGGCGAGCGTGCGCTGGCGGAGGATCCGGATCTGGATGCGGAACGCTTCCCTGTGGAGGACTGGGGTCTGAGCGAGGTCGGACGGCCCGACGCGGTCAGTGCCACAGTCTTTTCGGTCACCAATGGATCCGTCGGTGTCAGAGGCGAAGGAGGCGGGGAACGCTGCCTGGGCAACGGCACCTTCCTAAGTGGCTTCCATGACACTTTCCGCATAGCCCACCCTGAAAGCGCCTACGGATACGCCCGAGTGGGTCAGCTGATCCAAGGAGTGCCTGATGCTTCGGACTTCACCCTTAAGGTGGAGGGGCTGCCTCTGGGCCGGCCGGAGAAGACCACTCAGCGTCTGGACTTCCGAACCGGAATCGCGACCACCACCAATCTGTACGATCTGGGCCACGGCATCCACCTGAAGACCGTGCTCACCCGTATGGTCTGCCTGTATGACCGCAGCCTGAGCGTCTGCACGCTGACCGTTGAGTCGCCCGACCGGGATATGGCTGTGGTGGTCGAGGGTCCGGTCAACGCGGACAACCCCCGCCATGTCAACTCCAGTGATCCCCGCAAGTCGACCTTTGTGGACGGCTGCGGAATCCACGAGGTGTTGGACAATGCTGTTTATGGAGAGCTGAGTTCGGATTGCAGGGTCTTTCGTTGCAATAATTCACGGCTCAGCCTGGCCCTGGGTGTTCGGCAGTTCAGGGACGGTCGGCCTGTTGAAGGCTCCGGCTGGCGTATGGACGTGCCCAAGGGCGGTTCCACTCGTCTGGTCCGTTATGCGGTCTACCGCAGCCACCCCATCCTTCCGGCCGGCACCAGCGGCAATGGTCTGGTCGTGCAGACGCGGGGCGAGGGGACCAGGAATCTGGTCGAGGACTGCCGCGATAGGTTGGAGGAGGTCAGCACTCTTTCTTTGGATGAGCTAGAGCAGCGTCAGCGGGAGTGGCTGGACCGGTTCTGGGAGCGTCAGGATATCCGCATCCAGGCCGACGATGGCGGTCGTACCCAGCAGATGGTGCGCTGGGAGCTCTTCCAGCTGGCCCAGTCCACGGCCCAGATCGAGAACGGCGTGGGTGCCAAGGGTCTGAGTGGGTCCGGCTACAGCGGTCACTACTTCTGGGACACCGAGATCTACATTCTTCCCTTCCTGATTTATTCAGCGCCTGCCCGGGCTAGGGCTGTCCTTCACTACCGCTACATGATGCTGCCTGCCGCCAGGCGCAGGGCCTGCACGCTCAACCTGAATGGCGCCCTCTTCCCCTGGAGGACCATTGACGGCGAGGAAGCCTCCGCCTACTTCCCCACGGGAACAGCCCAGTACCACATCGATGCCGACATCGCCTACGCGGTGGCCCAGTATGTGCAGGTCACCGGCGATGAAGACTTCCTGCAGGCTGAGGGTATAGACATCCTGGTGGAGACGGCCCGTCTTTGGATGAGCCTGGGGCGCTACAAGGAGGATGGCCGCTTCCACATCCACTGCGTGACCGGGCCGGACGAGTACACGGTCTTGGTTGACGACAACCTCTATACCAACCAGATGGCTCGGTTCAACCTCTTGGCTGCTTACAAGGCTTACCAGCACTTACGCGAGAAGCACCCCGACCTGATCGGCGCCATACGTGAAAGGCTGTACTTCGACGATGAGGAGGCCAGTAAATGGTCCAGTGCGGCTGAGGCCATGTTTGTCCCCTTTGATGATCAGGAGGGGGTCCATGCCCAGGATGCCCAGTTCATGCAACGCCCCCGCTGGCACTTCGACCGGTTCACGGCCAGGCCCCTGCTGCTGCACTACCATCCCTTGGTCATTTACCGGCACAAGGTGCTCAAGCAGACCGACGTGGTTATGGCTCTCTACCTGCTCAGCTCCTGGTTTACCCCGGAGCAGAAGCGGGCTGACTTCGACTACTACGATCCGCTGACCACCGGGGATTCGACTCTGTCGGCAGCCTCCCAGTCCATCCTTGCTGCCGAGGTGGGGCATGATCGGTTAGCCATGCAGTACTTCCGTCGCTCCTTGTTTACGGACGTGGACGATCTGCATGCCAACACGACCGACGGCATCCACCTAGCTGCCTGCGGAGGTGTCTGGTCCAGCCTGGTCTGCGGCTTCGGCGGCTTGCGGGACACCGGTGGAACCGGGCTGAGCATCGACCCCCGCCTACCTAAAGAGTGGAAGTCTCTCTCCTACCAGCTGCAGGTCAGGGATACTCGCTTTCAGGTGAAGGTGACTAAGGATGGAGTAAGACTTGAGCGGCTTTCCGGGCCTCAGATACAGATCAAAGTCCAGGGGCATCCCCGGGAGGTTTGAGTCTCGAGCGAAAGTCGTGCATGAAGTTGCTTAGTGTCGAATTGGGAATGGCAGAATGCCTAAACAAACGATCATAATGAATAAGGCGTTGAGACCTATATATGACATATGACGGGCTTTTTGATTGGTGTGTCGTAACCGAAGAGGAACTCTTGGCTAACGCATATGTGTTGTATTGATAGCTTTATGAGTTGATGGGTGCAGGATTGCCTTGGGCATGGAAAAGTCTGATTAGCGTGGATGCCGCCCATGCAGATGGATTTCTCAACAGTCTCAGGCGGATAGGCGATTATATTCGTCTGATCGTGGCAAGTTGTAAAGGCACTTTAGAGATCACAGTTCAGACTGAATGGGTCATATGAGTGACTCTGAAAAATAGGTCGATTTGATCTGGATGTCATTGTAAGCGGATCATGTGAGAAGCTGCACACGTCGTTCTGACCCCTATACTGTTGAACCGAGGCCTAGGACTTCTCGGTCCGTCTTCTAGGGCATGGATTTTGGGAGTGCGTATGGTTAATATACTTGATGTTGCCCGAGAGGCTGGCGTGTCGAAGACTACCGTCTCTTACGTTATATCGGGCAACCCGAAAATTAGCAGGAAAACGACCACCAAGGTCCGCAAAGCCATGCGAAAGCTCGGGTATACCGTTAACCACTCCGCCCGTGCTCTCTCTACCTCCCGCACTATGACTCTGGGCGTGGCTACCTCTGATATTGAAGACGTTGTCTCATCTCCCCTTCTAAAGGGAATCTATTTCACTGGGCTTTCAAACCATGCCAGGAAACTTGGGTATGACCTCCTTCTGATGGTTGATGAGGATGGTCGCAAGGAAATTGAAGATGCGGCTCTGGCACGGAAGATTGACGGGCTTATTCTCATGGATGTGAACAGCTACGATACCCGGGTGGCGACTGCGCTCGCAGCTGGTATTCCCACCGTTCTCTTCGGAATGCCCGAGCAGACTGGCGGTATGGATGTGGTTGATACGAATTTTGAACAGGCAGCAACTGACCTGGTGGCTCATTTTGCGTGCAATGGACATCGGCGTATTCTTTTGATCTCTAACTTTGACGCAAGCGATCCGAACCCTTTGAACTATTCTCTCCGTTTTGCCCGGTCTGCCGACATGGAAGCTGAGCGCAACGGTCTACGAATCGAGCGAGAGTGGTTCGGTGGTCAGTCTGGGTGGTCTCTACGGCAGGCCATACAGCGACATCCTGGCGTTACGGGTGTGATCATTGAAGATCAGGAGATGGCCGTTGGTGCTCGCATGGAGTTGACGCAGGAAGATGTGGCGGTACCCGGCGGCATTTCGATCGCCGTTCTCCTGGCCGATGTAGTTTATGAAAAGATGAGAATGCCGGTCTCCACGGTAACCATCAATACCAGGGCCATCGCATCGGCTGTGGTGGATACTTTGCTCTGGCGGATCGAGCACCCAGGAAGTGAGCCACGTACCACCTTAGTAGATACCACCTGGCATGAGGAAGGTTCGATACTCAGTCTTTGAACCGAGTCACCAAAAGTTGCGAAGTTAATAGGAAAGCTCTAGTATACTATTTAGTTGAACCGGTTCACTAAATCGGTACCAACTAGGATTCCTCAAGAATCCAGTCGCAGAAGCTGATGTCGAGTCTTGCGTAGTCGGTGCTTTGGTGAGTGAAGCGATCACGAATGATTCCGCCTGTGATGTTGCAGGGGGTTGAAGACAAGGAAGTTTGCGCAGGAAGGGAAGGACGAGAGCATGTTCTCATCATTTACAGTCAGGGGCGAAATCATCAGATGGATGGGTGATGGAGAGTGCTTGCAGGTCGAGCCTTGGGGCGACGATAGTGTTCGCGTCAGAGCATCTAAGCAACACAAGATCTTTGACACCGACTGGGCTCTCCTGCCCAAGAACCAATTAACGTGCATTGGCCGACCCAAAGTGACCGTTAGCCAGGACGGCTCGGTTGCCGAGTTGGTTAATGGTGCTTTGACTGTCAGGTTGACCATCGAGGAGGCATTCAACGCAGGTGCTGGCGGTATCCAGAGTCGATGCTCGTTGACCTTCTTGGATGATGCTGGAAAGACCCTTTTCCGCGAAATGCCCTCGGGCGGTTCCTTGAATCTGAAAGCCCGCCAGTACGAGCCAGTCGGCGGCGGTGCTCTATCGGCGGCGGCCTCATTCCTGGCTCCTAATGATGAGTGTTTGTATGGGATGGGTGAGTATCAGCAGGATAGGTTGGATTTGAAGGGGTGTTCGTTTGAGCTGGCACATCGGAATTCCCAGGCGTCGGTGCCGTTTGTGGTGTCGAGTGCTGGGTATGGGTTTTTGTGGAATAATCCGGCGGTTGGTCGGGTGTCGTTTGCGTCAAATGGGACCAGGTGGCGCGCGAATTCGACGCAGCAGATTGATTATTGGGTGACGGCGGGCTCGTCGCCGCGGACTGTGGTGCGTCGGTATGCGGATGTGACGGGGCATGCACCGGTGATGCCGGAGTGGGGGTTGGGTTTTTGGCAGTGCAAGCTGCGTTATTGGAATCAGCGCCAGGTGGAGGATGTGGTGGAGGGGTTCCGCCGTCGTGGGATCCCGCTGGATGTTGTGGTGGTGGACTTCTTCCATTGGCCACATATGGGCGATTACCGGTTCGAGGATGAATTCTGGCCTGATCCTAAGGGCATGTGCGAGCGTCTGCATGCCCAAGGCGTCAAGGTCATGGTCTCCATCTGGCCCCAAGTAGCATTATCCAGCGAAAATTACGCCTATATGCATGCCAACAACCTCCTGGTTAATGCAGAGCAGGGAATTGATGTTGGCATGATGTTCGTAGAGCCCAACCAGTTTTATGACGCGACTAATCCTGAGGCTCGCAGGTTTGTTTGGGATCTTTGCAAGCGCAACTATGTTGACAAGGGAGTGGATGCGTTCTGGCTGGATGAGGCTGAGCCTGAGTACGGGACGTATGATTTCGCCAATTACCGGTATTATGCCGGGCCTAATGTGGAGGTGGGGAACATCTATCCCCTGGAGTACAACAAGGGCTTCTATGAGGGCCAGATGGAGGCGGGCCGGGAGGGTCAGATCGTGAATCTGACTCGTTGCGCCTGGGCTGGTTCGCAGCGGTATGGGGCTCTGGTCTGGTCGGGGGATGTGGGATCCTCCTTCCAGGATCTGAAGGCACAGATCACCTGCGCTATCCATATGGGCATGGCCGGTATCCCCTGGTTCACCACCGACATGGGCGGCTTTCACGATGGGGACATCGAAGACCCCCAGTTCAAAGAGCTCCTGATGCGCTGGTGTGCCTTCTCCTGCTTCCTGCCCGTCATGCGAAACCATGGCAACCGCAGCCGTATTGGTGAGGACGGCCATTCCAAGGAACTGATCTACGCATCAGACGGCACCCCCCGTCTGCCTTCCGGCGCCGACAATGAGCCTTGGAGTTACGGGGAGCAAGTAGAGGCAGTCTTTCGCAAGTATATCACTATTAGAGAGGCCATGCGTCCATATCTGCGCGAACTTTTCAAAATCGCCCATGAGGATGGCGATCCAATCGTGCGCGGGCTTTTTTATGAGTTTCAAGACGATGCGAACTGTTCCGATATCGCCGATGAATACATGTTCGGTCCCGACCTTTTGGTTGCTCCGGTTACTGATGCCGGTGTCAATAGCCGGCGGGTCTATCTTCCCGGGGATGAAAAAGTGAGATGGACTTGCTTGTCAACCGGTGAGGATTACAGAGGCGGGTCCACCGTCGATGCTCAGGCCCCACTGGACGTAGTGCCTCTCTTCGCCAGGGATGGTAAGGACCATGGTCTGCGTGGTCTGATCTAGCTCTGAGGCTATACCCAACGCCGAATTGGACGGACACTTTTCGCCACTTCGGTGTTGAACCGGTTCAATATAAGAAAGAAGGCCAATTATGACATCAATGATTGGTAAAACCATACGCCGATGGTGGATCGTCTTTCTCCTGCCAACCATTGTGGCGTTTCTGATAGGGTTTCTGGTCCCATTCATCATGGGGGTTTACTTGAGCTTTACCAGGTTCACCACCGTCAGCGATTCACGCTGGGTGGGATTGGACAACTACCGAGGGGTGTTTTCTGACAAGGAATTTCAGCACGCCTTGGTCTTTACAGTTCTATTTACTCTAGTTACTACCCTAGTGGTCAATGTTGCCGGATTCTTCGTGGCCTACATGTTCACCAAGGCGATGAAAGGGGCGAACCTTTTCCGTGCTGTGTTCTTCATGCCCAACCTGATAGGTGGGATCATTCTGGGCTATGTTTGGCAGTTGCTTCTGAATGCGGTCTTCGGACACTGGGGCCGATCACTGACCTATTCGGGGACCTATGGATTCTGGGGCTTGGTCATTCTCATGTGCTGGCAACAGATCGGATACATGATGGTCATCTACATAGCTGGAATGCAGGCCCTACCCGATGACGTGATGGAGGCTGCCGCTGTCGATGGAGCATCGTCCAGACAGATTCTTTTCAAGGTTACAATCCCCTTGATGATGCCCAGCATTACCGTATGCACCTTCTTGACTGTAACCAATGGTTTCAAGCTTTTCGACCAGAACCTGGCTTTGACGAATGGGGCACCTTCCAACACTTCAGAAATGCTGGCCTTGAACATCTACCGGACTTTTTATGGACGTACTGGCTATGAGGGCGTCGGTCAGGCCAAAGCCGTGATCTTCTTCATCATCGTTGCCATCGTGGCCCTGATCCAGAACAGACTGACGACTCGGAAGGAGGTGACGGCATGAAAAGGACTGATCTTAAACATGGATGGGTCTGGACAGTTGTCTTCGCATTACTTTCCATTTTCTGGGTCTTTCCCATTGCCTTGGTGGTAGTCAACTCTTTCAAGAACAAGATTTACATCTCGCAAAGCACTTTCTCGCTGCCGACCTCAAAGACATTCGTAGGTTTACAAAACTATGCCCGTGGAATACGACGAACCAATCTCATTGCCAGCTTCGGCTGGACCGTGGTTGTGACCGTGGGGGCGGTAGGCCTGATGTTGCTATGTACATCCATGTGTGCCTGGTGGATAGTTCGGGTCAATAACATTCCTTCTAAAGTCATTTACCTGCTTTTTCTTTTCAGTATGATCGTCCCGTTCCAGATGGTCATGTTCCCGCTCTCGAAGATAGCTGACATGTTGGGGCTGAACACGCCATGGGGGCTCTGGGTGCTCTACCTGGGATTCGGCTGCGGTATGTGCGTTTTCATGTTTACAGGTGTCATCAAGTCTCTGCCAATGGATATCGAAGAGGCTGCCATGATCGACGGGGCCAGTGTGCCTCGGACCTTCTTCACGATATTGGTCCCAATCATGAGGCCTAGTTTGGTGTCGGTGGCCATTTTGGAGACCATGTGGATATGGAATGACTTTCTTCTGCCCTACTTGACGCTTGATATGAGAAAATACAAGACTGCCAGCATTGCTATCCAATATCTCAAAGGCGGATACGGGGCTGTGGATATGGGGGCCATGATGGGCTGCCTAGTGCTGACCATTATTCCTATCATTATCTTCTATATCTTTTGCCAGAAATACATCATCGCCGGTGTGACGGCTGGAGCGGTGAAGGGATGATCTCCCGAAGCGGCCGTGTCCTTTTCTCTCAAGAAGGCAATGGAAGAAGATTCGGCGTTCGCTGGTGCAAAATTTGCAAATTAATAAAAACGAAAGGAACCATTATGCAAAGAAGCATACGGAAACTGACAGTGGTCGGTGTGACTCTGGCCATGGGGATTGCTGGTCTGGCTGGGTGCGGCGGCCAGGGCAGCAAAAACGAGAGCAAGGCCTCAGGGGGCAAGGTCTACTATATGAACTTCAAGCCGGAGGTGGCTACGCAGTGGGAGGATCTTGCTAAGCAATACACCGACGAGACCGGAGTCCAGGTTCATGTGCAAACGGCCGCTTCCGGGACCTACGATCAGGCATTGAAATCCGAGATGTCCAAGACGGAGGCCCCCACCCTCTTTCAGGTCACCGGGCCCGTGGGCTTAAGGACTTGGAAGGACTACGTCTCTGATATTTCGGGGACTGAACCATACAAGCAACTCGAAGACAAGTCAACGGCTCTCAAAGATGATGCCGGCCACGTAGTGGCTGTTCCATTTGTAACCGAGTCTATCGGTATCATCTATAACAAGGAAATTCTGGATAAGTACTGCAAGTTGTCTGATGCCGCAGTCAAGTCCCCGCGTGAAATCAAATCCTTCCAGAAACTCAAAGCCGTTGCCGACGGTCTGCAGAAGCATAAGGATGAGCTTGGGATCAAGGGGGCTTTCACTTCGGCAGGCATGGATTCCTCTTCCAATTGGCGTTTCGGCCAGCAGCTTGCCGCTGTGCCTCTCTATTATGAATTCAAGGATGAAAATACAGTCCAAAAGCAGCCCGCGAGTATTAAGGGCACATACCTACCGGAATTCAAACAGATTTGGGACCTCTATCTCAAAGATTCCACCGTCGAACCATCCAAGCTCGGTTCCATGACTCTGGATGATGCCAACTCTGAGTTTGCTACCGGCAGCGCAGCCTTATACCAGAACGGTACCTGGGCATGGACCGACCTGCGCGATGCAGGCTTTAAGCCGGAAAATGTGGGAATGATCCCTATGTACATCGGCATTAAGGGCGAGGAGAAACAAGGGCTGACCACCGGAACCATGAACTACTGGTGCATCAACAAGAAGGCATCCAAGCAGGACCGGCAAGCCACTGAAGACTTCCTGAAATGGGTCGTTACTTCCGACGAGGGTAAGAAAGCCATGAGCGAAGATATGGGATTCACCACACCTTTCAAGAGCTTTGCTGATGTTAAGACTGACAATCCTCTGGTTGAAATATCCCAGAAGGATACTAAGTCGAAAACCGAGAAGATTCCTTGGGTTCACACTATGCAACCTTCTGCTACCTATCAAAACAATATATATGATGCCATGCTGGAGTACGCGCAGGGGACAGGTGACTGGAATACGGTTGTCCATCGTTTCGTAGACGGATGGGCCGCCGAAATCCAGGCTTCCAAGAACTGACTCTCTGGTTGGTAAACGGGGGGGGGGCGGTATTTTGCCGTCTCCGCCCCAGATGGACCTACATGTGCTCGAACCCGCCAAGAAGCCGCTTAGCGGGTCAGGGTCCGCTTCAGAATCCGATACTCGCTCTCGGTAATGGGCATGATGGATCCGTGCCGCTTGGTCAGCCGGCCGAAGTTCATGTCCGTGACTAGGGCCCAGTCCTGCTGCTCTCTAGAAGACAGATCAGCCGAACGGAAGGGCAGGTAGCCCCGGCCCTCGGCGAACTGGTCACAGATCAGGCCGAAAGGCATGGCCCGGCCGTCGGATCCTGTGGCGTCAGCATCGTTGTAGAGAAAGAGTTCGGGGCCCTCCAGATAACGCGAGGAGTAGCGTCCCTGGCCGAAGATGTCGGTCAGATTGGACAGGTAGGACCAGGCTTGGTCATCGTCCGTGCGCACCAACTCATGGGTGACCGCATAGGGGTTCCGGGTGCGTTCCAGGGTGATCTGGTCATCCTTGGAGGCCCGGTACCACCAGCCGTCGGGCGCCTTGAGCATGGTTGTGTCGATGATCCCGTTGCTGCGGTCGATCCACTTCACCGGGCGGGAGAAGGTGATCAGGTCAGCGCTGGTGGCGTAGTACATGTTGATGCCGTCGCCCAGCTCGTTGGCCAGGTCGGATGCGGCCGGATCCTCGGCGCTGTTGGCGGCAGCCGTGGCCCAGAAGACTATCCATTGCTTCCTGTCGGCATCCCAGCAGGCCTCCGGCGCCCAGGCCATGCCGGCCTTGGGAATGGCCGAGGCCACATCCACCAGGCGCGGTCTGCCCCAGTGGGCCAGGTCAGGCGAATCCCAGATGACCAGGCCGGTGGATCCGTCCACGGTGGCCCGGCCTTCCTGCCAGCCGCTCCTGTGGTAGACGGACAGGTCGGTGGCGATGATATGGAAGAGACCGTCAGGTCCTCGCACGACATAGGGGTCGCGCACGCCACCTTCGCCTTCGCTCCAGGTCAGCACCGGGTCTCCTTGGGCCCGCAGGTCATGCCAGTGCAGGCCATCGCGGCTGAGGGCGAAGTAGAGCTGCTCGTCCGTCTCGGCCTGTTCATGTCCGGTGAAGTGGACGAAGAGGTAGGCGTTGGTCGCCTCGAACGAGGGTTGCCAATCCGTAGACATGTTCCACCTTTCCTGCTTACGGCAAAGGTACCGTGGCGGCGGGCGCTTCTTTGCCCTTCCGTTCCGGCCGTTCCAGGGCCGTCATGGGCGATTCTAGCGGCCGGCGTTCCATTTGTCGGCACCGTCCGTCCGGGCGGGTCGCAGTTTGGGTCGCACTGGACCTTAGACTGTGGATCATGAGCAGACATCACCGTGACCGCAGCTGGGCTCCCGACCCCGAGCCGCTGCCCGAAGGCATTGGAGTTATCGACGATCACACCCACATGGCTTCTGTGGTCCCCTTTGCCCAGGAGATGGATCGGCAGGCCAGGGAGCGCGGGCAGGATCCGGTACCCGTCCGCTCGGTCGACCAGCAGCTGGAAAGGGCCCGGGCAGTAGGCGTGGTCGGTGCTATCGACGTGGGCTGTGAACTGCCCAATCTGCAGACGGCGGTGGACCTGGCCCTAGCCCATCCCGGGGTGGTCCACGCGGCCCTGGCCATCCATCCCAATGAAGCCGTCCTGCACGGCCACCGAGGGGTGCCGGGACCGGACGGACTGCCTCTGAAATATCAGCCCTGGCATGAAGTTTCTTTCGAGCAGGCGCTTGAAGAGGTTGCCCGCCTGGTTCACGCGTATCCCGACCAGGTGGTGGCCATCGGGGAGACGGGCATGGACCTCTTCCGAACTGGACAGGGAGCCGAAGAGATTCAACGGCAGGCCTTCCGCGATCACATCGCCCTGGCTAAGGAGCTGGATCTGCCCATGCAGATCCACGACCGCGACGCCCACCGGCAGGTCATTGAGACCCTGCTGGAGGATGGCGCTCCCGAGCGCACGATCTTCCACTCCTATTCGGGGGATGCGCAGATGGCTCAGGTTGTCGCCGAGCACGGCTGGTATCTAAGTTTCTCAGGGACGGTCTCCTACAAGGGCAACGAGGGAATCCGCCAGGCCCTGTCCGTGGTCGGCATGGACCACATCATGGTGGAGACCGATGCACCATACCTGAGTCCTATGCCCTACAGGGGACGCACTAACTCCCCCTACATGATTCCTTATACCCTCCGGGCCATGGCCGATGCCTTGGATTGCCCCCTGGCCCAGGTGGCCAAAGCGACGGCAGCCACCACGCGCCGGGTTTACGGCTTGTAAAGGAGGTCCGACGGATGGTGCCAGACCGGGATTAAACTAATGGTGTGTCGCGGTCTGAATCGCCCCTGCCGAGTGTGGGGGGAGAGTGCTACGGTTGTCGTCGCACGTGTGCGCGAACAGCAACATACGGCACCCGGAAGTAGATGAGTGAAGGCATTGGCCGATGGAGGGCTCTATGGCGGATGAGCGGCATGAGTTGGCGGCTCAGGATGATGGCAGGGGCGCTGACGAACCACCCCGGTTATCCGGCGAAAAAGCGGCGAAGCCGACGACGGCCTCTCGTAAGGGTCGGTTGGCCAAAGAATCGATACTTCCCCCGGAGAGCTTTACCAAGGCCCCAAAGATCTCGGCCAAATCCCGCACGCGCGAGGAGGAGAACGAGCTCAAGCGGGTCCGGCGCGAGGCCCAGCGGGCGGCCCAGCGTCGCCGCACCCCGCCAAAGGGTCCTCTGGGCCGCTGGTGGCGACGGGTACAAGCCTCGCCAGACAGGATCAGTCTGGGCATGTGCATCGTGGCCCTGGGCGTGGTCTACGGCGACATCGGCACCTCGCCCTTGTACACCATGCAGGCCTTCGTGGCCGGGCAAGGCGGTATGGCCCGTGTGGACAGGGCGGCTGTGCTGGGCATGCTCTCCCTGGTCTTCTGGTCCATCACGCTGATTACCACGGTCAAATACGTCCTGGTGGCCATGCGCATCGACAACAAGGGCGAGGGTGGCATCTTCGCCCTGTACACTCTGGTCCGGCACTACGGCAAATGGCTGGCCATCCCTGCCATGGTCGGCGGCGCAGCTTTCCTGGCTGACTCGGTGCTGACCCCGGCGGTCTCCATATCCTCGGCAGTCGAAGGCCTCAAGACCATCCCCGTCCTGACTCCGATTTTCCGTGAAAACGGAAACCTGACCATGGTCATCACCTTCGTGATCATCCTGATCCTGTTTGCGGTCCAGTCGCGTGGAACCGAGCGGATCGGCAAGGTCTTCGGCAGCGTGGTCATGGTCTGGTTCGCCTTCCTGGCCCTGATCGGCATCTACTGCATCGGCAACGACTGGTCCATCTTCGAGGCCCTGAATCCGGTCTACGGGATCCGCTTCCTCTTTAGCCCGCAGAATCCGGTGGGTCTGACCATCATGGGCACGGTCTTCCTGTCGACCACGGGAGCCGAGGCTCTTTATTCTGATATGGGCCACGTGGGTCGCGGCAACATCTATGCCACCTGGCCCTTCATCAACGTCGCTCTGGTCTTCAATTACTTCGGCCAGGGGGCCTGGATCCTGCGCAACAGCGACAATAAGGCCCTGCAAGGTGTGGACGGGCTCAACCCCTTCTTCCAGATGATGCCCACCACCGTGCGTTACGTGGCGGTCCTCCTGTCCGTGACGGCCGGCGTCATCGCCTCGCAGGCCCTCATCACGGGCGCCTTCACTATGGTCTCGGAGGCCACCGGTCTCAACTGGATGCCCCACCTGCAGGTGCGCTACCCGGCGCGTACCCGCGGCCAGCTTTACATCCCCACTATCAACTGGGTCCTGTGCGCGGCCACCCTGACTGTGCTGGCCATCTTCAAGGATTCCGAGCACATCTCGGCCGCCTACGGATTGGCTCTGACGGTGACCATGATCACCACAACCGTCCTGCTGGCCGACTACATCTGGCACGACGGCAAGAGGGCGCTCTCCCTACTCTTCGCCCTGGTCTTCCTGGCCATCCAGATCCTCTTCTTCATGGCCTCCATGGCCAAGTTCATGCACGGTGGCTGGTTCACCATGCTGCTGACCGCGGCCATCCTCTACATCATGTACACCTGGGACGTGGGCACCAAGGTGGAGCGCTCGCAGCGGCGGCATATGACGGCCAAGGAGTGCCTGCCCGCCCTGGAGATGCTCCACAACGACTTCCGCGTCCCCTACTATGCAGACAACCTGGTCTATCTGACCTCGGACGCGGAGATGCGGCGGCTGGACACCGACATCTTCTTCTCCATCTTCGCCAACCGACCCAAGCGGGCCCGGGCCTGGTGGGCGGTCTCGGTCCAGACCACGGACGCCCCCTACACCCGCAAGTACTCAGTGGAGAACTTCGGCACCAATTACCTCTTCCGCGTGCGCATGAGGCTGGGCTTCAAGGTGGACCAGAATGTGGCCACCTACCTGCACCAGATCATGCACGAGCTGATCGACAGCGGCGAACTGCCCAAGCAGCCCTCCATCTACCCCAAGGTGGACGAGGATCCGCAGATCGGCACAGTCACCTACGTACTGGTCCACAAGGCCCTGATGCCTGAGTCCAAGATAGATTCCCGGGGTGCCTTCTCGCTGAAGGTCAAGTACGCCATCCGTAAGGTGGCGGGCTCGCCGATCAAGTGGTTCGGCCTGGCTCCCTACAACCCCATCGTGGAAGTGCAGCCCCTGTTCGTCTCCACCCGGGCGGTTCCCAAGCTGACGCGCGTGGTCCTGCCCTCCCGCAAGATCAAGGGCGGCAAGCGCCACAAGGGCTGAGTGAGTGGAATCTCACCCTATGGAGCTTGGCCCAAATCGGGTCCGGGCCATAGAATTGACGGCATGGAACCTGGTGCCCGGCCTTTCCGGGCTACCGTCGAAAGGTGATGTGATGACACAAGCTGAAGCCAATATCGGAGTCGTGGGTCTGGCCGCCATGGGTGCCAGCCTGTCCAGGAACCTGGCACGGCACGGCAATACCGTAGCGGTCTACAACCGCCACTATTCGCGTACCGAGACCCTGATCCGCGATCATGGCCAGGAAGGCCGCTTCGTCCCGGCCAAGACCCTGCAGGAGTTCGTGGCCTCGCTGACCAAGCCCCGTACGGCCATCATCATGGTCAAGGCCGGGGACCCCACCGACCAGATGATCAATGACCTGGCCGACCTGATGGAGCCGGGAGACATCATCGTCGATGCCGGCAATGCCTACTTCAAAGACACCATCCGCCGGGAGAAGGCCATCCGGGCCCGTGGGCTGCACTTCGTAGGCTGCGGCGTCTCCGGCGGCGAGCAGGGCGCCCTCTTGGGGCCCTCCATGATGCCTGGCGGGACCGATGAGTCCTGGAAGACCCTGGGACCCATTCTGGAGTCCATTGCCGCCAAGGTCGATGGCGAACCCTGCGTCACCCACATCGGCACTGACGGCGCGGGCCACTTCGTCAAGATGGTCCACAATGGCATCGAATACGCCGATATGCAGGTGATCGCCGAGTCCTATGACCTGATGCGTCGCGGTCTGGGCATGGAACCCGAGGCTATCGCCCAGGTCTTCGAGGAGTGGAACCAGGGGGATCTTAACTCCTACCTGGTGCAGATCACTGCCGAGGTGCTCCATCACACCGACGCCACGACTGGCAAGCCCTTCATCGACATCGTCACCGACCAGGCCGGCATGAAGGGTACCGGCACCTGGACCGTGCAGACCGCGCTGGATCTTGCCGTGCCCGTGACCGGCATCGGCGAGGCGGTCTTCGCTCGCGGACTTTCTTCTTCGCCCGAGCTGCGCAGCCAGGCTGCCCAGGAGGGCCTGAAGGGTCCGCAGCCCAAGGCTGTCATGGCTGATCTGGCCGCCGACCCCGAGGCCCGCAAGTCCTTCATCGAGGACATTCGCCAGGCCCTCTATGCTTCCAAGATCGTGGCCTACGCCCAGGGATTCAACGAGATGCAGGAGGGAGCCCGTGTCTATGGCTGGAAGCTGGACATGGGTGCCATCGCCCGCATCTGGCGCGGCGGTTGCATCATCCGGGCCAAGTTCCTGAACCGGATCTCCGATGCTTACGCCTCTGGCCGTGAGCCGGGCTCCCTGCTCTTCGATCCCTTCTTCAAGCAAGCGGTCGAGCAGGCCCAGGACTCCTGGCGGCGTGTCGTGGCCCGCGCCACCCAGGCCGGTATCCCCATCCCCGTCTTCGCCAGCTCTCTGTCCTACTACGACGGACTGCGTTCCGATAGGCTCCCCGCCGCACTGATCCAGGGCCAGCGTGACCTCTTCGGCGCCCACACCTATGGGCGCGTAGATCAGCCAGGCGCTTTCCACACCCTCTGGGCCGAGGACAAGTCCGAGATCAAGCAGGACTGAGCTTCTCGCCGGAACCGCAAGGGTCCGCACAGTCGCTAGGACGGCAGCGCGGACCCTTTAGTCTTCCTGTCAGCGGATCTTGGCTGTGGATTCCCGGACCACCAGCCGGCATGCGGCAGTCGTCCGAGTGGGAGGACGATCATCGTCCTCGCCCTGCAGACGGGCCAGGAGGGCATCCACCGCCTTGCGGGCCAGGTCCTCCTTGTCGGTGCTGATGGTGGTCAGCGAAGGGATATAGGACTCTCCCTCCTGGATGCCGTCGAATCCCACAACGGCTAAGTCCCGGGGAACCTCCACGCCGCATTCGTGCAGTCCTCGGATCAGGCCCAGGGCCAGGGAGTCGGTCATGCAGAAGATGCCGTCGAAGGGCAGGCCGGACGTGTCCGCCAGATGATGGCCCAGGTCGCGGGCCATTTCCCCGTCCCAGCGGTCCAAGGGCAGGAAGTCTTTAGGCCGGGCCGCGATTCCGGCGGCTGTCAGGGCCTTGAGGCAGCCGGCCACCCTGCGGCCGCGGACCGAGTGCCGTTGGACCGGATCGGTGCTGGCCGTCATGTCGGCACCCACCACGCCTATTCGTCGGCATCCGCAATCCAGCAGATGCTGCACAGCCATGGCAGCTCCCTCGAATCCGGCCGTCATGACCGAGTCGAAGACCGGCTCGGCTGAGGGGTCGTCCAGCAGGACCAAAGGCTTGCCGTCGGCCAGCTCCTCCATCTCCTCATTGGTGATGCTGCCTGGACTGAAGATGGTGCCGTCGCAGAGCTGGCTGGTCACATGCCGGAGGATGGAGACCTCGTCCTGTTTGGAGTTGGAGGTCTGCTGGATGATGGCCTGCATGCCGTGGGCGTTGATCTGCCGGGAGATGGCCGCGCTCATCTGCGCGGGGTAGGGTTTGTCCAGCTCGAAGATGGCCACGCCGATGATGCCGCTCTTGCCTGAGCGCAGGCTTCTGGCCGACAGGTTGGCCGAGTAGCGGAGCTTACGTGCGGCAAGCAGGACCCTGCGCCTGGTGTCATCCGCTATGCGTGTATCGCCTCGAAGGGCATAGGAGGCAGTGGCCCGAGAGACCTGCGCCTCCTTGGCCACGTCGCTCATCGTCACCATCTCGCACCTTTCCCGGGGTTCAGCCATTATCTTAGGCATGTGGGTGGCCTTATCAATATATAATTGACACGATTCAATCGACGTGCTATACCATATCTTGACAGTAGTTGAATCGTGTCAATTCCCGGGTCTCGACGTTGAACAGCCCGGACGGATGTTCAGAGGATTGATTGCAAGGAGGAGTCATGAAGCTGAAGCGAGCATGGAAGGGCATAGCTGCGGCGCTGGGGGTCGGCATGTTGGTGTCGGCCATGGGTGCCTGCGGGGCTGGTGGCGCTGACGGGTCCAAGACCACGCTGACCTTCCTGTCATGGAACAACGAACAGGTGATGAGGCCGTACATCGACCAATTCGAGCAACAGAACCCAGGGATCAAGGTGGACTTCAGCTACTCGCCGCCGACCCCCGAGTACATCCAGACCCTGCAGACCCGGCTGGTCGGCAATCAGGCCCCAGATGTGTTCATCATCACCTCCGAGAACAAGGCTGACCTGATTAAGAACGGCTACGTGCGCGACCTGACCAACGAGCCATTCATGCGCAACATCTCTCAGGCCAACAAGGACTTCGTCAGCCATCAGGGCAAGGTCTACGGCATGTCCGTGTCCTCCTGGGCCTCCGGCATTGTCTACAACAAGGACCTACTGGCCAAGGCGGGCGCCAAGGAGGTTCCGGAGACCTGGGACGGGTTCCTGCAGCTGTGCAAGAGGCTCAAGGCCGCCGGGGTCACGCCCTTCCTGGAGACCATCGCCGATGGCCCCAGCAGGATTCCCGATGCCTTCATGGGCTCGCAGTTCGACAGAGACAAGGTCGATGTGACCGGTCTGATCGACCGCCGCCCCCAAAAGCCGGGCAGTGACCAACGCGAGGCGGCTGCGGCCTGGATGAAGCTCTATGACCAGGGCCTGGTCACCCGGGACACGGTCGGCATCAGCGGCGACGACATGAAGACCCAGTTCATCAATGGCCAGGTGGCCATGATCTGCACCGGCCCCTGGGACCTGCCATCCATCGGCCAGGCCGGGCTCAAGTATGGCATGGCCCCCATGCCGCTCATGGAGAAGGGCATGGTCAACTACGCCCAGGGATCGCCATCGCCCGCCTACGCCATCTACTCCCATCTCAAGGGCGACAAGCTCAAGGCCGCCCGGAAGTTCCTGACCTTCATGGACAGCCACTGGGCCCTGCAGCGTTCGGCCGACAACGGGGATGCCATCACCGTCCAGGGGTTCAAGGCCAAGGTCAAGCCCGAGTACGAGCAGGTCTATCGGGCCAACGTGCAGCCAGGCCACTACTTCCTGCTCATGAACTTCTATGCCAAGCCTGATGTGCTGACCACCGTCCGCCAGTCCGAGACCCAGCAGCTGGTCCAGGGGTCCATCAATCTGGATCAGTGGGCCAAGGCCATCGACGACAAGATGGCCTCGGTCAAGTAGGAAGGGCTGGAATATGGCTTCCCAATCTGCGGCAGAGCGTGCCAACGCCCATCGAAGGCGCATGGTCGGCCTGCGGCAGGATCTGACCTCCTTCTGGTTCCTCCTGCCTATCCTGGCCGTCTTCGTCATCCTCTTCGCGGTGCCACTGGTGCAGACCATCATCTACTCGGTGACCGACTTCAACGGCTACAGCCTGAACATGCATTATGTGGGCTGGAAGAACTACCACAGCGTGTTCACTGATTCCTCGACCATGCAGGGCCTGGTGTTCACCATCCTGTACGCCGTGGCCCAAACGGTTCTGGTGACCATTTTCGCCATCCCCCTGGCAGTCACCCTGAACCGGAAGTTCTGGGGCCGCAACTTCGCCCGCTCCCTGTTCTTCTTCTTCAGCGTACCTTCGCTAGCCATCATGGGCATGGTCTGGAAGTACATCTTCTCGCCCATGAAGTCAGGCGTCTTCAACACCATCCTGGGCGTCTTCGGCCTGGGACCTGTGCCTTGGCTGTCCAACTCGACCCTGGCCCGGTGCTGTGTCATCTTCATCGCAGTCTGGGCGCAGATCGGCTGGCACGCCACCCTCTACCTGGCCTTCCTGCAGTCCATTCCCGGAGACCTCTATGAGCAGGCCACGGTGGACGGGGCCACCAGCCGCCAGCAGTTCGTCCACATCACCCTGCCCCAGCTGATTCCAGGCATCGTCACCTCCAGCTTCCTGCTCATGTCAGGAGGCCTAAAGGTCTACGACCTGCCCTACACCATGACCAAGGGCGGCCCAGGATACTCCACCTATACGGTGACCCAGTCCATCATTCAGCAGGGCATCGGCCAGTCCCAGTATGGGCTGGGCTCGGCCCTGGCGGTCCTGTTCACCGTGGCCACGGCTCTGGTGGTCTTCGCTCAGATGGGCGCCGCCAGCCTGATTTCCAGGAGGTTCCAATGAGCAGCAGCAAGAGCTCGACCTTGACCCTGAGTCAGCGGGAACGGCGGCGTTCGGTGGTCAGAAGCGTGGTGGTGCTGATCATCGCCCTGATCTGCGCTGTGCCCCTCTGGTATATCCTGATCAACACCTTCAAGACCGTCCCGGACATGGCCACCAATCCGCTGGGCCTGCCCAAGCAGTGGACGCTGCGCAACTACACCCGGGCCTTCGCTACGGTGCCCATCGTCCGCAGCCTGGTCAACACCCTGATCGTCACCTTCTTCGGCGTCCTCTTCCAGGTGTTGATCGGAGCCTTGGCTGCTTACGGAATGATCCTGCGCAAATCGATCTTCACCTCGGTGATCGGGGTGATCCTCATGATCGCCTTCGTGATTCCCACCCAGTCCACCCTGATTCCCCTCTACCGGTTGGAGTCCAGCGTGGGGCTTGTCAACACGCTTCTGGGCCTGATCATCATGTATCTGGGCGGGGCGGTCTTCTGCTACTTCCTGATCGTGGGCTACATGCAGTCCCTACCCTTCGAGGTCATCGAGGCCGCCAGGATTGACGGTGCCGGCCCCCTAAGGATCTTCTGGAGCATCGTGCTGCCCCTGATCAGGCCCATCCTGACCACGGTGGTGGTCTTCCAGACCATGTCGACCTGGAACGACTTCATGACGGCCAACGTCTTCATCAGCAGCTCCAACCTGCGCACGATCGTTCTGCAGGTTTACAACGCAGTCGGCCAGTTCACCACCGATTGGCCCAGCTTCATGACCATTACGGTCCTGGCCCTGATTCCGGTATTCGTCTTCTTCATCTTCTGTCAGAAGTGGATCGTCTCCGGACTGGTTGCAGGAGCGGTCAAGGGGTAAGGCGGCCAGTTGGAAGGTCGTAGTCAATGGCGGCGGTCGGAGGTTCCGGCCGCCGCACTCATGAAGGATCGGAGTCACAGTCCATGGAGGAATTTGCAAGCGCACATCAAGGGTCGACGGGAATGGGATTGGCCAGCAGCCCCTTGCATCGCTACTGCGCGGACCCGGATCTGGTCATGATCGGGGACTGCTGGTACCTGTATTGCACCGAGGACGGGCTACCTGATTGGTCCTCGCACGCTTTCTACGTCTATGAATCTAGGGACCTGTGCCACTGGACCCGCAGAAAAATCCTGGACCTGGACCAGGTCCCCTGGTGGCATGGGGGACAGGGTGCCTGGGCTCCCTGCCTGCTGGTGCGCCGGGGACGCTGCATCCTGTATTTTGTGGCCGACGGACAAATCGGCCAAGCTGTCGCTCCCGGTCCAACCGGCCCCTTCCGGGCGGCCCAGGAGCCATTCATCGCCCGAGGGGACTATGACTGCCTGCCCATCGATCCCTCGGTCTTTGTGAATGACGACGATGTGCCCTATCTGCTCTGGGGCAATGGCCGTGCCTACATAGGGCGGCTGAGCCCGGACGGCCTGCGTCTGGAAGAGGGTTCGGTGTGCTCCGCTGTGCCCGACAACTTCCGCGAAGCCATCACTGTTTGCCGACGGGGAGACATCTACTATGCCTCCTGGTCGGAGAACGACACCAGGGACCCGAGCTACCGGATCCGCTGGTCCAGCGCGCCATCGCTGGACGGGCCCTGGACCGCGCCCCAGATCCTGATCAAGGCTGATTACGCCAAAGGGATCCTGGCCACGGGGCACCACTGCATCACACGTGTGCCGGGCCGGGACGACTGGATCGTGGCCTATCACAGGTTCGCCAGGGACGGCCGGGGCGACGGCTGCCATCGCGAAATCGTCTTCGCTCCCTTGGAGTTCGCTGATGACAGCGCCATGGTCCAGGTCCGTCCGCAGGTGGGATCCTACTGGTACCCGGCCCGGGACCCGGTTACTCCCTGACGATGGGGTGGCCGCCGAAGGCGCTGCGCAGGGCGGAGACCACCTTCATGGTCATGGGGTCCTCGATCTTGGAGGACTGGCGGGCGTAGAGGGCCGAGGTGATGGCCGGTGTGGGCACCCCCAGCTCCAGGGCGTCTGCGATCATCCACTTGGTCTCGCCGGTCTCATCAGCCTTGCCTGCGATTCCGCTCAGGTGCGGATCTTCCTTCAGGGCTTGGGCCAGTAGGTCCAGCAGCCAGGATTGGATGACCGAACCCTTGCGCCAGGACTCCACCACTTCGCCCGGCTCCTTGATCAGGTCGGAGGCCTCCAGAACTGCGTACCCCTCGGCCAGGGCCTGCATCATCCCGTACTCGATGCCATTGTGGACCATCTTGGCATAGTGGCCCGCGCCCGTTCCCCCGGCATGGACCAGACCAAAGTCGCCCTCAGGCTTCAGGGTGTCCAGAATGGGCTGGATTCGGGCCACATCCTGGTCCGATCCGCCGACCATCAGGGCATAGCCTTTCTCCTTGCCCCAGATGCCGTTGGAGGTGCCCACATCCACCAGGCCTATGCCCCTGGCAGCCAGGGCTTGAGCGTGCTCTTGGTCCTGGGTGAAGCGGGTGTTGCCCCCGTCCACAACCAGGTCGCCGCGCTCCATCAGCTCGCCCAGCTGATCGAGTGTGGACTCGATGGGCTTGCCGGCCGGGACCATGACCCAAATCACTCGTGGTGCCTCGAGGGCCTGGACCAGGGCTTGCAGGCTGTCCACATCCCTGCCCGAGTCCGGCGCGATGTCGTAGCCGACTACTTGGTGGCCACCGGTGCGCAGGCGGTCCGCCATGTTCTTGCCCATGCGTCCCAGGCCAATCATGCCGATCTTCATAATGTCAGTTCCTCTCCCTTAACTGCAACAGTGTGAAGCTGACCGCGATGGTTGGTTATCGGCCGCGGTCGAGCCGATTTGTCGATGCTATTGGCGGGATGCCTGCCGGGCGCGCTCGGCCTGAACCTGGGCGGTGTGTGCCTTGACGTCGCACTGCAGGCCCAGGGTGTCGATGACCTCTTCTGCCTCGATTTCAGGAGACATGTGCATACCCACGTCGATGGTCAGATGGACCTCGTCCGGCCCTAGGGGCTCCAAGGTGTCGAACTGGGAGCGCAGCATCTGTGGCTTCATGAAGTGGCCCTTCCGCTTGGAGAGCCGTTCCATGATGGAGTCGTAGTCCCCGCTGAGATGGATGAAGACCACCCCAGGCATTCGAAGCCGGTCACGATAGACCCGCTTCAGGGCGGAGCAGGTGACGGTTCCTGGCACTCCTCGCCGCATGTGGTCCTCGATCCAATCATGGATGCTGTCCAGCCAAGGCCATCGGTCCTGGTCGTTCAGGGGAATGCCGCGGGCCATCTTGTCGATGTTGGCCTGAGGGTGGAAGTCGTCGGCCTCGGCCATGTCCCAACCCAGCTTGTTGCCGAGGTGTTCGTTCATGGTTGTCTTGCCGCAGCCGGAGACTCCCATGATGACCAGGATGGGTGTGCGGCCGTGGAAATAGTCCGGTGGAACCGTGTTGTCCACTGCCGTGGGAACCCTGGGCTCCGGGTGACTTTCTGCACTCAGCGCGTCTGAATTTTTCAATGATGTGTCGACCATGTGTAACCTTTCTGAAAAGTAATCTGACAATGACGTTCAGGCGGTGATGGGTTCAAAGAGGCTGACGATCATGACCGGAACCATTACCGACAGCAGGCATTTCAGAACCGATCAGGTCTTCATGGTCTCTCCAACACTCAGGCCGAAGTGCTTCTTGATCAGCAGGAAGCCCGCGTCGTTGAGATGAGAGAGGAAGATTGAGCCGACGATGATGACAATGACCAAAAGTGTGGTGGCCATGGAACCTGCATGCATCATGGTCATGGCATTATTAAGGATGCCGACCACCAAGGCGGCATCCAGCAGGGAGACAAAGGGATGAAGTTTGACGACAGTGACCAGGAAGATGAGCGCCGCCAGGCTGATCACCAGACTGATGTCCAACTGGGTGGTGTTCAGGGATACAGCCTGACTCGTCGCCAGGGTTAGGTACCCGTCTGCTGGCTTCTGCGACGCTAAAAGCATGGCTGTCTCTTCTCTGAGGGTGTGAACCGTTCGGCCCAACAGCTTCTCGGCTCATATTTTTGCATTACGTAATATCAGCAATACGATATTAAGTATGCCTTAACGAAACATATCTTACACGACCTTAGGACGGATTGGAAGCCTGGATGCTAAGAGCAGGATCGAGCCTCGATTTTGCTTGTAAATCCCCTTGGTCTGCTTGCGAATGAACCGGTTGCTAGAGTGGACTTTGTGGAAAGCGCAAGGATACCTGATGACGAAAAGGCTGCAGAAGGAACCCTGCATGACCGGCTGCTGGACCAGTGGGGCGCGGCCATCGTAGGCGGTGCCATCGCTCCGGGCGACCGACTGCCAATCCCTGACCTGGATAGCCAGAGGCCTTCGCGCACGGTCACCCGCGAGGTCACCAGGGTTCTTGAGGCCATGGGTCTGGTCACTGTAAAACGCAAGGTCGGTGCCACGGTCAACCCATACCAGCTTTGGAACATCTTTGATCCCCAGGTGATCGAGTGGAGACTGCGCGGACCTGACCGGGGACGGACCCTGCATGAGCTGTCTGAGCTCAGGGCATGCGTGGAGCCCATGGCTGCCCAGCTGGCGGCCGGCCACGCTGATCAGGATCAGTGGGCGAAGCTGACGAGGGCCGCTATTGATATGGTGGCCAACGCTGACCGGGCCGACGGGCCGGACTATCTTCGGGCTGACGAAACCTTCCATCGAACCCTGCTTGAGGCATCGGGCAACACCATGTTCGCGGCGCTGGGCGATGTGATTGCCTCAGTGCTGTCTGGGCGGACCCGGCATGAGCTTATGCCCAGGAAGGCCGATGAGAAGGCTCTGCGGCTACATGGCGACGTAGCTGCCCTGATACGTCGGGGCGATGCAGATGGAGCACGGCACGCCATGGATTGGATCGTCGACGAATCCGATCGGGCTGTCGAGCAAATGACCAGAAAGGACTCTGAAAACTCCAACTCCGCTCCTGCTGCGGATAAGGAATCTTCGGAGTCCTGAGATATGTAGAGGCTCTTGGTACAGAAAGCTCAGTTCAGTTTCGAGGCAGCGTCTGAATCCAAGAGCCATAGGGTCTCCAGGGTGCCCCTGGCATAAGAGGAGGGGACATGGGGATCGTCTGTGGTTCCCAGGGCAGCAGCCACGGCCGAGGCCTTTTCGGCAGTGGAGGTGAAGAGCCATACCTTGGGGGTTCTGTGGATGAATGGCGTGGTCATGGTGACCCTGAGCGGGGGCAGCTTGGGGGAGTTGCTGACACCCGTCACCAGCAGATCGTCGCCCTGCAGCCTGACCTCAGGGCGGTCGGGGAAGAGGGAGGCATAGTGGCCGTCGGGGCCCACGCCAAAGACGGCCAGATCCATCCGGCCCTCGGGGCCCAGCTGGTCGATGATCTCCTGCTGATACATGGCTGCCGCCTGGGCCAGGACCCGTTCGTTCTCCTCCTGATCGGCGGCTTCTACCTGAGCTGGGCTGCGGGTGTCCACGGGCATGGAATGCACGTTGGCCTGCGGCAGCAGCCCTTGGTCGATCAGCGAGCCATACCAGGCCCGCCGTGCCTGTTCGTCGTTGCGGTCCGGATCTTCCAGGCCCACGAACCGCTCATCGCTCCACCAGAGATGGACTCGGCTCCAGTCCACACTTTGGCTCAAGGGATCAGCGCCCATCAGGGCATAGACATCCGCCGCGTCCCGTCCGCCGGTCAGCGCCAGATCAGCCCGGTCCTGACGGGCCAGGAGGTCTCCCAGCTCCAGCAGAATGCGGGCTGCAGTGGCCTGATTGAGCAGCTTGGTTGTGGCATAGGTCACGGTACGACGATCGGTCATCTGATCCTCCTTGCATGCAGGTGATGCTGGCCTCAGCCTACACCCGGGCGTTTGCATATGAATTGAGTTGCTGCCTGGGTCTACTGGTGGTCAACCATTTTCCAGCCGGTGTGGATGACCTCCTGATAGACCTCGTCGGGATCCAACCGACCCAGTTCCTCGCTCATGCAGTCCACAGCAGTGCGCAGGGGCATGGAGATGGTCTGTGGGGCTTGGCCAGGCTGGTTGATTCGGGCCTGGTCATCATGGTGGCGCTCCATGCTCATGATCCCGTCAGGGCGTTCGAAGTAGACACCGGTGACGGCCTGGGCTTGAGGGTCACGCTCAACGGTGACCGGCACCTTAAGTTTCAGTGCCAGCCAGGAGGCCAAGAGTTCCAACGGTAGGTAGTGGGCCTGGCCGGTCACCCTGACCGAACGGATGGGCAGGTGGGGTGGCTGCTGCACCATTGAGGTCAGCTGTGCCCGCCAGATGGTGATCCTGGTCCAGGACAGGTCCACGTCCTGAGCGCGTGAATGGGCTAGCAACTGGGCGAAGGCAGCCTGGCGATCGTCGGCCTCCATAGCATCAGTGATTCTGCTTGCGGCCATGGTCCCGATAGAATCCTGCGAGGGATCCAGTGGCGGATTTGTAGGCCACCAAACCACCAGAGGGGCATCCGGCACCAGGAGTGGGATGACCAGAGCATCTGAATGGTTCAGCAGAGCCCCCACTGGTCGCAGGACCACTACCTCGCCGGCACCGGCATCCGAGCCGAAGCGGATCTCGGCATCCAGTGTGCGGTCGCCGTCATGGTCGGTGTTCTTGTAGGAGACGCAGTCTTCAGAGGACTGTGCTGCAGCGAACTTCTGATCCGCTTCCTGCTCGGCCTGATGGTCTTCGGCGTCGGTCACCATGGCGATAACTCGGCAGGGGTGTTCACGGCTTGCGGCGTTTACGGTTTCCAGGGCCGTCTCCAGATGGGCCTGCTCGGTGACGATGACCAGGGTCAGCACCCGTCCCTGGGCCGCCTCTCCCCGCTCCACGTGGAGCTCGTCAATCTCCCGGGCGATGGCGGAGGTGGTGGTGTTGTTCAGTCTGACGATCATGGCATCCTCCAGTGGTATCCGTCGCGGGCCAGCATCAGATCTGCCTCCCGCGGACCCCATGTGCCGGCGCGGTAGGGCTGGGGTTGGCCCTGTCCGGCCCAGAACTCCTCAATGGGGTCCAGGATCTTCCAGGAGAGATTGACCTCCTCGGTGGTGGGGAAGAGGGGCGGGTCTCCCAGGAGCACGTCCAGGATCAGCCGCTCGTAGGCCTCCGGGGAGGCCTCGGTGAAGGAACGCCCGTAGGAGAAGTCCATGTTGACGTCACGCACCTCCATGGCCGATCCAGGGGTCTTGGCCCCGAAACGCAGGGTCACACCCTCGTCGGGCTGCACGCGGATGACCACTGCATTGGCGCCCAGTTCCCGGGTGGCCGTGGCTTCGAAGGGCAGGTGGGGGGCACGCTTGAAGACGATGGCGATTTCGCTGACCCGCTTGCCCAGGCGCTTGCCCGTGCGCAGGTAGAAGGGGACGCCGGCCCAGCGGCGGGGGTCCACGTCCAACCTGATGGCCGCGTAAGTTTCGGTGGTGGAGGAGGGATCGATCCCGTCCTCGTCCAGGTAGCCGACCACGTGCTGGGAGCCCTGCCAGCCGGCTGTGTACTGGCCTCGGGCGGTGTGGGCCGCCAAGTCCTTGGGAAGGCGGACAGCTGAGAGGATCTTGGTCTTTTCGGCCGTCAGATCTGATGCAGAGAAGGAGACCGGCTCCTCCATGGCCGTCAGGGCCATCAGCTGCAGGAGGTGGTTCTGAATGACATCCCGGGCTGCTCCGATTCCGTCGTAGTAGCCGGCCCTGCCGCCGATGCCCATGTCCTCGGCCATGGTGATCTGCACATGGGAAACGTAGTTGGAGTTCCAGACCGGCTCGAACATCATGTTGGCAAAGCGCAAGGCCAGGATGTTCTGCACGGTCTCCTTGCCCAGATAGTGGTCGATGCGGAAGACCGAATCCGGCTCGAAGACCTCGGAGACCACTCGGTCCAGCTCCTTGGCCGAGGCCAGGTCGTGACCGAAGGGCTTCTCGATGATGACGCGGCGCCAGGCCCCTTGGGTGGAGTGGGAGAGCCCCGACTCGGCCAACTGACGGGCCACCTGGGGGAAGGCCTTGGGCGGCACCGACATGTAGAAGGCATGGTTGCCACGGGTGCCACGGACCCGGTCCAGCTCAGAGACGGTGGCCGACAGGTGGCGGAAGGCCTCGGCATCATCGAAGCTGCCCTTGACGAAGCGCATGCCCTGGCTCAGATGTCGCCAGGTGGATTCGTTGAAGGGGGTGCGGCAGTGGGCGCGGACGTTCTCTTCCGCAAAGGCGACGAATTGCTGGTCGCTCCAGTCGCGCCGTCCGAAACCGATCAGCCCGAAGCTGGCTGGCAACAGTCCCCGGTTGGCCAGGTCATAGACGGCCGGCAAGAGCTTTTTCTTGGCCAGATCGCCGGTGACGCCGAAAATGACCAATGAGCTGGGTCCTGCGATGCGCGGCATGCGCAGATCGCGCGGGTCCAGCAGGGGGTTGTGCCAGGGCGCCTGTCGGCCGCCGTCCTCGTCGGGGGGAGCGGGCTGGTCGGCGGAGCGCACAAGTGGTGAAGTGTCCATAGTGCTCCTCGTGAAATACTGTGGCTCCCAGTGTACTGTCGGCAGCAGAAGGGCAGGGCTGATTATCCGCTGAAGCGTGCATAAGCGTCGCAAAGGTCACATTTGCGGCAAGGATCCCTAGAATGGTCGGTATGATTCCCAATGTTCCCATGGCCGAGGCCCTGCATCGTCAGTATGCGCCCTCCCAAGCCGCCTATGAATTGATACACACCCACTGCCAGATCATTGCCGCGCTCGCGGTGCGTATGGCCGACCAGGTCAACGAACGCCTGCTGCATGATGATGATCCTGACGGGGTCCTGCCCGAGCGGCCGCTGGATCGTGACCTGGTCCGCACGGGTGCCCTGCTGCACGACATCGGCACCTATCGTATCCTCAAGGATGACGGTTCCCAGGGCCGGCCCCTGACCTTCCAGGGTGAGCGGTACATCGAGCACGGGCTGGAGGGCTATCGTCTGCTGCTGGACGCTGGCGTGGACGAGTCGGTGGCCCAGTTCGCCCGCAACCATACCGGGGTGGGGCTGACCCGTCGCCAGGTGGAGGAGGAGCATCTGAACCTGCCGCCGGACGACTACCTGCCGGTCAATCCTGAGCAGGAGGTGGTCATGTATGCGGACAAGTTCCACAGCAAGCACCAGCCGCCTATATTCGTCTCCGAGCCCACTGCCGCCAAGCGCACGGCCAAATATGGTCCCGACAATCTGGCCCGTTGGAGGCAACTGGTGGCCCGATACGGGGTGCCGGACCTGCAGCCCCTGGCTAAGTACTACGGCATGACCATCGTCTGATCCTGCCGGACCGGACCCCAGGAACTGCGGAAACGACCAGCGAATTCGCGCACCATCCACGGGTCTGGTTGATAGGGGTCGACTGGATCGGTCCGGCAGTCCGCAACGGCTTTCAGGAAAGAGGCCATGCCCTGTGGCCCGTAAGCATAGGGAGCAGCGCACCAGACCGGGTTTCCCTCCAAAATCAGCGGCCGATCCGACCCACGGAGGAAGGCCAGATCCACGCTGATCGGGGCAGAAGATCGACCCTTGGCTGCCTGGAGGGCGCAGTCCTCAGCGCTCGCTCGATGTCTGGGATCGAAAACGGCACCGTCAAAGATTGTCGTGATGGCCCTAGAGCCCTCACCTTCATGCAGGCAGTATCCGCTGGATGCTGCAATCCGTCCCCTGTTGATGATGACCCGCCACTCCTCCTGGATATCGGGCAAGTGGGTCTGGATGCGAATCAGCGATTGCGCAGGGGCCGTCCGCAGCTTGCTCTGCAGATCTTCAAGGTTTCGCCGGGCTGCAGACAGGCCCGATACCCGACCGGCAGCCAGCTGCGACCAGGGGCGCTGCCCCAAGCCCGATGGCAGACGGCGCCAGGTCAGAATGGTTTCGGCCGTCACAGTCAGAATTCTGCGTCCGGTCAGGGACTGGTCCAGATCATCCAGCCACATGGTCGGTGGGGCTGACAGGGCCCATGAGGGACGGCCGCGGGATACCAGCCAGGCGTTCTGGGCAATCAGCAGCCCTGGGGTGATCCATATCGCTTCCCTGACGCCGACATCCCGAACGGGTCCGAATCCATGGTGATGGTGCAGGATGATTCCCCGTTGCCGATGTGGGTCCTTGTTGCACAAATCGATTTGTTCGGCCATGACCCGGGGTATCCACTCCTCATGGGTGATGACCGAACAAATCAGTGCAGTGCCATCCGTCTTCGGTCCGGAAGGCTGAGGCTCAATCGACGATGAATCGGTCGTCGTAGGTGCCCTCGTCTACAGTGTCCGAACCGCCCGAGGTCAGGATGATCACGGTGCAGTCATGACGGCGGGAGACCCGCTTCAGGGTGGCCAGCAGGGTATCCCAATCGCCCGGCTCCAGCCCTTCGGTGGGTTCGTCGGCGATGAGCACATCGCACTCGCAGCACAGGGCTCGGGCCACGGAGGCCAGGCGGAAGTCCAGGTGGCCCAGATCAGCGGTCAGCTTGTCCTGCAGACGCTCCGGGAAGCCGACCTCGTCCAGCAGTTGACGGGCCAGATTGTCCTTGGGGCCCAGGAAAGTGCGCCCGCTGGCATCCATGGTGTAGACAAGATTCTGCACAGCGGTCAGATCGTGCCTCAGGGCATCGGTGCCAAAGATGGCCCCAATTTGGTGGCCGCGATAGTCGGAGGCCAGCAACTGGCGCAGATCTGTGCCCCGGAAGAGCACACTGCCCTGGGTGGGGGCGCGCAAGCCGGTCATCAAGGCCATCATGGCGGCCCGTACGGAAGGGGAGGTGGTCTCCACCGAGTAGATGCGGCGACGCTGGAATTCCAGATCGACATCGTCCAGGATCTGTTCGGGGCGACCCTGGATCTTGCGCGTGTAATCCACGTGCTTCAGGGAAAGCACCGGGTAACCTCCAGGAACCAGCACCCGTTGGTCATCGGTATCCAACAGCGGGTTCTCTTCCTGATCGTCATCGGAATCTTCGGTATCTTCATGCTCGATGACCACTTTGAAGGCAGCCAGCGCGGCATCTTCTTCCGAAGAATCATCCTCCTCGGTCTTTTTGTCCGTCTGAGTGGTTGCTTCTTCCTCGGGTTCGGACATGGGTTCGGCGTTGGTGCTCTCGTCGGCTGTTTGCTCAGCTTCGGCCCTTGTCTGAGCGGCTTGCTTCTGATCGGTCTGTTTCTGATCAGTAGTTGCCTGGGACTCTTCATCTGGCTGCTGGTCCGATGTCTTTTCGCTCATGCCTCGTCCTCCAGGTCGTTGGTATATAGCTGGGCGGTTCTGAAGGCCGCTACTCTGGCGGCTGCTGCTAGAGCGAGGACCAGGCAGACGGCCAGGCCAATCAGGATTATCTTCCAGATCAGACCAGCATGAGGCATGCTGGCCAGGCTCCCCAGATGGAAGAGCGACCGCCCCAGCGGCCGACTGATCGCGGTGCCCAGCGCCAGGCCCAGGGCCAGTCCGGGCAGGGTGAGCAAGAGCGTCTCCAAGGCGAACTGCCAGCCCAGCCGGGCCTTGTGGACACCGATGGTGATGGCCATGCCGATTTCGTTGGCGCGGCCGTGCAGCATGAGAAATAGGCAACCCAGCAGAATCAGCCCACCCAGCAGGCAGACCAGGATGATGACAGTTCGCGCCTGGTCGGCAGCCTGGTGGACCGGCTCCATCCGCCGCTGATAGTCCTTCAGGCTGGGAGAGTCTATGTCGTACTGCGAGGCCTTGAGCCCGTCCTTGCGTAGCTCCTTGATGAACTTTTGGTAGGTGCTCGGCGAATCCAGGACGAAGGCCACCAGCAGCTCATGGCCAGGGTCACCGGGTTTGCTTGCCGTATCCAGTCCCAGCATGGCAAAGGTGGGATAGGCCGTGTAGATGGCCCGGTTGGCTGCCTGGTCGGCGGCTTTGCGGTAGTGATAGATGCCCGAGACTGTCAGCTTGACCTGCTGATCCTGCTGGCGGGGATCCTTGATGGTCAGGGTGTCACCCACCTTGAGCTTGTTGGCCTGGGCCATCTGCTTGGAAATCAGTACGGTCTGGGTGCCGGAGGCATTCTGTGAGGCGTAGTCCAGTCCCTTGCCCTGGTCCAGCACGAAGGGGCCATGAGGCAGGGTAGGCTCAGCCTGTTTGTCGGAGACGCCCACCAGGGAGTAAGTGCCTGACTGGGTCAGTCCCTCCGGGTTGATGTCGGCGGTCTCATGGAAATACGCCTTGTACTGCATGCCATCCATCTGCAGGCGTTGGGCGTACTTGGAATACTCATTCCAGCCCAGGGGGGAGACCTTGGTTCCCTTGCGCGGGCTGATGACGGCATCCACCTGTTGGGATTCGTAGTCTGTGGTACGTGCCTTGGTGTCAGCCTGGAGCACGGTGGCCGCTGTCGTGGCCAGCGCCGCCACGACCAGGCAGACCAGAACCATGACCAGGCTCCGCGCCGCATGCCGCCTGATGGTGAACCAGGCGTTCTTGAGAACGAACATGACACCCTTCCTGATAGCGTTCCAGGGATGACCGAGCGGCCCGCGATGGCGGGCCTTAAGTCCGGTCGCCGTCCTCCAGTCTAGCCAAGGACGTTCCCAAGCTAGCGGTGCGAACTTGGAGCTTGCTGAATGCCTCGATCGGCCTCCTGCTGGTCAGCGTGGGAAAAGTTGCGCACCTTCAGAGACACGGCCAGAGCAGCCAAAATCAGCACCAGGGTGAAGATCAATCCGTAGTGGGTGCCCTTGGTGAACGCCTGGGCTTTATCAACTCCGGCTGCCTGCCCCTCACCCATGGCCAGCAGGGAGGTGGTGATGGCTGTGGCCACGGCTCCTACGATCTGCTGCATGGTGTTGATGATAGTGCTCCCGTCGCCGGACTGCGGGCCGCTCAGAGAGTTGAGCGCGTAGGTCTGGGCTGGCGACATGGCCAAGGGGCAGCCGATCATGAGGATGATGTGTGCAGCCACCACCAGGGCCACAGGGGTGTGCGGGCCGGTGAACAGGAGGATGACCGTGCCAAGCAGGGCGACGAGGAATCCGCAGCGGACGGGAATTCGGGCTCCAAAGCCGTCATAGAGCCGGCCGGCGAAGGCTGAGACCAGGGCGTTGATGGCGCCGCCGGGCAGCATGAGGATGCCGGTCATGGCCACGGGCAGGAGCAGCCCACGCTGCAGGAACTGGGGCAGCAGATACATGGAGGAGAGGATGACTGCGAAGTCCAGCATGACCAGAGTAGCACCATAGCGGAAGGCTGGGATAGAGAAGATGCGTAGGTTGAGCACCGGGTGCTCTAAGCCAAGCTGACGACGAATATAGAGGACCAGCGCAACCAGGGCCACGACCAGGATGATCAGGGTGACCGGAGAGAGCCATCCGTACCGGCTGGCCAGGCTGACACCTGCTACCAGCCCGCCGAAGCCGACAATGGATTCCAGTATGGAGGCCAGGTCGGGCCGCTGGTGGGTGATGGTTCCCACGTTCTTCAGGAAGCAGACGGCGAAGATCAGAGCCACCACCAGGAAGGGGGTGAAGAACCAGAAGATCCAGTGCCAGGTCAGCTTGCCTAGGATGATCCCGGTCAAGGTCGGGCCGATGGCGGGAGCGAACATGATGACCAGAGCGCACATACCCATCACCGTTCCCAGACGGGCAGGCGGGAAGATCAGCATGGCCACGGTGAACATGAGCGGCAGGATCAGGCCCGTACCGATGCCCTGGATCAGCCGTCCAGTCAACAGGACAGGGAAGGTGGGTGCCATGGCCGAGATAATCGAGCCCGCCAGGAAGGCGACCAGACCGAAGATCACGGTCTGCCTGGTGGTGAACCACTTGGAGATCAGGCTGGAGAAGGGCAAGACGATGCCGATGACCAGCATGTACCCTGTCACCAGCCACTGCACAGTGGCAGCTGGGATTTGGAAGCTCTCCATCAGGTTGGGCAGGGCGATATTGAGCGAGGTTTCGCTCAGCATGCCCACGAAGGCCCCGATCATCAGCGCGGCGATGGCCGGCCAGGGGTGGGGGACGGCCGGTCGTGACCGGTGAACGGAGGCAGAGGTGGACGTGTTTTGCACGATAATGATCTCCTTCTTCAGACAAACAGCACGCCATCTTAGGGAGGCGGCAATTTTTTCGTAAGTCGGCATGTCTACTCGCTTCGCCGAAGGCGTGCCGCGTCGAGATGGAAAAGGTTATGCTCGGGAATGGTCGTCAGAGATCATAAGGAGGGTGCGTGTGGATTGGCATGCAGCGGTCTACGGGTCAAGAGCCGTTGATTCAGGAGGACATGGCTTCTATGATCCGGGCGACGAGGAGGAGGGGCGGACCTTCGGTGATCCGGACGCCATCTCTGACGCTGCTCTGCGTAGATTGGGCGGCAAGTCCTACTTTCGTGCCCATCAACTGCTGGATGACCGCCGCTTTACAGACCTGCGTCTGCGACACCTGGGGGCTTTGACTGTTCTCAAAGGACGTGTGCCCGCCACCTATCAGCCGGATGGTGACTGCATGGTTCAGGCTCGGCTGGATGAGCAGGCTCATCGGGTCATTGACTCCTCCTGCACCTGCCGAGCCTTTGGGCGCCAGGGTCCCGCATGCAAGCATGTAGTCGCGCTGATCATGGCCTATAACGAGTCCAGCCAGGCGTTTACAGGATCGGATGACTGGACCGGCGACGAGGGTCGACCCCGGTCCGCCCGGTCGACCTCGGGACCCTTGGCAGCCTACATGCGCCGGCAGGAGGGTCGGCGGCGCCAGGCCTTTCGTGACCGCCAGCTGAGCTTGCTCAAGCAGGAGAACGGACCAGTTGGAGGCCGTCACCTGCCCATCGGTTCGGTGGGACTGATCCCCGACTTGACCAGCGAGCGCGGAGGCTGGCTGGTCCGTCTGCATATCACCCTGTCCTCCCACGGGGTTGCCTACCTGGTCAAGGACCTGCCGGCCTTGCTGCGCGCCGTGGACCAGGGCGAATTCATGTCTTATGGACGCCGTCTGGCCTTCATCCATTCTCGTGACACCTTTGATGATCGAGCCCAGGCTCTGCTGACCATTCTGGAAAGGGCCGGTGCCATCCGTCGCAGCCTGGTCGAACAGGAGGGGGGCGTGCGTCGCCGTCTTACACGTGCAGGACTGGCGGGAATCCGGCTTAGCGACGACGAGGTGACGCAGATCCTCGACCTGTTTGTGGACTCCGGGCTCACCCTGGACTACACACCTCCCGAGGATTCCTTCCTGCAGACCATGCCTGCCCCGGTAGTTAACGGAGACCCGGACCCTGGCATCGCAGTCACCAAGGAGGCGGAAGGTTATCGGATCACCCATGCCTTGGCTGTGGAGCGCTTCATCGTAGGCCAGGCCCATTCCTTCGTTATCGTACGCCCCTCTCAGCCCGGCTTAGGGCTGGAATTAGGACCAGTCATCCACCGTTGCAGCGCGCGTTTCATGCGTCATCGGGATCTGTTGGAGACCCTCTGCCGCCCTGGCGAGGATCGGGATCTGCATCTGGATGCCGACGACCTGGATCTGTTCGCACGTACCGTCCTGCCCGACCTGAATCAGGGTGCCCAGGAAGGACCCGGGCTCTCCGCAACACTGCCTGAAGAGCTGGATGCCCGCCGACGGCCGCCCTGCAGGATCGAGCTTTACCTGGACAGGGATCAGCAGGGGGTCAGCTGTGATCTCAAGGCTCGCTATGGAGATCGTCTTGTGTCCGTCGGCGCTGATCCCGGCTCCGAGAATGAACCTGGCAGGGATCGGGAAAGCGAGTCTCTGGCCCGGCAGACGGTTCGCCGCTATTTCCCCCTGATGGAGGAGGGATTGGCCCGCATCCCCGAAGAAAACGAGGATGCTATCCACACCCTGCTGACCCGGGGTCTGCCGGTACTTAAGGGTTTGGGACGGGTCTTTTCCACCCCGGCCTTCGACGGACTGAGCGTCATCTCCCATCCGCAGATTCGTGTGGGTGTGCGGGTGCGCTCCGGATTGGTCGAGATTTCGCCCATCGCCGATGAGGTACGGCCCGAGGAGGCCGCTGCCATTCTGGCCGATCATCGCCGTCGTCGGCGCTTCCATCGCCTGCGCAACGGGGCCTTCGTCGAGTTGGCTGATCTGAATACCGAGGCTGTGGACACCCTGGCCGAAGATCTGGGTATCGACCCGGCTGATCTGGCCAAGGGGCCGGTCCGTGTGCCTGAATTTCAGCTCGGCTACCTGGATGCGTTGGTGCCCGAGCAGGACCGTGATTCCAGCTTCAGCGACTATATGAAGGAGCGCAAGCCTGACCCTCAGGGGTTCAGGGTCCCCGATGGGCTGCGCGGGCAACTCAGACCCTATCAGGTAGAAGGGCTGCGTTGGCTGTGCACCTTGAGTGACCGCGGATTCGGCGGCATCCTGGCCGATGAGATGGGCCTGGGCAAGACCATACAGATGTTGACCTACCTGCTCTCCCGTAAGGATCAGGCCAGGGATCGGGGACCTTCGCTGATCGTCTGTCCGGCATCCTTGGTCTACAACTGGGAGGCCGAGTGCCGTCGTTTTACGCCGGATTTGCGGGTGGCGGTCCTGGCCGAGGGGCGCAGCCAGCGTCAGGCACTGCTGGATCAGGCCAGGTCCTACGACCTGCTGATTACTTCATATGACCTGCTCAGGCGGGACCTGGACCGGTATCGGAGCCTGCCCTGGTATGCCTTGGTCTTGGATGAGGCCCAGTACATCAAGAACCATGCCACTAAGGCCGCTCGGGCCGTACGTGCTTTGGACAGTCTGCACCGGTTCGCTCTGACCGGTACACCCATCGAAAATCGTCTGTCTGAGCTTTGGAGCATCTTCGACTTCCTGATGCCCGGGATGCTGGGGCCCTACTCCCGATTCCGGGACCGCTTCGAAATGCCCATACTCAGCGGCGATCAGGATGCCCAGTCTCGGCTCCAGGCCCTGGTGGGACCCTTCATTCTGCGCCGGCTCAAGTCACAGGTGCTGACGGATCTGCCCGAGAAGATCGAAAACGTGATCAGCGTGCCCCTGCAGGGTCGTCAGCGCAAGCTCTATGCGGCCCTGGAGCAGGAGCTGAGGGCTACCCTCAACAAGGAAAGGGATCAGGAGTACGAGGTCGGTAAAATCCAGGTCCTGGCCCAGCTGACCAGGCTGCGGGAGGTCTGTTGCGATCCGCGTCTGGTCTACCAGGATCAAGGCCGGGACCGGCGCGGTGAATCGGCCAAACTGGATGCCATCGAGGATCTGGTGGTCTCCTGTCAGGATGCCGGGCGCAAGATGCTGATCTTCTCCCAGTTCACCTCCTACCTGGACCTAATAGCTCAACGGCTCCGTCGGCTGGACGTGTCCTACGATCTGATCACCGGCGCTACATCCAAGAAGCGGCGACTGGAGCTGGTGGAACAGTTCAATAGAGATGCCACGCCGGTCTTTCTGATCTCCCTGAAGGCCGGCAATACCGGGCTCAACCTGACCGGAGCCTGTGTGGTGGTCCATGCGGATCCTTGGTGGAACGCCGCAGCCCAGGAGCAGGCCAACGACCGCGCCCACCGGATCGGCCAGACCCAGGATGTCAACGTTTACCAGATCGTAGCCAAGGACACCATCGAGGAACGCATCCTCAACCTGCAGCACAGCAAGAGCGACCTGGCATCGCGCTTTGTTGATTCGGCCGCCTCCACCGGTGCTGCCAGCGTGGCCAGACTAAGCAGAAAAGACCTCCTGGCCCTGCTGGGCTGATCCCGTATGACGCGAATCTATTCGAACCTAATAGTCAGTGGTCTCGAATGCGGTGGCATCATCGATGGCGAGGTCTTTGGGCCACGGTTCCGGTTATTCTTGATGCGGTAGTCAAATCGAAAGACTATATGCATGAGCAGATTGACGGTTGTTCCACTGCGGGCTTGTCGGTTTGACAGCGTTCGATTATTCGGGTTATGGGAGCCTGGCCATTTTCAGCTCCTTTGATTACAGGAAGCTGGAGGAGAGAGCATGATCAGCGGCATGCAAATGTTCTGCTCAGAGTTCCTGGGCACGGCCCTTATGATGGCCATTGCTTTCATGGTCGCAGCCAGCAGATCGCTCCCCAAGACAGGGGCTTATCGAGCCGACTGGATCAACGCTTCACTGGGTTGGGGCCTTGCTGTCTATGTGGGCGTATATGTGGGGTGGAGAACGGGCGGCCATCTCAATCCGGCCGTGACCCTGGCCAGGGTGGTCGGTCACTGGATCGATCCGCAGGCGACCTTGAACGGTCTGGCCATGGGCAAGGGCGGCATTCCGGTCACCTTAGCGAATGTGGTAATCTTCATTTCCGCCCAGTTCCTTGGGGCTTTCTTTGGCACCTGTCTGGGCTACTTGGGCACTCGCAAGCATTTCGAACTTCCGACCGACACAGATACCAAACTTATGGTTTTCTGCACCAAGCCGGCCATACGTTCGAATTTCTGGAATTTGACATCGGAGGCCATCGGCACGGGCATCCTGGTTACCTGGGTTTTTCTCAATGGAGGGACTCCTACCCAGGTCGGGCCCCTGGGCGTGGCTCTGGTCATCACGGTTCTGGTCATGGCCCTGGGTGGGGTTTCTGGTGCGGCTATGAATCCTGCACGTGACTTTTCCGCTCGATTGGCATACTGCCTTCTGCCCATGTCTGGCAGGAAGAACGCGGACTGGAGCTACGCATGGATACCCTTTGTCGGGCCGATCGTCGGAGCTTGCATCGGCGTTCTAGCCCCTGCCTGGATGGGGCTTTTGCCTTGATCGTCGGCATGGAAAAGCCCCTGGCTCTGTCAGGGGGTTATTACGACAGGGCCGGGGGTCGAGTTAGTTGGGTAGCTCGAGCTCAGTAGCTGGCTGAGGTGGGCTCCTGGAAGCGGACTGTCAGTCCGCGGCCGTGGTGGAGGAACATCTCTGCACCGTGGCGGTCGACGTCGCGATGGGTGAAGAGCATGCGGATGGCGAATGCCGTCTGGGCATCATCGGGCAGGTCCAGGAAAGCCTTATGGGCATCCCAGCCATGAGTATTTTGTAGTTAGTTTTCCTCTTCGGGCTCCTCTGGTTAGTCATGTGCAGCTACAGCCCCCCAGGTGCGGACTCTTTAAAAACATGCCAACGTGATGATAAAGACCTCTATAGCAGTGAGTCCTTTGTGAGGATACTGTCTTATGTAAAAGGCTTGTCTGAACACGTTTCTGGCTCAGCAGAATATTCTGTCTCTCTTTCGCAATAATTTGAAGTGCCCTGATGCTAACGCGATCGGTAAAGAGTTCGGTGAACTGAGTACGATTTGTATGTAGGTTGTGGGCAGGGCGATCCTGGACATCATGCTAGTCAACTGACTATGTTCCTGAAGGGGGAACATCAATGGTGATTAGTTCATGAATTGGCCGGTTCTTAGCATGTGCCTCATGAACAGGGGAAGGCTGATATGGGTAGTCGTATTGGTGGGGATGACCGGGGGGAGCGTCTTGGAACTGGTGACCAGTGGGGTAAAGATGAGCGATTTGTAGAATCTTTCAAGCCATTGGTTGAGTTTTTAGGAAGTGTCTGTGGACCGATGACTGAAGTTGCTCTTCATAATACAGTCGCACCTGGCAATCCTATCATCGCTATAGCCAATGGGGACGTCAGTGGTCGTCGGGTCGGGGTAGCGGCTACTGATTCCATGCCGGAAATTCTGCATCAGGGTTTGAAGGAGAGGCGCGATTATGTTGTTGGGTATGCAACGCATTCGACCAAAAACGACCGGGACCTGATTTCATCAGCGTATTTTATACGGAGGGAAGGCAGGATTATTGGGATGTTGTGCATTAATACCGACCAGTCGGCCCTAGAGGATTTTCGTGCTGCGACTCAGGCCCTGCAGGGGTACTTCCCTCTTACGCAGCCTGCGGCTTCTCTAGGGCAGGCATATTCCTACTCTCAAGGCAATAGTAGCGACGGGGATGGCCAGCCAGACCGGGAGAATTTGTCTGCCTCAGTCGAGAGTATGGGAAAGCAGGTCATTTGGGCTATGGTAGCCAAGACTGGGCGGCAGCCAGATCGTTTCAATGCTTCTGAGCGTTTCGGCATTATCCGTGAGCTTGATAAGAGCGGTTATTTTCAGCTTAAAGGAGCGATTTCTGCGATTGCCGGGCAGCTCGGATTGGCTGATTCCTCTATTTATCGGTATTTGCATCGAATCCATCGTACTTGAATATTGCGCCTTGATCGTCAGCATGGAAAAGCCCCTGGCTCTGTCAGGGGGTTATTACGACAGGGCCGGGGGTCGAGTTAGTTGGGTAGCTCGAGCTCAGTAGCTGGCTGAGGTGGGCTCCTGGAAGCGGACTGTCAGTCCGCGGCCGTGGTGGAGGAACATCTCTGCACCGTGGCGGTCGACGTCGCGATGGGTGAAGAGCATGCGGATGGCGAATGCCGTCTGGGCATCATCGGGCAGGTCTAGGAAAGCCTTATGGGCATCCCAGCCATCGGCTGCGACAGCCTTGTTGGGTACGTAGGCATATCCATAACCGTCTTCGTCCACGTAGCCCAGGAAAGGCAGGTCCCATGCCTGGTGGTAGCTCAACTGATTCTTGTAATCCTCGACCTTCTTAAGGGCCTCGTCGCTGATGCCGTACTTGCGGGCGACCTCGTTGGCCTTGGCCGTCTTCGCTGCGGCATCTTTTCCGAACATGGAAGTATCAACAACAATGACTGTATCGTCTGCCATGACTGACCTTTCTGTGTGACGGCCTGCACGTGTGACAATCGACATCATGACCGTGCAGGGCCATGACCATTTGGGTCGCCGTCCATCGTCGACGGTGACCCCTGGATGCAAGATTCCTTCCACTTGCAAGAATACCAAATTTCGTCTGCAGATAGGGGCAGGGAACCGTGAGGTTCGCCATAGGTGGCTGTCAGTAGTGAGAAACGTGTCCAGCTATGTTTTCATGCAGGGAACCATCAGCCCAGGTCGGTCTCTCGATCCCTGCGATGCCGAAGCAAGCACATCAGTGCCAGGCCGAGGACGGCAGTGCCGATAGTCAGTGCTGCAGGCATGACAATGTCTGAGCCGGAGTCGGCTAGGGATGAGGAATCCGTCGAGGACTTCGCTTGGTCATCAGAAGATTGGCTTCCTGGCAATGGTTTTTGGCTATTGCTGGTTTGGCCCAGTTCGCTGGATGCATGATCGGATTCGCTCGACTTGTTTGGTTCTACCGGCGGATTCGGCTTGTCATTTCCGCCTGAGTTGTCGGGCTTGTCGGGCTTGTCAGAGTTACCAGGGTTGTCGGGGTTGCCAGAGTTGTCGGGCTTGTCGGGCTTGTCGGGCTTGCCAGGGTTGCCAGGGTTGCCAGGGTTATCAGCCTGGGCCTTGTAGGTGTTGGTGAAGGTGGGGTTGTTGCCGGTGATAGTGACCTGGAGCTGGCCTTGGTGGTCGTCGGTGGCGTGGACGGTGATCTTGGGGGTGGACTGGTCGTAGGTGATGCCGGGGAGGCTGCCCTGGACCTCGTTCACGTAGTAGGTGTAGTCGCCGGGCTGGTCCAGGGTCTGGTTGGGGAATTCGACGGTCCCGTCGGCCTTGTTGGATACTTGGGCCAGCTGCTTGCCGCCCCTGGACAGGCGGAAGCTGAACTCATCGTCCTCCAGGTTCCGACCGTCCAGGCGCTTGAAGGCGGTGATCTTCACTGTGGCCGAATGGGTCTTGTAGGTGTTGATGAAGACGGCCTTGCTTATCGCCTGGCCCTTGTCGTCAGCCCACGTTGCAGTAGAGGTTCGGTACAACTGACCTGCATTGGTTTTCAGCGTGATGGTCAGTTTCGCGTTGCCTTTGTCATAGGTCAGACCAGGTAGGTTGCCGATTGCCTGGCTCACACGGTATTGGTAGGTGCCGTCACTGGGGAAGGCTTCCATCTTGACAGGCACTTGGAGTTCTTTATGATCGGCTGTTATATTGATATGTTCGGGCAGGGCCGTAGCCGGCGCTCCATTCACGGGCTCGACATTTAGTGTGAAGGAGTCACTGTTGAGCCAGTCTCGGCCTTGAAGCTGTACTTCGACGTCAGCTTTCACTTCATCGGTGCGCATCAGACCCTTCAGGCCGCAGTTGTTGAAGTCCTGGGATTGGCTGGCTGTGTCCATTTCCGCAGCCTGCTTGAAATCGTCCAGCTTGATGACGGCTGCTTTCAAGATCCCGTCCTCCGTAAGATCGTGGGCAGAAGAGTTCTCGCTCTCCGTGGCTCCGGCAGCTTGCGGAGTGGTGGTGTTTAGATGGCTCCAGTCAGTGCCCTCAGCCGGATCAAACCTGAGATGGAATTGTCCGGCAGGTATATTGGTCAGGTTGTACCTGCCCTGGGCATTGGTTTCCGTGGTCAGCTCATCATGGGGGGCTACAACCGATCTGACAGGATTATTCTGGTTGTCAAGCAGGGTCACCTTGACGCTGTTTAGCAAGGGATCGTCGGAGCCGCGGATCCCATCGCCATTGAGGTCGTACCAGGCTATGCCGCTGACGGAACGCTGAGCCACTACAACCTGGGTGGACATTTGGTTCTGCGCATTGCCCCAGCGGTTCCGATAAAGATTGCCAGGGGAGCTGTTTCCGGGGTTTATGTGGAAAGTGACGTCGCAACGGAACTGTCCAGGTTGTCCATCGACCATGAAAGCCCAGGCGGTCACGTCTGGAGACATGCTCACTTTGCCTGTAGCTGGGTCCAATTCAGCCTCGGGCCAGTCTTGGAATTCACTAGGTGTTATGGAAGCGGTGTCGTTTACCTGCCATTTAGATTCTGTCGTGTAGTATATGTGGACATTTTTCAGATCGACCCCTGTGAGCTTCACACTCATATCGGCGAGAGTTGGACTACCTTGGAAGTCAGGTTTGCCAGGATTGCCACTCGCATGAGAGTAGGGCATGATGTCGACGGCATAGTGATACTTCTTGCCACTATCGGCAGTATTGCTCAGCATGTTGGTGAAACCGATATGGTCGCCAGTCTCGTTGATGGCTTGCTGGGGCAAGGTGGACAGGCTGGTTGCGTTATTACGCACGGCGCGAATGGTCGATGTGCTGACAGTGTCCATGAACGAGCTGGGTTTGGACATGTTATGCTTTGATTGAACTTCGGCATGGGTCTTCAGATTCTCGTAGGGGCTGGCGACGTCTTTGCTTGGGTCGGTCTGGTCTCCGATGGAGGCTGAGAAGTAGATGACGTGGTTGCTACCATCTACAGGTATGTCGGGCAGTGTCCAGCTTAGCTTGGTCTCACCGGGGGTTTCGGTGGTGCTCACCGATGGTTCGCAGACTGTTCCGCCCTCAATATGTCCCATTTCAGGTGTGCCCTCGGTATAGGTGCCTCCCAGTCTGGCGCTGCCGGGGATGTAGTGAAGTTTGGCAGGCAGCACATCAGTGACGTAAAGATCGGTTTTAGCAGGCTTGTCGGCCTGGGAGGCCGAAGTGCCAGTGTTGATGGTCAGCCGCCAGTCGACATATCGCTGATCACGGTCTATGTCGAAGGATCCTTTGGGGTCGGAATTCGTGCCCATCTGTGCCACAGTATTGGAGATGGTGCTGGCTTCGCCGGCTACATAGAGGCTGTCACCGTGTTCGTTGCCACCGGTGTCACCGCCTAGATAACCTTTGGTTTGATCATAGCGAGCCTTTGTATAGCCTCCAGTGGATGTTGCGAAAACGGGACTGCGATTTTGGGACATCTCGTATGGATTCTGCTTCTCTGCCCAATCTTCCCAGTCCTGGTCGCTGGAGTTTACGGGGTCTAAACCGGCTAGGTCTGCCAGTTGGCTACGTGTGAAAGCACGTGAAACTGATGTCAGTTGGGCCACCGAGCCTTCTTTGGCATCGGCGCGCACGTTGATCACAAATCCGCCGAAGCCGTACCGAGGGTTCTTGTTGCTGTTGTTCTCGTCGTAGATGAAGCTGCTGGAGGCAGCGGTGCGGGCACCCAGCAGTATGCCCACAATGGGGCCGTGCTTTCTCGCTTCATCTGGGGTTTTGTAGAAGTTCAGATCTTTCATGTCGGCGTTGGCTTGCTCCTGGTCGTTGTTCCAGGTTCCGCCGCCACGTTTGGTTGCGTACAAGACCATGGTCAGATTCTGGCAAGGATTGCCGAAGGCGTTGTCCTGGCCATTCTGCCAGTCACCGTTGCCCTTCCAAGGCAGTCCCAGTTCATTGTGGTAGTGGTCATGGTCTTCGGGGACAGGGTCTGCAATAGTGCTACATTGGCCCGACTGGTCCGGTTTAGGGGGTTCTTGGTTGGGGCTCGGCAGCTCGAGCACGTTTGGATCGATTTTTACCAAAGACATTGCCAGCAGGGGCAGATCGGCCTTGCTGGTTTTGGCGTTGAAGCCAGCCATAATCCGCACCTGGGTTCCTGCTAGTGCTGAGTCGGTCCCTTGCTTGTTGTCGGGAGCGTTCCACCAACCGCAATCTACGCCGTCGTCAAAGTAGTTGGGCAAAGACATGCAACTGTATTGAATGATGTTGCTGATGCCTGGCTGCCAGGTTTCGGAGCCCTGTGCGAAGATGACATTGTGCCACTCATCATCGGATTGGTCGGCCTGGTTTGACACATCCTTGGGGTCAGAAACCGCAGGCAGCTGCTGACCAGAGATAGAAGTCGCCCCCAGCCGACCGTCATTGACTTGGCTCTGCAGACTGAGGCCGGACTGGCCATAGTAATTGGCCACGTCCTTGCCTTGGACGGTAGAAGGGTTGAAAACGTAGAGGTAGCCAGTGGAGATCTCGGCCACTTCCACCTGTGAGCAATCGGTTGAGGCTAAGATTGTCGTGCATCTATCTGTGGCATAGGTATGTCCAAATTTGGGGAAGGGATCATTCGTCCGGTAGTCTTCTACGGTGAAATTCAGCACGAGACCCTGATCGCTGCGGTGTTCTGCTACAGTATATTTACCATTGCCTTGGACGCGGTCTTTCCCGGCCTGACCTCCCGTAGAGCGGGCGTAGTCATAGTTGTTGAAAGAGGGGCTCCAGCCCTGGTTGATGGTGTTGCGTCCACTGTTGTTGAAGTCGCCGTCAATGGTGCCGATGTCCCAGAAGTAAGGCTGAAGGTCCTTGATCTTGGGAAATACCTTTCCGCCGCTGGTCTGCCAGAGGTTGCTCAAAGAGATGGAAAAGGTTATGGGGCCGGTGGGCACTTCCAGGCCCTTGAGGCCCTTGGATCGATCAGGCCAGCGCATGTCGACTGCCCAGTTGAATTTGCTGATGATCCCCTTGCTTTTGCCCAACTCATGATTGATGTAGTTATGGGCCTCTGTGGTGTCGAAGTCAAAGGTTTGATTGCCGGAGCCCTCATTGGTTCCGCCAGTGATTCTCAGGTTGAGGTTGGGCTTGGCTGACACGGTCACCGAATCTGATGCAGCTGAAGCCGGTTCGGTCCTGGTCGTGGGATCGGGGGCACACCACGCCTGGACCTGGGGGGCGAAACTGCTGCCATTGGCCATGTTTCGAACCTGGAGGACCAAGGAGACGCTCGATGTGCTTGGAATGACGATAGCCGAGTTCGATGTCGCGGTGAGCAGTCTGTAAACGGTAAGCACCTGAGTGGTTTGACCGTTGATGCTTTTTTGTTCCAGCTTGGGCTCATAGCCGGGCGTATTGTCTATCCATGGCATGGAGTCCTGATCAAAAGCGATCAGGTCCTTAGGTTGGTTCAGCGTGAATTGAAAGCCTACCCGAGCCTGTCGGGAGGTCGTGTCGTCCAGTGAGTTCACAGAGAAGGTAAAGTCATATATCACCGTATCGAAAGAGCGCACGATGCCATTGTCCGCATCGCGGTCATCGCCGGGGTCGTTGTCTTTGTCAAAAGGGGCGGTGCCGGTACTGCGGGAGGTCTGTTTTATTGAGGTGACTCTGGCATTGTCGGTATCCAACATGTTGTTGAGGGTCGATCTGCCGCTCGTTGTGCCTGGTTGTATGGGTGCAACCTGGTTAGGAGAAGTGGATCGGGCTGTGTTGGATTTGGTTGTGTCTGACTGTGGTGCCGGAGTTTGAATGGCTGCCGTAGACTGGACTCGATTGCTCTGGTCTGAAGTCTTTCTGTTATTTCTGACATGCTGTTCGTGCGTTGTAGCCGATGTCGATGTGGAGGTAGTGGCCTGGGTATCCGCTGTCTGCCCGCCATCTGCTATAGCCATAGTGGGCACCAGCATGGCCATGGCCATCAGGCCGGCGAGGAATCTACCGCTCAAATTACCCTTTGCCACATTTCTCCTTTTGTGTACCGACAGCCATCTGGGGGGCGTCCCCGTCCAGGTCATCCGGTCGACTATGTACGATGTTCTTAGGTCCGTTGATAAGCCAGTATACAGAGCTATTGGTTAAGATTCCCTACTAATGTGAGCCTCCGGAGAAAAGGGTCGACCGTGGACAGAACAAGGAGGAGGGTCACATGATTGAACGGAATCATAGTGAACCCTCAGCGGCCTGTCCTCCAGGTCACGGAATGCGCGAGCGCTTGGCCGTTTACGGGTTCTTCATCATCATGGGTATTGGTACATCGGCCTGGATTTCTCGACTGCCCACGGTCAAGGCCAGTCTCGGTCTGCAACCTTCGGGCTTGGCTCTGATGACCATCCTGGGCGGATGCGGCGCTCTGGTCGGTATGCTGGTCTCGGGAGTGTTGACTGATCAGCTGGGCGTGCGCCGGGCCATGCTGCTTGCAGCCTCGACCTGGTGCCTGGGCATGGTAATCGCGGCCCGGGCCGTCACTTTGCGATCAGTGCCGGGGGTGATCTTGGGGCTGCTCTTCAATTCGGCGGGGATCAGCCTCTGGGGAACGGTCAACACCGTTGAGGCCGGCGCAGTGGAGCGATTCTCCTCCCGGTCCATAATGCCGCGCTTCCATGCCTCATATAGTCTGGGCATGTTTCTTGCGCTGGGGCTGGGCTCGCTTCTGTCTCATCTGGGCGTGCCCATAGGCGCGCATTTGGCGGTCAATGCACTGACCAGCCTGGTCCTGGTGGCCGCCTGTGTTCTGCTCTGCCCGGCTCAGCCTCTAGGGGACTACAAGGGCAGTGCTGACGGCAAACGTTCGGATCGTCATGCTGATTCAGGACGATCATCCGCCTTCAGCAGGCAGTTAGCGGCTTGGGGTGATGCCTTGGTGCTCATCCTGGCCCTGATCAACGTGGCTCTGGAGGCCAGCGAGGGTGCTGTCAACGACTGGAGCGGGATCGGTCTGGTCGATTCCTTCGGTGTCCCCGAGTCTCAAGCCGGTCTCGCTCCCACGATCTTCGCTGCAGCCATGATCGTCTCAAGGCTGCTGGGTACGCATCTGATTGAGTGGCTGGGGAATATGCGCTCGCTGGTCCTTACCCTGCTGGTTTCGGCTCTGGGTATCCTGGTCTATGCTCTTTCCCCCTCTTTCGTGCTCAGCCTCGTGGGTACTGGAATTTGGGGTGTCGGAGCAGCTCTGGGCGTACCCATCGTCACTACTCTGGCAACCAAGGATCCAGCCATGGCGGCTCAGCGGGCTTCGGTCATCTCCACTGCTTACTACGGGGTCTCTTGGATCATTCCTCCGGCTATCGGATTTTTGGCCGACCATACAGGCGTCAGGCCGGCGTTGCTCCCCTTGGCACTCTTGCTGGCGGCGGTCACCCTCCTAGTGCCCAGGGTGTCCAGACTCACTCGGGAATGATGCTTTTCGATTGGCAAACCCCGTTAACCGGTTGTTGGGCGAAGTACAGTCTTTGGAAGATACTCGGATTCAAACAGCCCTTCCTCAATATTGCCGTAAATATTGCCGTACACCTCAGCGAATTTTATGGCCACAGCAGTCAGTCGGCACCGGCCCTGAGGATCGGCCTTAGGACAGATGGATGCCCTTCCCCGCCAGGTTCTCCAAGCACTCCTGCAGGTAGGCTGCATCATGCTCAGGATAGATGGGGTCCGTCAATGGCACTGCAGACAGGTCCTCGTAGGGCGGGCAATGTCTGCCGCGATAGAGCGGATCGTACCAGGCAGGATCAGGATGGTAGCCGCGCTCGCGCATTGTTGCCATGACCAGCAGATGAAATTGAAAGAGCTTGTATGGGGAGTAGTGGAAGACATAGTCAACAGTGGCGTGCCGTCTACCCCAGCCCAGGCCCCGCAGCGCGGTGATCTCCCGATGCTGACCCAACAGCTGCTGTCTGGGGAGCAGTCGAATCAGATCCTGATGCCACAGTCGCATGACGCCCCCTCCTTCAGCCCATAAGTGAACCCCTCCTTCAGCCTGGCAGAAGAAGGGGTCCCGGTAATTCCTTACTGGAACTGCTTACTGGGCGATGAATCCACCGTCCACAACGAACTCGGCACCCAAGGCGAACTTGGATTCGTCACTGGCCAGATAGACGCAGATCTCGCCGATGTCCTGGGGCTCGCCGATGTGGCCCAGGGGGGTCAGCTTGCTCATCCTGTCCTCAAGGCTCTGGCTGATCAGAGGGGTCTTGATGAATCCGGGATGAACCGAGTTGATGCGAACACCGTAGTTGTTGTTGGCGGAATCCAGGGCCGCGGACTTGGTCAGCAACCTGGTGCCGCCCTTGCTGGCGTTGTAGGCTCCGGCTCCGCTCAGGCCCACGAAGCCCTCGATGGAGGAGATGTTAATAACGGATCCGCCGCGGCCCTTCATGACCCGCATGCCGTGCTTGGTGCCAAGGAAGGTTCCGTTCAGATTGATGGCGATGACCTTTTTCCAGTCCTCGTAGCTCTCCTGGTCCATAGTGGCCCCGCTGCCGCCTATGCCGGCATTGTTGACCACGGTGGTCAGCTGACCCAACTCCTTTTCAACGGTGTCGATGGTGGAGACCCACTGGTCCTCATCTGTCACGTCCAGGGTGTGGAAGACGACCTGCCCGGGGTGCTCCTGCATGAAGCTGCGGGAAGCATCGCTCTCCTTGATGTCAGTAAGGGCCACCTTGGCTCCCTCGCGGACGAAGCATTCGGCGATGCCTACGCCCATGCCACCGGTTCCTCCGGTGATGATGGCTACCTTACCTTGTAGTCGATCAGTCATATCCACTCCTTTATAGAGATGTGCTGTCATATTCCATCCTATGGGATGGCATGCCCACGGTGGTAACCGACGTACCGATTATCTTGGTGCCGTTATTTCTTTGAAGTTGTCCATGAGGGGCCAAAAGTTCTGCAGGGGTTACGGTAAATTCCCCGCTGAAACAGTAAGCCTGTTCTGCTGACTGGATATGTTCGGATGTTGAGCAGATGGCGGTAGAGCTCGTGATCCATAGGTCGGTCAAGATCGAGGTTCGTGATGGTGACGGGCATCCGGTCATTGCCGTCCGGCCCTGCTTTCTCCCCGGCATACGATGGCCCTATAGCGGTGACGTGGCACAGGTAGTAGTAGCTGCGGTCTGCTGTATCCTGTCAGCCCATGACGCAAGGTGGAATTTTGCGGAGGCTGCTAGTTGCAAGATTCGGTCAGTTGGTTTGAGTAGCTGAATTGCGCGTACCCTTCAGTGGGATAATGCCCAGGAACAAGGCCGCAACCATGATCAGGATGCTCAGACCGAACATGATGATGTAACCGTGGGGCTGGTCAGCTATGGCGCCCCAGAAGAGAGCGGCGAAGGCCGAAGCCAGGGAGCCCACCATCTGAATGCGGGCGTAGATGTTGGTGTAGTCATGCGAGCCAAAGACCGCTGTAACCAGAATGGGTGTCTGCACCGTAGTGCATGCGTAGACCAGACCGAAGGCGAAGGCTCCCAGCAGGAGGAGCGCGGGCAATCCGGGGAAGGCGACCATGAGGCAGACGCCGAGAATGCCGCCGCCGATGCCCAGGCAGAGCCCGCCCACGATGCTGCCGTCGTTGACCATGCCCAGGATGACCTTGCCGATAGCCTGGCCGGCCATGCAGGATGAGGCGATCAGGCCTGTGTAGGCCGCCATGGATGGCAGGGATGCCGCATAGGAGGGCAGGAACTGGTAGATGGTCTGATTCATGGTGATCAGGCCGCAGAAGAGCGCCAGCGCCCAGAAGGCAGGGGAACGCAAGGCCTGGGAAGCAGTCATGCCCACAGTCGACGCGATAGGCTCTGGGCTCTTTTTGTCTTTACTCCCGGTGTCTGTGCTGTTGGAGGTAGCCTCAGCTGCAGCAGGCTCCTGGTCGGCGGCGCCGTAGGGATGCAGACCCATTTGCTCGGGCGTGCCGCGAATGACGAAAATGGTGAAAGGCAGAGTGACCACCAGAATGAGAATGGCAAAGACCAGGTATCCTCGCCGCCATCCATCAGGGGCGGATCTGATGATCATGGTGCCTATCTGGTTGAAGATCACGCCGCCTATGCCGGTGAAGGCCATGCATAGGCCGATGAAGAACCCGACTCGTTTGCGGAACCAGGCGTTGATGAGCGTGGGGACTGACAAATAGAGGATGGGTGGCATGCCGATTCCCAGAACCACTCCGCATAGATAGAACTGCCACATGGCGGATGATCGGGACATGCCAAGGCAACCGAGTCCGGCAAGGATGGTGCTCGCCGTCAGGACGATGCGCAGATCGTAGCGGTGCATCAGCCATCCGGCCACCGGCAGGAAGATGACCATGGTGATGCTGAATATGCTGAAATACGCGGTGAATGCAGCCTTGGGAACATGGAAGTAGTTGCTGACAGGAGTGAAGAAGATACCGGCGCAACTGCATACCAGCGATACGGGGATGGCCGTGAAGACAATGCCCGACAGCACGATCAGGTACGGATAAACAGCCTGTTTTCGTGATGACGGCTGTGTCGGTGTGGTCGACATGACTGCGACCTTCCTCTTATGGGATCGTGGCTAGCCAACTGCTGCTTGGTTTGTATGCTCCCATTGATTTGCGGTTTGTCTGCTCTGAATGTCCACTATGGGAAATTTAAGAACTAATTGTAGTTCAATATTTGACCCTCATCTATCGTTAGAATGCAGATTAGGCGGTTTGCGGCACTGTCGTTTTTACTTCTTGCGATGGGATGATCGAGCCCGCTTTTGGCTGGCGGCCGCCTTTCTCCGTAGATTACCGCGTCGATTCTCCATAGCCCATGCTGGTGCTGTCCTGACTGATCTGTCATTCTCAGAAGATTCAGCCCTGTTCCACGCGCATTTGGTCATGGTTGTCGATGTGGACCTGGTTGTAGTAAAGACTTGCACCTCCAGCGACTTGAGGTTGTACCATCAGGCCGACCAAGGATTAATGAAAGGTGGGACTGTTATGACTGTTGCAGATAAGACAGTGCTGATCACCGGAGCTTCGTCCGGCATTGGGGAGGCCACGGCGCGACTGTTGGCGCAGCGGGGGGCCAAGGTGGTGCTGGGCGCTCGCCGCAAGGATCGGCTGGATAAGATCGTCGACGACATCGTTCAGGAGGGTGGCCAGGCTGCCTCCATGGCTCTGGATGTGACCGATCGTCAGGCCAATGGGGACTTCGTGGCTTTCGCCAAGAAGCAGTTCGGCGGAGTGGACGTGGTATTCCTCAACGCCGGGCTCATGCCTAACTCGCCCTTGTCGGCTCTGCACGTGGACGAGTGGGATCGGACCATTGACGTTAACCTCAAAGGCGCACTGTACGGCATTGCAGCGGCCCTGCCGGAGTTCACCGGGCAGCGACATGGACAGTTCATCGCCACCTCTTCGGTGGCTGGTCTCAAAGCCTATCCGGGTGGAGCGGTTTACGGGGCAACCAAATGGGGCCTGCGTGACCTGATGGAGGTGCTCAGGATGGAGTCTGCCCAGGAGGGGACCCATATCCGCACATCTACCATTTACCCGGCGGCTATTCGGACTGAGTTGTTGGATACCATCACAGACCAGCAGACCCTGGCTGATATGAACAAGACCTACGACAGCTATCAGATCGATCCTGAACGGGTGGCTCAGGTGGTGGCCTTTGCCATTGATCAGCCTGAGGATACCAATGTATCGGAATTCACCGTGGGTCCCACCATTCAGCCCTGGTGAATTCCTCCGCCGCTGCCCTTAGTCGCCACTGGAGGAAAGAAGACGAATGCCGGCTTGGGCCATGGCCTTTCGAGCCTCAACCCCCTGATTCTCGCTGACCGGGACAGTCAGATCCTCGAAGACCGTGACCTGGTAACCCAGCTTTGCGGCATCCAAGGCCGTCTCCTTGACGCAGTGGGATTCGGCGATGCCGACTACATCCACCTGGTCGACTCCTGCTTGCGCCAGTGCGTCGGCCAAGGTGACTCCAGATGACTTGGCGGCAGCGAATTCCTCCCTGCTCTGGATTCGATCGGTGTTGTCTTCGATGCCTTCGAATCCGGAGTAGGCGGCTGAATACTGCCCCTTTTTGAAGTGATGGGTGATGCCCAGCTTCCGAATACTGGGATGAAGATCCGCCCCGGGTGAGCCGGCCACGCCGTGCTGGGGCCATGTGTCTACAAAGTCCGGGTGATCGGACCAATGGGACCCGGGTTCGATGTGCCAATCCTGGGTGGTGGCCATGTAGGTATAGTCCCCGGCATGGTCGTGGACATAGTCGGCGATTTTGTCGGCCGTGGCGTTGCCTCCCTCGACTCCCAGCTCACCTCCTTCGCAGAAGGTCGGTTGAACATCCACGACGATCAAAGCCTTGGACATAGTGATCACTCCCTTGGTCGATGCTGACGGTAGGCAGAGGGAATACTGGTTGAAGATCCTCGGTCATTTCCTCTTATGTATCAGTTTAATTCTCGCAGATGCGTCGGTCCTTCTGCTTTAGTGCATGTGGACAAGATGATAAAGGAGGTAGCAAGGGTGATCGGCCGTGGCTGTGTGAGTCGGATCCATACGGTCTTTTGGGGCGTTTGCTTGGTATCATAAGTGCCAGGATTGTACGGAGTTATGGTTGGTGCTTCTGGGCCTGCCTCCTCCGTCCGATGACGCAGCGAGCATTGTTCCAAGGGAGGAGATGCGGGTATGAGGATCAATGAGTTTGGGCAACCTATTGGGGATGCGATTTCGTTTGCGGGCGCCAGGGTGCCGGAGCCTGTCAAGTTGACTGGCAGGACCGTTCTGGTAGTGCCCTTGGGTGAAAGCCAAGATGATGCCTTTTATGAGCGGATTTTCGGTCCAGAATGCGACAAATCCATCATGACCTACAGCACTCACGATCTCTACCCTGATAGACCAGCATTCGACTCAGGATTCGCGTCCATGATTGAAAGCCGGGATCCCTTCTTCTTTGCTATTCTCCGCAAGCAGTCTGAACCTGAACTTGATGCCGGTCATTCTGCAAGCGGGAAGGATGCGGATATACAAGAGCATGTGAAGCTTCTTGATTCGTCGGATCTGTTGGGCATGTATGCCTTGCAGCGGATAAGGTCCGACGTGGGAAGCGTCGAGATGGGCCACGTTATCTATACCAAGGATCTGCAGAGAAGCAGACAGGCTACCGAGGCCCAATATCTGATGGCTCGGCATGTCTTCGAGAATTTGGGCTATCGCCGATACGAGTGGAAGTGCGACAGCCTCAACGCGCCCTCCCGGGCGGCGGCATTGAGACTAGGATTCAAGGCTGAAGGCCGGTTCAGAAACGATATGGTCTACAAGGGCCGAACTCGGGATACGGATTGGTTTTCCATATTGGACAGTGAATGGCCGGCAGTGAAAGAGCGGTTGGAGACTTGGCTGGATGATGACAATTTTGATCAGGATGGCAGACAGAAGCGCCGCCTGCAAGACTGCTGACCTATTGCTGATCTGAATGCAGCCGATTATGGTTGCATTGCTGCGTCCTTGTTAAAGCCGAAATAGGCATTCATGGCTCGGGCTGTGGGAGTGTCGTTGCGGCGCATCAGTGCAAGCGGAGCTCCTTCAAACAACACCTTGCCGCCCGCGCTCCCGGCTCCGGGGCCCATATCGATCACCCAGTCTGCCTGACCGATGAAGCGCAGGTTATGTTCTATGGCGACGATAGTGAGTCCTTTGCCTGCGATGAGTTTGCACAAGAGCGCGATCTGCTGCAGGATATTGGATTCGTGCAGGCCACTGGTAGGCTCATCCAAAATTAGGGTCTCGCGAATTCCGTCTTTGAGCAGCTTAGCCAGTTTGAGGCGTTGCAACTCACCGCCCGAGAGCGTATCGAGAGCCTGCCCAACGGATAGGTAAGACAGACCGACATCCTCCAAGGCCCTCATGGCTGGGCCAAGCACCTCACGATATTGGTGCATGGCCTCGCTTGCGGTCAGTTTCAGCACCTCGGCGATGCTGAGACCACGATATCTGGCAGAAAGGGCCTGTGCTGAATATCTGGTTCCATGGCAGCTTTCGCAGACAGTGCTGGCATCGCCCATGTAGGCAATATCAAGAGTGATAATTCCTTTGCCCTTGCAAACAGGGCAGGCTCCGGCAGCGTTGAATGAGAAGAGTGAGGGGGACTGGCCTGTGGCCTTGGCGAAGGCCTTACGCAGCGGGTCGAAGACGTCCAAGTAGGTCAGTAGGTTGGAGCGTCCGCTGGCCTTGATCGGCTTCTGATCCAGAAGTATGGCATCGTGCTGAGCCATGAAGCCTGCCTTGATCAGGGTGCTTTTGCCTGATCCGGCCACACCGGTCACCACAGTCAGCTTATGCCGGGGTATTTTGGCGCGGGCTTCTTTGACATTGTGGGCGGTGACCTTGTCTATTGCATAGAAGCCATGCGATGGCGCTGCCGGTTCGTTCACGGTGCCTGGATCTGACAGAGCTCTGCCCGTGGCTGTGCCACTTTCCAGGAGAGACTGATAGCTCCCTTCAAAAACGATCTGTCCGCCTTCCCTGCCTGCTCCTGGTCCCATGTCGACGATATGGTCTGCAATGGCGATGAGCTCGGGGTCATGGTCAACGACCACCACAGTATTGCCCTTATCTCGCAGCCCTTTGAAGATTTTCTTGATCCCGGTCAGGTCATGGGGGTGTAGTCCAACGCTTGGCTCGTCAAAGATGTAGAGGACATCATTCAAGGGGCTGTTCAGGCAGTTGGCGATTTTCAGACGCTGTCCCTCTCCTCCGGAAAGCGTGGAGGTGCCACGCTCCAGACTCAGGTAGCCCAGACCCACTGTTATCAGGTTGGCTGTCTTGCACTCTAGGTCCTGCAAAATGGACTCAGCCTGATCGTTATGAATCTTCCCCAGCCAGTCCTGCAGGTCTGCCACGCTCATGGCGGAGCAGTCAGCTATGTTCAGTCCGCGGATCCTGGCTGAGCGCACCTTGGCGTTGACTCTGGCCCCCTGGCAGTCGGGGCACTGGGTGATTCGCGTAACCTCCTCCAGCTCATGCTGGTACTTGTCGTTGCTCTGGTTGATGAAGGTCTTGGTGATCCTGGGCACCAATCCCTCATACATGGCTGTCTTGTGCCAGTTGGGGCCAGGGTGTGCCGGTTTTTGCCTCTTGCCGTAGAGCAGGAAGTCGAGGTCATCTCTGTCCCACTCCTGTAGAGGCAGGTCGTTGTCAAAATAACCTGAATCCGTATACCTGGTCAGCCTCCAGCCGCCTGGCTGCAAGGTGGGAAAGTAGATGGCTCCCTGGTTCAGCGAGAGATCCATGTTGAGCAGGCGATCAAGCACCAGAGTGCGCACAGTTCCGAGTCCCTGGCAGATCGGGCACATCCCCGCAGGATTGTTGAAGGAATACGTCATGGAGTACCCGATGAAGGGCTGGGCCATACGGGAGAAGAGCAGGCGCAGGGCGGTGTAGATATCGGTGTAGGTGCCCACGGTTGAGCGGGCGTTGCCCGAGAGCTGCTTCTGGGCTACGACAATGGAGAAGGGCAGGTTGTCGATGCGGGCGACTTCCGCAGGCTCATACTTGGGCAGGAGCTGCTGAATGTAGGAGCTGTAACTGCGATTGATCATGCGCTGTGATTCGGCTGCCAGCGTGGAAAACACAAGAGACGACTTTCCTGAACCCGACAGGCCGGTGACCACGGTGATGGCCCTCTTGGGTATGGCCAGTGAGACTTGTTTGAGGTTGTGCGTGGAGGCCCGATCAATAAGAATGCACTCGGTCCTCATTGGGCGACTCGCTCCTGGCGTAGCTTGTTGATAAGCCTGTTGGCAAGAGTAGCGAACTCTTCCTGTTCGTCTTTGGACCAGACCTGTCTGGCGTCTTCCTCAAGGGTTTTATGCTGTTGATCGATGATGTCAAGCATGTCCCGGCCATCCTGGGTCAGATTGGTCTCCAGCTCTCGCCGGTCGTGGGCGTCAGGCACCTGCCTGATGTATCCGAGATCGTGCAGAGTGCTGAGGTTCTTGGAGACCTTGGATCGGGTTATGCCGAGTCGCTGACCAATCTGTGAGGGCGTGGACGCTCCTGTGCGCAGAACGGTGAGGATGTCGAACTGTTGCCAGGTGATGTTCCCCGGGTTGACCCTGTTGCGCTCTGCTACGAATTCGCACTGCAGATACATGAGAGCATCGTAGAGGGAGGACGGATTATTTGATTTCATTATAGAAACTATATCATATCGGAAACTATCTATTACCCGGATAGCTTGCTTTTCTCTGAATTCGTTCTTGTCTGACTGTATTGACTGATGAAGCCACGTCTCAGGAGGTTCAATATTGGCCTTGTGTTGTTGAAAGAGCTTCTTGCATGAGAGTAGGCGTGTGTCTGCCTGGTGGATCCCTTGATGCGGTTTAGCAATTTTCTCTGTTGGTCGCTCCAAGGTAAAGGAGGTCTATTGGACTAAAGGCTCGTGATTTGTTGACAGCGGCGGTGGGATGGAGTGTCAACTTATCATCCTATCAGTACTGCTTAGCCAATCGGCTATGCAGAACGACGATATTGAGGCCTAAATGCTAGGTAAACCAGCATGCCCACCGGTCGGAAAGGCTGAGCTAAGGCTCTTCTTTTGCTCGAGCCTCCTGTATTAAGAACGTTGATGAATAGGTTCTTGTATTTCCTTGATTTGACAGCTAGGCTTTCTTTGTTAAGAATGTAGCATGCTACATTTTAGAGAGGCGGTATCTTTTGGAGCTCTCGGAGAAGCGGCCAGAGGGGCTGGTCAAAATAGCCAACACCCTGCTGGAAAAGCACATGAATGAGTGTGTGCGGAACATCTTTCCCAATCTGACTGGTCCCCAATTCGTCATGGTCTATTACCTGTATGAGCATGAGGGCCTGGAGGTTACGCAGAAGACGGTGGGCGACAGGTTCCGTTTGAGCCATCCCACGGTTCGGGGAGTTGTCAAACGGCTGGTCAAGGCAGGATGGCTGACGGCAAAGCCACAGACTGATGACCGACGTCAGATGGTTCTTGAGCTTACCGGACATGCGCGCAAGGAGCTGAACGCCCACCAGGTCGAGATCCGGCATGCATTGGAGGCCACGGGCAAGCTTGCCTTGAAAGGGTTCGATGAGCAGGAGGGCAGACAGCTGGTCGGCTACCTGGAACGGATCATTAGAAATATGGAATCCTGATCTGTTTTTAGTCAGAGCATGCAGGCTTTGGACCGAGCCGGTGAAGGACGGGGAGGATGCGGTATGAATAAGGATGGCGGCAAGGGGAAAGGCAGCAAAGGCGGGGCTAGGGGAAGTCGTACTGCGATGATGGGCACGCTTTTGGCAGGGGCCTTCCTGGCCCTGATGGCGGAGACTTTCCTTAACAATGCTCTGCCAACCATTATGGCGGAATTCCATGTGTCCCAATCCACCGCACAATGGCTGAGCACCTCCTATCTGCTGGTGGTGGGGCTGATGATACCTGTATCGGCTTGGGTATTTTCCAACTTCCGGTCCAAGCACACCTTCATGGCCATGATGGCTATTTTCCTGACTGGTTCCCTGGTCTGTATCTTCTCCGAGGGGCATTTCCCGCTGCTATTGGTGGGCAGAATCATCCAGGCCGTGGCCGCTGGATCGTTGATGCCTTTCATTCAGAATGTGGTACTGCTGCTTTTCCCGCCGGATAGGCGCGGTGTGGCCCTGGGCGTGGTGGGCCTGGTGGTGGCCTTGGGTCCCACGGTTGGCCCCACGCTCTCGGGGTTTGTTTTGGAGCACTGGTCCTGGAGGGCCTTGTTTGTGCTGCTTGCTGCCTTGAGCGCCGCGATCCTGGTGGCGTCGTTTTTCCTGGTCTATACGGTCAACCATCGGGTGAGAACCCGGCTGGACGTGCCTTCCGTGGTTTATTCCTGCCTGGGTTTCGGGCTCATTCTGTACGCCCTGTCCGCCATTGGAGACGCGGGTGGTGCGTCAGTGCTTGACCTGGGATTGCTGCTTGCTGGCGTGCTGGTCGTAATCCTGTTCTGCCGACGCCAGCTGCGTCTGGAGTCTCCGCTGGTGAATTTGCGTGTCTTCACGAACGCTACTTTCAACCTGACCAGTCTGCTGAGCACCCTGAGCAACATTGCCATGGTCGGGGTAGAGCTGGTACTTCCCCTATACCTCCAGAATACGCGCGGGTCAAGCGCACTCACCTCTGGTCTGGTCATGCTGCCAGGAGCCATTGTCATGGGCATATTCAACCCCCTCTCTGGTCTGATCTATCAAAGAATCGGAGCGAGGAAGATTTCCCTTTTGGGGTACACGGTGCTGCTTGCCGGAACCTTGCCGATGATATGGTTCGGCACTACTACCAGTCTTATCGTGATCGCCTCCTGCTATGCTCTGCGCTTGGCAGGAGTGGCGCTGGTCATGATGACCACCTTCACCGAGGGCATCAACGCACTGCCCGCAGAACTCACGGCCCATGGCAACGCGGCTGCCTCGACTGTCCGCCAGGTGGGCGGTTCGTTGGGTACGGCCGCAGCCATGATGATCGTCACCATCGGCGCTCTGCGCGGCAGTCTCAGTGGAGCCGCGACAGCCCAGGCTCTCGACCAGGGCTACCAGTGGGCCTTCATCTTCCTCGCATTCGTAGCTCTAATAGGCCTGTGCGCTTCGCTTTTCCTTAAACGGTATAAAACTGAGAATGAGTAAGAAAGGTATCTTTTCGCTTTCAAAGCAGGGATCGTTGCTGACATCGATTGACTCATAATGTTAACGAGCAGGATTCTGGATTGGCGAAGTGAACCTTTGCTGCCAGTGGATACAAGAATTAAGAGATTCATTACAGGCCCCAGACACGCATGCATAAGAGACGATGAAGATAGAAGAATCAACTTATCCATCGTCTTTTGCAGTGCCCTGCAGCCCATTTCGGATCCAGACTGCTTCTCGGGCGCAGACCAATACCATCCGGAATAACTCAAGCCCGAAGAGATACCAGAATCAGTCAAGCAGGGAACACCGAGGAGGTAGAAAACAACTATTGTGCAGGGCAAGGCCAGGAATTCGACAAGGAAGAGAAAAGCGTTATCCAATACGGGGCGAAGGAAGCCCTCGGTAATCGAATCAGTTATGCTCTTGCCGGCGATGCATCCTAAAAATAGCAGAATAATTGCATGCACCGGCGACCATACCCTTGTGCTAATGCCCGATTGCAGCAAAGGTATGACGCTGATATAGATGTACGAAATACAAACTGATTTGAAGCACGTTTTCTCATCGCATAACCTGCAATCTACTGTGGATGTACTCGGCGCTTAGACCAGAAGAGGCGCCTATCAGCCTGGCGACCAGAATTGCCAGTGACTTTTCCACCCCGGTCTCGAACCTGCGAGGAAGCGACCGGTGATTCGCTTAAGTACGATCACCCGTCGCACAGCATATGGGTGCTAACTTGTAGCTGATGACGGGCCTGAGCACATCTTCGCCTGCATTTGTCGTAAGTCTGCAAAGGCATGGCTCTGAACTTTCTCTGTCCCGCTCTGCTCGCAGCCTCTTGTCGCCTCCGGACATTTCTGACTTGCGAGGTGCTTAGATGATGAGGCACCTTATCGTAACAAGACCGCCTAGCTCGCTATATTAAATGACCTGCTAAGACCAAACAAAGGGGAAAGCAAGAGGATCGACAGTGCAAAGAATGGCAATGTCGATATTGTGCGTACAAAAAGAGTCTTGAACCACTGTCCAAGACTCTGCTGGCGGAGGATACGAGATTCGAACTCGTGAGGGCGTGAACCCAACACGCTTTCCAAGCGTGCGCCATAGACCACTAGGCGAATCCTCCAAGGCTGCAATGAACGGGGCCATAGCCTACGTGACCCTGATCAAGGCAACTAGGAAATAGTAACACAGGGCGGGGATTGCAGGCCAGTCCAGACGTGTCGCCGACTGTTCCCGCCCTGTTCTTGTATCACTTGATTTGATCCATGGAAAGGCCAAGGGCCTCAGCCACGCGCTGGCCGTAGTCGGGGTCGGCCTGGTAGAACTGCCTGGTCTCGAGAACCTGGATCTCCTGGTCATCAACGGATCCCAGGTTGTTCTTGATGGTCTGGATCAGACGGTCCTTCTCTTCCGGGCTCATCAGCCTATAGAGACGGCCGGCTGCGGAATAGTAGTCCTTGTCATAGGGGCGGGAGTACTCGGTTTGCCCTTGGACGGCATCGCCGTGCATACGGGCATCGTTGTCTTCCACGGGGCCGCCCTTGCTGTTGGGCTCATAGTTGACCGATCCGTCCTGCCCTTGGGACATGAACCCGTCCCGCTCGTAGTTGTGAACCTCATTGACCGGCCGGTTGATGGGCAGCTGTTCGTAGTTGGCTCCCAGACGGTAACGCTCAGCGTCCTTGTAGCCGAACAGGCGGCCCTGCAGCAGCTTGTCGGGCGATGGCTCGATGCCGGGGACGAAGTTGGCGGGAGAGAAGGCCGCTTCCTCAACATCATCGAAATAGTTGGTCGGGTTGGTGTCCAGCACGAACTCGCCTATCTCAATGCGCGGATAGTCCTTCTTGGAGACCACCTTGGTCACGTCGAAGATATCGTCTTTGTAGTCCAGACCCTCCTGGTAGGGCAGGATCTGCACGCAGACCTTCCACTTGGGGTAGTCGCCCCGGTCGATGGCATCATAGAGATCGTGCAGGAGGAAGTCCGTGTCCTCGGAAGCGACCTTGGCGGCGGTCTCATCAGTCATGTTCTTTACGCCCTGCTCGCTCAGGAAGTGGTACTTGACCCAGAACTGCTCGCCCTTGGCATTGACCCACTTGAAGGTGTGGCTTCCGTAGCCGTTCATGTTCCGGTAGCTTGCAGGGTTGCCCCTGTCGCCCATCAAGTAGGTGACCTGGTGCACAGACTCGGGGGAGTGGGACCAGAAGTCCCACTGCATCTCCTGGCTGCGCAGGTGGGTGGCCGGGTCGCGCTTCTGCGAGTGGATGAAGTCGGGGAACTTCAGGGGGTCGTTGACGAAGAATACGGGGGTGTTGTTGCCCACCACGTCGTAGTTGCCTTCCTGCGTGTAGAAGCGCAGGGCGAAGCCGCGGACGTCGCGCAGGGTGTCGGGATAGCCGGATTCGCCGGCCACCTGGGAGAAGCGCAGCAGGATGGGCGTGGTCTTGCCTGCTCCGTTGAATACGTCGGCCTTGGTGTAGGCGCTCATGTCCTTGGTCAAGGTGAAGGTTCCCTTGGCTCCGGCTCCCTTGGCGTGGACTACGCGCTCTGGTATGCGCTCGCGGTTGAAGTGGGCCAGCTTTTCGAGGAGCTGGTAGTCCTGCATGAGGATGGGCCCCCGGGTGCCCGCCGTCTGGCTATGGTTGTTGTCTGCCCAGGGCTGCCCTTCGTTGGTAGTAAGTTTGTCGTTCATGTCTGCTCGATTCCTCTGACCTCTATGTTTTTCGCGATTGACGGTCCCATGCGAGCCGGGTCTGCGACCCAGCTCCTGGTTGACCACTCGATCGCTGATGGCAGGACTCTTGACAAAATCCTGCTATTCTCCACCGTATCTGACAGGGGATGGAGTTGGTGGATATGCGCGCTGAGCGAGAGTCAGATATCTCACTAATCGAGCAAGATGCTCATGACGACGAAGAGTGATGTGTCTGTTGCGGGCGGAATTTCAAGAGAGCCGCCGACGATGCCTCATTCAATCGGCAAACGGCGACGGCTCTCATCAGAGCACCTGTGCTCAGAGCATCTGTATCAGTTCGCCCACATCCTGGATGACCAGCTGGAGGTTAAGCCCGGTCAGGACAGCCACGACAATCCAGGCCAGGAAGGCCATCCATCGGGGATTGGCATACTTGCCCATGATCTTCTTGGAGGAGGTGAACCAGACCAGGGGGATCATGGATATGGGCAGGGCCACGCACAGGAAGACCTGGGAGTAGACCAGCAGACTATCCAGGGCGGACTCCTTGCCGCCGAAGGCGATGGTGCAGATCAGCACGGGAATGATGGAGATCACACGGGTGACCAGCCTGCGCAGCCAGAGAGGGATCCTCATGCGGATGAAGCCCTCCATGACGATCTGCCCGGTCAGGGTGCCGGTGATAGTCGAGTTCTGGCCCGAGGCCAGCAGGGCTACGGCGAAGAGGGTGGAGAGCAGACCGGAGGCGACCGGACCGGCGATGGTCTTGTCGCCAAGGGCGTTGTAGAGGGCGGTGAAGGTATCCAGCCCTTCGCCGTGTCCGAAGAACATGGCCGCACCCAGCATCAGCAGCAGGCAGTTGACCACGAAGGCGGTGGACAGCTGGATGTTGGAATCCCAGGTGGCGAAGCGGACAGCGTTGGCAACCTGATGGTCGTCGCTTCGGTCGAAGTCGCGGGTCTGGACGATGGATGAGTGCAGATAGAGGTTATGAGGCATGACCGTGGCGCCCACGATGCCCAGAGCCATGGTCAGCTGGCCGTTGCCCAGGATGGCCTTGTCGGGGATGAAGCCACGGAAGACCGCGGGCATGTCAGGCTTGGCCAGGAAGACCTCGTAGAGGAATACCGCCATGATGACCAGAATCAGGGTGGCCACGATGGCCTCGATGCGGCGGAAGCCGATCTTGGTCAGCAGCAGGAGGATGAGCACGTCCAGCACGGTCAGCGTCACGCCCAGGATCAGTGGAATGCCGAAGAGCAGCTTCAGGGCGATCGCTCCGCCGATCACCTCGGCGATGTCGGTGGCCATCACAGCCAGCTCCGTGCAGATCCAGAGGGCGAAGCTGAGCCGGCGGCTGGTGTGCTGGCGTGTGGCCTGGGCAAGGTCCAGACCGGTCACGATCCCCAGCTTGGCCGACATGTACTGCAGCATCATGGCGATCAGGCTGGAGATGAGGATGACGCTCATGAGCAGATAGCCGTACTGGGCGCCGCCGCCGATGGAGGTGATCCAGTTGCCAGGATCCATGTAACCGACTGCAACCAGGGCGCCTGGGCCTGAGAAGGCAGCCAGGTTCTTCCAGAAGGAGGATGTCGAGTTGGGCACGGAGACTGTGGCGTTGATCTCCTCCAGGGATCGCCCATTGGCCGTCTCGATGATGGGATGGGATTGGCGCTGCCGACTGGACGGCGGAGTCCTGACTTCGGATCCGGCTGGACTGGCGGACCCTGAGGAGGGTCTGGTCTGACTGTTCGGCATGACACCTTCCTTGATTTTGGTTGCTCAAAGGTCTGGGAGAAAACTTCGACCCTTCGAAGTCTAATGGTGCCACATGAAAATTGCGAGACCTTGACAATGACATGTCTGTGACATTGCCTACATGCCGGATTCTGCTGATGTTTGACTGAAAAAATCGGGGAAGGGGCTGAGGAATTGTGCTATAGACTGTGCACATGGACGTCATTCAGCTTTCCACCAATGTCCAGGACTACCTCAAAGTCATTTGGGATCTGGAGGAGTGGGACGATGGCCCAGTCCACCCGACGGATATCGCTGAACGGACCGGCATGAAGCAATCGACCATTTCGGGCGCGCTCTCGCGTATGGTCAATGCCGGCTTGGTGGAACATAAGCCTTATGGACGGGTTGGTCTCACTTCGGCAGGTAGGCGCTCGGCCGTTACCATGGTCCGTCGCCACCGCCTTCTGGAGACGTTTCTGGTGGAAGTTCTGGGCTATACCTGGGATGAAGTGCATGAGGAAGCTGATGCCCTTGAGCACGCCGTCTCTGAAAAGTTGGTTGACAGGATTGATCGCTATCTGGGCCATCCAGCCCAGGATCCGCATGGGGATGCCATACCGACTGAATCCGGCAGCATGCCCGTTGTCCCTCTAACGAAGCCTTTGTCTCAGGTGGAAGATGGGCAAACCGTACGCGTATGGCGAGTAAGCGATCAGGATCCAGCATTGCTCAGGTATTTGAGCAGGCACAGGGTGCGCCCAGGGACCTTGCTGAAATTAGTTTCGCCTGTGGACGCATCAAAGGGGGCGCAAATCCGCGTTCAGAAGATATCGGCCGGGCAAAGTAGTCCCAATAGGGATGAGGATGAATCGAAGGGGATTGCTGAGCCTTTGGAATTGGATGATGCACAGGCTTCAGGAATCCAGGTAGTAATTCAATAGCTTTTGTATAAAGTAGATGTCCTGGCAGTAGTGACGGTTGCGCTGTATATCAGGGAACATGTCCATCAGCAGCAGCTATGAGTCCATGGATTATTTCACTATGTATCGCTTTTTTGTTGGGAGTCATGGTGCTCCCCGCAGCTGCGGGAAGATCCAGCTAAATTCCTCCAAAACGTCCAGACTCTGCCTGGTATACGCATGAATGGACTTCTCGCTTATCGTCTTCAAGCAAGGCTTGTGGATACGCCTTTTCTTAGGCTGAGGTGATCGCTCGGTAGTCTTAGTCTGGTATGTTTCGAAACCAATTCTGCGATCATTGGACGAACTCGGCTTTACCTCCTAAGCTGGTACCAGTGTGGTTGGTAGGGTACATTGTTGCATGACGATTGAAGGGGAGCCGTAGCTGTGCTTTGGTCTGTGATTAAAAATATTCTGGTTATTGCTGCCACTGTTGCCATGGCCGGCCCTATGGGATTTCAGCCTAGTGCTCTTGGATCCACGGCTGCTGAATGGAATACACCACAGTCAGCAACGCAGGAAAAGGTGACCGAGGAAGAGCATGCGAGCCCCTCGACAATAGGTGATCAGGACCAGTCACAGAGTGCATCCATGCCGGACAACCCCAATCAACCCCTGCCAGAGAAAATCAGCAACGCCATACCTAAGGATGCGACCGTAGTCGCGAGTGATTTGGCTTTGACGCCAGACCAGCAGCTTAAGCAATTGGACTCAGGCAAGAAAGTTACCGATCCGAAAATCGTCGGGACGTCAACCCGTCAGGCAGATCCTTTGGCTAAGACCGATGGAGAATCATTCATCCCCGTTCATGTGGATAAAGTCAGAAAAGCCATAAAAGATTCCAAGACGGATTCCGATCAACAGACCAAGGGCAACCAAGGTGAAGAGGCAAGACCGGCAACAGCTGATTCCTCCGTACGGTCGCGTACGTCCTTTGCTTCTTTGCAAAATAACACATACGGTGCTCACTGGGGCTTTTATCAAGGTTCACAGGCATTTTTTGAGGCTGATGGAACTCTCTTCGCGCAACAGGCCAAGGGGGTCATCGATGTTTCTGTGTGGCAGAATACTATAAATTGGGATGCTGTAAAGAACGCCGGAGTTGACGGCGCCATCATTCGCCTAGGCTACGGTTGGGGCAATGGCCTCGATAAGCAGGCCAAGAGAAACATCAGTGAATGCAAGCGTTTGGGAATACCCTTCGGGGTCTATATCTACTCGTACGCCTATGATTCCAATACGGCCGCCGCCGAGGGCAACAATGCGGTCGATCTGTTGAGGCAGGCCGGGGTCAGCCCTTACGATCTCAGCTATCCCGTTTATTATGACTTGGAAAATTGGACCTGGGCAGGTCATAGTCATCCCACCAATCCTGGAACCTATGATCAAATAGTCAATACCTGGTGGGGCAAGTTGACATCTGCCGGATACAACAGCCTGTCCCTGTACTCATACACCAACTATCTCTATTCAGCCTTGAATTCTGATAACCTTCATTCCAAGACGCATTGGGTGGCTAGCTATGGTCCGCGTACTGGTTTTCATTTCAGGAGTGCTGATAAGGGTTGGCAATACAGCAGCAGCGGTTCAGTCAGCGGAATCAACGGACACGTGGATTTGAACGCCTTTAGCAACATACGCAATCAGCCTGATTTCAGTGGAACCGACCCCAATTCATTTGCCGCCAAAGTCACGGACGTGCCTGAGGGGCGTTACTATATCGCCAGTCTTTTCGACAATCGTTATGTCGACGTAACAGGAGCCAGTCCTGACAATGGTGTGCCTCTGGATATCTGGCCATACAACGGGCAGGACAACCAGCAGTTCTATATCAAACCGGCCGGTGGCGGTAATTACACTATTGCGACCAGTTATGGCAAAGTGGTGGATGCGTCAGGACCTTCGGCTGATAACGGGACCCCATTGATTCAGTTTTCGGCAAATGGCGGTCGCAATCAGCAGTGGACCCTGTATCGGGGCATTGATGGTTCGTACTACTTTGCTTCGGTATATGCCGGAAGCCGGAACAAGGTTTGGGACATCACTGCCTCAAATGATGCCCCGGGATCCAGGCTGGAACTGTGGGCGGCTAATCAAGGCCAGAATCAAAGATTCAAGCTGGTCAGCGTTAATGGAAACGGCAACGGTAACTCATCAGCATCAGGTCAGTTGGTGAGCGCTGATGGTGGAAAGTACTGGTATGAGAACGGAGCAAAAGTCCGTTCCAAGGAGGTATATGATTCTTCCGCCGGACTCTGGTACTGGGCAGGTGACGATGGTCAGCTGGCCCAGGGCTGGAAGACGCTGCCTGATGGGCGAAGGGTGTATTACGATCCCCGAACATTAGGAATGGCGCATGGCGAGAGGCTCATTGATGGGGCCTGGTATTACTTTGCCTATGACGGCAATATGGTCCGGAGCCGGGATCTCTATCTCATTTCAAGCGGCGGCAAATGGGTACGTTACGCTGCCGATGGAAAAATGGTCAAGGGCGAAAGCAGCAAGGCCGGTAAATGGTATTTCTTTGATCCCGTGACCGGCGCTATGGCTCGGGGGTGGAAGCATGTGTCGTCCAACGGCGGCAAATGGGTCTACTACGATCCGTCCAACGGCCAAATGCTCCATGGAGAGGCCCGCATCAATGGGAATTGGTACTACTTTAACGATTGGAGCGGCGCCACTACTTATGGCTGGAAGTACTTGGGATCCAACGGTGGCAAGTGGGTCTACTACGATCCGGTTATGGGGTGGATGCTAAAGGGCTGGCAGCAGGTCGAAGGCTCCATGCGCCACTTTGATGAGACGACCGGAGCGGTCCTCAATTGATTTAAAGTTTGTCTTTCTAACAATCTTTTGCGGGTATTCTGAAAGCTTGGTGGAGCATGGGTTTAAAGTTAGAAACCATGAACACTGCTGGGCAGTTGAAATCGGATCTGCCTAAAAGCGAGGCAGCCGAATCTGCCTCCGGCCACGGCGGGAATGCCGACGATCAGGGTTTCGATAGGGACGCTCCGCAACTTGCCTTGGTGATTCCTTGCTACAACGAGCAGGATGTTCTGCCTATCACTTTGCCTGCCCTGTATGCCAAGCTCTCAGACTTGGAAAAGCGTGGGTTCATCACAGAGAACAGTTACATTCTGCTCGTGGACGACGGATCTGATGATTCCACATGGTCAATTATCCAGTCGAGTCATTCCCAGTACCCTACGAGGGTACATGGCCTTAAGTTTTCTCATAATAGAGGACACCAGAACGCCCTGTATGCAGGGCTTATGGAGGCTCTGAATCGTGGATGCGACGCGGCCATTTCAATGGATGCGGATTTGCAGGATGATCCCGATGCCATTGATGCAATGGTAAAGGAGTATGCCAAAGGAAGCGACATCGTCTACGGTGTCAGGGACAACAGGGATACCGACACCGTTTTTAAGCGATCAACAGCGGATCTGTTTTATAAGATGATGTCATGGCTGGGAACTGACACAATACCGAACCATGCTGATTACCGACTTATGAGCCGTACGACCTTGAAGGCTCTGTCGCACTACACTGAAGTCAATTTGTTTTTGCGAGGTATCGTTCCTTCTCTTGGTTTCCCCCACAGCAAGGTGTACTACAAGCGCGGTTCAAGAGCGGCAGGCGAGTCCAAGTATCCTTTGAAAAAGATGATGTCATTCGCAGTGGAAGGCATTACGTCTTTTTCAATCACCCCGCTCAGAGCCATCACCGGTATCGGTCTCATTTCGGTTGCGGTAGGCATAGTGATGCTTATTTATGTGCTGGTCTCCTTCTTCTGTGGTCGTACAGTGGCCGGCTGGGGGTCTGTGATGTGTTCAATCTGGATCCTTGGAGGGCTTATCCTGTCAGGCATTGGAGTGGTGGGCGAGTATGTTGGCCGAATCTATTTGGAAGTGAAGCATCGACCCCGCTATATCGTCGAAGAACGAATCTGATATGTACGTCAAAGCGCATTTCGACCGGGAAGGTCTCGACGCGATAATTCAAAAGAGGTATTCAACGTGAAATCTGCCCTCTCTCGGCATGCACTGATGCCCATCGAATCGCTGAAGCGTCACGCTGGCATTGCTCTATTGGCCTTCATCCTTAACGCTGTTGCCTTTGCTCCTCTGATTGCCCGCCGTCATTACTCGGTGGATTCCTATCATCTGATCGACGACCAGAATGCCCCCTGGTATTTGGAGAATGGCCGATACACATGGTGGCGTTTGACGCTGATGGCTGACAGGCTCGGCCTGAACCTGGTCTTGCGGCAACGACTGTTCATAGCAATCTGCATTGTCGGATTCTCCATCTCTTTGGTTGTTCTTACAGCCTCTTTCGCCAGGCTGGGCGGCATATCATCCTTTGGAGGGCAGTGCTGTCTGTGTCTGACCTTATCGGTGGTATGGATCAACGTGTTTGTACTTGAATTCCTCTTGTTCCCCGAAAGCGCTGTGTCTGCGGCCGTCGGTTCCATATTCGTCAGCTTCGCCGTTAGCCTCATCCTTGGCAGACGGAATGCTTGGCTGTCGGCTGCATCGTTGATTTGTCTTCTGATTGCCCTGGGGTGCTACCAAAGCTTGGTAGGGGTGTATTTAGCGCTCGCCTTGCTAGGAGGTTGCCTGACTTCTTTAAGGGAAGGACACGAGCCTTTTACACGAGTGATGCTTCGTTGGGCCAAGGTGCTGGGCATGGCCGCATTCGGCTCTGTTTTTAATGTTATCTGCGTAAAATATTTGATACATATTAAGTACATAGTTGATCCTGGGCGTGGAGCCGGGCTTTCTTTGCCAAATATTGTCTCCAACCTCAAACAGGTATTGAAATACCAGCTGTCTCTGCTCAATAATGCCGATGGACTCATGCCCAAATTCAGCGTTACCCTGATAATGCTCTTTCTGATTGCTCTGCTGGTGCTGTCCTTCCGCACCAGGCACAATCTGCCCTATGGGCAATTGGCTTGCGCCGCCCTGGTTGCCTATCTGGCAGTCTTTGCTCCTCACTATATCGAGAAAAATATTCTCTTGACCCCGCGCAGCAATATGGCTTTTTGGGCTTGGGTTGCGTCAATGACCACGGTTTTTGCAGTTTCTCTGCTTGTACCCAGGCATCAGCCGTTCATGGTCAGGGCCTCGATCGAGCCCGTGCCGGAACCGGAGCGAAAGGTCGGAGTCACGGTGGAGGGGACTGAGGCCTTCCCTGGCTCTTGCAACGGTGCCCAGCATGTTGCAGTGCTTATCGCCGTCTCTGGTGTCTTCCTCCTCTTTTCAAGCCTATGCATGGCGGATATAGCTTATGATGCCTATGTCAGTAATACCCAGGATCAGGCCTATGCCCTGAGTGTCGCTCAGAAGATCAAAGAGCATGAGGCTTCCACCGGCCAACGTGTAACAGCTATCGCCATAGTTCCTGATGCAAGCGTGCATGTCAAATACGACAATGTGCGTTATCAGAGGTATGAACTGAATCGGCGTATCATGAATACTCCTTATTCAAATTATCAGATGATCAATTATCTGAGTCATTCGAACCTCAACAAAATCAAGATGCCTCAGTCGGACTATCGCCGATACTTTGCTGGTCGGGACTGGAACCAGCTCGATTTGGATCAGCAGCTGGTATTCTCTGGCGACAAGGCCTATCTGGCCTTGTACTAGCGGCTCGCTGTCTGCTCAGATACGCGAACTGGTTTCGGGCCAGGATGATGCGTTTGCGTTCCTCGGCTGCCATGATGTCCAGGATGATGCCGGCCACGATGAGCAACAGACCCGCAATGACGAGCATTACGGATCCGATAAGCGTAGGGAAGCGTAGGACCACGCCGGTTTTCCAATAGTCGATCATGACGCTCAGAGTCAACCCCAGCCCAATCATGGATATCAACAGTCCGGAAAGGCCGAAGAATGGCAGAGGTCTGTACTCGCGTATCATGCGAAAAATAGTTGACATGACCTTAATCCCGTCACCGAGGGTATCCAGTTTGCTCACCGATCCATTTGGGCGGTCGCGGTACTGGATGGGGATTTCGCAGATGCGCAGGTTGTTATCCAGGCTATGAATGGTCATTTCGGTTTCTACCTCGAAGCCCGAGGAGGTTACGGGGCAGGTTTTAGCAAAGGCAAAGGATACGGCTCTGAAACCGGTCATGACATCCGTCAGATGGGCTCCGAAAAGCAAGTTGATTGAAGATCTGACCAGTCGATTGCCAAGACCATGCAAGGGCCGTTTGTTCTCTTGGAAATAGGTGGAGCTGAGTCGATCACCGGAGGCCATGTCATAGCCTTGAAGGATTTTGGAGACAAGCTCTGGCGCCGCGTCGGCCGGGTAGGTGTCGTCCCCGTCTACCAGCACATAGACATCCGCATCAACCTCCTCGAACATGGCTCTGATGACATTGCCTTTGCCCTGTCGAGGTTCCTGGCAGACGATGGCGTTTCGTTGCCTTGCTATGGAAGCCGTTGCATCCGTGGAATTATTGTCGAAGACATACAGGTCGGCCGTAGGCAAAGCCTCACGGAAATCGTCGATTACCTTGCCTATAGTCATCTCCTCGTTGTAACAGGGAATAAGCACGGCCACGCGTGCTTCCTCGTTCTTCCTTATTGCTTCCACAAGGCACAAGCTTACCAATCAGCGCAACAATGAATCAGGGTCGTATTCTGCTGCTTCCTGATGGTGTTACAAGGTAGGCGGAAGGATAAGCTTGGTTTGTTGACGTATCCAAAAGTATGCAAAGGGAATCATGGTCGGACTTCGCAGGACTGATTCGAATCGAATCAGGCCCATCGCACATGGCAAGAACCGTGACGTGTTGCTGCAAGGCAGAGCAATGGAAGGGTGCTTCTTTCCTTTGCTGCTGGGAGTGCTTTTCTCTCTGTCTTCAGATGCAGGAACCTATGGTGCCATTCAATGGGGTCAGGCGCATCTGTATCTGAATATTGTGCTCTATGGGCTACTCTTCTGGGTCTTATTCGCTACGATGTTCCGATTCTGCTTTCTCGATGGGATCGGTTCTTTTTCGGATGACCAAACCGGAAAGCAAAAAAACAGCCTGATACGACGGCTGTACTTCAATCATATTGAATCGCCTAGAGGCGTGCTCTGCGATGGCATACGAATTCTCATCTGCTGGCTTCCTTACCTGATACTTCTATACCCGGGTTCGCTTTTTTGGGACACTGGTGATCAGCTGGCCCAATACTATGGGATTGCGGCTTTCAGCCAAGCCCCTGGCGTCATATCTGACCGCCATCCCTTTTTTGATACTTTTCTTTACGGTTGGTTTTCCGATCTTGGCCGGTTCCTGACGGGCAGTCCGAATTTCGGCTTTTCCTTGTATGTCATAATTCAGTTCATCCTTTTTGCGCTCTGCATCGCCTGGCTGCTGGCCTATATGTCCACAAGGGCGATGGGGAAAAGAATCATTGCCCTTTGCACAGCCTTCTTCTGCCTTTTCCCTCTAGTTCCCATGATGGCCATGATGATTTGCAAGGATACGACTCATGCCTTGTTTTTCCTGCCCTGGGCCATCCTGTTTGTAAAGCTGGTCGATGGCCGGCTGGAACCCTTGAAGAACCCCCGTTTCCTCAGCGCTTTCATTGTTCTGACCCTTCTAAGCTCGTTGACAAAGAAGATGGGCCTTTACATCATTGTGGTGAGTCTGCTCCTGCTGGTTTTCGGTCATTTCCGAAGGAAAATGAAGGTTCTGGCCGCTTGCTTGGCAGCATCGACTTGGCTGGTTGTCAACATGCTAATACCTGCCTGTCTTTTTCCTGCGCTGCATGTGGTGCCGGGGGAGAAGGTCGCAGCAATTGTCATGCCTGTACAGGTGCTGTCCAGGACGGCTCATGATCATCCAACAGCAATCGCCGATTCCCAGAAAAAAGCAGTAGATGAGATGATGCCTTTTGGCTGGGAGGGAATGGCTGCAAAGTACATACCTTATATATCCGATCCGGTCACCGGCTATGGGGCGAATGGTCCTAAAGGGTCCCTGCTCGGTTTCGCGCGTTTGTGGGTGAACTTAGGACTTCATCATCCCTTGTCGTATTTGAATGGCTTCTTCTGCTTAGAGGGTGGCTGGACGAGTTTTGTCGGACCGCAATCCACCAAGGCCCAGAAACCCCCATATAGGCAAGATTCCATGGTGATGCGCGTGTATACATGGACCATGACGAATCCTGATACTTACGGTCGGCTGCAAAAAGATCCGCACCCCAATGGGCGTCAACGGCTGGCCGACGAAACATACCAGACGCTGACAACCATCCCGGTGTTGAATGTCTGCTTCTATGTGGCTATCTGGTCATCGGTCGTACCCTTCTTCATTCTGTATGCCGCTTGGAGAAGGCGTGCAAGGGAGCGCTTGGTGGTATTGGTCATGCGGCTGGCGCCCTATTTCGTTTCAGTGCTGAGCCTGTTCGCATATCCCATCTCGTTTTCCGTCCCAGGACGGATGGATCCCACAAGGTATGTGTTCCATGCAGTGCTGACGGCTCCCCTGGCCCTGGGGGCTCTGTATTCAGCCAATAAAAAGATGTCTGAAGAAGGGGATTTTGCCGCCGACCCAGCTTATAAAGGTAGCAATCAAAACAATAGCGGCCACCAGCACAAGATTGATGAGCATGGGCGCCTTGTAGAATAGATGGAAATGCAGGACCAGATCACGGGTTACCAATATCAGCATCAGATGCAGATAATAGATGCCAAGCGTATTGGACCCAATAGCCGTGACGATTGTATTCAGGCCTGACGGGACTTTCCTGACCTGTATGAATAATTGGAATAGGGCAATAGTCAAGATCAAGGTTAAAACGTTCTGGTAACCAGAGTCTACATAGAAAGATATGCCCTTTGCCCGAGCCTGGAACCGTTGCAAAGTGAAAAGCAAGCCCCAGGCCAGTAGGGCCATGAGAGAAAGGCAGATGTTCTTCGTTCTCGTGCTTGAGAGGTGACGAGACAGCCAGGCTGCCATGTCGTGCCCGTAGCCTCCGGCAATGAAATACACCAGGGCGTAACCATAGCCTCCCAGTATGTTGTATTGGCTGAGCGAGGCGAGCACTTGTGGAACCTGATGCCCGCAGTAGCTTGCCAGTATGTCTTTGGCATTGTCTCCGAGCGTTACAGCGAATATCAGAGCGCCGAGCACAATTGTGACGTAGCCCAGATATCGTTTCCCATCCGGGTCATCGTAGACAGTCTTCAGTATGGGGAAAACAATGTAAATGGCCAGCAGCGCATTGATGAACCAGAAGTATCCCAGAGGAACCACGTCGTAAGAGCCGCCCAGAAGATACTGGGGAACCGATTTCCAATCTATGCTTTTGTGCATTAGGGCACTGAGTATTGGCAAGCTGATGATCTTCCATGCCAGCAGGATGAATACCATCCTAAGGATTTTATGAAGATGCTTGTCCGCCGAAAATCGCGAGTTCATCAGAAGATATCCATTGACAGCAAAGAACAAGGGCACTCCGACGACTGAGAAAGTTGAGGCAAGGTTGTTCAGTGCGGTGTCGTCGACAAAACCGGTGTAAAAAATGTAATGTATAAAAATAACAAGAAATATTGCCAGTGATTTCGCCAGATCCAGGCCAGCGATCCGATCCTTATGGACTCTGTGTCTCGCTGCATGTTCAGGAGGAGCAGCTCTTCGCTGGTCGTTCATCTGCAGCCTCTTTCGTGTGAAACCCCCATATTTAATCATGCGCATCCGCCGGCGAGAACTGGCTCCAACCTCTATTCCACAGTCGATTCTGAAATGTCAGCAGAAGCTACAACCAATCACCTCAACCAGTCGTACCGATTTTACTCCCCTTGAAACTGTGGCCCACATGGTTATTGGGTGATGTTTGCCTATTCCCGTCATGGTCTGTCTAAGCTTAAAACAATCGGTACGATTTCCAGTGCGTTCCTCCGGGGCTCTGCTATCGAGCTGTTGGAGAACTGATGAGAGTTGTTGCCTACCGGTAAGGAATTCGAGTCCAGCCTGGTAAAACTAGACTTTGTGGCATGCTGACTGCAAGGAATTCAAGTTCTTGGCGGTCCAGGAGCGTTTATCTTTATAGTTACCGAAGGTGAGGTGGAGTTTATGTCTGCGGGCCTGTCTTTGAGGGAGAAGCGCAACAGACTGAGGCGTCTGGGTACCCGATGCGGCCGGGCTCTGATGCCTGGTCGTCCACGAATCATTGCCTCTATGACCTCGTACCCTGCCCGCATCGAGACTGTCCACCTGGCAATAAAGTCGCTGCTTGCCCAAAAGACCCTGCCAGATTTGATCATTCTTTGGCTGTGCCGATCTGATTTTCCAGGTGGAGAGCGTGACCTGCCTTCCAGCTTGAGAGACCTGCTTTGGATGGATGTCCAGGTGCGTTGGGTCGACGATGATTTGAAACCGCACAAGAAATATTATTGGGCCCTGCGCGAATTTCCGAACGATTTGGTTGTCACAGTTGATGATGATTTAATCTACCGGAATACCATGATCGGGGATCTTCTGGCGACCCACCGCCGCTATCCGCAAACCATAGTGGCTTCCCGCACCCATCTCATCACTTTTAACAGCGACGGCAGTCGTAAAAAATACGAGGATTGGATTTACGAGGCGCCGCATTATCATCCCCGTCTGGTGGGTGTCCCATCCATGCGACTTTTTGCCACCACTGGTGCCGGCACGCTCTTTCCTCCACACTTGATGCCGGACTCTACCTTCGACAAGAGCTTGATCATGTCTCTATGCCCCACTACGGATGACGTGTGGTTGAAAATTATGCAAGTAAGAGCCCATCGACCCATTCCGGTAGTGGCTTCCACAGATGATCAGCTGTTGCAATATGTGCCCGGTACCCAAGAAGAGGCACTCTGCCATGTCAATACTGAGAGCGGAGGCAATGATAAGGTTTTCCAACGAATACTCGGCTATCTAAACGCCAATGGATGCCAGCTGGATTTCGACAAGGCTGTTCGAGACGACAAGCTGGATGACTTGCTGTGATCTGTTAATGCTGCACAAAGGGCAATTCTAAGTTCAACGATTTGCTTATCCTGGCTAAGGACGAGGTTTCAAGTAGATAACAATCGGATGGATAAAGATGCTATACTTGACAAAAACCAGCCATGCTGGCATCTCGGGGAAGGAGTAGCTATAAAACCTGACTGGATTAAATTGGCAAGGATTCGCAAGTCAATTTTCCAATAGTGTGTCTTTTTTCATGACACACTCAATTGTCAACAGCACAGGGCAGTGTATAGTGATGTTGCGAAGGGGCCGGTTGGGTTCTTTCCGGATATAAGAGAATACGTAGTACAACTTATAAGATGAAGGAGAGTAAGTTGTCACAAGTTAAGAAATCCCTACCGTTGAAGCTGGGAGCCAGCCTGATCGGCGGAGCCACACTGATTGTGTGCGTTGGAGCTTTGACGCTTCCAGCGCGTGCAGCAGTCTCGAATTGCGGCGATGAAAATACAATTGCTGATTGCGTTCCTGACGAACACCTGGCTAACGCCATTGCTGTAGGTTTTAATAATGGTGATCCGATAGGCGCAAGTACCACACACAAAGTGGGCGAAGTCAAAGTCAAGGATAATTTGGTTGTGGATGCGCACGGTTCGCAAATCTACGATCTTAGGGGACTTGGAACTTTTGATCGGATTACGGAACTGGATCTGCAAGACAACCAAATTCGTGATTTAAGTGAGCTCGCGAACCTCCCCGACCTGAAGACACTAGATTTGTCTAGGAATCATATAAATAGTAATTTGTCAGAAATTGGGGCAAAGGACAAGCTTGAGAGCCTCAAGATTAATTCCGACGGAAACTATCGGTTGAGGGATATCTCGGCTATCGGCTCGTTTAAGAGATTGACCGAGTTGGAGCTAGTGGACCAGAAGATTTCAGACGTAACTCCGCTCAAGGGACTGTCTCTGCTGAACAGGCTCATCCTGTCAGATAACAAGATCGTCGATGTCTCTCCATTGGGTTCTTTGAACAAGCTCCAACACCTTGACTTAAGCAAGAATCAAATTAAGGACATACTTCCTATAAGCGGTCTGACAAGTCTATCCGCTACTAATGGATTGGATGCAACAGATCAGGATGTCACTATAACCCCTCGTCATGAGTATAATAAGGATGCCGATTGGGTTATTGATGGGATCAAGGTAAATTATTATGGCGATGTTTACGCAAAAATTGAACATCCTAGGATCAATCAAAGTGCTGAGGATATCGATTCTAGTAAGGTAAGAATTCCTCTGAATAACAGTAAGATTTCATTCCTGGCACCTGCCAAGTATCGGAGTGTTGAGTTCACTTTTGGTGGACCTGTTAGCACAAACCATAACGTCACACTTGGTACCTTCTCTGGCAAGGCCATTCAATATGCAAGCGTAGTGAAGAGACTCTCTGGCAATGTCAGATATGACACTATGGGTGCAATTCTGGATGAGTCGAATTATCCACAGAGGGGCACAGTTATTGTGGCGTCTGGTGAGAATTTCCCTGATGCACTGGCTGCCTCTGGTCTGTCGGGCAAACTGAACGCTCCTGTTGTGTTGACTGATACATATCAGCTTTCTGCTCGCGCAGATGGTCAGCTGACACGTTTGCGTCCTACCAGGGTGATTGTGGTAGGAGGTCCATCCGCTGTGTCTGATGGTGTTGTCGATCAGATTGCCAATAGGGTAACGGCCCCCAGTGAGGCTGATGTTGTCAGAATCGCAGGTGCGACTCGTAGGGATACTGCCAATGAGATTTTCGCTCAAGCCGACAAGCAGCATGCTAAGGGTCAGCCTGACCAGGATTGGAATGCTGATACTGCAATCATTGCTACAGGCGACAACTTCGTTGATGCTCTGTCCATCTCCTCTGTAGCAAGACAGAAGAAACTTCCTGTCTTTCTGAGCGGTCAGGATGGTCTTGACGCAAACACGGTGAAGGCTATCAAGGATCATGGCTTTACGAATGTCATCATTGCTGGTGGATCACAAGCGGTTCCGCAGTCTGTCGTAAGTCAGCTGAAAGCTGCTGGAGTTGATGGACCCAATATTCAGCGCATCGGTGGAGCAACGAGGTATCAGACTTCGCTGCAAATTGCCCAATACCAGAGGCAATTCTATGGTGCAAGCCTGAAGAGCCCTGTGTTTGCTACGGGTGAGAATTTCCCTGATGCTCTTGTTGGTGGTGTCTTTGCAGGTCAGAAGAACAATCCGATTGTGTTGGTTAGCCCAGATACTGCAGTAAATACGGATGCTCTTAACTGGATCAAGGCTACTAGCAAGAATAGGCCCCGTGGCTTCAATCCTGACACCGATTTCGCATACGTTCTCGGTGGGCTTGATGCAGTAAGCGCAGAGGTTTCAGAACAGATTTCTTCAATCTTGGGAGACTGAGTTCAGTCTGCTTATGGTTGAGAACCTCTAACCAGATAGGCTAAAGGAATTCCCAGCGACGAAAGTCGTTGGGAATTCCTTTTTAGTGAGATTATAAGTTAAGAAAAGGCTATATTCAGCGTGGATAAACTAGTTGTTGGTACGCAACTGAGAGTTTTTATGTCATTCTGTTGACACTATTGTGCAATGTGAGAACATCATGTTTTGTGTTCTTTGTAGCTTATAGATTTGTGATAACCTCCACGCACCCGCGTAGGGTGTGTGTAGATAAGGCTCTACAAAGTAGACTATATCTGTGTTAATTAGTGTAGCTGTAATAGCGGAAAAAATGCGAGTTGTAATTGTGAGATTGAGCAAAAGCGTGGCTGCTCATTTTATAATAAAATCAATTTATATTGAACTTGATAATGTTAATAATCTACCATGCATTTGAATAGCTAAAGCAACGGTGAATTGTTTTAATGATTGTTTAGTGCCTAAATAGAATATGGATTAGCGGACTATGAGAACTAACTCGTAGATGGTCAGTCTTTTTCAAAAAGAAATTCCATTACGCTAGTTTAGGTTTCAGATCCTCAACCAAAGATATAGATGGGGGGGGGGATCTTATTCTCTGCTAAGTTAAACGCAGATTCCGGATTCTGAAAAAATTTGCTGGAAAATAGAGTGTAGTATCGATCATTTAAGCTTAGAACAATGACGTTCGGCAAAATTACGAGGTGCTTACAGGTGGAGACAGATCTAGCGGAGCAAAAAAGAGCACGGGTTGAATGGTCGAGTAATGCAGTGTTTTCCCTTAAAAGTCATAGACACCATTCAAGACTGTACTGGTCTTACTGCCTGGGTCTTTTACTTGCCTTTCTCATTGTTGTAAGTTGGTTACCTAAAACTTGGAGCATGTGGAACCTGCCTATCCAGGCTATTGATGCGCCCTCGCACTATTACTTCATTCGGAAGCTTACGCAGAACGGGTTGTCGGTCGTGTGGGAGCTTAACCCCAATGACAGTTTTTATCCACCTCTGTTTCATGTTTTAGTCTACGTATTGCTTAGTGTATCGAGCTGGTTGGGGATCCAGATCAATGTATTTACTGGACTTAATTTGATATGGCTTGTAACCTCGGGTCTTCTTTTTCCCATGGGTATGTTGCTGTGGTGCTCTTATTTTTATTCAGATGCATCAAAGAGATGTCAGGTCATCCTTAATATTGCAGTACCAGTGCTATCCGTGGTATCGGTGGCCCAGCCCTATTGGATGTTGAACGCCGGACCTCTTATTGCTTATGGGCTTGCTACCTCGATCCTGCCTTTTCTGATGTATTCCAGTCTTAGGTTAATGGATGCAGTCACTATACAGAGCGAACGCACAGTTGCTCACGTACTCCGTTGGTCTCTGCTGACAATTGTTCTCGTCTTGCTTATGTTATTGGCTCACCCTCGAGTTGCATTTACCTATTTGGTCTTCATAGGTCCTTTTATACTGGTGAAGATGTCCAAAAGAGACATCGTCTGTTTCATGCTCTGTATATTGGTGGCAGCTGGGCTTTTCTTTGTCTATGTCTCTCACCGTGATCACGGCAAGGATTACCTGCATCCTTCATCATGGTTCCATACCTTTCGTCCTACCAGAAGTCTTGGCAATGCGGTGAAAACAGTGTTGACTGACGCAATTCCGGGCCTTGCAGGCATCTTTATGGCAATTTTGGTTTGTATATGTTTTATTGCAGTCTTGTTGCTTTGCGGGGAGCGTTTTCGTGATGCACTTGCTGTGGACGGAGCATTTCTTCTTACTGCTTTGATCTTCGTTTCCAGTTCTGCACTTACTGGGCCTGTGGCCAACGTGATCACTGCTGCCTGGTACCGTGGCGAGACTCGGCCCCTGACCATGATACCTTTGGCGGTTGTTCCCCTGCTGGCCTTTGGCCTGCGTTGCCTTCTTGAGTCTCGTCCTGTCAGAAGCCTGAAGACGCAAGCTCTACTCCGATCAGTTTCACCGCAGGTTCAACTCTCGCCTGTCGGTGTGATCACGGTGTTGCTTCTGGTCGTAGTTTTGGTGTTCTGCTCGTGTTTTGAACCAGCAAAAAAGCAATTGTCAGCCATAGTCGCTGGTAGCACGGATATCGAAACGCAAACTCCAGGGGAGCAATTGAGCCACGATAAATACCATGCCTTGAAGAAGGTGCACGAGTTAGTGGAAGACAATGCTGTAGTGGTGTCTGACCCCTTGAATGGCTCCATGTATGGAATGGCTCTCTACGGAATGGATATGCTGTATCCGGTATACAACCCCATGGATACGAAAAATGGCCAGGTGTTTGGAAGGGTGGAGCGTGCATTCGCCTCAGGTGATTCCGAACGCTTGCTGCATACGGTGTGCCCTGTCGTGACCAGCTATAAGGCAAAGAGCCAACCTGAAGAGAGGAGCAACAAGTACTTTTTGACCATGGGTCCACAATCTCCAAGCCTGCGTATGTTCACCTACAAGGCGCAGTACTATCCCTTCCATGACGACCGTTTGATCAATGAATATGAACAACGGGGAACACTGGTAAAAATCAGTGCCCTTGATTCTCCCAATGAGCCGGGCAGTCAATGGAATCTATATCGATTCGCATGCAGATGAGCAATCTATGCGTCTTATATTTTTAGGGCTTGAGAGGTAGTTGTCGGTTATAGGATTGGGATGCATACGAACAGTGTGCCTTGCACTGCTGCTGAAAGAAATCAGACGCTGCCGACCTTCTTCACAGAAGGACCGGCAGCGTCTGGATTGAGCTAGTGCCGACCTTCCACTGCCCTGGCTACCGTTTTCAAGATCTCGCGACGGGCGCTGCCGATCGGGGCGATAGGATCTACCAGCCTGCGGAGTCCATTGTCCTCAGCAATCACGCGTTCATGCTGTGCCACCTGTATCTGATTATGGGAGGATCCAGACAGGTGTTGTATCAGGCTCTCGTAGAAGGGGGTCTGTCTGGCGTAGGACCAATACACGTCAGCCAAATCACAACTGGCATCATTCCACGGTTTTATGAATCCAGCGTAGTGAATAATCCTTGGCTGCTTACGGGACTTGAGGTAGTCGCGGTAGGCATTGGCTGGTGCATGGCTGAATATACGCTCCAACCTGGTGTCACAGTCATGTATCACGTTCCATGACCAATCCAGATAAGTCACCCGGCCCTGGCACTGGGCATTCAGAACATCCTGGTCGTTGTAAATAAACCTGGAATTCGAGGACAGCCTCAGCCATTCCGGCAGGGAGTGGAGCTTTCGCATCTCAGCAGTGTTCAGCAACAGTACGCCTGCCTGGAAGTAGGAATAAGGATCCCGCATGCCTAATACCTGCCTGCTGTAGCGCAACCGCTTGCCATCCTTGTTGTTCAAGTTGCCCAGGTAATCGATATCGTGGATAGCCGCTAAGAGATCAGTACCCAGATTTGTGTTGTAGAGTTCTGCAATATCGTCGTTCACTACCAAGTCTGAATCCAGATACAAAACCTTGTCATAAAAAGGCAGGACGGTCTGGATGATAAAGCGGTAGTAGGTTTCGATGCTGATGTGCTGGTTGGAGGTTGTCAGGTGGCAGCCGGCAATTTCACGTTCCACATTCACGAAGCGCAAGGTGATGTTGGGGGAGGACACAAGGAACTTCCTCACGACCGCCTTATGCTGTTTGCTGATGTCCCTTTCCAGAACGACAATATCGTAGTGATACTTGTCTGATGCGTTTGACAGCAGCGAGTATATGGCTGTAGTCAGCATGGGGACATAGGCGTCGTTGGCCGCGAAGACTACCGGAATGATCTCTTTTGCATTGTCGGCAAGTTCAAGAGGCCTGCAGATCGTCTGCTGTTCTGGGCGGGTAAAATGAACGCATTGCAGCTCTTTGATACGCAATGTGGGCTTGATCCGGCGCTGGTGAATAAGCCAGATGTTGAAAAGCCGCTCGGCCAGATGGCCCGGCGTGCGCAGACCCTCCTGGCTGTATGCGGACATGTCGGTGCTCCGCTCGAATTCGTCGAGTATGGGGAACAGCCACTGGCAGTAGGCAAAGAAGAGGTCCTTGCGCATAATAAACATATTGCAGAAGCAGGAATAATGCCCGTGCAGATACTGCTTGACGTCATCGCTATAGTCAGGGTGCGACTTGATGACGATGGCGCATACCTTTTGCAGATCCTTCAGGTACAAGTCCGGTGCGGCCCTGTACAGAGCCAGCGGGCTGCCCCAATTGTCGATAGTTGTTCGAAGGTCCTTGATGCCGGTGGTGATAACGTCATAGCCTTTGACAGTTGCGGAGATAGTCGCGTCGTCCAGGCCATATCGTTTGATGGCGGCATCGTCGATATAGTCATCCATGATTTCCCCGTAAGGGTTCTCCCTGTGGGTGTCCTTGGAGAAATCGAAGTATCGACGGTAATGACAGAACCCGTAGTAGTCGGCGTCGACGTTTTTCCATGCCCAATACTGCGTGGTGAGTTCGCAGTATCTGAGGTTCTTCTCTGAGATGTTAATGCCGTCATCATCGTGCAGGGTATTCTTCATCCTTGCCTTTTTAAGGCCAGGGCCTACCTGCACGGGTTGCAGGATCTCGGACTTGGGGATGTCCACTTTTTTATGCGTTGTTACGAAAATCCTGATGCGCTGTCGGTCATAGGCATCAAGCGTCTGTCGGGCCTGGAGATCGCTCAGATGTTCATTGGCCTTGCTGCGCATGCTTTGATAGCGTTCAAGCTGCAGAGGGGGAGCAGAGTTCACAAATATCCCATCTGCTACGGCCTTCCAACCCCACAGCGGGTCTGTATCATCAATGGCGGATTGCTGATGAAGAAAGTCATATGCTCTATCTCGAATAAAGCGATAGATCTCCCTGCCGGTGATAGCGGGGCCGAAAACGTCGCTCATAGCATGGGCGGCCTCGGTCTTATGCGCATCATCGATGCGCAGCAACCAGTCATTGGCCAGTATCTCTGTGCCCTTATGCTCGAAGCCCAGGGCGCATTTCTGCAATATGGCTGAGTGCTGGCTGTTGGCGAAATCATAAGCAGCTGCAAAGTTTGATTGGAATTCCCGGCAATATCGTGCATACAGCTTGGGGGTAATCTGTGCGGTGCCGCTGATTCCACGGCCATAGTAATAGCGGTATCCCCTGCATTCCTTGATCGGCTGATAAGACTGCGCAAGCGCTGAGGTGACAAAACACTCGTACCCATCCTGGGAGCGGCCTAGGCGATTGTCGGTCATGGCGGCAAAGGCTTTCTTGAGCAGATCCGTTTTATAGAGCCGCTGGGTGAACCGCCAGTCAACCTGTTGTCCGCGGTCTTCATCAAAAATATCGCGAACGATATCGAGGCCCTGGCTTGGCTTGGTGGGTTTGTTGTTAAAGTTCTCGAAATCTTGCCGTTCTTTGTCCAGGGTGCCGTTCGCTGCAATCGCAGTGATGCCAAAATGCATGATGTCAGCAGGGTGAAGGTCTATGGCTTCTGACAGCTTGCTTAGCATGGAAGGTGCCAGGGCATCGTCGCCATCCAGGAAGAAGGTATATTCACCCTTGGCTTCTTGTACACCAGTGCGTCTGGTCAAATGGGTGCCCATATTGCTGGGGTGCTCCACCAATCGGATTCTCTCGTCTTTGCCGGCTGCTTCCGCTGCAACGGCCGCCGTGTTGTCCGTACTTGCGTCATTGATGACCAGAGCTTCGAAGTCCTTGTAATCTTGTGAGCTGATGCTGGCAAGGCATTCCGGAAGGTACCTGCCCACGTTGTAGGCGGGAATTACGACTGAGATCTTTGGCATATAGCTGGCATCTCCTTGTATAGCTAATCGAGGGCGACGAAGTCTTTACGTATCTTACCTGGATGCCGCAATAGGCTGGAGCATAACCATTGAATATTCAGCTGGATTACACAACTGGTTCCCTGGCACTTTCAGTATGGAATGAACTGTAGACTGTTAGGTATGAAAATAACGATCGTAGGTACTGGCTATGTCGGTCTGTCCTTGGCCTGTCTGTTGTCGCAGCACAATGAGGTGCGAGCTCTGGATGTTCTGAAGGACAAGGTCGATGCCATCAATCAAGAGCGTTCGCCCATCAAGGATCCTGAGATCAGTGCTTTTCTTGCTTCCGGAAAATGCAACCTGCGAGCCACCCTGGATTCTGACTGGGCTTACGAGGAGCCGGATTACATTGTTCTTGCCACTCCGACCGATTATGACGAGGAGCGCAATTACTTTGACACCTCATCAATCGAGCATGAGCTCCAGAGGTTGGATGAACGGCAGACCCAGGCCTGCATCGTCATCAAATCGACGGTTCCGGTAGGGTATACCGAGACCATATGCAAGCGTTATCCGCAATTGCGCATTGTATTCTCACCCGAGTTTCTTCGCGAGGGGCATGCGCTTGCCGACAACCTGCATCCGTCGAGGATTGTCGTTGGTATACCTGCCGACCATATGCAGGACTGGAGGCATTATGGTGAGCAGTTCGCTCAGCTGCTCCAGCAGGGCGCTGAGGATGACGGAGTTCCTTGCCTATTGCTCCGAGCCACAGAGGCAGAGGCCATCAAGCTCTTCTCAAACACCTATTTAGCACTGAGGATTTCGTACTTCAACGAAATGGACACCTACGCCGACGTTCGCGGCTTGGACACGGCACAGATCATCAAGGGCGTGTGCCTGGATCCCCGGATTGGTGATTACTACAACAACCCATCATTCGGATATGGCGGGTATTGCCTGCCCAAGGACTCCAAGCAGTTGCTGGCCAACTACAAGGATGTGCCGCAGACCCTGATCAAAGCCGTGGTTGAATCCAACGATACACGCAAGCGGTTCATAGCGGAGCAAATCGCCTCTCGCAAGCCCAAACTGGCTGGAATCTACCGGCTGGTCATGAAGAAGGATTCGGATAACTTCCGTGCAAGCTCCATCCAGGGCATCATGGAATACCTGGATAGCCTGGGTGTGGATTTCATCATTTACGAGCCCATGGCTGCCGATAGTTTCGCCGGGCATAGGGTGACCCATGATCTCGATGAATTCAAGGCCTCATGTGATCTGATTGTGTGCAACCGGATGACTGAGGAATTGAACGATGTGGCAGACAAGGTCTATACCCGCGATTTGTGGCATCGAGAGTAAAAGCGGTCAATTGCCTATGCGCAGCATCAGGACGCATTCCAGGTGCAAAACACTGCTGTTTACGCTTTGTGCAGTATGACTCGCAGCAATGATTTGACGCGGGAGCGCCTCTTGGAGCCGATCGGCAGTATTTTGTCGGCATACTGCCTAAGAGGGCTGTCTTCGGTAATAAGACGTTTATGATGTCCGGTCGAAAGAGATCCGGTCTTGGTCATGATCGCCAGTATCTGGTGGAAAAGTGGGGAGTGCCGGACGTACAGCCAATACCAGGTGGATAGGTCACACCAAGGATCCAGCCAGGGCTTGTCGAAGCCGGCATAGTGAACAATATAGGGCTCCTCACGGGCCTGCGCATATTCCTTGAACGCCTGTGCAGGCGCATACCGAAAGACCGTTTCGACACGGTCGTTGCAATCGTGCAGTACGTTCCACCGACCGTCAAGGAACCTGACCTTTCCCTGGCATTCCATGTTGAGTATGTCTTGATCGTTGTATATATAGTGAGGGTTTGCTGCCAGCCGCATCCATTCGTTGGTGGTGTGTATTCTTCGGAGAGCCTTCAGGTTCATCACCAGCACCCCGGCCTGGAAGTATGTATACGGATGCTTCAGATGCAACACATTGCGGGCGTATTGCAGACGCTTGCCATCGGAATACCCCAGGTTGCCTAAAAAGTCCAGATCTTTGACTGCTGCTACAGCGTACTGGCTGACGTTGGTATCGTAGAGCTCGGCTATGTCTCGGTTGACAACCAGATCGGAGTCCAAATACACAACCTTGTCGTATTGAGGCAGCACCTCCTGGATCAGGAATCGGTAATAGGTTTCATTGCTGATAAAACCGTTATTGGTCGTCAGAGCCCTGCCAGCCATACGCTGCCGTACATTAAGGAAATGCAAAGAACACCAGGGGTATTTTGCGAATATCCCTGTAAGGATCTTTTTATTTTCCTTTGATATATCCTGCTCCAAGACAATGATGCGGTATCGACGATTCGCTGATGAATTGCGTAGTATGGACGTCAATGTCGTGGCCAGCATAGGCACATAGGCATTGTCAGCCGCCAGTACCACGGGTACAGCCTTGTCCGTTGCGCCTGCAGGTTCAGCGGTTTCCTGAGCATCGGGATAACGGAAGTGCACGCATCCCAGTTGCTTGATTTTCCACTTCCCGATGGTGCGTTGATGATGGCAAAGGAAAATGTTAAGCAGCCTTTCGGCCAGGTGTCCTGGCGTTCTCATGCGTTCGATGTCGGCCGTAGATGCATCCCATATGGCCGTGAACTTTTGCAGGAGCGGAAACAGCCACTGGCAATATTGGCGGAAGATTCCTTTCTTCATTATGAACATGTTGCAGAAAGAACCCTTGTCGCCGTGCAATACAGTATCCGCATCCTGCTTGTAGTCAGGGTAATTCTTGCAAAGGATTTCATACATGAGGCGGAGGTCGCCGACTCGCAGGTGATCGTTGCCTGCATAATGCTGGATCAGCGAATGATACCCCCCCATGGCTTCAACATTGTTGACGGGAGAAGTAATGACATCCCAGCCGGTCACCTGGCGCTTGATGGATTCATCATCCAAGCCATACCGCCGTGCAGCGGCCTCGTCGATGAAGTCGTCCATGATTTCGCCGTAGTCGTTGGCCTGGTGGGGCACGCCGCTGAAATCGAAGTAGCGACGGTAGTGGCAGAATCCGTAGTAATCGGCATCGACGTTTTTCCAAGCCCAATATTGCGCAGTGAGCTCGCAATACATGGCATTGAGCGAAGAAATCGAGTCTCCGCTGTCGTCGTGAAGCATATGCGGGAGCTTTTCCGGTGCCTGCGCTGTTCCGACTTGCAGGAGACTGATCGCATCGCATTGCGGGACTGCAACGCGTGTACGGGTGGCTACATAGATTTTTATACGCTGCCCGTTTTGCCTGTCCTCGTTATTCATGCCGAATAAGACTCCTCGCTCGGTGGTTGGTACTTATGTTACTTCCCAATTGTGGGCTTCCTGTTTATATAAGGTAATAACCGCTGCCTTGCAAGAGGTTCCCTGCGATAATGAGCCTTTGCGCTATTGGACGAGTTCAGTAGAATAGGAGTTTTGTGAAAGCTTCTTTAAAGCGACTACAGCAAAGGTATCGCTACTCGTTTATCGTTTTCAAAGAGTTGGTGAAGACAGATTTTCAACTTCGGTACCAAGGGTCCTTCCTGGGTGTACTGTGGTCGGTTCTCAAGCCACTGATGCTGTTCTGCGTCATGTATGTGGTCTTTGTGAGATTCCTTCATTTCACAGACGGAACGCCCACATTCCCCATTGTTCTGCTTTGCGGCACCTGCCTGTGGAGTTTCTTCTCGGAAGCCACCAGCATGGGGCTGCAATCGATTGTCAACCGTGGAGACCTGCTGCGTAAGGTTCATTTTCCTACATACATCATCGTAGCGTCAGTTACGATGGGGTCCATGATCAGCCTGGCCATCAACCTGGGCGTGGTCATCGTTTTCGGGCTGTTCACTACGGCTCATTTCACATGGAGGATTCTCTTAGTCCCCCTCAATGTTTTTCAGCTCTATATCCTTGCCCTGGGCATCGCCATGATCCTATCCACGATGTTCGTTTATTATCGTGATATCGCCCATATTTGGGAAGTGGTTCTTCAGGCTATGTTTTATGCTGTTCCCATTATCTACCCGCTGTCCATGGTGCAAAAGAATTATCCTTTAATTGCAAAATTCATGCTGTTGGATCCCGCAGCCCAGGTCATCATGGACGTGCGTCATAATCTCATTTCTCCTGAGAATGTGCCCACTGTTTGGACCCTGTACGGCAATAAGCTGTTTGCTTTCATTCCTTTGCTATTGACAGTTCTTATTTTCATGTTCGGCCTGTATGTATTTCGGTCGCATAGCAGAAAATTCGCGGAGGTTCTGTAATGCAAGATGTTGATCAGTTTGATGATCGGCCAGTCGTGCTCTCTGTTGACCATGTGGCCAAGTCTTTCAGGTTGCCAACCGAGCAGGCCACTGGCTTAAAGCAGGCTTTCATCAACTGGACCAAGGGAATCAAAGGGTACAGAGAGCAGGTCGTCCTCAAAGACATCAACTTCCAAGTCCATCAGGGTGATTTCTTCGGCATCGTGGGAAGAAATGGCTCGGGCAAGTCCACCCTGCTGAAAATCATCTCGGGCATATATGTGCCGGAACACGGCAGTGTGGATATTCAAGGCAAGTTGGTGCCGTTCATCGAGCTTGGCGTGGGTTTCAATCCTGAATTGACCGGCCGGGAGAACGTTTTTTTGAATGGCGCGCTTCTCGGCTTCTCTCATGACCAAGTAGCAGCCATGTACGACGAAATCGTCGATTTTGCCGAGCTGGGTGAATTCATGGATCAGAAGCTGAAAAACTATTCCAGCGGCATGCAGGTCAGACTGGCCTTTTCCGTGGCCATCAAGGCACAAGGCGACATTCTGGTGCTTGATGAGGTTTTGGCAGTCGGTGATGAGGCCTTCCAGCGTAAATGCGATAATTTCTTCACTGAAATCAAGAAGGATCCGACCAAAACGGTCATTCTCGTTACGCATAGTATGGATTCCGTCAAGAAATACTGCAACAAAGCCATCCTGATCCGTGACGGCGAGATCGTGGTTTCTGGCGATAAGAATGATGTTGCCAGCCAGTACACCTTGGAGAACCTCCAAGCTGGGCAGAAAAAAACGGAAAAGAAGGTGGAAAAGGAGAAGCAGACCCATGAGCCGGGACTGAGCGATCAGGTACCTATCTTTAGGGTCTTGCCAGTATCGCCTCAGCTGCTTACCTGTGACGACACCTTTAAGTTCGATGTGGAGTATGACTATCGGGGCGACAGCGACTTCTACATACCCATGTCGGTCATGGATACCGGTCGGGGAGGGGTCCCCTTCGATTGCGGAGCCCACTTCCACGTCAATGCCCCAGGGCATCATCTGGTTCATTTTTCCATGCCGCTCAAGCTCTTTAATGATGGGAACTTCCGCATCATTGCCTCTATGCGGATCATCCCTGACGTTACTAACCTTTCCAACTACGACCAGCTCGCTTTCACCAGCGATGAGAACGCCTGCGATTTTGTAGTGCGCAATCATGGCACTACCAATTTTGCAGGCCTGATCAACGACAGAAGCATGGAGATCGTCCGTACTGGCATGGAGGACATGGATTGACGGATAAGGATGAAGTTGCCAGCCTTCTTGTCACCGGAGGGGCAGGTTTTATTGGCTCCAACTTCGTTCGATATCTTGCCCGAGTGAATCCGCGGGCGAAGGTCGTTGTTCTGGATAAGATGACCTACGCCGCCAACCCGCATAATCTGGATGGTTTGTCGCGCAAGCCCATAGTGATCAGGGGTGATATCTGCGATTCATCTTTGGTCGAGCAAATCGTCAAGCAGCATCATATTAATGGAATCATCCATTTTGCAGCGGAATCGCACAATGATAATTCCATTAGAGATGCTGCTCCCTTTATTCATACCAACATTTATGGCACCTACGTTCTTCTGGAGGCCGCGAGACGCCATGACCTGCGCTTTCATCATGTATCTACGGATGAGGTCTTTGGCGATACATCCGTTGAGGATGTGACGAGATTTGATGAGAACAGTCCCTATCGTCCATCGAGTCCGTATTCGGCGACGAAGGCGGCATCTGATCATCTGGTCAGGGCCTGGTGGAGGACTTACGGCACCAGAGTGACCATAACAAACAGCTCAAATAACTATGGTCCATTCCAGCACGTGGAAAAGTTCATTCCCCGGCAAATAACCAATATCCTGACGGGTCACAAGCCCAAGCTGTATGGCCAGGGCAAAGATGTTCGGGACTGGCTAAGCGTAGAGGATGATTGCAGAGCCATCTGGCACGTTTACTGTCGGGGTCGTTTGGGGCAGACCTATCTGGTTGGAGCGGATAATCGCCTCAGTAATCTCGCTGTGGTTCGGATGATTCTGGCAATGATGAACCGGCCTCTTGACGAAGTGGAGTTTGTAAGGGATAGGCCGGGAGCCGACAGAAGATACGCTATTGATGCCTCAAAAATACGGCGCGAGTTGGGGTGGAAGCCTCTTCAGGCCGATTTCGCCAAGAGTCTTCAGGCCACTATCGAATGGTACAAAAGGCATGAATCGTGGTGGATGCCTGCAAAACAAACGACGGAATTGCGGTATCGGCAAGAAGGCCACTGAAATCCTTGACCCAAAGACCCGAATCCGATGATGTCAACCTGCCAGGTTGTCTGGCACGATAGATAATATATGGCTTATCTGTCTATGTATAAGTTGCATAGCGGGTTGATGTGCTACACCCTCCTGTCACGGAAGGCCCGTGACCTGTAAGTCCAAAGGAGGTGGGTGATGTCTGCGCATAAGTATGAATTGATGTTCATTGCCGATCCGGCCATGGATGAGCGCTCGCTGAAGAAGCTGACCGACCAGTATCTCGAGGTGGTCACCAAGGAAGGCGGCTCTGTCGACAATATCGATGTCTGGGGCCGTCGCAAGCTAGCCTACGAGATCGACAAGCACAAGGAAGGCAACTACGTGGTGGTTGAGTACACCTGCGAGCCCTCCGCCAGCGCCGAGCTTGATCGTGTGCTGAACCTGAACGAGTCCGTCATCCGTACCAAGATTCTTCGCAAGGACGACAAGTAAGCAAACAGCAAAAGGACGTCGAAGCGTCGAAGGTCCAAGGGTGCGGGATTCGCCCCAACAGGCTCATTCCCAAATCCTCACTCCGAGGAAAGGTCGTGACATGGCGGGAGATACATACATCACCGTGGTGGGCAATCTCACTGCGGATCCGGAGGTGCGTACGACCTCCAATGGAGGCACGGTGGCCAACCTGACCATCGCGTCCACGCCCAGGCAGTTCAACAGGAACTCGGGGCAGTGGGAGGACGGCGACTCGCTCTTCATGCGTTGCTCGGCCTGGGATTCCACCTACAGTCCCATGGCCTCCAACATTCAGGCCAGCCTGACCAAGGGCATGAGGGTGATCGCTCAGGGTCGTCTGGTGCAGCGCTCCTATCAGGATCGTGAGGGCAACAACCGCACGGTCGTGGAGCTGCGTCTGGACGAGATTGGACCCGCACTGACACGGAACACCGCCCAGGTCACCAGGAATGCCAACACTGGTGGCGGAGGATCCCGTGGTGGTTTCGCCGGCTCCAACAACGGCGGATACCAGGGTGGGGCTTCCTACCAGGGCGGCGCCGGCGCGGCATCGGCCCCCATGGGTCGTCAGCAGCCAGCGCAGAGCCAGCAGGCCCCTGCTCAGGATCCCTGGTCATCGACCGGGTCCGGCGATTCCTTCGGATCCTTCGGGTCCACCGGTGAGTTCGGTGGTTCCGGGGACGAACCCGAATTCTGAAGTTTCATAGCGTCATCATTCATTTAAGGAGTACCAATGTCACGTAAAAGGCCGCAACCGCCGGTCAAGCCCTTCAAGAAGAAGCCGAATCCTCTGAGGGCCGCCAAGATTCATACCATCGATTACAAGGACGTGGCTCTGCTGCGCAAGTTCATCTCTGACCGCGGCAAGATCCGTTCTCGCCGCATCACCGGCGTCACCGTCCAGGAGCAGCGCGAGATCTCCAAGGCGATCAAGAACGCCCGCGAGATGGCCCTGCTGCCCTACGCCACCAACGGTCGCTGAGGGAGGTCAGGATTATGGCAAAGGAAACCAAGGTTATTCTGACCGATACCGTGACCGATCTGGGTCACAAGGGCGACGTCGTCGCAGTCAAGCCCGGTTATGCGCGCAACTTCCTGATTCCCCAGGGACTGGCTTTCGCCTGGTCCAAGGGCGCCGCCGCGCAGATCGAGTCCCTGCAGCGGGCCCGTCGCGCCAAGTCCATGGCCACCCGTGAGGATGCCGTGGCTGCCAAGGCCGCCATCGATGGGCAGACTGTCGAGATCGCAGCCAAGGTGTCCGATTCAGGCAAGCTCTTCGGCGGCATTTCCAACGATGCCATCGCCCAGGCTCTTCGCCCCCTGGCCGACGTCGATCCCCGCTCCATCTCCGTGGAGACCATCAAGACCACTGGCGAGTTCCCGGCAACCGTAGCTCTGCACCCCGAGATCTCGGCCGCTTTCACGGTCAAGGTCGTCGCTGAGTAGCAAATCCGACCCCGATTATCCCATTAACGATCCTTTGAAATAGGGATCTGGGCTTAAGCAGGAGGCCTTCCCGCAGCAGATTATACGCGGGAAGGCCTCCTTATGCGTTACAGGGGATTACTCAATTTTAGAAATTGCCGCCGTTCCAACCCCAGTCAGTAGTGGCCGTGTAACGGATGTAGGTGCGGTCCTTGGGGATGGACAGCTCCGATTCCAATGTGTCCATGATGGTCTTGGTCAGGCTTTCCCAAGCGGACTTGGGCACGTCGCTGCCGAAGACGTTGACTTCCACATAGGCGGCAGGCTTGCTGTCGTCACCGCCGAAGTAGATGGGCATGTCCGATTCGAAGGGGCACATGAGCCAGCCCTCGGACTTGCCCGGAACGGCGGTGATGGCCTTGCCGTAGGCCGTCTTGATCCGTTCACGCTGTTCGGCGGTGATCGGTGTACTTACATGAGTGTGAATAACAGGCATGGTGCTTCCTTTCCGGTCCGTCCGGCATGACCACTCAGGATGATTCGATCCGCCTGACGGATGGCTGACTATTCCCGTCCCATAGTAGCCTTGACTGGAAAGGTTGGCTCAGTGCCAGCCAAAGGGTTGGTGACGTAGGGACCAGGCTCCCAGACGGTGGGCCACCGAACGCGGGTTGACCGGCTTGCCAGGTGCAGGCGCGTCCAGCAGCCACTTGCGGATCAGGAAGTTCCAGATGGCCACCACGACGGTGGCAGTGATCTTGGCGATGTTGGCATGGAGCAGGTAGCGGGCGTGCATGGTGGTGATGGCATCCGGCGGCAGCATGGCAGTGCCCATCCATAGGATCACCTCATTGATCCCCAGGCCTATGACTGAGGAGACCAGGAAGACCGTCATCTCCATCCACCGGGCCATGTCCTCCCGATGCCTGAAGACATAGCGCATGCTGGCCAGGTAATTGAAAACGAGGGAGATCAGGAAGGAGATGGCTCCGGCCAGGACATTGTTCAGGTGCGGCCCCATGATCAGCAGGTTCATGATGCCGATGTCGATCAGGAAAGCGATGACGCCCACGATGCCGAACTTGAGCAGCTGTCCGATTAATCTACGCACGGTAGCCAATTCAATCATTCCTCCTGTGCTGACGGAGTGCCGGGAACCGCTTGTGCGCAAAAGCCTTACGTTACGCCCTCAGGCGGGCAGCTCAGTCAGAATGGGCTCCTCAGTGCTGTTGCGGATTTGACGGAAGCCTACAAAGGCGATGGCCAGCGAGGCCAGAGCCAGAGTAGTGACCACCCCGAACCCGCCCTGGGATCCGTAACGGTCGATGAACTGCCCGGCCACAGCCGAACCGGCGGAAGAACCGATCGAATTCATGGCGCTCAGCCAGGCCATGCCTTCGGTGAAGCGGATGGGCGGCACCAGGTGGAGCATGAGCTGGTTGCCGTTGATCCATGTGGGCGCTTGGCAGACGCCGATGATCAGGTAGATGAACATGATGGTCAACAGATTCCTGGCGAACATGAAAGTTCCGATGCCCAGGTTGACCACTAGCAGGCAGAAGTAGAAACGCTTCCAGAGGGGGATGGTCCAGTTCTTGGCACCGTAGAGCAGGGCACCGACCAAGGAGCTGAAGGAGAAGCAGGCGAAGACGAATCCGGTCATCTGCTTCATCTCCTGCTCGGTGGCGAAGGCGATGATGGAGATGGATGCCGCGCTCTGGAAGGCTCCCAGGCCGAACCAGGTGGCACAGACGGCAATCATGCCGGCGCTCCAGAAGGCCCCGCTGCGGCCGTTCCCGCCTTCCTGGGCCCGAAGACGAGCCACCTGCTGAGCCTGTCGTTCCCGGTACTCCTTGCGGGTGATGCCCTGGGCGCGGGCCATGTCCGTCTGCGAAGGCGGCTCGGTTTCTCGACAGGAGAGGAACATAAAGGCTCCCACCAGCACGCAGATTCCGGTGAAAGAGAAAGCCAACACGCCCGAAATGACCGCCAGTATGGAAGCCAGTGGGTTGCCGATCACCCACATGGCCTCGTCGAAGACCCCTGACAGGGACAGGGCCTGGTTAGTGGCACGGTGGTCGCCGCGTAGCAGGTGCGTCCACCGGCTACGGCTCATGGCTCCCCAGGGCGGAATGGCCGCCATGAAGGGGGTGACCAAATAGAGCACCCAGGTGGGAGCGTGGGCGGTGATGGCTGTGATCAGGACCGTGGCGGCCACAACCCAGACCAGAACCGTGGGGATGGAGACCTGTCGCTGACCGAACTTGTCAACCAACTTGCCCAGCATAGGGCTGACCAGAGCCAGGGCCACGGCTTGGATGGCGGTCAGGGCTCCGGCCAGGGAATAACTGCCGTAGTAGTGTTGCACCGAGATAGTGATGGTCATGCCCACCATGGGGAAAGGCATGGAGGCAATGACCGACCCTACTGCGAACCGCGCCGTATGAGGCAGTCGCAGAAGCGCTGAGTATCCTCCGAAGACTCTGTGACCGGCTTCGACCAGAGCCGCCTTCAATTGCCGTGGCATGGGTTGTTCGTCTCGCTTTCCCTAGGTGTCTTCACGGTCCCGAAGCATGTTTTCCGCAAGAACTTTAGACGCATGGAGAGGAAGCGGGGGTGCTGGGGGGACTGCTACAGTGGTAACCATATCGGCGCCTGATCGGTGCCATTCGGATAGTGATAATTCTACCCCCCGCCATGGTCACTTAAGGGGCCCGTCGGGGAGCTTGGGAGGTGGGTCGTGCCTGCGACGACCATTCATTTCGTCCGTCATGGCCAGGTTGATAATCCCGATCATATTCTCTATGAGCGATTGCCGGGATTCCATCTGTCTGACAGGGGCAGGGCCATGGTCGAGGCGACGGCCCGCTTTATGGCCGAAGCTCCCGGTATGCGCGATCTGGAAGCCGTTTACTCCTCCCCGCTGGACAGGACCAGGGAGACCACGGCCATCCTGCTTGAGCAGATCAACCCTGCTCGTGTCCGGCACGGCTTGAAACCGTTGGAGCCCATTTACGACCGTCGCCTGATCGAGGCTGGCAACGAATTCCGCGGCAAGCGCATCGGTCACGGGCAGGGGGCCCTCTGGCGACCCTCCAACCTGCGGCTGATCCTGGATCTGCGCCGTCCCAGCTGGGGGGAGTCATATAGGCAGATCGCTCGACGAGTGGGGGATTTCGTCCGGCAGGTGGTTCGTAGCCACCCTGACGCACAGGTCCTGGCTGTTTCGCATGAGTCGCCCATCTGGTCGTATCGTCATCTCTTGGAGACCGGCCACCCCGAGCACAATATGCTCCTCAGGGCCACCGCCCTGGCCTCGGTGACCTCCATCACCCTGGACTGTGAAACCGGCAAAGTGCTGGGAATCACCTATGCGGATCCGGCGGCAGGCGTGTGAAGACCGCTTGCAGGGCCTAGGATGGCTGAGGATACTGTCGTGGATGACTGTCCGAGAACCCGATGAAGGAGCGTGATGATCATGGTGGATGTACAGTCAAGCGCGGAGGCGATAGCAGGACGGCCCGCCGTGGCCCAGGCGGCTGAGCAGGGGGCCAGGCTGGTGGACCTTTGGCCCTTGACGAATGCCGAGCATCTGGCCAACGATGCCAAGTATGCGGAGGATCTGCAGGTGCGTATCAGCATGGTGCTGGCGCAGCTGATGACGGGCGAGGATGTGACCATTCCCGACGCAGAATACGTCTATGAGGGCGCTGAGGACATTCCTGGCCGTCCCCAGGAGCTTGTGGATGCCCTCATGGCTGCCAACGATGCCATTGAGGCGGCTGCGCAGGCGCAGGGCGACCAGTCCAAGACGCTTGCGGATTTGGCTGAAACCTTGGGCAGCGGCTGGGACCAGGCCCGGCAGCAGGAGGTGGCTGCTGGCGTGGCCAGGGCCGAGCAGTCCGTGAATGACCAGAACGAATCTCCCAAATCCCCTCAGGGCAAGGAGGAAGTGGCCCGGGACCTGGCTACGAGCCTGGAGATCTGCCGTGATCTGCTTCAGCGTGCAGGCGCTGACCCTGACCATGCTGCGACCGCCGCGCCAATTCTGGTCTATATCAATGAGCTCAACGAGCGACTGGGCATTCCCCGGGCTTTCCTGTCTGACGAGGATGTCGTCCGTGCCTTGAGATTACTGGATGATCCTGAGGCTTTCGCCGACCTGCTGGCCCCTTTGGTTGGCGCTGAGTGGGACCACCATCGTCAGGAGGTGCTCTGGGACCCCGAGGAGGCCAAGCGCAAGGCCAAGGAGGACGATGAGCGTAAGAGCCGCGAGGCCCTGCAGGCCAAGTTTGCCCATGTGCCTGAGGACCCCAACAAGCCTCCTGTGGAGCTTTAAGACCTTCTGCCCTTCGCCTCGGCATCGGTCAAGACGAAGGGCAGGGTGAACTCAGCGGTCGAAACGGGCTCCTCGTGGATCACTGGGTCGGGCCAGCAGAATGATCCCGGCGACGGCTCCGGCGATCATGATCAATGCGCCCAAGCCAAGCAGGGAGAGCGAGGATCCTGGATGCCCGTCGATAATAGCCACAATGGCGAAGACCAGAGGAATGCCGCCCACCAGCTCACTTACGAAGGGCAGGAGTATCCAGAAGCCGGACATGTTGGTGTCGTGAAGTCGCCGTATGCCCACGGCCAGATTCGGTATGAAAAGTCCAAGGGCGACCAAGAAGGATAGGATCCGTCCCACAAAGACGGATCCTGAGGTGATGATCGAAACCGCAAAGTCGATGAGGAAGATCATGAGAAAAACCCACCAGAATTCCCCACGGGAGGCCCTCCCGGAGAAGACGGAATATTTGACGAAGAAACGTTTGCAAGCGTTTACGAAGTCAATGCCGTACCAGGGTGCGTTCAGTGGCGGCTCGCCGTTGAAACCGGCGTTCGCATAGGGGTAGGCCGGATACTGCGGGACCTGGGGTCCGGGCTGGTACCCTGCCTGATATCCCGATTGGTAGCCTGCCTGCGACCAACCTTCAGGCGATTGATAAGAGTTGTCCGATGCATAGCCAGACGGCGGGGTTGTGCCATTGGGCTGGCCATTGGCCTGGCCGGGATTCGGATTTTGACCGTAGGGCGCCTGCTGCTGTCCGTAGTACTGCTGTTCATTGGACTGTTGACCATAGGGCTGTTGCTGGTTGTAGCCTAACTGTTGACCCTGCGGCTGTTGACCGTATGGCTGCCCTTGGTATGACTGTTCCCGCTGGTAATCGACAGCAGGTTTTTGGGCTTCGTTGATCGGATGGTAGACGTCGCTCTGGTCAGAAGCTGCTTGTGCATAGCCGGGTTGGTCTGGTTGCGGCTGATTCGGGTAGGTTGCGGGCCCTGAACCGGTTCCATCTGTGTGACTGTTCTGGGACCAGCCGTTGGCGGAGCCCTGGTCATTGGGGGTCTGGTTCCCGTCGTTCGTATCATCTGGATGGCTCATGGATATCGTCCCTCTCATCTTCTCTTGATAATCCTGAATCTGACTTTTCCGTACATCCCTATTATGGCAGGCCGGTTCTTCTGCCTGCTAGTCCTGGCTAATGCAGTGGATAGGGGACTCGTCACGCTTACTTGGGCCAGTCTGTCAGATTCGGTAGGTGATTGCTGCTGCGGGACTCTTCACTCGTCGTCCGGATTGACCATGTGATCATCGCCGGCATCGCCGAGCAGTAGCCGCTCGGTTAGGGTGATCAGGCCCAGCAGGAGGGCGGTCAGCAGGATGATGACCAGGGTGGCCGAGAAGATCAGCGGAGTTCTAAAGGAGTTGAAGGCCGACTGCAGCCATATGCCCAGGCCGTTCCTGGCACCCAGATACTCCGAGGTGGCCGCGGTGGCGAAGACATAGGCGGCGCTGATGCGCAGACCGCCGAAGATCTGCCCAGCAGCCACTCTCAGCTTGACGTGCCAGAGGGTCCAAGTCCGGGTTGCCCCGCAATTCAGCGCTACATCCTGGTAGAAGCGCGGCACGGACTTGAGGCCTCGGTAGGTCTGGACCACGATGGGGAAGAGGGCAAAGACGGCCACGATGACCACCTTGCCCAGGGGCTCGAATCCGAACCAGATCACGAACAAGGGTGCGATGGTGATCAGCGGAATCATCTGAGCGCCGGCGATCAGGGGGTAGAGGGCATCATGCAGGGTGCGCCAGCTGTAGAGGGCCAGGCCGATCACTATTCCCAGGACCGAAGCCAAGAGGAAGCCCAGGAGACCCTCAAGAGCGGTGATGGTGGTGGCGGGCAGCAGGTCTTCCCGGGACTGCACTGTGGCAGCCAGGATTCGGCTGGGCGCCGGCAGAACCTGTTCGCTGACTCCGCCCAAGCGGGCAGCCAGTTCCCAGATGATGAGCAGCGCCAGCAGGGTGATGGTCGGAGGCAGCGCCCGGGTTCTACTCTGCTTCCGCGACCTCATTGACCGGCTGCTTCCCGAACATACCGATCGGTCCACAGATCCGTGGCCTGAGGGGCCTTGTTGGGGTCGCCCTTCTTGGCATCCCGGTAGGTGCCTGCCTTGAACTGGAAATCCAGATAGTCCTGGGCGTCCTTGACATTGATCAGTCCGGTGATGCTTTTTTGATCTGGACTATCGACCCAGTAGCCCTCCTTGACGATGCTCTCCATGGAGCGCTTGGCCAGAGTCGGGTCGATGGCCGATCCTTTGGTTTCCTTAACCAGGATGTCCGCCGCCTGATCGGGATGGCTCAGGGCGTAGTCGTATCCCTTCAGGCAGGCCTTGACGAATGCTGTCAGGGCGCGACGGTGACCGGCCTGCTGCAACCAGGAATTCTTGACCACGAAGCCCAGCTGATCGGGGTTGCCGGGCACTCCCCAGTCGGCCTGTGTGAAGCAGTGCAGTGCTGGGCCCTTGAGCTCGCTCTCCACGCCCTCCCAGTTTGCGTAGAAGCCGGCGAAGTCGCCCTTGCCGCTGGTCAAGGTGGCGAAGGTGTTGGTGCCGCTGGTTACCCGCTTGAAGTCGCCCTTGCCGCCTGCATAGCGGATCATCTGCTTGACCACGGCCGTCTGTTCGGCTGATCCGAAGCTGACGAAGGTCTTGCCGTCGAAATCCTTGGGGGTCTGAATGTCGGTGCGCGAGGCCAGCGAGCACCAACGTGCCACGGAATGCTGGCCTATGTTGAAGACCTGCCGCAGGTCGGATCCCTGGGAGTTGAAGGTGGCCAGGTTGCTCAGCTTGGAGAAGCCTACATCGGCGACCCCGTTCTGGACGGAGGTCTCGGCTCCCGCCTGGGCCGTCGGCAGGATGGTCAGCTTCAGGCCGGCCTTGTCGAAGTAGCCCAGATGCCGGGCCACGTAGATGCCCACATGATTGGTGTTGGGCGTCCAATCCAGCATGAAGGAGAGCTTGGAGCCGTCATCGGCCTTGTCATCTGCCCCCTTGGCCCCGCAGGCTGCGCTCGTAGCTGCCATGCAGAGCGCAGCTGCCAGGGCGAGCGCCCGTACAATCAGTCTGTGGCCGGGAGTTCTCCTGAAGCCACTATTCTCCGACATGCTCATCACTGTCACCTTGCCTCTCCGGCACCTCTGGTGCCCATCCGCATCGGGGCCGCTACGGGAAGGTGAGGAGCCCGCGCGACGATCCGGTACGGTCTTGACCGATGGAATTCTGCGATGTGTGCCGCGGCTGCTGCCACCAGCCGCGCGAACAAGACCACTCTAGTCCAACCCAGGTGGTTCTGCCTCGCCGTGGTGAAAGGTTGCATCATTTGCACTTATACTGGAAACTCACGAGAGGTCTGTGCGGGCCGACCGCGGTCGGCCTCGTCCAGAACAAGACATCCGATTTTGGTAGGGTTCGACGGAGGGTTCCCATGTCGGTGACCATCAATGATGTGGCCAAGCAGGCGGGCATGTCCGTATCCACGGTCTCCCAGGCGCTCAACGACAAGGGGCGCATCTCTCCACCCACCAAGGACAGGGTCCGCAGGGCGGCCATGGAGCTGGGCTACATCCCCGACAGCCGAGCCCGTTCCATGCGATCCTCGCGCTCGCATGCCGTAGGTCTGCTGGTCCCCGATATTCGCAACCCTTATTTCTCCGAGTTGGTCTACGCCGTCCAGGACCAGCTCTACTCGGCAGGCTACGCGCCCCTGATTGGCGTGTCCTCTTGCCAGGCCAGCAGAGAGGAGGACTATTACCGGATCCTTCTGTCTCGGCATATGGACGGTGTTCTGGTCGTGCCTGATGGGCCCACATCGCCCATGCTGCGCACCATGTTGGCAAGGGAATTCCCTGTGGTCTTCGTGGATCGTCCTGACCGGGCTCTGCCTGGTGTCCCTCTAGTGGATTCTGACCCGGTGCCCGGCCTGGATGCGGCCCTGGACGCTCTGGCAACAAGGGGATGCAGACGAGTGGCCTTCGTTCCGGGCCCCGAGAGCCGCTCCTATACCTTCCGCGAGCGCGAGCAGGCTTTTCTGGACGGCGTGGATGCCCGTCAGGGGCTGACGGGATTGGTGGTCCGCCAAGGGTTCGAGGATCGCCACCGGGCAGCCGCGACCATGCGTCGCCTGCTCGGCCAAGGGGTGGACGCCGTTATCTTCGGATACTCGGCCGATGCCATCAAGGCCCTCGCCATGGAGTGGGACGGTGACCAGCGCTCGCGTGTGCCCCTGGTCTCCTTCGACGATCTGGAGGTCTTTCAGCTGATCAGTCCCCAGGTTTCGGTCATCTCCCAGCAGGTGGATCGCATGGGCCGCCAGGGCGTTGACATGCTCCTGTCCATGATTGAGCCGGGGCGGCAGGCTCCAGAGGGCATGAGCGTGGATCGCCGTCTGCGCACCCAAACCCTCTTTGTGCCCCGGGGTCTGTTGGCTTAGGTCTGTTTTGTTTGATGCAGGGGTCGGGGCTAGACAAAATCTGCGCGTGTCGGGCGGCTGTGCCATCCGTGTAAATGACCTCTACTGGTCTTTCGGCCATTTGCCGCCCTTGTCCAGACCCCACTATTTGTGACTCAGCTCACAAAACACGGGAATAACTAAATGTAGGAAACGAATCATCCTCAGGCACTACATATGGTGGTCACGACGTGATAGAGTGAGTCCTGTCAGCAAGAATGACATCCATGTGATTCGCCGTTCCCAATATGGAATTTGGGAACGCCAAAGCAACTGCACATGAACAACCGTATGAGGAGTGACGATGGATACTGAGGTCATGACCGATAGCGTGAAGGAGCGTGGCATTTCGGATCGCGATGCTGTCGATGGCATTCTGGTCGAGAAGCGCGACGGCCGGATCGTCGATTTTGATCCCGTCAACATCATGAACGCCATCGAAGCCGCCTTCAAGGACGTCAAGCACGAGGTCAGCCCTGAGGACCGCCAGCAGATCCGGGGTATGGCCATGACCGTTCAGTCCGAGATCACCGATCGTTACACCAACCCGGTCAAGATCGAAGACATCCAGACCCTGGTTGAGCACGCGCTGGTCAATGCTCATCTTTACGAGATCGCTCGCTCCTATACCTCCTACCGTCTCGACCGTGACATTCAGCGGGCCAAGGCCACTGATGTCAACGAGGCTGTTCACCGTCTGACCAGCAAGGACGAGACCCTGGTGCGCGAGAACGCCAACAAGGATGCCAACGTCTACGCAACTCAGCGTGATCTGCTGGCCGGCGCAGTCTCCAAGGCCTCGGCCTTCGCCATGCTGCCCAAGGATGTCTCCAATGCCCACATGAAGGGCGACATCCACTTCCACGACGCGGACTACTCGCCCTTTACGGCCGAGACCAACTGCTCCCTGCCTGACTTCGGCGACATGCTGGCCCACGGCTTTGAGCTGGGTAACGCCATGATGGACTCGCCCAAGTCCATCGGCACGGCCGCCACGCAGATAACCCAGATCATCAAGGACATCGCCGGCTCCCAGTACGGCGGCCAGACGGTCAATCGTTGCGATGAGATGTTGGACAAGTACGCGCGTCTGGACTACAAGAAGAACTATTCCATGGCTGAGGCCGTCCTGCCGGACGAGGAGCCCATCGATGTGGCCAAGGATGTCGTCCGAGGACTCAAGGCCAGGGAGGCCGATTGGCTCCACCTGGACGATCGTGCCCCTATCGGCGAGGATGCCCCCTTTGATCTGGATGCTCCGGAGATCGTTCGGCTGCGTCAGGTCTATGCCAAGATCCTGACCCGCAAGAACATCTACGACGCCATGCAGACCATGGAGTACCAGATCAACTCCAACCGTGTCTCCAACGGCCAAACCCCCTTCGTCACTGTGGGCTTCGGCCTGGGCACCTCCTGGTTCGCCCGGGAGATCCAGCGGGCCATCTTCCTGATTCGTATCCGCGGACTGGGCAAGGACCGTCACACCGCTATCTTCCCCAAGCTTGTCTTCACCATCAAGCATGGTCTGAACGCAGACGAGGGCGATCCCAACTACGACATGAAGCAGCTGGCCTTGGAGTGTTCGACCAAGCGCATGTACCCTGACGTGGTCTTCTACGAGAACCTGATTAAGATCACCGGCTCCTTCAAGGCCCCCATGGGTTGCCGCTCCTTCCTGCAGGCCTGGACCAACCCCGAGACGGGCGAGGATGAAGAGGACGGCCGCATGAACCTGGGCGTTGTCACCGTCAACATCCCCCGCATTGCTCTGGAGTCCCGCGGCGATAAGGATCGCTTCTGGAAGATATTCGACCAGCGCATGGAGGTGGCCCATCACGCCCTGCAGTTCCGCATCATGCGCTGCAAGCAGGCCACGCCCATCAACGCTCCCACCCTCTACCAGTACGGCGCCTTCGGCAGGCTGAAGCCGACCGACAGCGTGGACACCCTCTTCCGCAACAGTCGCGCCACCGTTTCGCTGGGTTACATCGGCCTCTATGAGGCCACCAGCGTCTTCTACGGCAAGGACTGGATGAAGGACCACAGCTGGGATCCGGATGGCAAGGAATTCGCCCTGAGCATTGTTCGCCGGATGAACCAGCTCTGCAAGCAGTGGGAGAAGGCTGAGGGATACCACTACTCGGTCTACTCCACCCCGGCCGAGTCGCTGACTGACCGTTTTGCCCGGATGGACAAGGAGAAGTTTGGTGTAGTCGACGGCGTGACAGACCACGACTTCTACACCAACAGCTTCCACTACCCGGTTTGGCTGCGGCCCACGCCCATGGAAAAGCTCAGCTACGAGCGGGACTTCCCTTACCTGGCCTCAGGCGGGTTCATCAACTACTGCGAGTTCCCCTCTATGCAGCAGAATCCCAAGGCTCTTGAGGCGGTCTGGGACTATGCCTACGACATCGGCATCGGTTACCTGGGCACCAACACCCCCATCGATCACTGCTTCGTCTGCGGATACGAGGGCGACTTCGAGCCCACCGAGGAGGGCTTCAAGTGCCCCGAATGCGGCAACGACGACCCTGACAAGTGCAACGTGACCAAGCGCACCTGCGGATACCTGGGCAACCCCGTCCAGCGGCCCATGGTCCACGGCAGGCACGAGGAGATCGCCCACCGCGTCAAGCACATGGAGGGCGAGACCGGCCACGTGGTCCTCAAGGACGGATCCACCAAGGAGTGGTTCGACGACAAGGCCGAATAGGCTCTGAAAAGACGCAGTTAATGGCGGGCCGGGTAGTTTGCGGCCCGCCATTGTCATGAGGAGGACCAGATGACGGACATACAGGGAGCCATGAGGAAGACAGGCGGCCACCGTGACTTCGCTGCTGATGAGCAGGGGCGCGGGCCGGGGGTTCCCTCTGCGCTGACCAATAATCCCAAGGCCGGCCAGTGGGACGGCCGTCGACTCAGTCGGGGAATCGTGGCGGACTATAAGCGTCTGGTCATGACCGACGGTGAGGGGATCCGCTGCTCCCTCTACGTCAGCGGCTGCCCCTTCCGCTGCCAGGGATGCTACAACGCCTCTATCTGGGACTTCGGCGCCGGGCATCCCTATACCCGGGAGCTTGAGGACCAGATCATCAAGGACCTGTCGCTGTCCTACGTGCAGGGCATCACCTACCTGGGCGGGGAGCCTCTGCTCAACACCCCCATGCTGCTCGGCCTTTCAGCGCGAATCCGGCGCGAGTTCGGTCATGAGAAGGACATCTGGTGCTGGACCGGCTACACCTGGGAGGAGCTGAACCGGCCGGGGGAGACCCCGGACAAGGCCCAGCTGATTTCCTACCTTGATGTGCTGGTGGACGGACGCTACTTGGAGAATCGGAAGAACAGCCTGCTTCAGTTCCGAGGCTCGGACAACCAGCGGATCATCGACGTGCCACGGTCCTTGGAGCAGGGCCAGGTGGTCATCTGGCCCAAGCTGCATGACCAGACCAGGTTCATTCCGGAGACCTACAGCAAGGACAGGCAGCAGGAGCAGCAGCGAGGCTGATACCGGCTCCTGCCCTGAATTGGTCTACGTCGCCTTGCCGGGGCACAATGGGTGTCATGACTGATGAGCATGATCACGACGCCAAACCCGACCTGCCTAAGGATCTGAGGGTCCGCTTCTGCCCCTCGCCGACCGGCACCCCGCATGTAGGCATGGTTCGAACCGCACTCTTCAACTGGGCCCAGGCCCGGCACTCCCATGGCACCTTTGTCTTCCGCATTGAAGACACCGATGCCCAGCGCGACAGCGAGGAGAGCTACCAGCAGATTCTGGAGGCCCTCAAGTGGCTGGGACTGGACTGGGACGAGGGTGTTGAGGTCGGCGGCCCGGACGGCCCCTACCGGCAGTCCGAGCGCGGCGATATCTACCGCGATGTGGCCCGGCAGCTGCTGGATGCCGGCTACGCCTACGAGTCCTACTCCACCGCTGAGGAGATCAAGGAGCGCAACCTGGCCGCCGGCCGTCCGGCCGCTTTCGGCTATGACGGCTACGACCGCGACCTGAGCGACGAACAGCGCCAGGCCTTCCGCGATCAGGGTCGCCGTCCTGCCCTGCGCATCCGCATGCCCGACGAGGACATCGCCTTCGACGACCTGATCCGCGGGCATATCGAGTTCAAGGCCGGGTCTGTGCCCGACTATGTGATCGTGCGCCCCAACGGCGATCCACTCTACACTCTGACCAATCCGGTGGATGATGCCTTGATGCGCATCAACGTGGTTCTGCGCGGCGAGGATCTGCTCAGCTCCACTCCTCGGCAGATCGTCCTCTACCGGTATCTGATGAAGCTGGGCATAGCCCGAGCCATGCCCCTGTTTGGACACCTGCCCTACGTCATGGGCCAGGGCAAGAAGAAGCTGTCCAAGCGCGACCCCGAATCCAACCTCTTCCTGCACCGGGAACATGGCTTCATTCCCGAGGGGCTGCTCAACTATCTGGCCCTGCTGGGCTGGTCCATCGGCCCCGACCGCGATGTCTTCTCCATGGAGGAGATGGTTGAGCACTTCGACATCCGCGACGTCAAGGCCAATCCGGCCCACTTCGACATCGACAAGGCTGTGGCCATCAATGCCGAGCACATCCGCATGCTGGAACCGCAGGACTTCCTGAACCGGTCCCTGCCTTACCTCAAGCGCGACGGGCTGGTGAGTGCCGAGCGCTGGCAGGACCTGAGTGATCGGGAGCAGCGGGTTCTGACCGCTGCCGCCCCCCTGGTCCAGCCTCGCGTGCGCCTGCTGGGCGAGGTCTCCGGTATGGTAGGCAGTCTGCTCAGCCAAGAGGAGTACCTGGAGCCCGAGCCGGATGCCCGCAAACAGCTCAAGGACTCGGCTGGACAGGTCCTCGACCTGGCAATTTCAGCCCTGCAGGATGTGTCAGACCAGGACTGGAAGACCGATCACCTGCACGACCTGCTCACTCGGGCACTGGTGGATGAGGGCGGCTATAAGCCCCGTCTGGCCTTCGGCCCGGTCAGGGTGGCGGTTTCGGGAAGGCGGGTCTCGCCGCCCCTGTTCGAGTCCCTGGAAATTCTGGGCAAGAACACAACACTCCGAAGGTTGGCCAACTTGCGCCAAAACCTCTGAACGGGTATATTTCTTTTTTGTTGTGCTACTGACCTGCTGAACCGGGTTCGTACGCGGCGAAAAGTGAAGCCCCCGTCGTCTAGCGGTCTAGGACTACGCCCTCTCACGGCGCCAACACCGGTCCAAATCCGGTCGGGGGTACGACAATGTGGCAACCGTCCAAGCGGTTGTCGCACAGCCAATTGGGGTATGGTGTAATTGGCAACACAGGTGATTCTGGTTCATCCATTCTTGGTTCGAGTCCAGGTACCCCAGCGATAGAGACGCAGAGTCCCAAGGGGCGGAATACCGACACGGTGTTCCGCTCTTCTTATTTACGCATTACCATGGATTCTAGGAATGCTTCTGGTTTGCAAAGCGGCGGCCGGCGGTATCCACGAGTGTTGTTCACGGTGTGAGCAAGCAAACAAAAAGAGGAGGCCCGGCGGACTGCTATGTCAGAGTTTCCGATGATGGAATCTGATACTTTGAGCATAGAAGCTTGAGTGATGAACCCAATCATCGGCTGATCGGGCAACATTACCCGGTATATGAATCATTGTACGATTTTTTCGGTAAAGGTGTGTGATTATGACGACAATCATGGTGTTGGGAGCTGGTTATGCGGGTCTTCGGGTGGTCAAGAAGCTGGCTCATGCAAAGACTGATGCCCATATAGTCCTGGTCAATCAGAACGAGTACCACTACGAGTCCACCCAGCTGCATCAGGTGGCGGCTGGAACCAAGGAGCCGGCGGACGTGGTATTCGACCTGCGCAAGTCCCTGCCCGATTCGGTGGAGCTGATCGTCGACAAGGTGGTCGGCATCGATCAGGACAACCGCCGGGTCAGCCTGGAGCATCACGATCCTCTGTCCTATGATTACCTGGTCAACGCCCTGGGCTTCGAGTCCGAGACCTTCGGCATCAAGGGTGCCGATGAATACGGATGGCCGCTCGTTGACGTGGACACCGCTCTGGCGGCCCGCAAGAAGCTGGAACAGACGCTGGCCCGGTACCAGACCAGCCACGATCCGCTGGATCTGAGCATCGTGGTCTGTGGCGCAGGTTTTACCAGCATCGAGTACCTGGGTGAGCTGGTCTACCGGCTGCCTCAGCTCTCAAAGCGTCTGGGCTTCCCCATGGATCAGGTCAAGGTGGACTGCATAGAGGCCTCGCCCAAGATCCTGCCCATGTTCAGCCAGGACCTGGTCGACTGGGCTGTGGATTACCTGCGCAAGCGGGGAGTCAACTTCCACACCTCGACTCCCATCACCGAGGTCAGGCAGGATGCCGTGGTCTCCAATGACCAGGAGTTCAAGGCCCATACGATCATTTGGACAACGGGTGTGCGTGGCAGCCACGTTATTGCCGATTCCGGGTATAATCAGAAGCGTAACCGTGTAGTGGTCAGGGATGATCTTTCGGTCGAGCAGCATCCAGAGGAATTCCTGGTGGGTGATGTCAGTGCCGTTCCCGACCCCCAATCAGGTCGGCTCTACCCAACCACCGCACAGATTTCGATGGCCCAGGCTGATACCGCGGCCGCCAATGTCCTTGCCAGAATGCGGGGGCAGGAGCCCCAGCGGTTCACTTTCCGGAGCCTAGGGACCGTGTGCTCTCTCGGTCCCCACGACGGGGTTGCCGAAATCGACCGAATGGGAACGCTGAAGCTCAAGGGCAAGGTGGTCTCGGTACTGAAGTGGATCGTCAACGAGCGGTCGGTCCTGGAGTTGGCCGACGTGCGTACCATGTTGGAGAGCAACTGAACCAGCGTCTCAATGGACGTAGGGGCTAGACGACGAGGAAGAAGAGGACGAACATGATTCAGGTCATGAGAACGCAGCGCATGTTCGTCCCTATCCAACTTCGGATTCGATCGTTTTGGGAGACGACGTCCATCGGCTCTGTGTTCATCGACATCATTGACTACCTCCTGCTCCTCCTCGTTCCGGCGGAAACTGTGGTCGATTTTGGCCTCCGCCAGAATTGTGGAGATCCCCGTGCCCGTGCGCGGATCGGCAGGAGCGAGAGGAGAGTGGCATTAGCATGAGTTTTCTACAAGGTTTGTGGTTCTTTGTCATCGGCCTGCTTTTTGCAGGATTCCTTCTGCTTGAAGGGTTCGACTTCGGCGTTGGCATGGCTACCAGGTTCGTGGCCCGCGACGGTGATGAGCGCGCCACATTCATGAGGGCCATTGGTCCCCACTGGGATGGTAACGAGGTCTGGCTGATCACTGCCGGCGGCGCTATGTTCGCCGCTTTCCCGCTCTGGTATGCTTCCCTCTTCTCGGGGTATTACATCCTGCTCTTCCTGGTGCTGGTCTCTCTGATTCTGCGTGGCGTCTCATTCGAGTTCGCCTCCCACGCACTGACTAGCCGTGAGCGCGGTGTCTGGCAGTGGGCCAACTTCATCGGTTCGCTTTTCGCGCCATTCTTCCTGGGCATGATGCTGACCAGCCTGATCCAGGGCATTCCCATGGATAAGAACGGCGATGCCTGGCCCGGGTTCTTCGACGTGTTCAACTGGCTGTCCGTGGTCGGCGGCATTGCTGTCGTCTTCTTCAGCTTCGTTCATGGCCTGCACTTCCTGAGCCTGAAGCTGGGTGTCATGGATTCCCGCCGGATGCTCAACGTGAGCGAGAAGGCCTACTGGATCGCCTATCCGGCCCTGGTCGTCTTCGTGCTCCTGGCCATCTTCAACACCGACTTCTACAAGGCACGCCCCCTGTCCACCTGGCTGATCACCGTAATCATCCTGGCATCTGTCATTGGAGGCCACGTCGCCGTCTTCAAGAAGCACGGCGGCTACGCCTTCACCTGCTCGGGCATCACCCTGATGGCCATCATCGCCTTTATCTTCAACGGGCTCTTCCCGCGTGTGATGATCTCTGATGATCCGGCCTACAACCTGCTGATCCAGGATGCCTCGGCTTCACCGCTGACCATGAAGATTATGACCGTGGTGCTTTGCATCTTCCTGCCCATCATGCTGGCCTACTTCATCTGGAGCTACTTCATCCAGCGCAAGCGGCTGGACACCGATGGTGGCCATCTGACCTCGCCTGTGGCCCCTTCGGCCACCGTGGCTGAGACCGTCTGAAAGTTAAAGGAGGCAGGGGGGCAGTGCTGGCAGGACCGGAGCGCATCCGGAGGATATGCATTGATTGACAAAAATCTCTTCCGTTTCGACGGAGTCCGGTCCACCTTGGGCCTGCTGGCTGCCCTGTCCCTGGTCCAGGGAATAGGTGTGGTGGCCCAGGCCTATGGGTTGACCCTGGCTCTGGTGCGTATTTGGCACCTTCAGAACCTGAATGTTCTGGTGGTGCCAGTGCTGATTTTTCTGGCCGCCTACACCTGTCGACAGCTCTGCGACGTGGCCAAGGATCGTATTGCCACGGATCGTGCCGATGCCATCGTGGCTGAGTTGCGGCCCCATATTCAGGACAAGGTCTTTTCGCTGGGACCATCAGCTCTGGCTCGGCGTGGCACGGGCTCAGCTGTCACCATGCTGGTGGATGGTCTTGATCAGGTGCGCACCTACGTGCTGACGGTCCTGCCCAAGATGATGGACCTCATCTTCATTCCCTTGATCGTCTTGGTGGTTGTCTGGACCCAGGATGCAGGTTCCGGGCTCATCCTCCTGCTCATGCTGCCCCTGCTTATCTTCTTCATGGTCATCCTGGGCCTGGCAGCCAGGGATCGCTCAAGTCGGCAGTACGCTCAGTTCCGCAAGCTCAACACCAGGTTCATGGATACGGTCCTTGGCCTGCCAACCCTGAAGATGCTGGGCATTGACAAGGAGTACGAGGACGAGATCTATTCGGTCTCGGATCGCTTCCGCAAGAGGACCATGAGCGTTATCAGGGTAGCCATGACCTCCACCTTTGCTCTGGACTTCTTTGCCACCTTGGCTATTGCCATCATGGCCGTCTTCCTGGGCAACAATCTGATCAATGCCAAGGTGGAACTGTTCCCAGCCCTCCTTGCCCTGATTCTGGCCCCTGAGTACTTCATGCCCATTCGCCAGTTCGGCGACGACTTCCACGCTACTCTGAACGGTAAGAACGCCTTGGACGACATCGCGGATATGCTGGACCAGCCAGAGCCCAAGCGTTTGGAGGAACTGGACTGGTCCGGGTGGAAGGAAGACAGCCACCTGCGTCTGGAAGGAATCGACTTCGCTTATCCTGGTCCCAAGCCGGTGGAGAGCACTGCCTCAGCCGGGGCGCAGATGGATGCCATGGCCAAGTCCGAGAGTCAAAAGACCAGCAAGAAGAGCCGCAAGCCCAAGGCATCCAAGGTTCGCGACAGTGATGGGAGGCCGTCCTCGGTAAAGTCCGGTTCCACGGCATCGCAAGGAACCGGAGCCGAAGCTGTTGCAGATTCGCAGATCAATGGATCCGCCGGGAGTTTGGAGGAGCAGCCTCTGGCTTTGAGCGGTTTGAACTTCAACCTGCACGGTTTTTCCAAGGTGGCCGTTGTCGGTCGTTCGGGAGCAGGCAAGTCTACGCTGATGGATCTGCTGGCGGGTTTTGACCAGCCCAAGGCAGGCGCTATCGACCTGGATGGTCATCAGCTGGAGCACTGCAACGTGGCTGCCTGGCAACGGCACATCAGCTACATTCCCCAGAACCCCTTCATCTTCCACGGCACTGTGGCCGACAATATCCGCTTTTACAACCAAGAGGCAGATGATGCTGAGGTGGCCCGTGCTGCCGATCGGGCTGGACTGACCGACTGGCTGAAAACATTGCCCGACGGTATGAACACTCAAATTGGGGAGGGCAACCGCGGCATCAGCGGCGGCCAGGCCCAGCGAATCGCCCTGGCCAGGGGCATCCTTGACCCCTCACGCGAGATCCTGTTCTTTGACGAGCCCACAGCCCACCTGGACATCGAGACGGAATACGACCTGAAGCAGACCCTGCTGCCCATTATGGACGGGCACCTGGTCGTCCTGGCCACCCACCGGTTGCACTGGCTGGCCAACATGGATTGGGTGATCATGCTGGAGCATGGACGAATTGTGGCCCAGGGCGATCCGCATAAGCTGATCGGTCAGGGCGGACCCTTGGATGCGCTGATCGATGAGATGGGAGGGAACCAGATTGCCGACTACCAGCAGGACTGAAACCGCCGGAAGAGACGGCATGGGATCGTTGAAGGCCTCCCGACGCGGCCGCGGTCTGTCGGGCTATATGCATATTTGGCACAAGGATCATTGGTTCTGGCCATACCTTCGTCAAAACAAGGGGCTGCTTGCCCTGATCTTCTTCCTGGGAACCATCACCTTCGTGTGCGCAGCTGGACTCATGTTCACCTCGGGCTTCCTGATCAGCAGGTCGGCCCGCCATCCCTTCAATATCTTCGCCGTATATGTGCCGGTGGTTCTGACCAGGGCCTTCGGCATTGGACGGCCCACGTTCAAGTACATGGAGCGCATCAAGAGCCATGACTGGGTGCTGCGCGTGGTTTCCAAGCTGCGGGTTCAGCTTTACCGCACCCTCTCGCAGGACGCAGCCTTCCTGAATGAGCATGAGCGCACGGGCACGGTCCTGGGCATGCTCTCGGACGACCTGGACCATCTGGAGAACTTCTACCTGCGCACCATCTTCCCCACGGTTGTGGCCTACATGATGTGGGTGGTGGTCACCATCGCCGTAGGCGTCTTCTCCTGGCTGACCTCGCTCCTGCTTTTCCTGCTTTTCGCCCTGATCCTGATTCTGGTCCCGCTGGTCTCGCTGGCTTATTCAGACGGGCGTTACGACATGGAGAAGGCGCGGCGGCAGGACCAGTACACTGCAGTGACCGAGAGCTACATGGGCTTGGGGGATTGGGTGATCACCCACCGTCGGCGGCGCTTCGTGGATACAGCGTCCGGCGACTTCAACGACATCGCCGCCGGTCGCAGAGAGCAGAAGCGGTTCGAACGTTGGCGCAACTGCGGCATCCAGATGATTTTCGCCCTCATGGTGGTGGCTTTGATTGTTGGAGCGGATCTGCGTATGACCAGCTCCACCTCCATTGCAGACTTCGCGGCAGCCGTGGTCCTGGCGGTTTTCCCCCTGGTCGACTGCTTCATCGTGGTCTCCCAGGCTGTGGCTGAGGTTCCCCTCTACACGGACTCGCTGGACCATCTGAACGATCTGACCGAGCGCGTCGAGTCTCGGCGAATTGAGCCGAGTGTCCAGACCAAGCTGGAGGGGCCGATCAAGTCAATCGTCTTCGATCACGTCAGCTTCTCCTATGGTCCTGATGACCCCATGCTGCTGGACGACTTCAGCCTGAGGATTGAAGGTGGGCAGCGGGTGGCCCTGCTCGGTCCCAGCGGCGAAGGCAAGACGACTGTCCTTCAGCTGCTCCTGGGCGACTTGCGTCCCACGAGTGGCCGCATCCTGATCAATGGAATACCGGTCGATGCCTTGCAGGATCAGCGTCCTGAGCTTTTCGGCTACCTGAACCAGCAGGCCTTCCTCTTCAACACCACCATCGCCTCCAATGTGCGTCTGGGCGCTCCTCAGGCTGATGACGATCAGGTTCGCCAGGCCTTGAAGGCTGTACAGCTGGATCAGGTTGTGGCTGACATGCCCCAAGGAATCGACACGCCGGTGGATGAGGCCGGCGGCCGTCTTTCAGGTGGGCAGCGCCAGCGTCTGGCCCTGGCCAGGATTGTGCTCAAGCGCACCCCGATCATCCTTCTGGACGAGCCCACCATCGGTTTGGATCCCATAACCGAGCGGCGGCTCATGGCCATGATCTTCAAAGTCAGCCAGGATCGCACACTTCTTTGGGTGACCCACCACCTTCAGGGGCTGGAGGAGGCCGATCAGGTCATCTTTATGCAGGACGGGCACATCGCCATGCAGGGGCGCCCGGTCGATCTGTATCGGGAGAACGCCCGTTTCCGTGAACTTTATCGCATGGATGTCTCGGACGTGGACAAGGGTGCCTCTCAAGGGATATACTCAAAGAAGCAGTCAGATTCAGATGGACGGAACCCTGTTGAATGACCATCAGGCTGTTTCCCGAGCAATGAATTTTGCACGGTTGTCGGGTCGCCGATCTTGTCGGATGGCTTCCCGACCGGTCACCGTGCGCCGTCAGTTCATGGACTGGACGGTATGGAAACCTGAGCCCGTGGAAGCGACCAGGTCGCGAAGTCGGGGAGAGCTGAAAGGTTCTTGTAGGCACAAGCCCGGTCATATCTGAATTTGTCCGGATTCGACCCGTGTACCCGCGCCCGACGAACCCTGCAGAGATTGGGAGGAACGATGTTCACTGTATTGGGATTGTCAAGATTCCAGTTCGCCATGACGACGATATTCCACTTCTTCTATGTCCCTATGACCATCGGTCTGGCCCTGGCGGTCGCCATCATGGAGACTATTTATGTGGTGACCAAGAAGGATGTCTACAAGAAGATGACCATGTTCTGGTCCAAGATCTTCCTGCTCTCCTTTGCGGTCGGTGTGGTCACCGGTATCATCCAGGAGTTCCAATTTGGCATGAACTGGTCCAACTACTCCAGGTTCATGGGTGACATCTTCGGAGCCCCCCTGGCCATCGAGGCTCTGCTGGCATTCTTCCTAGAATCAACTTTCATCGGTGTGTGGATGTTCACCTGGAATAGGTTCAAGCCGGCCGTGCATGCGGTCTTCATCTGGCTGACCTTCCTGGGTTCCTCCATGTCGGCCATCTGGATTCTGGCTGCCAACAGCTTTATGCAGCACCCGGTCGGATTTGAGATCAACCAGGCCACCGGCCATGTGCGGCTGCGCAGTTTTGGTGACGTCATATCCAATCCTCAGCTGTGGATTGAGTTCCCCCACGTCTTCTTTGCCGCCGTCTGCACAGGGGCCTTCGTGGTCATGGGTTGCAGTGCCTTCAGCCTGCTGAGGATGCATATGGGAAACAAGGACAAGGCCGTGGCCGCTGTCGAGGCCGACTCCGAGAAGCAGGCCAAGGTCAACCTGTTCACCAAGTCCATCCGTCTGGCCGCCCTGATCGGGCTTATCGGCTCAATCTGCGTGATTACCTATGGCGATCTGCAGGGCAAGTTCATCGTGACCGATCAGCCTATGAAACTGGCTGCCACCGAGGCAATCTATGAGGACACGGGTGATCCCGCCCCTTGGAATGCCGTGGCTCTGATCAATGAGAAGGACCATAAGATTGAGGGGTCCATCGAGATTCCTGGAGCCATGTCACAGCTGGCTTACGGCAAGAAAACAGGCGCCGTCAAGGGCATGAACACCGTCAACAAGGAGCTGCACGAGAAGTACGATGCCAAGTACGGCAAGGACATGAACTACTACGTGCCTGTCACCACCCTATTCTGGGTCTTCCGCCTGATGGTCGGGATCGGGTTCGCCTTTGCCCTGATATCTGCACTGGTGCTGTGGTTCACACGTAAGAAGAAGAACACGCTCTTCACCACGCGCTGGAAGCTCTGGATTATGGGCATCTTCACCTTTGCCCCCTTCGCTGCGACGACCAGTGGCTGGCTGGTGACCGAGCTGGGACGCTATCCATGGCTGGTCTACGGTTATCAGACCATCGCTGATGGAGTTTCGCCCACAAGCACGGTGCCGAACCTGCTCTTCACCTGCATTGTCTACTTCCTGCTCTTCCTGGTTCTGGGCGGAGTCATGGTCTTCTACACCAGGAGGACCCTGCACCAGGGGCCCTTCTACAAGCCGGATGATGGCAATGGGCCGCAACCTGCCAAGGTGCATGGCGCACCGGCTCGGGTAGCTCTGGCCTGATGCTCGACTAACCTTAAACACTTCCTTCCCCTTCGGTAAATCCCCCGCTTCGGACTGCATGGTTCGGAACGGGGGATTTGCTGTCTTAAGGGTTTGCCATCAGCGGTGGACAGCGGTGAGATTCGGAAAAGAGAGCAATGCCGAGCATGAAGCAACAGACGCGATGCAGGTTCGGCGTATGCCTGATACCGGACTGGCCTCACTCGTTCAGGTTCGTTCAGACTTGGGAGGTCAGCTTGACTGTGATCCGCTGCAACAGGTCGCGCACGCCTTTGTCGATGTGGGAATCCTCTAAGCTGTCTGAAGCCCGTTTTAAATAGTCCTTGGCGGTTTGCCGGCTGCTCTCCATCAGCTGTGGGTGGGCTCTGAGATAGTCGACCACGCGGTCAGGATCGTCCTGCTGGACCAAGGCTCTGAAGTTTTCATCCTCCTGGAACCCCAGCAGAACCGGCAGAGTGTAAATCCCGTCGCGAATATCCTCCAGCTTGGGCTTGCCGGTGTCGCGATCCAGATCGAAGTCGTTGATGTCATCGATGATCTGGAAGGCCATGCCTAGATTGCTGCCGAAGTCTCTGGCGGTCTGTTCCAAAGCGGGATCGGTTGGCTGATCATCAAGACGGATCCCAGTCAGGCAGGCAAGGCGGAAGAGGGCTGCGGTCTTGCCGGAGATGGCTCGGTCGTAATCGTCGATGGTTATATGGGTGTGGTGGCGGTCTGACTCCTGGTAGAGCTCGCCGCCTACGATCTCGCAGACCGTGCCGGCTTGCTCACGGATAAAGGCTGTGTCAGGGGCGATGGAGGCTATGATCTCCATATAGCGCGAAAGGATCAGATCTCCCAGATAGATTGCGGCCTTGTTGCCCCGGATGGTGTGGACCGTGGGTTTGTTGCGGCGGATGGGGGCATTGTCCAGAACGTCGTCGTGGACCAAAGTAGCCAGGTGAAGCATCTCGATGGCGGCGGCACCGGTGATGACGGTGTCGTCCAGGCGCCCTCGGGTTCGTGCTCCGGCACGGGCAAAGAGGACCACCATGGCAGCGCGGATCATCTTGCCATGATTATCCAGCAGTCGACGGTAATCCTCTTGATAGGGAGCCACATGAGTACGCTCCTGGTGCAGACGGTCGACAACCCGCTCAAGATCCTTGCGCAACAGGAGCTCTTGTCCTTCTGCCATGGAGGTACGCTCCCTCTATCTCGTTAAGAACCGCAACGTATCCAATATACCAAGACCGGGGCCAGGCCTGAAGATTGTCGGCCTGGTCCTGGCTGTCGCCGTAATCACTGTGGTCAAGCTAACATCAGGTGTCGCTTTGCCGCCATGGCGTTCCGGCCTGGATCCCATTCGTAAGAGGGCTGCACATATCGACCTAGGAGCGAAGCCGGGTGAAGTAGGCTAGACATATGAGTCAGCATTACCACGCGGATCAGGTCTCCCCACAAGGGAGCGAGGGAGAACATGATCGACCGCTGTCCGTTTCGGCCCGGCTGGGGCGACTTCAGTTCCATTACTCGGGCAAGTTCAGACTTCTGCAGCTGGCCGATGTTCAGGAGGGTCCAAAGGTCTCTCCGGACACAATCAGGCTCATAGCCGCGGCTTGTGATGCGGCAAGGCCTGATCTAGTGGTTTTCTCGGGTAACCAAGTGGCCGGTTACGACACGGCCTACGAGCGCACCTTCCGCAAGAGGCGTTGGAGCACCCCCCTGGACGGCATCTACTCTGCTGGTCTGAGCATGGGTGGCGCCCTGGGGCTTGGGGGAGCCTCCCTGAAGCGCTCATCCAAGCCCCAGGAGAACCAAGCTGCTACGGACCGCCGGGAACCAGACCGTAGGGATGCCGAGCGTGTACGTCAGCAGAACATCAAGCACACCGAGGATCTGGTCCGTAGAACCGTTGGCCTGATCACCGGCCCACTGGTTGAGCGCGGGATTCCCTTCGTCGTCACCTATGGCAACCACGACTTCCAGTGCGGCCTGGACACCGATCAAATGGATGCCATCTATCGGGAGGTGCCCGGCTGCCTGAACCCGGAGGCTACAGTTGCCCATCCTGATCGGGTTCATGCGCTGATCGGATCGGCCCTGCCTTCCCAGACCGCATTCGTCTGTGCTCCGGGCACCTTTGCCCTGCCTGTGGCAGATCGCGACGGTCACGGGGTGGTCATGGGCCTTGTTCTGTTGGACTCTGGCGACTATGCCCGTGCAGGCGGCTATGGCTCACCTTCGGCTCAGGCCCTGGATTTCCTGGCGGCCGCTCCTGATCTTCTAGGCAACAGATCCATAGTCTTCCAGCACATGCCCATTCCCCAGTTCTATAATTTGCTCAAGCCGGTGCCGGCTACCACGGCCTATGCGGTCCAGGGCTACCGAAGTTTCGACTCCCGTTGCTACATCCTGGACGAGTCGCGCACCTACCCGGGCTCATACCTGGGTGAAGGCGTCTCCTGTCCGGACGAGGACAGTGGCGAGTATGACCTGCTGACCCGGAACCGGGGCTACTTCGCTCTCTTCGCCGGCCATGACCACCGCAATGGTTTCGTCGGACGCAGCGGGGATCTGACTCTGGGGGCCACGCCCACATGCGGATTCGGTTCCTATGGTCCAGTGCCCAGCAAGCGGGCGGCACGGCTCTTTGAATTCGACATCCGTCATCCTCACCGTCCTCGCACCCAGCTCCTGGAGTTCGGGCAATTGGTGGGGCGGCCCGGATCCCACAAGGTCTACACCTTCGCCATGAGTCATGTGCCTACATCTACTGGTGACGCAGTTAACCTCTTGCGTCGGCCTGGGTTTTTGGCGGGCGGCCTGACGGCCCTGGCAGGGCTGATAGCCTCCTGGGGATCCTCCCGGCGGCGATAAGGATCGGGATTACTGCTCAGACCCTGCGACGGGCAGGGGATGAGGCTCGCAACAGGGCTTCGGTCAGATATTTGCCGGCGGCCATGACCAGGGGGGCGTAGCGCCTTCCAGGCGTGGTGGACATGCGGTTGACCGGTCCGGAAATGGATATGGCGGCCATGACCTGCCCGGATCCGTTGCGGATGGGGGCGGAGATGGAACAGACGCCCTCCTCGCGCTCGTTGATGGACTCGGCCCAGCCGCGCTTGCGGACCGTGGCCAGGGTCGCTGCGTTGAACTTGGCGTGTCGCAGGCCTTGGTGGAGGCGCTCAGGTTCCTCCCAGGCCAGCAGAATCTGTGCAGCCGACCCGGCCTCCATGGACAGCAGGGCGCCTACAGGGATGGAGTCACGTAGGCCGGAGGCGCGTTCCACCGCAGCGATGCAGACCCGGACCTCGCCCTGGCGGCGGAAAATCTGAGCTGACTCGCCCGAACGGTTGAGCAGTGTATGCAGGATGGGCCCCGAGGCGGTCAGCAGTCGATCCTCGCCGGCGGCAGCAGCCAGTTCGGCGAAACGGGAGCCCAGGACGAAGCGGCCATGCGCGTCCCGCAGGACGAAGCGGTGGCGCTCCAAGGCGATGGCCAGTCGGTGGGCCGTGGGTCGAGCCAACCCGGTGGCGTTGACCAGCTGGCCCAGGGTCATGGGTCCGGTCTCCAGGGTGTCCAGAATTCGCACCGTCTTGTCAAGAACGCCGACGCCCGAATGAATCTCCTCCTGATGCATGTTCTTATCGTTTACGGAGGGGTATCTGTCGTCGTCGTTCATAGAAGGTGTGTCCATGGTTGAATTATGCCATCTCAGTATATGAAATGCAAAAGTTCATAACGGTTGGGCAGTTCCATACTCGGTGGTAAGAGGCCGGCGGGGTGTCGATGAGGTTGGCGCCCCGGCCGGTCGTAGATTTTCAGGAGGCGATATGGGACGCACAATGGCGGAAAAGGTCTGGGCCGATCATTTGGTCAGAAAGGGCCAGGGAGGCGAGCCCGATCTGATCTACATCGATTTGCAGCTTATGCACGAGGTGACCAGTCCACAGGCCTTCGAGGGTTTGCGACTGGCAGGTCGAAAGATCCGTCACCTGGACCAGGTCATCGCCACTGAGGACCACAACACCCCCACCATCGACATCGATCGGCCCATTGCCGACAAGGTTTCGGCCCTGCAGATCTCCACCCTGGAACGCAATTGCCGTGAGTTCGGCGTCCGTCTGCATCCATTGGGGGACGCGGACCAGGGTATCGTCCATGCTTTTGCACCCGTCCTGGGGCTGACCCAGCCCGGCATGACCATCGTCTGCGGCGATTCGCATACCTCGACGCACGGGGCCTTTGGGGCCCTGGCTTTCGGCATCGGCACTTCCGAGGTGGAGCATGTTCTGGCCACCCAGACCCTGAGCCTGAAGCCTTTCAAGACCATGGCCATCACCGTCCGCGGCCAGCTCAAGCCCGGCGTGGGCGCCAAAGACGTCATCCTTGCCGTCATCGCCAAGATCGGCACGGGCGGGGGTCAAGGGCACGTTCTTGAGTACCGGGGCGATGCCATTCGACGCATGTCCATGGATGCGCGCATGACCATTTGCAACATGTCCATCGAGGCCGGGGCGAGGGCCGGGATGATTGCGCCTGACGAAACCACCTTCGCATACCTGGAAGGCCGGCCGCATGCCCCCAAGGGAGCCATGTGGGATCAGGCTCTGGACTACTGGCGGACTCTGCCCACCGATCCGGATGCGGTCTTCGACAAGGAGGTTATCCTGGATGCCGACCAGCTGACCCCCTACGTGACCTGGGGCACTAACCCCGGACAGGGTCTGCCCATAGGCGCTGATGTGCCTGTGCCGGAAAAGATCGCCGACCCAGCCAAGCGCCAGGCGGCCCAGGAAGCCATCGACTACATGGGTCTGAAGCCTGGGATGCCCATCCGGGACATCGCCGTGGACACCGTCTTCATCGGTTCCTGCACCAACGGGCGCATCGAGGATCTGCGCGCAGCGGCGGCCATCATGAAGGGGCACCACAAGGCCAAGAACCTGCATCGCGTCCTGGTAGTGCCGGCCTCTTCACGAGTTCGCATCCAGGCCGAAAAGGAGGGGCTGGATCGCATCTTCGAGGATTTCGGAGCCGAATGGCGCAACGCAGGCTGCTCCATGTGCCTGGGAATGAATCCCGACCAGCTAGTGCCGGGGGAGCGTTCCATTTCCACATCCAACCGCAACTTCCAGGGCCGTCAGGGCAAGGGCGGCAGGACGCATCTGGCCTCGCCCGAGGTAGCCGCTGCGACGGCCATCAGGGGAACCATCTGCTCACCGGCCGATCTGTAGGCCATCAATCATTCGTAATCGCCATCCAGAAGGCAGGAGGTCATCATGGAGCCACTTTCCGTTGTAACCGGGGTTGGAGTGCCCTTGCGCCGCTCCAACGTCGATACCGATCAGATCATCCCCGCCGTATTCCTGAAGCGGGTGAAGAAGACCGGCTTCGAGGATGCACTCTTCTATGCCTGGCGAAGGGATCCGAATTTCGTGCTCAACCGGCCTGAATATTCAGGTGCTCGCATCCTGGTGGCCGGGCCGGACTTCGGCATCGGCTCCTCGCGCGAGCATGCGGTCTGGGCTCTGCGAGATTATGGCTTCCGCGTGGTCATTGCCCCCCGCTTCGCTGATATCTTCTATGGGAACACCGCCAAGAACGGGGTTCTGGCCGCCATCATGCCCCAGGAATCAGTGGAGTTGCTCTGGAAGCTCCTGGAGGAGGATCCTGGCACTGAGATGACTGTGGACCTGGGCGCTCGCACAGTCACTTGCGCGGATGTGACTCTGCCCTTCCAAGTGGACGACTACGTGCGATGGCGGCTCATGAATGGCTATGACGACATCGATCTGACCCTGCAGCACGAGGATGATATCCGTGCCTATGAGCGCATGAGGGCTGAGCGCTTCCCCTTCAAGCCGCGTACCCTGCCGGCACAGCATATGCCCGAAGAGCCGGTCACTTCAGCCAGGGAGGGCCAAATCGATTGGCCTGGGCCCCTGGCTGATCGCGGCATCATCTGACCGACGGGCCGTGCGCCCTCATATGAAAGTCCTCCGCCCCTTTTTCGCTTACCATGGAAAGTGGCAGTCATTGGTCGACTGTGACCGGTTGGCAAACGAAGAGGGGCGGTTATCATGAGGCACAGCAGCGGCGATGTGCACGACTGGGACGTTAGGCGGGCAGTGAATGCCCTGAGTGCTTTTGCCTTCATCTACGTGGCCATCGAGACCCTGGCAGGCCTTTTGGGAGGCAAGGTTGTGCTGCCCGCACTCTTCCCGCATGCTTCCAAAGCGCAGCTCAACGGTCCTTTGGGGGACTGGACAGTGGTCACCTCCGTGGTGCTGGCCTTGCTATTTGCCTTGATCAGTCAATGGCCGGTCATTGTAGGCCATGAACGGCATGGCCAGGACCAGGTGCGCTGGGTTACTGCGCGTCGATTCAGCCTGTTGGCGTTGATCGTCGCCCTGGCCTGCTTCTTCCTTAGTCAGCTGGTGGCCAGTGCGGCTGATTCTGGTCTAAGTGCTATTCTGTCCGATACTGGGCTGCACCCGCCGACCTCACCTGACGACGGCGGCATGGAAACGCCGATCATGCTCTTCTATGGCATTCTTTTGGGACCTTTTGCCGAAGAGCTGGTCTTTCGCGGGGTCATCATGAACGGCTTGCGCCGCTTTGGTCGAGTCTTTGCCATTATTACCTCTTCTTTGCTTTTCGGCTTCATGCATGGCTCCTTGGTCCAGGGTCTGTTCGGTTTCATTTCCGGCCTGGTCCTGGGCTATCTGGCCATGGAATACGGGCTGGTCTGGTCCCTGCTGGTGCACATGCTCAACAATGCGTTCTCTTCAGGTCTGCTGGCCAAGTACATGCCCCTGGCACCCGAGGTGGTTCGCATCGGTCTGGGCCTGCTCATGATCCTGGTGTTGCTGGTCGGTGTCGTCGGGCTGCTGTTCAAGATTCGGACTCTCCGTGATTACTGCCGCAGCAATCGCGCTCCCAAGGGAATCTACGCTTCTTGGAGGGCGCCCTGGTTCCTGCTCTTCTGCCTGGCGTGCCTGCTGATGGCCCTGAGCGAATTCGTACCAGGGCTGGCCTGACCAGACAGCCTATGGCACCGGCTCATTGTTGGGATTCTGTCGAGGAAGGGCGAGGTCGGGCTAGACTCGGATATGTAGTGTCATGATATGAACGCGGGGAAAGGTTCGTGTCGCTGGACGCCCTTGACGGTCGTACGGTAGTGCATGAAGGGGAAGGATCATCGACGGATGAGGGATGATGAGGTTCGGGACAGCGGCAGCGAGTCTGCCGATGCCCAAGATGAGCAGGGGCGCTGGAAGGCCTCGCGTTCCTCTCTTGCCCTCGTGACCGCAACCCATACCGCCGGCAAGGACTACGCCCGCCACTGGGACTACCAGGAGGGGTCCATCGATCTGCCGCCGCTCAGCCTGCCGGGCCAGGCCGTGGATGATGGCCTGGCCTACCCGGGACGAATCGCCCATAGAAAGATTGTGCTTCCGGGCGCTGAAGGGGCTGGCCATCGTGGACGCACGGGGTCTATGCCTGTCGGTGAACGTCCCTCGGTGCTTCCTGGATCCGATGATTTTTTGACATCGGTCACTATAGCCAGTCAACCGGCTGTTCCAGCATTTCCTCCGGCGGATCTGTCTGCCGACGGGCACGAAGAGAAGGGGTCCGGCGAGGGGTCTGTACCCAGGCGCGTGGTGATTCGTCGGGATCTGGAGGCCCCCAAAGTTGCTAAGGCTCCGAAGCAGCAGGATCATTCTTCGGCCAAGGTTGTCTGGTCCTGGACCAAGCCGGAGGTCAGCAATGCTCCGGTTTTCTCCTGGAATATGGGCAAAGGCCGCAAGTCGGCAGCAAAGACCCGTGTAAGCAAGCCCAAAGCCCCTGCTGCCAAGGCTTCGTCTCTTGCCGCATCTGTTCCTGCCTCGCCAAGCAAGGCTACAGGTTCTGCCGTTTCAACAGCATCTGCCCCCGGTTCTTCGTCCGCCGAACAGGCTGAGTCCAAGCCGACGGCTGCCGCTTCGGCGGATTCGACGTCTGCCAAGCCGAATACAGCGGCTTCCGCACCCGCAAAAGTGTATGTTCAGCAGTCTCCGACCCCAGTTGTATTCACTGATCGACCGGTCGTCGTTCGCCGTTCAAATGCCGACTGGGATTCGCTTATCGCTGGTTCATCGGCTTCAGGTCAGGGCGTCGCCGCTGCACAATCCGTTGCCAGTGGTGCCAAACATCAGGGGCGCCAGGTCTGTTCGACTCCACGGGTGGTTGATCAGCTGGCCGAGGTCGTCGGCATCAGCACAGGCGGTCGGACCGTTTCGTCATCACCGAGGACTCCGGCCGCTCAGGCGGATCATGCCGTTCAGCCTGTGCAGGCCGTCCAGACAGTCGGTGAAGTTCAATCCGCCGGCGCCCAATCTGCTCCGTCTGATTCCTCCAAGGTCGCGAATACATCCGCTCCAGCCGCGCAGCAAGTTGTCGTCTCAAGCGAGCTGGATGAGGGCACGCCGAATGCTTCGGCAGCGGTCAAGGTCCAGGCGAAACCACAGACGGCCACCAAGTCGGCATCCTCTGGCAAGCCCGTCTCCTACAGGGCCAGTTCGGGGGTTCTTCACGCCGTCAACGGCCAGGCCGCCTTCGCCTTCGTTTACCTTGCCATATCCGTTCTGATGCTCATGGTCGGTTCGGGTATGATCCTGCCGGTCATCATGGAGCGGGTCAAGGACCCAAGAGCCATTGCCTTCCTATCCGATGGGATTACCCTCCTGTCGGTCCTGCTGGCGCTGGCCTATGCCTTTATTTCAGAGTGGAGCGTTATTCGAGGTAAGGATCAGCGAGAACAGGACGCCGTCCATTGGCGAACAGATAGAAGAATGACACTGACGGCTCTGCTGGCCCTTGTGACGGTGCTCCTGTTGAGCCAAGGGATGGTCCATGAACTGAACAAGTTCTTCAACCACTTCTGTCTGCTTCTGCACATCCCCTCCCTGGCCTCGCGCAGTCTGCTGGTCACCGGAACTTCCTCACCGATGATGGCCGTGTATGCCCTGTTGGCGGTTCCCTTGGCCGAGGAGCTGGTTTTCCGCGGCATCATCCTCAACGGGCTGCGCCGGTTCGGCAGGGTCTTTGCCATCCTGACCGCGTCCCTGCTCTGTGCACTCTTGCAGTGTGATCCGGTCTCTGGGCTCTGGATCTTCCTGCTGGGGGTGGCACTGGGGTATTGCTCCCTTGAGTATGGCCTTATCTGGGCCATCGGAGCACGTATGGTCGGCGATTTGCTCTTTAGTGGCCTGCCCAACCGTTACCTGATGAGCGCTCCGCGAGCTGCTCGTATGTCGATTTCGGCAGTGGCGTTGGTCTTGGTTCTGGCTGGGTTGGTCATGTTCTTCCTGCACCGCGCCAGTCTGTTTGACTACCGGCGGCGCTATCGAGCCCCTAAAGGAACCTACGCTTCCTGGAGGCAGCCTTGGTTCCTCCTCTATTTGCTGCTCTGCCTGTTGCTGACAGTCTTCAAGTTCGTCCCCGGTCTGCTCTAGAGCATGACGCATTGGCGCTGCCAGTGGTGGCGTAGACTTGGACCAGTTGGAGGTCAATGCCGGGTGGCCAAACCTGCAAAGGATCATGAAAGGGCATGGTGACATGGGGCAGACAGCGACGGCAGCCGACGCGTCAGGGACTGGGCAGATTCAAAAGCCCAGACGAGGCATGGCGGATCGCGCATGGATGAGTGCGGCCAGGGGTATGCTCAACCGTCAGGCCGCCCTGCTGCTGGTCTATCTGCTTATCATCAATAGCGTCGGCCTTCTGTTCGGTGTTCTGGCTCAGATGGAGTGGAATGCCGTGTTTGATCCGGTGCCTGCCCACTCGGGATTCATATATGTGATCAGCCATGCCGACAAGGAGTATGGGGGCATCATCAATCTGGTCGCCGCCTGCACGGGTCTCTGCTTCCTGGTCTTCACACGACGTCGGCAGATCTGCGATTCCGGCCCCATGGGCATCTTCCACACTGATCTGCACCCCATGACCTGGCAGGTTCTGCTGGGATGCTTTGCGTTGACGTTGACCGGGCAGACCCTGGCCGACTGGTATCAGTCAGGCATGGACTGGACCACGGCGCGTTTGGGAGTGCAGCAGTCCTGGACCACGACTGAGCAGATCCAGCAGGCTTCGGGTACCATTCCCATGTTCATCTACGTCAGCCTGCTGGCCCCCGTCATCGAGGAGCTGGTCTTCAGAGGGGCTATCCTGCACGCGCTGAAGCCCTACGGCCACGTCTTCGCTATCGTCACCTCCGCTGTTATGTTCGGCTTCTTCCACGGCGATTTGGATCAAGGATTCTTCGCTTTCATTATGGGTCTGCTCCTGGGCTATCTTGCCTGCGAGTACTCCATCTTCTGGTCCATAGCCCTGCACGTGTTCAACAACCTGGTCGTCAGCGACGGGCTGGAACTCCTGCTCGGGTTTATGAGCGACAATATGTCTTCTTACGTCAACGTGCTCATGATGTTGGCAGGCATGCTGGCAGCCGTGCTGGTCCTTTACTTGGGCCGCCATCGGATCGTCGCTTTTCTGCGGGAAAACCGCACGTATACGAACGTCTATGGTGCCTGGGCCTGCCCGTTCTTCATTATGCTGCTGCTGATCATGGGCTTCACGATGCTGACCCCCTTCGTTTCGACCGGTGCTTGACCAGTATCTGACTGGGTGGACGCTCTATGCCGGAGGCGACAATTCACGGTGTCCCCACACCCCCTGTGGCAGACTTGCAAATAGGGGCCGATGATGCGCCAAAGCCCGGCTCTGAGCGGATACGAGAAAGAAGCCGATGTATGGCCAAGATGAATACACAGAATGATGTGCTGCATGTGGTGGGCGGCAGGCCCCTGCATGGCACCATACAGGTCCGCGGGGCCAAGAACTTCGTCAGCAAGGCCATGGTGGCTGCCCTGCTGGCTCCCGATGTCTCGGTGCTCAAGAACGTGCCTGAAATCCGTGATGTCCAGGTGGTCTCGGACCTGCTGAGATTGCACGGCGTCAAGGTTGATGTCCGTCCGCAGGAGGGCGTGGTCACCATTGATGCCAGCCATGTAGAGCTGGCTGATGTGGCTGATGTGGACACCCTGTCGGGCTCTTCCCGCATTCCCATCCTCTTCTCCGGGCCGCTTCTGCATCGGATGGGAGAGGCTTTCATTCCTGTTCTGGGCGGATGCCGCATCGGTAGCAGACCCATCGACTTCCATTTGGAGACCCTGCGCAAGCTGGGGGCCAATGTCGACAAGGAGCATGAGGCCGGCATCCACATCACAGCGCCCGACGGCCTGCACGGAGCCAAGATCCACCTGCCCTACCCTTCGGTAGGTGCGACGGAGCAGACCCTGCTGGCGGCCGTTCTGGCCGAGGGGCGTACCGAATTGTCAGGGGCGGCTACCGAGCCCGAGATTATGGATCTAGTGGCGGTCTTACAGAAGATGGGTGCACAGATATCCGTGGACGTGGACCGGACCATCCGTATTGAGGGGGTGCCCTCCCTGAAAGGCTTCACCCATACTTCTTTGCCCGACCGAATCGAAGCCGCCTCCTGGGCTTCAGCCGCCCTGGCCACCCACGGCGACATCATGGTCAAGGGCGCCCACCAGCCCGACATGATGACCTACCTGAATGTCTTCCGCAAGATCGGCGGCCAGTTCGATGTGCGCGACGACGGCATCCGCTTCTGGCATCCGGGCGGCGATCTGCGGCCCGTGGCCATCGAGACCGACGTGCACCCCGGGTTCATGACCGATTGGCAGCAGCCTCTAGTAGTCGCTCTGACCCAGGCCAAGGGTCTTTCCATCGTTCATGAGACCGTCTACGAGAACCGCTTCGGCTTCACCAAGCCGCTGATTCAGATGGGCGCCACCATCCAGCTCTACAAGGAGTGCCTGGGATCCCTGCCCTGCCGCTTCCAGCAGCGCAACTTCAACCACTCGGCGGTCATTTTCGGACCTACTCCGTTGACCGGTCAGGACATCGATGTGCCCGACTTGCGTGGCGGTTTCAGCCACCTGATTGCGGCACTGACAGCCTCTGGCCCCTCCACTGTCCACGGCATCTCCCTGATTGACCGCGGCTACGAGGACTTCCGCGATAAGCTGCTAGCCCTGGACGCGCAGATCGACTGATCCGGTAGGCAATAGATGGCTTCCAAAGGCAAACCCTCCCCCCGGTCTGCGGTACCAGCCCTGCCCGACCAGCAGGTGGCTCTGCTGGCCCAGCGGCACAGGCTGGTGGATCCGACACGCTACTATCCCACTGGACACCGCACGCCGGCCCTGGACGAGATAGATGGTCAGCACCCTGTGGGGACCACTCGTCTATTGCGTGGGGTTTCTCAGGTGGTGCGTGGCTCTTGCCGGGTCTATGCCTGGGGGTTGGAGCGGGTGCCGCAGACCGGTCCTTTTATCACCGCAGCCACCCATGTGACCCAGTTCGATGTTTTCATTCCTATGATGGCCCTCTTCCACCAGGGTCGGCGTCCTCGCTACATGGCCAAGGCCGAGATGGCCCATTGGCCCCTGATTGGCAGCTGGTTCCGCATGGTGGGCATGCAGCCGGTGGAACGCAAGTCCGGCAAGGCCAGGTCGATTGAGGAGGAGTCGATCAGCATCCTCACTTCGGGCAGGCCGCTGACCATCTGGCCTGAAGGGACCGTGACCCGTGACCCCCTGAAGTGGCCAATGTCGCTCAAGCCCGGGGTCGGATTCATCGCCTTGGAAGCCTCGCGGCAGCTGGGCCGCATGGTCCCTCTCTATCCCAGCATCACCTGGGGAGCGGCATCGATCAACCACAAGTGGCCTTGGCCTCGCAAGAACGTAGTCATGTGCTATGACCGGCTCCTTGACTATTCAGATCTGCTTGAAGATGTGAATCAGTGGGGCGAGGAACCCCCCAAGCAGTCCGTGCATGCCCTCTGTGTCCGTCTACGCAATCGAATGGAAGCGGTTATGGCTGAGATTCGTGGTGAAGAGCCCCCGGCGGCTGGATACTTCGACTACGTGACCATGACCCGTCGGCCTAGAAGTGAGCAATAAGGCCGGAACCCACCTCTAATTCCTCCTGCCTGGCGTTGGTGTCATAGGATGGTAGAGACAAGAATGAGGCTGCTGGTCGGCGTTCCCGTGCGCACGGCATTATGCAAAGGAGAATGATGACGAAGATCGCGGTATTAGGCGCAGGCGCATGGGGAACCGCTTTTGCCCAGGTACTGGCTGATGCTGGCAACCAGGTGGTCATGTGGGACATCGATCCGGATGTCGTAGAGGAAATCAACAGCCAACATTCGAATACTCGCCGCCTGCCAACAGTGGAGAGGCTGCCCGACGCCATCATCGCTGAGGGTGACCGGGCCAAGGCCGTCTCGGGGGCTGAAATCGTGGTCGTGGCCATAGCCGCTCAGCACGCCTGTGAGGCCTTGACGGAATTCAAGAGTCTATTGGATCATGATGCTATTGCAGTTTCCCTGATGAAGGGGATTGAACGGGGCACCGACAGGCGGATGGACCAGGTGGTCTGCGGGACGCTGGATCTGGACCCGGTCAGGTTTGCGGCCGTCTCCGGTCCCAACCTGAGCAAGGAAGTGGCCGCCCGCGAGCCAAGTGCCACCGTGGTCGCCAGCGCTGATGCCGATACCGCCATGAGAGTAGCCCGTGCTTGTACGACCGACTATTTCAAGGCCTTCGTCTCGGACGATGTGATCGGCCTGGAGATGTGTGGGTCGCTGAAGAACGTCACTGCACTGGCTGTAGGGATGTCACGCGGGGCTGGATTCGGGGAGAACACGGCCGCCATGATCCAGGCCAGGGGGCTGGCTGAGCTCACTGCCCTGGGGGAGGCCTGCGGGGCCAAGTCCAAGACCTTCGCCGGTCTTGCTGGGGTCGGCGACCTGGTGGCCACCTGCGGGTCGTCCCTGAGCAGGAACTACACTTTTGGTTTTAATTTGGGCCAGGGCAAAAGCATCGAAGAAGCCACTCGCGTCAGCAAGGGTGTCGCCGAAGGCGTACCCACCACCGATGCTGTCGTCGCTCTGGGCAAGCGCTACCAGGTGGCGACTCCGCTGGCTACGGCCATGAGCCATGTGCTGGATCAGGGTCTGAGCTGCCGGGGCATGATCGACGAGCTGTTCGGTGGGCAAATCACTGCAGAGTAAGTCTGCCTACTATCAGAAAATCCTGAAGGTTATAGGGGTACAAAGGCTTTGAAGCCAGCGCTATTAACCTTTTGATTGAAGATGTGCGGTTTTCGGAATCGGTCAGCAAGTCTAGCTTGTCTAGTGCCTGCATAAGCTCCACCATGGCTGTTCGTGCCAAGCTTGTGGATGAGCGGCTCCGACCAGGTCTTGCTGCCTGCCGAGGGGATATTCTGCTGTCTTGAATGATGTATCTGCTCGGGCAGGTGCGTGAGGTTGAAAATCATGTCCAGGATGAGGAAAGCCGAGGGATGATGGTCAGGAAACGTGTTGTAGTGCTTTATGGCGGGCGTGCCGACGAACATTCCATATCCTGCGTGTCGGCGGCCGGTGTGCTCAACGCCATCGATACCGACCGATATGAGCCCATCCCCATTGGCATCACCAAGGACGGTCGATGGACCATCGGCGATCAGGATCCCAAGCAGTGGGGTCTAGGCGATGCCAGTCTGCCAACCGTGCAGATAACCGAAGGCAGCCGTCCGGTCATTCTCGACATGGCCCGCGGTAGGGAGGGTTTTCTGATCGGCGATCATGCTGATCTGGTCTCTGGAGCCGAGCCTTCCGGGACCGTTGGTTCTTTGGAGTCTTTGGGTCATGTTGACGCGGTTTTTCCGGTTCTCCACGGCCCTTACGGTGAGGACGGCACCCTGCAGGGTTTGCTTGAAATGATGGGCCTGCCCTACGTCGGATGCGGGGTCTTCGCTTCTGCTGCATGCATGGACAAGCACTACACCAAGATTCTGCTCAGCCAAGCCGGCATACCTGTGGCTCCTGGCATCACCATTGACTCCCGTGAACAGCGGTCCGGAGCCGACCTGATGGCCGCAGTGGAGAAGGCGGAGCTGCATTACCCGCTCTTCGTCAAGCCCTCCCGCGCAGGATCCAGCTTTGGTGTGGTCAAGGTAGAAGAGCCTCAAGCTGAGGTCCTGGTTGCCGCGATCGCCGAGGCTGCGAAGCATGACTGGCGGGTCCTGATAGAGGAGGGCATTGAGGGGCGGGAGATCGAGTGCGCCGTGCTCGCCTCCAGCAAGGACAGACAGCCCCGTACAGCTTGGCCAGGCGAGGTGGTGCTGGACAAGGCTGATCAGGACGAGGCCTTCTACGATTTCGACAGCAAGTATGTGGACTCCTCCGCTTCCCACGTGGAGGTCCCTGCCGACCTGCCAGAGGAGACTCTTCAGAAGGTTCGCGACCTGGCTGCCAAGGCTTTCAAAACCGTGGACGGCGCCGGTCTGAGTCGTGTCGACTGCTTTGTGACGCCCGAGGGCAGGGTCATCGTCAACGAGATCAACACCATGCCTGGTTTCACGCCCATCTCCATGTATGCCAAGGCCTGGGAGGCCACTGGAATCACCTACACCGATTTGATTACTGAACTGATCGAGGGTGTATCGGCCTGACTGTGGCAGTGGGTGCTTCCTATAATGGGAGCGTCCGCCGAAGTACTCGCTGGTAAGGCAAGGTTCCTCATGGATGCTGGTCCCGTTAAGCTGCTGAGTCTCATTGCCGATAAGAGCAAGCGTTTTATTGTCCCTGTATATCAGCGCCCCTATTCGTGGGATAAGGAACAATGCGAGCAGCTTTGGAACGATGTGCTCGCTATTGAGCGTTTACACGAGAGCGCCCATTTCATGGGTTCGCTGGTCTGGATTCAAGAGGGCACCATGGGCGCCGATGGGGTGACGCCAGCCCTCATTATCGATGGTCAGCAGAGAATTACAACTGTCAATCTTCTCTTAGCGGCACTTGCTGACTATGCAGACAGCCACCAAAGCCAGGCCAATGAGTTGCAGTTTTCCTGCGAAGAACTCACAAGAGAATATCTGATTGATTTTTCTCGTGAAGGCGAGGGGCATTATCGTTTATGCCTATCGCAGGGTGATTGTGACACATACGAGTCCATCATTCACCATTTGGAAAATTCTAAAGTTCCGATTACGGGTAAGTCCCGTAGACTTATCGATAACTTCCATTGGTTTAGTCATCAATTGAAGGGTATGAAGGATCCAAACAGTGTGTGGTCTGGGCTCAGATCCTTGGAGGTAGTGTCGATCTCCTTGACGCAGGGTCAGGATGATCCACAGGCCATCTTCGAGTCCATGAATTCAACTGGTAAGGACCTGTCGACTGCAGATCTGGTTCGTAATTATGTGCTCATGCGGCAGCCTTTGGAGACTCAAGGGATGTTGTATGAAGATCATTGGAGAAGAATTGAAATAGCGCTAGGCGTGGACGTCTACGATGACGTTTTTGATGATTTTCTCTATGATTGGCTTGCCATCATCAACGCCCCCAGACCAGTGCCTACACGAGACGTATATCGGTTCTTTAAAGACTACGTGACCAACAATGGCTACGATAACCATGGTCAAATAGTCGGGCTTCTTGATCAGATGAGCAAGTTTGCCGGGTACTATTCGCGCATTACTTCGAGCTCGGTGGATGATCCTGAAATAGATCGATTGTTTGATCGTATCCGTGCTCTGAATATGTCTGTCATCAACCCCTTGCTCATGACCCTTTTGGATGATTACCAGGAGGGGGATGACCTCTTCAGCCGCAGTGATTTTGTATCCATGTTGAAGTTGTTGGAGAGTTATCTCTTCCGCCGCATTGCCTGCCAGATGTCCAACAACGGGCTGAACCGGTTTTCGCTTTCGGTCATAGCACGTCTCAGACAGATAAAGGAAGACGGGTCACCCGACTATCGGCAGGCTTTTGAAGCAGCCTTGCTGGGCGGTGCCGGTACAAGTCATCGGATGCCTGATGATAATGAATTTCGTCAGACCCTTCTTTCGCGCGACTTCTATCCCTTTTCGCGTTGTTATTACATGTTGACAACACTGGAGAACGCGTACCATCCTAAGAACCCGATCGACTTCTCCTCCAGGAATTACACCATTGAGCATATTCTGCCCCAGAATGCGCTCGCTCATGAGCAGTGGCGGCAAATGTTGGGTGCTGATTGCGAACGGGTTTTTGCGGAGCATGTCAACAAGCTGGGTAATTTAACTCTGACCGCTTATAACTCGGAACTCTCAGATGGGCTGTTTAAGCAGAAGAGGGATCGAATTGTCGGTGGGTATCAGGATGAATACCTGTCTATTTCACGTGAGTTGCGTGGTGCGGAGACATGGAACGCTGAGTCCATCGAGGCTAGGACGCGTCGGCTAGCCGATGAGGCTTTGCAAGTCTGGTCTATGCCGAAGATCGATCGTGCGATTATCGACAAGTACCAGGCTGATAAGCAGGCGAAGATTCCGGCAAAGACGGTTTCTTTGCACATGTTGGGTGCCAGTGGCCTGCTGAAGCCCGGCGATCAACTCGAAAGCCTTTCCCGTAAGTATGAAGCTAGTGCTCTGATTACTGAAGAGATGATGATTAGGGTTTCGGACGGGCGTGAATTTGAGAGTCCCTCGTCGGCAGCTTCGCATGTTCTCAAATTGGCTGGGGCGAGCAGCAGCTCAATCAATGGCTGGACGTTCTGGGGGCATGGAGGCATCAGCCTTGACGAGTTTCGTTCTCGTTACCGGGTTTCGCAAGGTGATATGGAGTCTCTGGACCGCTCGAAGGTGAGGGCCATGTTCTGGGATGGGTTCGTCGACTTCTGCAAAGCTAGGAATGACTTCATGTCCGCTTTCGGCTCGGCCTTTGCCAGAACCGACCATACGAAGTACCGGCTGAGTTTTGGCTCGCCCGTTTCTGGCTGCAATCTGGCAGGCCTCATCGGCATCAGGGACGGGTATGCCACCGTTGAATTCCTCTTTCATGATCCTGCGCGATATGCGGACTTCCTTGAGCAAAAGTCTCAGGTCGAGAGCGACCTGTCAGGCCAGGAGGGTGATTTGGGCTGGGATGATAAGGATGTAGACAAGAAGTCACGCCACCTGACTCTGACTAGGCGTACTGATTACAAACAAGACCAATGGGATGATATCTATCGCTGGCTGGCCGACGCTTTGCTCAAGATGAAAAGCGTCAGCAAATACGTCCGCTAGTGATTTGGGGCCCAAACCTAAAGCAATCAGTTGGCTTGGTCTACATCGTTCTCTGATTGGAGCTCGGCCTCCTGGACCAGATAGTCCTGGCCGGCAAGAGCGCGGGTGGCGGCATCCTGCATATCGGCGGCGATGACGCCCTGCTTGGCGAACATGACCACTTGGCCCTTGATGCCATAAGGGGTGAAGCCCTGGAGCTGGACAATGGGCGGGTTGGATGGCATGGCCATGCCCTTGGTTGTCTGAGCCACCACCTGTGCAATGGAGTGGGAGGACTTGGCTATATCGGCATCTCCTCGCAGGGTGAAGGGAACCGTAGTGGCGGCTTCGCCGGCCTCGGTGATTTTCTCAAGCGCCGTGGTGTTGAGGATGGAGTTGGGGATCAGCAGCTGGTTGCCGGTCCTGTCGATGACGATGGTATGACGCCAGGTCACATCGCGGACGGTTCCGGTGGTGCCCTGGATGGTGATGATGTCGCCGGGCTGGACCACCTTGCTGACCATCAGTCCGAAGCCGCCGACGATGTTGGCAATTGTATCCTTCAATCCGAAGGAGAGCGCCAGGCCGCTGACGCCCAGGGCGGCGACCACTGTGGATGGGTTGATCCCGAAGACGGGTTGCAGGACTGTGGCAGCAGCGAAGATCCAGATCAGGGCGCGGACGATGTTGACGAAGATGGAAGCACTGGGCAGGTTGGTCCGTTCCAGGGCACGTCGCATGGCCGCCGCTACGATCTTGGAGATCAAGGCAGCGCAGACAGCCACGACGATCAGAAGGACGATCTTTCCGAAATTCTGGCGGAACCAGTAGATGACGGCATCGCTGAAGCTGGAGATGGCCTGTTCGGACCTTCCCATGGGATCCTTGTTCGTAGCGATGATTGTGCTGGTTAGGGCTGGAATTTCACTGGCAAAATTGGCGGTCAGATTCATGAGGCCTGGTCCTCTGGCTCGTTTCCGGTGCTGACTGTCAGGGGCTTGTCCATCCAGATGTGCGGGCATCCCTCGTCCTGGTCATGAATGCCCATGTCCCTATAGCCTAAAGACTTATAGAAGCCCGCCACCCGTTCCTGGGCGTGAAGCGTGAGCCGGTCGGCCCCGCGGCTCCGAGCGGTTTCCTCAGCCTTGCCTACCAAATTGGCGCCCAGGTGCTGACCGCGGTAGGGCTTAAGAACGGCCAAGCGGCCAAGGGTCCATGCCTTGCCACGGTCGGGAAAGATTCGGCATACACCGACGGGATCATCCCCATCGTAGGCCACGATGTGAAGACTGACATCGTCGGTTGGGTCGAACTCGTTGTGAAAGCCCTGCTCCTCCACGAATACGGTCGTACGGATGGCCTTGGCATCCTCGGGAATGGCCTTGTTCACCTCATACCGCATGCTTCCTCCTCGCCACAGTCCTATGCTGCCTCCAATCTACCAAGCCAGACCCTTGGCGTGAACGGATGTCCGCAACAGGTTGACGAATGGTACGTATGGCTGCAGGCTGTCTGACCCAGACGATTACATGGACAGGGACTCTGTAAGCAGTGTGAGCTTGCAGAAGTGACAGTGAAGTGACACAGGAACGATGGGATGGCCATGGACAAGGACTCAAAACTGACAAGTGCGACTGGCGGAGCTGGTAAAGGGAATTGGCGCTCGCAGAAGGAGCGGATGCTTGCTGGCGAGCTTTATGACGCATCGGATCCCGACCTGAGCCAGCTGCGGGTCAAAGCCCACGAACTTTGCCGTCTTTTCAACGCGTCTTCCGAGCAGGAGCGGGAACTGCGCAGTCGGCTTCTGGACGATCTAGTGCCCGAACATGGTCAGGACGTGGACTTTATGGGGCCTATCTACTTCGACTATGGGTGCTTCACCAAGCTCGGCTCGCGCATCTTCGCCAATTTCAACTTCACTGTTCTGGATACTTGCCCTGTGCAGATTGGCGACGATGTGATGATCGGCCCCAACGTCACCCTGGCAACCCCCCTGCATCCCCTGCGGTGGCAGGAGCGGAATCTGAGACGCCATGAGGATGGCACCCTCTACGACTACGAGTTGGGCGCCCCGATCACCATCGGATCCAACTGCTGGCTGGCATCAAACGTGACTGTGGCCGGGGGAGTGACCATCTGCGATGGGGCGGTCATCGGGGCTGGATCCGTGGTCACCCATGACATCGCGCCTGACTCCCTGGCCGTAGGCGTGCCCTGCCGAGTAATTCGGACCATCACCGAGGCTGATCGGATGGAACTGCCAGGGGAGGGCTGAAGGCTTCCTGGTCTGGAACAGCATCCATGCTGGCCAGCTGCTGGGCTATGGTCTGCGGGTTTCCGCCCGGGCATGCCGCCTGAATGCGCCCGTCCTGGAGAAAGATGACGCGGTGGGCCCGGGCGGCGACGTTGGGGTCGTGGGTCACCATGAGGATGGTCTGGCCGCTGCGGACGGCCAGGTCGAAGAGGTCCATGACCTCCCGCGAGCTATGGGTGTCCAGGGCGCCGGTGGGCTCGTCAGCCATGATGATCTCCGGGCTGGCGGCGAGAGACCTGGCGATGGCCACGCGCTGCTGCTGGCCACCGCTCATGTCGGCCGGATAGGTGTTGGCGTACCCTTCCAACCCGACGTTCGACAGGGCAGACAGGGCCGCTTGGGCGGAGATTCTTCTGCCGCCGAAGAGGCTGGACAGCATGGTGTTCTGTAGGCAGGTGAAGGCGTTGACCAGGTTATAGTCCTGGAAGACGAAGCCGATATGGTCGCGCCGAAGCCTGGTCAACTCCCTCTCTTTCATTCGTGTCAGATCCTCCCCGGCGATGGCTACCTTGCCCTGCCTAACTTGGAGCAGTCCTGCGGCGCAATAGAGGAGGGTCGACTTACCGGCGCCTGAAGGACCCATGATGGCTGTCCAAGTCCCCGCCGGACATTCCAGGCTGATTTCGTCCAACACTCTTGTGCCTTGCTTCTGCCGGGTTCCGTAGTCGTAGCAGACCTTGTCCAGAGTGAGCGGAATCTGTGCGTATGGATCCTTAGCCATTCGATGCTGCATCGTTGCCTTCCTTTCGGTCGTCGCCTGCCAGGTCTCTTCTTCTATGAGACCATGGCGAGAGCTCCTGTCAGGGTGTTTTCAGGGTCGAATCGGGGACAGTTCAGGGTGGAATCCGCAGGATTCGCATTTGCTCCTGAAGGGTATGTATCGTGAACGTAGAGGGGTCGCACCTCTTGCCAGAAGGGGGGATTGATGGGCGAATCGTCATCAGGATGCCAGGGATCTAGTAATTGCTTATTTCCTTGGAATTGCAAGGATGCAACCGTCGGTTGACAGCAAATATCGGTGTCTTCGCCGGGTGCAACCCAAAGCTGGTGGCGGTCGGAGCCCTGCACGTTTCATCATGGTCTCGTTGCTGGTTGAATCGGCATTCTGTCGATCGGGAGAAAGAACATTATGAGTTTCAGAACCAACGTGCAGTATCTGCGTTCGCAACGCAATATGACTCAGGAGCAGCTGGCCATGCTGGTGGGGGTGTCTCGTCAGGCGGTATCCAAGTGGGAGTCGGACAAGGCATATCCTGAGATGGACAAGCTTCTGGCCATCTGTGACCTCTTCGGCTGCACCCTTGATGACCTGGTCCTGGGCGATGTTCGGCATCCGGGTTCAGGGCAGCGTGCGTCCAAGCCTGACCATCAGGATGCCGCCCAGGCGACTTCGACAACCCATGCGACTGTGCCTGTTCAGTCTGCTATGGAAGACGTGACCGGCTACGCATCCTTCAGCAATGCTTACAGTCTTCGGATGGCTTTCGGCATCGCCCTTATCATGCTGGGACTGGCTTTCGGTGGTCTCTTTGCCGGAGTCAGCCAGCCGACCGACGCACAGAATGGTCTGGCCTTTCTTGCTCTGATGATCGGCATCGTCCTGGGACTGGCCTTTCTGATACCGGCGGTTTCCGCCAGGAGGGATTTCCGCCGCAGACATCCCTATGTGGCGGATTTCTATACCGATGAGGAGCGCTCGCGAGTATACCGGCAGACTACCTGGGAGCTGGTCTGTGGTTTGGCTGTCGTGCTCTTGGATGTGGGGATCAACTCTGCTGGGTTCCTGGTCTGGGGCTGGCCCCATCAGGTCAGAGGGTTTGTCTTCTTTCTTCTTCTGGCTCTGGGGATCTTCCTACTAGTCCATGCGGGAACGAGCCACAGAATGATGAACCTCCGGGCCTACAACAGGCAGATTGATTCCGTCGATGACGGTCGCTGGGACACCTATCGTTACGAGCACCGGATAAGCAATGCCATCAGCGGAGTCATCATGGGCCTTTGCACGCTGGTGGCCCTGACCATGCTCTTCTCCGGCAATTACGACAACCTTTTTGGTTGGCGCATCCCATTCTGGGCCATCTGGATCATCGGCGGGGTATTTTGCGGAGTGCTTCAGTCTCTGATTGGCATCTTCCGCAAGCCTCCTCGTGCCTGAGACCGTTAATTTGCCTTACCTAACAGAATGTAGTAGTCTAACAAAGTTGTGTGTTCATCCGTAACCCTGTGCTGCGGGCAAGAACACCTGGGACGACTTGGAAAACAACGTAAAGGAAGTCATCATGGCAGCTCGTTGCGCGGTGTGCGGCAAGGGCCCGCAGACCGGTTACAGTGTTTCTCATTCGCATATCCGGAACAAGCGCATCTTCCGCCCCAACCTGCAGTCGGTGCACACCACCGTTGATGGTCAGAACGTGCGTCTGCGCGTCTGCGTCAAGTGCCTCAAGGCCGGCAAGGTGCAGCGCGTCGCCGCCTGAAGGCGGTTCATCGGTCGTATTGGGACCCCCGGGGGCAAAGCTCCGGGGGTTCTTGTCATCCTGAGGGATGATGATCGGCGCTTGCGGGAGGTGATCGGGTATGTCGACAGTGGCTCATGTTGGGCTGCACAGCACGGTGGCCTCGCTGGTGGCCAACAGGCGTCGGGTGAGCGCTCTCAAGGCTCTCGGCGTGGTCACGGTTGGGGATGCGCTGACCTATTATCCTTTCCGCATCACCGATCCCATGCAGATCACCGCTATTGCCGGCATCCGGCTGGGTGAGCCCTGTGCCTTCGCCGCCCGGGTTGATCAGGTGCGCCTGGTGCCTCTGAGCGGTCACCGGGGCTTCCGGCTGGACGTGATGGTGGACGATGCGGCCTTCGTCAGTAGTCAGGGCGGCACCCCGCTGGCGGTCAGGCTGGTCTTCTTCTCTCATAAGAAGCCCTATATGGACTGGATGGTCCGTCGGCTGCAGGTAGGGGCGGATCTAGTCGTGGCCGGTGAGCCCGGTGTCTACATGGACCAGCTCCAGTTCACCCATCCTGAGACCCTGGTTGTCGCCGATGCCGATCAGGAGGTTTCTGCGGACGCATCCCGGCCCGATGCGGCCAGCCTTGACGAGGCCTTGGATCGCGTCCGTCGACCACGGCCGGTGTATCATGCCAGCTCCCGCATCTCCTCGGACCATATTCACGATGTCATTCTGGGGTTTTTGCGTTTGCTGGCGCAGGCTGGTAATTCACCTGGATCCATCCCTGCAGCCAGTGTTTCTGAAGAGGGGCAGCCCAGTGCCGATGTCCGCATCGATCCAGAAGCGCTGGGCCGTGCCATACCTGATGTGTTGCCTGAGCAGGTCCGTGCCGACCAAGGGCTGTTGCACCGTGCCCGTGCCCTCTTGGGCATGCATGCGCCCGACAGCCCCGACGACTTCGCTGCGGCGCGCAAGACTCTGCGCTATGAGGAGGCCTTCGTCTCGCAGACAGCCCTTCTGCAGACCCGTCGCCAGACCCAGCAACAGCCCACTTATCCATGCGCTAATTCGGGCGCTGACCATCCGGACACCCTGCCTGCCCGTTTCATCGACTCCCTGCCATTCCAGCTGACTGATGGCCAGCGTCAGGTCATCAACGATATAGGCGTCGATATGGCTAAGGATCAGCCCATGCAGCGGCTTCTGCAGGGCGAGGTCGGCTCTGGTAAGACCGTAGTGGCCCTAGCGGCCATGCTCCAGGCGGTCCAGGCTGGTCACCAGGCTGTTTTGGTGGCTCCTACACAGGTGTTGGCCGAGCAGCACTATGCCTCTATCGGCGGCATGCTCAAGGCTATGGGCACCGATGTGACCGCGACTGCCGTAGAAGGCCACCATAAGCCTGTGGACAACGTCACCATGATTCGTATGACAGATCAGTTGGTCCTGCCTCTGGTGCTGCTGACAGGAGGCATGAGACTGGCCCAGCGCCGCTCTGCCCTAGCAGTCTCGGCCTCGGGTCGTCCCTGTATTGTCATCGCCACCCATGCGGCCTTCTCCAAGACCTTCCAGGCTCCCAATCTGGCCCTGACTGTCATCGACGAGCAGCATCGTTTCGGGGTTGAGCAGCGCGAGGAGTTGCGTCGCAAATCCGAGCGCGTTCCCCATCTGCTGATCATGACCGCTACGCCCATCCCGCGTACAGCTGCCATGACCTGGTTCGGCGATTTGGACATCTCCGCCCTGACCGAGCTGCCCAGCAACCGGAAACCGGTCCGCACGCACGTCATCGCTGAATCGGATGGGGCGACCATGGGCGCCATGTTCCTGCATCTGCGCCGACGGATCGAGGCTGGGGAGCGGGCCTATGTCATCTGCGCCCGCATCGATGAGGAGGACGACCCCTCGTCTGTCTCTGACCGGCCGAGCCAATCTGGCGGTTCCGATGCTCAGCCTGAGCTTCTTGTTGAGGAGGGCCAAGGTGATGGCCAGCGTCCGCCTCTGCACTCGGTGGTCGAAATGAGCCAGCGCCTGGCCGCTCTGCCGCAGTTCCAGGGCATTGCCGTGGCCACGTTGACCGGTCGGGACGACGATGCCACCAAGAATGCCGTCATGATGGACTTTGCCTCGGGCCGGACACCCCTGCTTGTGGCTACCACAGTTGTGGAAGTGGGTGTAGACGTGCCCCAAGCCTCCTGCATCGTCATCTTCGATGCCGATCGGTTCGGGCTCTCCCAGCTTCATCAGCTGCGCGGCAGAGTGGGACGCGGCGGCACAGACTCCTGGGCTTTCCTGATCTCGCGTGCTCCTGCGGATTCCCCGGCTGCCGAGCGGCTTAATGTCATTCGCGACACCACTGACGGGGCCAAAATCGCCGAGGAGGACATTCGCATCAGGGGAGCTGGCGACGTGCTGGGTGATGCCCAGTCCGGCGGGCATTCCTCCCTGAAGCTTTTGCGGGTGGTCACCGATGCGCCCATGATCGCCCGTGCTCGCACCCAGGCAGGCCAACTCCTGGAGTCTGACCCCACTCTGGCCGGGCAGCCCGAGCTGGCTGGTGCTGTCCTTGACTTCATGAGGGGCAACGAAGGATTCCTGGTCTCCAGCTGAAAGGATAACGGACCATATGCACATTATCGCCGGCCGCTTCAAGGGATTCCTCATTCCTGCAGCCCTCAAGGGCACCCGGCCCACCACCGATCGGACCAAGGAAGCCATCTTCTCCCATCTGGAGTCCGAAGGCCTGTTGTCCGGTGCTCGGGTCCTGGACCTGTTCGCCGGTACGGGGGCCTTGGGATTCGAAGCCCTATCCCGTGGTGCCCAGAGCCTGGTGGCTGTGGAGTCTTCTGGCCGTGTCGCTGGGCTGCTGTCACGTTCAGCTGCAGGGCTGCGCCATCACCCGGCTTGGGATTCAGCCATGGACATTCGCGTCAGCAGAAATCGTGCCGAGCGCTTTGTCCGTCCCCTCTCCTCAGGTCATGAGGATGCCGGTCTGTCCGAGGCTTGCTTCGACCTGGTCTTCATGGACCCGCCTTATGATCTGTCGACTGCTGACTGCCAAAGCATTATGACCGGTCTGACTGGCCGCGGAATGGTGGACGATAGAGGCATGGTCGTTCTGGAACGATCGACACGCACCCCGCCGCCTACGGCTCCTGAAGGATGGGCCATTGATCAGGCTCGCACTTACGGGGAAACAGCAGTCTACTATCTGAGGCCCGCTGATTATCCCCGCAAATTTGGCGGCTGATCAATTTGAAGGCTGGTCCAGAGGTCTCGGATGGGTTTTCCCTGTGTCCCAGCCCAGGTCTTCCAAGAGATGGCGGTCGTGCTTATCGAGAGTGGAGCAATCCAATCGGGCAATCAGGTCGGGACGGATTCGACTGGTTCTCCTGATGGCTTCGTCGCGCCGGAATCTGTCCACCTTTCCGTGGTCGCCGCTGGTCAGTATCTTGGGCACGGCCATACCCCTCCAGGTGGTGGGGCGTGTGTACTGGCGATATTCCAGCAGCGGCTCGTCCCCGGTGTAGGACTCTTGCACGATGGATTCAGGATTGCCCATGAAACCGGGCAGGAGCCGGGTGATGGCCTCCAGCATGACCGAAACGGCCACCTCGCCCCCATTGAGCACGTAGTCGCCAATGGAGTACTCCCGGACGTCGATACCCTGATTCCGGTAGTAGTCGGGGATGCGTGCGTCATAGCCTTCGTAGCGGCCGCAGCCGAATATCAGCCTCTTCGCCCGCGACAGCTCGGTCGCATCGGCCTGGGTGAACAAGGGAGCGGATGGGTTGGGGAAGATCAGGATTGGTCCGGTAATATCAGCCTCATGGCTGTCTATAGATGGATCTGCCTTACATGCTGTGCCACAGCTTCTGTCGCTCGGACTCTTCGCTGCTTCTTTTTGTCCTTCAGCATCGGCGGTGTCAGCTGTCTGGTCCATGGGCGGCTGTTGTAGAGCTGATTCGTCCGGCAACCCCAACAGATCGTCCAGGCATTGTCCCCAGACTTCTGGTTTCATAACCATGCCAGCTCCGCCGCCTACCGGGGTATCATCCACGGAGTGATGCACGTCATGGGTCCAGTCACGCAGATTGTAGGCGTGGATGGTTATCAGGTCTTTCTCTTGGGCCTTGCCTAGCAGGCTAAGTCCAGTTACGTCAAAATACTCGGGGAAGACGGAGACGATATCGATTTGCATGTCACCAACTCTACCCAAGCCTGTTTAGGTCCGTAGCGGGCGCGGATTGGTACACCTGGGGGTGTTACACTGTCTGGGTCTACAAGTCGCGTATGAATCCGGCTTGGAAGATGTCATCAACGCAGCCAGAGAGCTATAACCGTTGCGTAAACAGCAATGAGAGCGGCATCGGATGATGCCATGCCGTACGGATCCGTGGTGATGGCTATGCGAACAGTCTGATGCGTGAGGAGCGGACGGTCCATGGTCGACCATGTTGATAAGAGAACAAAACTGCTGATTACCGGCACTGCCGGGCTTGCTTTTTGCGGGGTCCTTTTGGAGACCTCGCTCAATGTCACTTTTCCGGAGATGACCCGGTACTTCAAAACAGGGCTGGGCACAGTCCAATGGCTGACCACCGGCTATCTGTTGGTGGTGGCCTTGACGGTTCTGGCTGCCGCTTGGCTGGAACATTCATTCACGACCCGCGCCTTGATTCTGACCAGCGTGGGAATATTCCTGGGCAGCGACTTGATGTGCATCCTTGCTCCAAGCTTTCCCGTTCTTATGGCGGGGCGCCTCCTGCAGGGCATCAGCACTGGTATCGCTCTTCCCTTGGTGTTTTCGTTGATCATGAAAAAGGTTCCTCTTCACATCCAGGGTCGTTACGTGGGCAGCGCCGGCATGGCGGTGGCCCTGGCACCCTCCCTGGGCCCGACCTTTGGTGGAGCCGTTATCCAGGCCTTATCCTGGCAGTCCATCTTCCTGATTGTGTTGCCCATCGAACTGGTCTTCGGAATCATCGCACTCATCTCAGTTGACAAGGAGAGCGCCCATGTCGGTCCCTTCGCATGGCTCCAGTTCCTTCTTCTGGGTGTCTTTCTGACCGGGCTGACTCTGGGGCTGAGCACCCTGGATGTTCATGGCCCTATTACCTGGCTGTCCTTGTTCATCGGTGTTCTGGCCCTTGCCGCAGGAGTCTGGACCCTTGTGCATCAGCGCACCAGGCTGATCAACATTGCGGTCTTCCGGAACCGTACTTTCACCCTTGCCTTGATCCTCTACTTCCTGGTCCAGTTTGTTCAGATCGGCCTGACGTTCATCCTGCCCAACATGGCCCAGTCCGTACTGGGTGAGACCTCTACCGTGTCTGGCCTCCTTCTGCTGCCGGGGAGCCTGCTCTCCGCGCTCTGCCAGCCCGTCACAGGCGGCTATCTGGACGGCCATGGCCTGCGTGGTCTGCTGGCGGTGGGAAGCGCTGCCTTCTTCCTCTCGGCCTTAGGCTTCCTGGTCCTCAGCCGGCACTTGTCCGTTCCGCTGATGGTTCTTCTCTATGCCTGCTACATGGTCGGTCAGGCCTGCGTCTTCAACAACCTGCTCACGGTTGGACTGCAGCATATCCCAGCCAAACTGGTGCCCGACGGTAATGCGCTCTTCAACACTCTTCAGCAGTATTCAGGTGCCGCCTCGACCGGCGTCCTGGCAGCCATCATCACTGGCATGCCCAAGGCCAGAGGGATTCATGCCGGCGCTCAGGCCTTCCAGTTCGGAGCCGTTTGGGCTTTCGTTTTCGTCTTTCTTATCGTCCTGGTCATCCTTCTGGTGGCCTGGTTCCTAGAACATAGCCTGGCCAGTCAGGATAAGGGTGGGGTTCAGGTTGTATGACCTCTGATTCCTTCTGGAAGGCAGTGGTTTTAATTCAGCAATGAGATACCGACCCAGACGGCCCAGCCTAGTGCAAGAACCAGATAGGGCCACCAGTGCATGCGGGTGATGGCCACGAACTCCCGGATGAAGGCGGTCGGCCAGTAGTAGCCCTTGGTGTGTGAGCCGATTCCGTCGGCATTCAGGCCGACCTGACTGGCGTATTCGCTGGCCCGGAAGACGTGGTAGTCGCTGGTAACCAGGGCCACCCGGTAATGCTCAGGCCCGGTGCCTACCTCGTAGCGGTCATCCAGGATCTGCTTGGAGTAGCGCAGGTTCTCCAGGGTTGTGGTCGACCTGTCTTCCATGATGATGGCTTCGGCTGGCACTCCGCAGGAGCTGCGTAAATACTGAGCCATGGCCCTGGCCTCGCTGATGACCTCGTCGGGACCCTGCCCTCCGGAGACCACGAAACGCCCGCGTCGGCCCTGTCGCTTCCAGAGGTCTACAGCCTTGTCCAGCCGTCCCCGGAGCAGAGGCGTGGGCTCTTCGCCGCGCAGGCCGGCTCCATGGATGATGATGTAGTCGTAGCGACGCTTGCGGGGCAGCATCCTGTAAAAGTTGGAATAGAGCAGCAGAGCCAGGAAGGAGAAGAAGAACCAGGTGGCTTCCAGGTCGATCAGCCCGGCCAGCTTCTGCAGCCATGAGGGTGCGCCAAACCCAGCCAAGAGGGGTGAAAGAAGCATGTAGGCCACCACGGCCAGTGCAAGTAGGCCGGGCAGTAGGGTGGTCAGGGAGACCCCTTCGTGTCGGATGACGATGACCGTGTTGGCCAGCAGGAAGCAGATCACCAGCAGGGGAGCGGCGATGAGCAGGATGACCAGGGGCAGGATCAGCCAACGCATGCCGAACTGCAGAAGAAGCGCTCCGCCCAGGGTCAGCAGCAGGAGCAGCAACCAGATGGCATTGCGGAACTGCCGTGGCTCCTTGTGCAGGTCCCAGAGGAAGAGCAGGCCGAAGATGATGGCGGGTGCATAGAGCAGGAGGAGTTGCAGGTGGTTGGACATACGCCGATTGCCCCTTTCACGAGGATGGCCGCGCAGGGTCTGACTCCACTGTAGCGAATCGACCAGTCACCTCTCATCCTTGACATGCCAAGGACTCCCAGACTGCCGTGGTAGCATGAGTGTGGTAAATCTCACACGTTCAAAAGCTGAGGGTGGGCGATTCCCGAAGGCGCGAATTCTAGGTCGAGACCATGATAATGATGGGTCCTTTCAAGGATTGCGCATCGGTGCCCGCATGGGCGTGGTGGTCGCAAGGCAGCGATGCGTTGGAAGGATTAGGGGTTCAAGTGATGTTGGGTTGCTCCATGATCCGGAGATGGTTCGGACCTGGCGTGCAAGGTTGTAGAGAGGTGCGGTAATGAAAGTAGTGATATTCTCCACCTGCGTGGTGGACCTCATGTTTCCGAACGTGGGGAAGGCCATGGTGGAGGTGCTGGAGCGGTTCGGATGCGACACCCATCTACCCAAGGAGCAGATCTGCTGCGCCCAACCCACTTTCAACAGCGGGTATGTCAAGGAGAGCATGCAGGTCATGCGCAATGAGGTCGATGCCCTGCTGAGCGTGGATGCCGACTATATCGTGGGTCCGGCAGGCTCCTGCGTGAATATGCTTAAGGAGCTGCCCTTCCATTTGAGGGCCGACCCCGTCTATGCTGCCAAGGCCCAGACCATGGCCGATAAGACTTATGAGTTCTCGCAGTTCCTCTACCGGGTGCTGGGTGTGCTGGATGCGGGTGCCGAACTCGATGCTGTGGCCACCTACCATCGCTCCTGCCACATGACCCGGCTGCTGGGGGAGCGGACCAGTCCCTTCGTCCTGCTGGACCATGTCAAGGGCCTGACCATGGTCCCCCTGCCCCACATCGAGAACTGCTGCGGGTTCGGTGGCATGTTCTCCATGAAGGAGCCCGAGATCTCCAAGCAGATGGTGGATGAGAAGGTAAACGACGTGCTCAGCACCAAGGCCAGCGTCCTCATCTCCTGCGATCCGGGTTGCCTGATGAACATCGGCGGACGCTTCAACCGGCGCGGCGAGAAAATCACCATCATGCACCTGGCTGAGGTGCTCAATCACAACGTGGACATGAGCCGCGTCAAGTATGTGGAAGGCCGCTCTGCTGGCGATGGGGCTGTGGGTTCCGTCAGGGCCGCCAAGGAAGAGGGGGCTCTGGTATGAGCAGCATGGTCAATGGCAAGAAGGCCGCGCAGTATCTGCGGACCAGCAAGGCTCCCTTCCTGACCAGGGTCAAAGAGTCCGAGCAGGACAAATTCGCCCAGCAGGCCGTGGCCAAGGCCCAGGATGCGCAGTGGGTCAAGCGGGAGGCCGCCCGTCAGGAACTGGGCAACTGGGAACAGTGGCGCGACCTTGGCGAGCAGATCCGCCAGCACGTCATCCGCTACCTGCCTGACTACCTGGAGGAGTTCGCTGACAACGTGGAGAAGCGCGGCGGCCATGTCTTCTTCGCTCAGACCGACGATGAGGCTGCCCAGTACATCAAGCAGATTGCCATCGAAAAGAAGGCCAAGCACGTCGTCAAGAGCAAGTCCATGGTGACCAGCGAGATCAACCTGGATCCCACGCTGATGACTGTGCCCGGTCTGGAGGTGCTGGAGACCGACCTGGCCGAGTTCATCCTGGAGGAGGATGACTGGGATCAGCCCACGCATCTGGTCTTCCCCGCCCTGCACAAGAACCGCGAGCAGGTTCGCCAGGTTTTCGAGAAGAAGCTGGGTTACAAGGGCGACAACGACCCCCAGCACATGGCCCGGTTCTCGCGCAAGGTTCTGCGCAAGCACTTCCTCGAGGCGGACATGGGCATCACCGGCTGCAACTTCGCCGTGGCTGATACGGGCATGATCAACCTGGTGACCAACGAGGGCAACGCCGACCTGGCCATGTGCATCCCCAAGACCCAGGTGGTGGTCATGGGCATGGAGCGCCTGGTGCCGACCATGAAAGAGGCCGAGACCATGGACAACATGCTGGCCCGGTCCGCTGTCGGCCAGAAGCTGACCTCCTACCTGACCTACACTGCGCCGCGCACTGGTCAGGAGTCGGACGGACCGGACGATTTCTATGTGGTCATTCTGGACAACGGGCGCTCAAACGCACTGGGAACGGTCTTCGAACCCATCCTCCAGTGCATCCGCTGCGCTTCCTGCCTGAACGTCTGCCCCATTTACCGGCACATCGGCGGTCACGGCTACGGGTCCATCTACCCCGGTCCGGTGGGCTCGGTGCTCTCGCCGGTGCTGGACGGCGGCTACGACGACTTCGGAGATCTGCCCTACGCCTGCAGCCTGTGTGCGGCATGCACAGCCACCTGTCCGGTCAAGATCCCCCTGCATCAGCTGATGATTGAACACAGGAGGATCATGATGGATGACCAGTCCAAGGCCAATCTGATCGATGACACGGTCATGAGGGTCGTAGGACTGGGAACCGGCCACTCCTCGCTCTTCCGCACTGCCTTGGGGGTGGATCACACCATGCTGACGCCCATATCCAAGAAGCAGCCGGAGACGGCCAAGAACCTCTTCGCCAGTGATCGGCATGTGGAATGGATGCCCTTCGTCTTCGGCGGATGGACCAAGGTGCGTGATCTGCCGGATCCGCCCAAGCACGGGGAGAACTTCCGCAGTTGGTTCGCTCATCACAAGAAGGAGCAGCAGGCATGACCGATCGTGAGGTATTCCTGGATTACCTGGCCAAGAAGAGCGGACGGCCCCGTCACCAGCTCAAGGACCACCCTCTGGTGCCGGTCAACGATTTGCCGGAGACAACCCTGTCGGGTCATACCCAGGATGAGCTGTTGGAGATCGCCCGGAAGAGCAGCGAGGCTGTCCATGTGGATTTCCGCACCTGCACCAAGGCCGGGCTGCCCACTGCCCTGAATGAATTCATTGATTCACGCAAGGACGACAGTGACCATGTTATGCTGCCCACCTCCGACCTGTTCGCAGACTTTGGGCTGGAGGAGTGGAGGGACGGCCTGACCCCGCCCGCCACTTTCTGGAAGCCGGGGGCCAGCCGCGAGGAGAACATCAAGACCGCCGACGAGTCCGGAACGGCCATCGCCTTTGCGGACTTCCTCCTGGCCGAGTCGGGCACCATCACAGTGGCTACCACTCCTGGTCAGGGTCGCGCCTTCCACTTCCTGCCGGTTCACTATCTGAGCATCATTCGCAAGTCGAAGATTCTGCCCCGAACCCGGCAGGCCATGGACTACTATGACCCAGCCCTGGTCTCAGGCGAGCTCAAGACCTCCAACATCAACTTCATCACCGGTCCCTCCAACACGGGCGATATCGAGATGGTGATCGTGGTGGGCGTGCATGGTCCCCTGGATATGACATATCTGGTGGTTGAAGACATGTAGCTCGATAAAATTTCCTGCTTATGCAGGCGCATTTCCCGCAAGTGGGGAGTCAGTGGCTTGAAGAAAGATGCTGACTCCCCACTTGCGGTTTTTGTTAAAAGACGGATTCAGCCCAGGCCAGGCAGAAGCCCCCCAGGTGGATCGATGGCCACATACCCGTTTTCAATGTCAACCTGGGGCACCAAGGCTTCGACGAAGGGTATCAGCCCCTCCGTTTCTTCATCGTTTTCTACGGTGGTCATGTGGATCTGCAGCTGCTGCTGGGCTACACCGTCCAGTACGTCGCTGACTTGGCCGATCACTCGTCCGGATGGTTCGCCTAGTGAGTTGTCCGGGGCCATGCGAACCTCGAGTCCGATCAGATCCTCGGGATACCAGGCATCCTCCTGCACCAGCTCCTCGACTGGATCAGCCTGGACATACAGTTCGATGCCGTTCAGCGCTTCGGAGGCGTTCCTGTCTTCCACTCCTTTGAAGAGGACTATCCAACGCTGTTTGAAGCGGCGTGAGGATACTACAGTGAAAAACCGTCCGTCCTTGGTCTGCAACCTGGAGCCGGGGGCGAAGCGCCGCTCAGGCTCGTCGGTGTAGGCATAGACGTTGACCTCGCCCTTGAGTCCCTGGGCGCGGCCGATACGGCAGACCCTCAGCAACCTTCGCTGCTGAGGGTCTGGACCCTGCGGGTCGTGATTGGTGGACCGGCTGGGGCTCACCGGCGCACGTCCATGATGTCGACGCGCACCTTGTGGTCGGCCAGAGCCTGGATCACGGTGCGGATGGCGTTGGCGGTCCTGCCGCCCCTGCCGATCACGCGGCCAATGTCCTCGGGGTTGACCCGCACCCGCAGCAACTCTCCGCGAGAGTTCTCGTGGGACTTGACCGACACGTCATCGGGAAAGTCCACGATGTTCCTGATCAGGTGCTCAACGGCCTGTGCAAGCATGATAGCCGGTCCTTCCAATCTTTAGTGAGTGTGCCTTACTCAGCTGCCTGCTCGGCCTGGGCGGCGTCTGCCGACTCATCGGCCTTGGGGGCTTCCTTCTCTGCCTGAGCCTTGGCCTTGGCATCAACCTCGGACTTGGCGGCCTTGAGCTTCTGAGCTTCGTTCTGTGCCTGCTCAATGCGGGCCTGGGCATCGACCTCGGCCTGCGGCACCTTAAGGGTGCCTTCCTTGCCGGGCAGATCCTTGAACTTCTGCCAGTCGCCGGTGATCTTCAGGAGGTTGAAGACAGGATCGCTGGGCTGAGCGCCCACACCCAGCCAGTACTGGGCGCGCTCGGAGTCGATCTTGATTGAAGAGGGCTGGGTGTTGGGATCGTAGGTGCCGATCTCCTCAATGACCTTGCCATCGCGCTTCTTGCGGGAATCGACCACGACCACGCGGTAGAAGGGATAGAACTTCTTACCCATTCTCTTCAGACGAATTCTGGTTGCCAAAACGGCTCTCCTTGGTACTTGGTGTGCCCGGCGGCGTCTCCATGTGGGGCATGGTGGCGCTCCTGGCGTGTTCCTCACGGCCGTCGGAATGAGAGGGCTCCTCCGGACATGAATAACGAAAAAAGTATACCTCAACCGGAGGATAGCGCGAGAGACAAGTTATCTATCTGCATGTCTAGTCCGCAGCTCTTCAAAACCTGCTTCCGCGAGCCTTTTGGACAGTAAAATCGAAGTTATACCTGTCGCCGCGGTACAAACTGACAGCATACTCGATGTGTCGATCCATACTGTCTTTAACAATTCTGGTCACTCGTAGGGTAGGGGAGTGTGGGGCTGTGCCGAGAAGCTCTGATTGTCGACGGCTGAGGGTGCTCACGTCTATGATCTGCCGGGCCGCAGTCAAAGATAAATGGTACTTGGATTCCAATAGCTCATAAAGGGATCCCTCAAGATTTTGCTTAAGTAGATCTGGGGTCAACGTTTGGGGAATCCAGACGTCCTCGATACACATGGGTTGATTATCTGCGGTACGTAGTCTCCGAAGATGGATGACTGGAGCTCCAGGCGAAAGCGACAGTTTAAAAGCCAGGGAAGAACTGGCTTCCTGAACTTCTGTAATGAGTACTTTGCAACCAGGCGTGAGACCACGTGCAGCCATGTCGTCACTAAAGGATGTCAACTCAATCGATTTGGTGATTCTGGGCTCAGCAACATACGTACCTGAACCCTGCTTGCGGTATATGGCACCTTCAAGTTCCAATTGGTTGAGTGCATTGCGAACCGTTGCTCGGTTAATGCCATATTTTGCAGCCAAAGATCTTTCTGTCGGAAGCTTGGCGTGTGCAGGAAGCGAGTGCTTTATCAGAGAATCGAGGTAATCGCGCAGGGCTTGAGCCTTGCCGCGGCCTTCTGCTGATGTAAGGTCTTCATTGGTCATGATGCGTCCCCCTAGATGTGAAGCCGTTCCCTTCTTTCGGTCGAATCCCTCTTGTTCCTAATAGGAATATACCATTGCGGCCAAAATGGTATGAAAGATGCTGAGTGAGTCTGTTCAAGTAAGGATCTTATTGGTATATACCGTTGCAATAAGCATATTCAAAGGTTAATTTCAGCCTCTCCTGTTAAGTCACAGTAATAAGTTATTTTTGATATATCTAATCTAAGGTCCTGATTTTACAAGTCAGATCAAATGTGATTCTTGTATATAAAGTTCAGGAGACGCACCGTTGGATTTGAAAAAACCACTTTATTGGTATATACCAATAATAACAATATTGGCTTATACCAGTATTGGTAATGTCCCAATGGGGGGAGTGCTAAAAAAGGAGAACGTCATGAGAACAAGGAAGTTGCTCACGGCAATGACCGTATTCGCCCTGATGCTGGCAGGTGGATGCGGGTCGTCGAGCAGTGGGAAGTCAGATCCCGCATCGGCTGGTGGGAAACTGGTGGTCTATACTCCAAACAGCAAGGAAATTGTCGCAGAGATTGTTCCGGCTTTTGAAAAGAAAACCGGCGTCAAGGTGGAGGTACTGGAGGCCGGAGCAGGAGAGATTCTGACAAGAGTCAAGGCTGAAGCCAACAGCCCATCCGCGGACGTGCTGCTTGGTGCGGTACGCGATCAGTTCGATAAGTATTTCGAAAAATATGTTTCTCCCAACGACAAGTATTTGCAGAAGGCCTCCAGGAACGTCACTGGTTTGGCAACCGCATATATATCTAACGGAAGTGTGCTCCTTGTCAACGATAAGTTGGAAGGGTCACACAAGATACAGTCTTATGAGGACCTGCTTCGACCTGAGTTGAGAGGGAAGATCGCTGCAGGTGATCCGGCCACGTCAAGTTCTGCATTTGCCCAACTGACTAATCAATTAAAAGCTATGGGCGGTAACTATACATCTCGCAAGGGGTGGGATTATGTAGGTAGCTTAATAAAAAACCTTGATGGAAAGGTTGCATCCAGTTCGTCTGCGGTGGCACGTGGGGTAGCAGATGGCGAGTATACGGTTGGAGTCACCTACGAGGAGCCTGCAGCCAATTACGTGAAAGATGGTGCTTCTGTTCATATTGTCTACCCTCGAGAAGGGGCGGTGTTCCTGGATTCTTATGTCGGTATTGTCAAGAAGGCGCCCCATCGCAAACTGGCAGAGAAATTCGTGGATTTTGTCATCAGCAAGGATGTGCAGATCGTTTTGGCACCAAGTTAACCAACCGACCTTTGCGAAGTGATGCTTCGTTGGGGAAGGCGCTTGCTCCTATGAGCAGTATCAAATCCATCAAGGAGGATGGTGCCTATGTTGAGGCACACCGTGATGACATCGTGAGGCAGTATACCGATCTGTTCGCCAGCCTGCAGTAGGGGATGGAGTACTATTATGGCAACATCAATTGAGCTTTCTCACATTCGCAAGTCCTATGGCGATACCCTTGTTATCCCTGACCTAGATCTGCAAGTCAAAGAAGGTGAGTTCTTTACTCTTCTCGGTCCATCAGGATGTGGCAAGACGACACTGCTTCGTATGATTGCGGGTTTCAACCAGATCACATCAGGAACAATTGCTTTCGACGGAACTGTCATTAATGATCTTGTGCCGGCGAAACGCAATATCGGTATGGTTTTTCAGAATTATGCCGTTTTCCCCAACATGACCGTCAGAGGCAATATTCTTTTTGGGTTGAAAAATCGTGGACTTAGCAAGGAGGAAATGCGCCAGAAAACTGACAGGGTCATGGATGTCGTTCAGATCCGGCAGTGGGAAAATCGTTATCCCAAGGACCTCAGCGGAGGGCAACAACAGCGGGTCGCACTGGCGCGTGCCATTGTTATTCAGCCGAGACTCTTGCTGATGGACGAGCCCTTGTCGAATTTGGATGCAAAACTGCGTGTCGAGATGCGCAATGTCGTCAGGCACGTGCAACAAGCTGTTGGTATTACAACGGTTTACGTTACCCACGACCAGGAGGAAGCTATGGCTGTCTCCGATCGTTTGGCCGTTATGCATGCGGGTGTGATCGAGCAGGTGGATACTCCACGCCAGGTATACCTGCACCCGGCAACTAAGTTTGTTGCAGGATTCATTGGTAGGACCAACTTTTTCCAAGCTACCGTGACCAAAGAATCCGGAGTCGTTTCCCTGGCCTTCGACCACGACCTGAGCCGTCTAGAGTTGCGCCCGGAATTATCACAAGCGTTACTGCATCAGAAGGTTCAGCATGTCATTATGGCTGCCCGTCCGAATGAAATATCGTTCGTCAAGGCTGACCATGGAACTGCTGCCGAGGTGGTGGGCAGCACTTTTCTAGGTGAAAGCGTGCATTATCAACTGGTGCTAACTTCTGGTGAGCACATTGAAGTATCTAAGAATTCAGTAAATGCACCTCAGCTTGTCCCGGGAGAGCAAGTTGGCCTGTCATTCAATATGGACGACATCAATATATTCGATACCGAAAGCGGGCGGAACGTGTTGATAAATGATGCAGCCAAGCGGGAGATGGAGGCGAGTCAGGTATGAAGCGTCGAATTCGTCTTGACGGCTGGACCACTGTAGCCTTGGCTGTCTTCGTTTTTTATACTGTCGCTCTGCTTATTCCTCTCGGTGGTTTGTTACTGAGCGCTTTTAAAGATTCGAATAGCGGCTCCTTCACTACCAAGTATTTTGCTCGTTTCTTCGGTAAAAGCTTCTATTTGGAAACTATTTGGAACAGTCTGGCCGTAAGCGTATCGGTGACTTTGCTTTCAGTGCTCATTGCCACCCCTCTGGCCTATATCGTGGCTACCATCAGCATCAAGGGAACGAGTGTCGTTCGTTCATTGATGTTGGTGTCTTCCATGTCAGCCCCGTTCATTGGCGCATATTCTTGGATCCTCCTGCTAGGCAACAATGGCACGATAACAGGTTTTCTTCGCAGAATGGGCATCAGGGTTCCCAGCATATATGGATTCCCAGGCATTGTATTGGTGCTTACTTTACAGTTGTCTCCCATGGTATTCATGTACGTTCTGGGTGCCATGAAAAATGTCGATTCATCCTTGCTCGATGCGGCAGAGAGCCTGGGATATCAGGGCGTTCAGAAAGTGCTGAAAGTAGTCGCTCCCCTGATCATGCCCACGGTACTAGCTGGCGGTCTGATGGCTTTTATGCGTGCGCTTGCAGATTTTGGTACGCCAATGCTAATTGGTCAGGGGTATCGTACTGTACCAGTCCTGATATATACCGAGTTCATCAGTGAAATGGGCGGCGATACCGGGTTTGCTGCCGCAGTGAGCATCGTCATTGTTGCACTGGCAGTCATTGTTTTCTTCGCGCAGAGATATGTTTCTAACCGCATGTCTTACGAAATGAATGCCTTGCATCCAATCGTTCCTGCAAAAGCTAGAACGGCACTTGGACGAGTGATGGCTCATGTTGCGGTTTATCTGTTTACAGCTTTCACAATGATTCCGCAGCTCTATGTGGCATACACATCATTTAAAAACACCAGTGGTCGAGTATTTACTCGAGGCTTTTCCCTTAATAGTTATCGACAGACCTTAGATGAAGCTGGAAGTGCAATCAAAAATACTATGCTGTTTTCACTGATTGCAGTGAGCATCATCGTCGTCATCGCAGTTCTTTCGGCTTATGTGATGGTACGCCGCAGAAGTGGTTTGACCGGTTGGCTAGACGTGATCTTAATGTTGCCCTTCATTGTGCCAGGTTCTGTCATGGGTATCGCACTCTTGACGTTTTTCAATCATGGCCCCATCGTGATTGCCGGTACTTCTATTATTATCGTGCTGGCCTTTGTCATCAGACGATTGCCATACACTGTACGTTCTGCTGAAGCTACCTTGCGCAATACCAGTGTCAGTGTGGAGGAAGCAGCCATTAGTTTAGGAGCGTCGCCAGCTCGTACATTTGTACGAATAACCGTACCCATGATTCTATCGGGAATCATTTCGGGTGCCATACTCAGCTGGATCAGTATTATCACTGAACTCAGTGCCACCGTGCTTTTGTATACCACTAAAACACGCACGATGTCAATTGCAATTTATTCGGAAGTGCTGAGTGGAAACTATGGTGTCGCTGCTGCGCTATCAACGATGCTGACAGTTTTAACAGTCTTCCTGCTTTTCCTGTTCTACAAGATTTCAGGTAGCAGGGATATCAATATCTGAAGCTGACTGTTTATGGATAAATGAATGGTTCGGCGGGGTTTTGGAAAGAAGGTGATTCGTCATGGATTGTTCCGTTATCAATTCTTTGCAATCAAATTTGATTGTTTCCTGCCAGTCCTATCCGGGTGAGCCTATGCGGGATTCACGAACCATGGCGCAAATAGCTGCAGCTGTTGTCAAAGGTGGGGCATCAGCGGTACGTCTACAAGGTATCAAAGACATTCAACTTGGTCGGTCCTTAGTTGGAGTACCGATCATAGGCTTAGTCAAAGTTGGCGATGAAGGAGTATATATAACGCCGACACTGGCTGATGCTCTACGTGTAGTCGAAGCCGGTGCAGACATAGTAGCCTTGGATGGAACTGACAGGCCACGACCTGATGGCTTGACACTTAAAGAGACGGTGAAAGGAATACGAGCTCATTCAAAGGCTTTGATTATGGCTGATTGCGGTTGTTTGGCTGATGCCGTCTGGTCCCAAGAGGCAGGCGTCGATTTGGTTGGAACTACCTTAAGTGGGTATACGCCTGCCAGAGTCATGAGCCACGGACCGGATTATGCGCTTATCGATGAGTTGGTGGAGACTATTTCCCTACCAGTTGTAGCAGAGGGGCGTATTCATACACCCGACCAGGCTTATGAAGCATTAAAACACGGAGCCTTTGCCGTTTGTGTAGGTACGGCTATCACGCATCCCACTACGATAACTTCTTGGTTTGTCGCAGGTCTCCACCGTTCAGCACAGTCCGTGGAATCTTCGGTAGTCCAGTAAGAATCTAAGTCATGCTTGTTGATACCGTATAGCTCACAGGCCTTCTTACAGTGTTAAGCAGCAGATGGCCTGCGCTCCAACTGAGTATGCTGGATACGCCCAAGCATACTCAGTGATAAAGAGCATTAACATCGGTTCATATGCATAGTTCGGTCAATAAGCCATAGTGATCGGAGTCTGGAACTCCAGTTGTCTTCATTGATTTGACTCTGATACCCTGGCTGACCAGAATATGGTCAATTTCAATCAGCGGCGGTAGAAGTGCTCGGCAATGCGGAAAGGTTGGATGCGGGCCGCAGCCCAAAGACAGCGAGGTATCCCGCAACCTGCCGGACTCCAGCATGGCACGAAAGGTTGGATGGTGCAGGTTGGCGTTGCAGTCACCCATGATGATGGTGAATGCAGGGGATTCCATGTCTGGGAGGGCCTCCATATTTTCGCTGCTTAGCTGAGCCAAGCGTTCAATGCCCAGGCCCCATTGCTTGGCACCGCGCTGGGGCGACCTGGGGTGGACCGAAGCCACTCGGATTGTTCCAGCTTGGGTACGCAAAAGCATAAGAGGGACAGCTGATGCTTCCAAATCAAGGACTGCCGGTTGAGACCAAATGGGCTCCTGCCGAGAGAAGAGCGCGTTCCTGCCGCCATTGTCATTCTTGGTCTGAGGGCCTTCCACGAGGTACGGCAGGGTCCGCCTCATCCCTGCTTTCTGCAGATGAGTCAGTAGAGTTGAGTTCACCTCCTGCAGGGCTAAAACGTCAACATTCTGGCTTTGAACCTGCTCCAGGATGGACGGTGCATCCGCTTTGCCATAGCGGCAGTTTAGCGTCATGACTCTCAAAGAAAGAGCTGGGTGGCTAGTGGCTGGAGCCAGGTCGTGAGGCTTTGTGTGGACCCGCGCTGAGTCATGCATGTCCTGATTGAACTGCTGTGATTCGGGACTGTCTGCATCCGTATCTGATTGATTACTAGTATCAGTGCGGTGTCTATTGTTTGACTGTAGCCCATCTCTGTGCCCAGAGCTCATAGGAGAGGGCAGGTGAAACCTGTATTGAAGTCTCCACAACGTGACCAGAGTCAACTCGATTAGGGCCAGGGCGGACTGTGGCCAGGCTTGAATCACAATTGCGCAGACCAAGATGGCCAGCAGAGGAGCGGCCAGCAAGTCAATCAGGGCGATCAGCTCTACCAGGGGTCGGTGCCAGTCAGCTCCGGCAGGCAGGAAGCGCAGGGCCATCCATAAGGCGATAAGGCCCAGGAGAATCCAGAGAAGGGTGTTCACGTGTCATCGTCTCCTGCGGGAGGGAGGCGTTTAGCGGCCGCCGAAGAGACCGCCCAGTCCACCGCCAAGGTTGGGAGGCAGGTCCGGCAGGCCCTCGGGCATCTGCGGAGTTTCGGAGCGCTTGGCGAAGGCGGAGCCGCCGGAGGATTTGCCCTTGCCAGACAGACGCTCACGTAATGCCTTCTCTTCGGCCTCTCGCTTCATGGGATTGCCTGAACGGGAACCCTTGCGGCTTTTCTTTCCCTTTTTGCCCTTCTTGCCGCCGCCAGCGCCCATACCACCCATACCGGGGACCGTGCGGCTGCCATTGGTCATCCGCTTCATCATCTTGGCTGCTTGCTCGAAACGCTGCAGCAGGCCGTTGACGGCCGAGACCGTAGTGCCGGCGCCATAGGCGATTCGGGCCCGTCGTGAGCCGTCGATGATGCTCGGGTCACGACGTTCCTGGGGAGTCATCGACTGGATGATGGCTTGGGTCCGGTCCACCTCTTTTTCGTCGAACTGCTCCAGTTCTTTGCGGTGCTGGGCCATACCTGGGATCATCCCCAGAATGCTCTTGAAGGAACCCAGCTTGCGGACCTGCTGGAGCTGCTCCAGAAAGTCATCAAGGCCGAAGCTGCCCTCGGACATCTTCCCGGCGGCCTTGCGGGCTTCCTCCTCGTCGAACTGGCGTTGGGCCTGCTCGATCAGGGTCAGGATGTCGCCCATATCCAGAATGCGGGAGGCCATACGATCGGGGTGGAAGACCTCGAAGTCCTTGAGGCCCTCGCCGTTGGAATCGAAAAGGATGGGCTTGCCGGTCACCGAGGCAACCGACAGGGCCGCGCCGCCGCGAGCATCGCCGTCCAGCTTGGACAGCACCACGCCGGTGAAGTCAACACCTTGATCGAAGGCCTTGGCTGTGGCGACCGCGTCCTGGCCGATCATGGCATCAATGACGAAGAGGATCTCGTCGGGATGGACGGCGTCGCGGATATTGCGTGCCTGCTCCATCAGCTCCTGATCCACGCCCAGTCGACCGGCCGTATCAATAATGACCACGTCGTAGAGCTTGTCCTTGGCTACCCTGATCGAGTCGGCTGCCACCTTGACCGGGTCGCCCGTGACCTGTCCGGGGGCCGCCAGCTCGGATCCGCTGGTCTGCACGCCTGGTTCGGGTGCGTATACCGGTACTTCGGCGCGCTCGCCGACCACCTGGAGCTGGGTGACCGCATTGGGCCGCTGCAGGTCAGCCGCCACAAGCAGGGGTGTGTGACCGGCATCCTTGAGCCAGTAGCCCAGCTTGCCGGCCAGTGTGGTCTTGCCTGCACCCTGCAAACCGGCCAGCATGATGACTGTGGGCGGGTTCTTGGCGAAATTGAGCGGCCGGTCCACTCCCGCGCCCAGGATGCTGGTCAGTTCGTCATAGACGATGGAGACCACCTGTTGGGCCGGATTCAGAGCCTTGGAGACCTCCTCGCCCAGAGCGCGTTCACGAATGCGTCCGGTAAAGGAGCGCACCACGTCCAGGGAGACATCAGCATCCAGCAGGGCGCGGCGGATCTCACGGATTGTGCCGTCGATGTCGGCCTCGGTCAGCTTCCCCTTGGAGCGCAGATGGGTGAAGGCCTGGGATAGCCGATCAGTCAAAGATGAAAATGCTGCCATAATGCCCCAAGTCTACCTGTCAGCCGGGAGATTGGTCGGCGGTTACTGGGAATAAGGCCACCTGCTCCAGACATTTGCTTCTGCTTGTCGCTGTCTATCGGCTACCTATTTCCGTTACAACTCTCTTAAGAGCAGAAAATGAACGTTCTTGAACTTACAGAATCTGTTGAGCATATCGTACTTATTGACACAAACCCAGTTAAGACGTTATACTAAATCGAAACGATTCGATATTGTCCTTGTACACCCTGAGGAGTGCTATCCCATGATGCATGCCCCTCAAAAATTTGTTGGCATCTTGAATCGTAGTCGATGAATGCGAGGGAGCAGGGAGCCGGCATGAAAGCCAGAAAAAGGCCCAGAATGGCCTTGAGTTTGACCGGATTGTTCCGGAAGGAGCTCGGCCATGTGGACTTTAGAAGGTGCCGGGTTCTCTACTACGGACTTCAGATCCTACCTGGAGATGTTGTCATCAGCGTAAGCCTGCGATATCAAGTCGAATGCGGCACGGTTACTGGCATCTTGAGCAAAATCGAACCGATGAATCTAGTCCGGAACTGCACACGGCGGAGGTTCCGTGTCATCATTCCCTCTACCATCATTTTTGAAATACGTACAGTTCCCCTCACATCATCGAGCGAGTCTGTAATGACCCTCATCCTGATTTATCTGCCGACAAACAACTGGACAATTACTTTGGTGCGGTTCCCCCTGTCCATTTCTACAAATCGTTCATTTGGGTGCAGCGTGTGGTGTGCAGTACTGCTGGAACGACCCCCTTGACTTCTGTGTTGCTATGGCACTCAGCTGTTTTCCGCGGTATATGGGACCTCCCACCCAGATTGCCGTGGAATCGACCATTGATGCTGGTGCCTTGGTAGACTGTCGACGCTTTCTCCTTTGTATTTCCGCCATAGCTCTCGGAGGGAATAGTGGAGGGCGCTGTCAAGTAACTAATGAGCTACAAGTACACTGAACATGGCCATCCGCTACAAAATCAGGGGAGAAGAGCAGAAGGCCCGAATACGAAAGGCAACCACAATCATGGGTATGAGCATGCCGAATATCACAAACGGTCTGGAGGCGCTGACTCGCACAACCACGGACCGAACTCGCTGTGTCAATGCTGAGAACCCTCAGGGGGGCAAGGGCAGGGCGGCTATGACGGCCAGTAAGCTGGGTACCTCCAGGAAAGGGACTCCTTGTCTCAAAAACATTCCCTCGGGACAGGACGTCGTTCTTGCTGACTTGTCAGGGGCGGGGGAAATTCGTCATATCTGGATGACTGTGACTGACGCCACCTCGCCCACCGGACCCAACGTACTGCGCAATCTGATCCTTGAATGCTACTGGGATGGCGAACAGACACCGTCTGTTTGCGTGCCCCTTGGTGACTTCTTCTGCTGTGGCCATGCCCAGGCCTGTCGGGTGGAATCCGTTCCCGTGGCCGTTTACCCGCGCCGGGGATTCAACTGCTACTGGCCCATGCCCTTCCACAACGGGGCCCGGATCGTCCTGCGCAACCGGCACAACGAGCCCATCGAGGCTTTCTTCTATCAGATCGACTATGTGGAAAAGGATGGGCTGCCCGAGGATGTCATGACCTTCCATGCCCAGTGGCGCCGTCAGCGAGTCACCGAATTGGGCCAGGATTACGTCATTCTGGACGGAGTGCATGGTCGGGGCTCCTATGTGGGCACCTATCTGGCACTAACCGCTCTGGAGAGCCGCTGGTGGGGCGAGGGCGAGGTGAAGGTCTACCTGGACGGGGACAAGGACTATCCCACCTGGTGCTCCACAGGTAGCGAGGACTACTTCGGCGGTGCCTGGAGCTTTGCCGGGCAGGACCCGGATGGCCGAATGCACGAAACCACCTATAGCGGGGCCTACATGGGCTTTCCCTTCCATTCAAGGCAGCTGGACAACCGCGAGTCCCAGTATTGGGATGCCGACACCCCGGTGACCCGGGGGTTCTACCGCTGGCACATCCCCGACCCCATCATTTTTGCCAGCGACATCAAGGTGACCTTGCAGCAGATAGGTGTGGATGAGCAGGGATACTTCGAGCGTCAGGACGATTTGGCCAGCGTGGCATATTGGTACCAGCAGGAGCCCCACCAGCCCTTCCCGAAAAATGTGCTGGAGACAGGAGAACGGGATCGCCGACCTCGTTGAGTGATTCAGGCTGCTTTCCGATTCTGTCAGCCGATGAAAACGAGGTAGATCACCGTGGATCGCTCCAACCAGTTCCGGACTTGTCGGGCAAGCTCCTCCCTTGATAGGTTCTTGGAAAGACGGGACACATGTCAGAGAAGGAATGGGAGCATGAAGACTGTGCTGACCGAGACATCGACCTTTCTGGCGACATCGTATATGACGGACGTGGGATCAGCGGCTCAGATCCCAGGTGCTCCCAGCGGGTGTGTCCGCCACGGTCACGCCGGCCGCCGCCAGCTGATCCCTAATGACATCTGCCCGGGCGAAGTCATGATCCTTTCGCGCTTGATCCCGTTCCTCCAACTGTTGGCGTACCAAGGTATCCAGAGTGTTCATGGCCTGGTTGTCACGGTTGGCTGTGGCTCTTGCCCAGTGGGGATCGAGAGGGTCCAGTCCGAACACATCCAGCATGGCTCTGACCTGGAGCAGGGCATTAGCCAGCCACTTCCGGTCCAGAACAACAGGGTCCGCATCCATGGCCGCGTTGGCTTGACGAATCAGGGCATAGAGGGCGGCCAGACCACCTGAGACATTGATGTCGTCATTCATGGCTTGTACGAAGTCCTCTGGCAGATCGTCTGCACTCAGTCCCGCCACGCGGTCGCGCTCGGGTTGCGCTCCCAAGATCCGTCCTGCCCGGTCAACGAAGTTGCTGATGCGTTCGTAGGCGCCCTCGGCCTCCTGCAGGGACTGATCGGACCATTCCAGCATGGACCGGTACTGCACCGACACCAGGGCGTAGCGAACCACCCAGGCCGGATGCTGCGACAGCACCTGGTCCACGGACAGCCCGTTGCCCAGGGACTTACTCATCTTCTCGCCCTTCTGGGTCACCCAGGCCGTGTGCATCCATCGATGGGCGAATCCCCAGCCAGCTGCGTGCGATTGGGCCATCTCGTTCTCGTGATGGGGGAAGCGCAGGTCCAGGCCGCCTCCGTGGATGTCGAAATCCGCACCCAGATAGCGGTGGCTCATGGCCGAGCATTCCAGATGCCAGCCCGGCCGACCTGTGCCGAAGGGGGTTTGCCAGCGAGCCGTTGGCGGATCGGTGGGCTTGGGTGCCTTCCAAAGTGCGAAGTCACGGGGGTCACGCTTGCCAGGCTCCTCCTCGGCATCGTTATTCTGCTCATCGGTGTCGATACTGGGTCCCAGCCGGTCGTTGGCGGCGGCCTGCTCGTCAGTGGGCTGGGTACCGGTCTGCTGGTGGGTCAGGGCACCATACTCAGGCCAGGAGGCCACGTCGAAGTAGACGTTGCCTGATGGGTGTCCCTGCTCGTCTGGCACCACATAGGCGTGACCGCGGTCGATGATGCGTTGGATCAGGTCAATCATCTCTGGGATGTGCCCGGTAGCTCGAGGCTCGTAAGTGGGCGGAAGGACTCCCATGGTCTCGTAGGCATGGGTGAATTCGCGCTCATAGATGTAGGCCCGCTCCCACCAGCGCTGGCTGTTGGCCGCCGCCTTGGTCAGGATCTTGTCGTCGATGTCAGTTACGTTCCGGATCAGGGTCACCTGATATCCCAGCCTGAGCAGCCAGCGACGGATCACGTCGAAAGCCAGCGTGGTCCTGATGTGGCCAATGTGTGGCGAGCTCTGTACCGTCGCTCCGCACACGTAGATGCCGACCTTGCCCGGTTCGATGGGCCGGAAGGAGGTCACCTGGTGATCAGCCGTGTCATACAGACGCAGATCAGCTGCAGCCAGACTGACTGAAGCCTTGGAATCATGCGGTTGCGAACTCGTATCCATACCCTTGAGCCTATCAAGGATTACTGACTGTTCAAGAGGAAATGCAGAGCTTGCGGACGCGGACCGACAGCATATGTGCAAGAATGGAGTCATGGCGAAACCAAGGGTGCTGATAGTCCAGCATGTTGATTGGGAGAAGCCGGGTCGCATTCTCGACAATCTCCAGGAGTGCGGGCTGGACACTGAGATCACCAATATCGTGGACGAGAAGAAGCCCGAGTTGCCGCGCTCGCGTGAGTTGGCAGGACTGGTCATCATGGGCGGGCCCATGTCGGCTGACGATTACGCGCATCACCCCGGTCTCAAGGCGGAGACCAAGCTGGCCAAGGCCGCGATGGCTGCCAACAAGCCCATTTTGGGGATTTGCCTGGGGCATCAGATTGTGGCGCGGGCATTGGGAGGCACCTTGATGCGGGACCAGGATCCCGAATACGGCATGGGACCCATCCGCTGGGTGGGGCAGGACGACGACGTGGCCATGTGGAACAAGAACACGGATGTGCTGCACTGGCATGCGGACCAAGTCACCCTGCCGCCAGGGGCCAAGCTCCTGGCACGCTCCCAGGCCACCAAGGTTCAGGCTTTTCGACTTGGGTCGGCCCTGGGTTTGCAGTTCCACCTGGAGGTAACGGCGCCCATCTTCGATGAGTGGATGCAGGTGCCGAGCATGGTTGGCTCTATGAAAAAGTCCAAGATCACTAAAATGCGCGACGAATTTATCAAAGGGATGCCGCAGATGCAGCCGTTGGCCGATGCCATCTTCTCCGCCTTCGCAGCCCGGTGTTCGACCCAGGCCGCCCAGCTGGCTGCCGCCTGAGATTACTCCAGCTCTTCCCCGATGGTCAGCCACTCCTCCTCAAGCTGATCCGATTGCTCGGTCAGATCCTTGAGCTTGCTGTTGAGTTCGTTGAGGCCCTGATAGTCGCCGGGGTCGTGGTCAGCCATCTGCCGTTCAAGTGCCTTGCGCTGATCGGCCAGCTTGGCCAACTTGCGTTCGATGGCAGAAGCCTGTTTGCTCAGATTTCGTCTGGCGACTCGTTCGACCTTGGCCTGATTGGGATTCTTGGCCTCCTCGGCTGATGTCTGATTTGGAGCATCCGCAGCCTCCCGGTCGGCAGACTCGACCATATCCAGGTAATTCTGGACGCCGCCTGGCAGATGAACCACCTTGCCGTTGATCAGCGCGAACTGCTGGTCGGTCACCCGCTCCAGCAGGTAGCGGTCGTGGGAGACCACGATCAGGGTGCCTGGCCATGAGTCCAGCATGTCTTCCATGACGGCCAGCATGTCGGTATCCAGGTCGTTGCCTGGCTCGTCCATGATCAGCACGTTGGGCTCGTCCAGCAGGATGAGCAGGAGCTGCATGCGGCGCTTCTGCCCGCCAGACAGGTCGCCGATTCTGGTCATCAACTGGGAGCTTTCAAAGCCCAGGCGCTCCATCAATTGGCTCGGGGACACCTCCTTGCCTTCGACCAGATAGGTGGGCTTGTAGCGGCTGAGGACCTCCTTGATCCGATAGCGGCCCAGTTTCTCCAGTTCATCCAGACGCTGGGTCAGCACCGCGAAGCGGACCGTCTTGCCCACTTTGACGTGTCCTGCCGTGGGAGCCACGCTGCCGTCGATCAGGCCCAGCAGAGTGGACTTGCCCGCTCCGTTGGCGCCTACGATGCCGAATCGGTCGCCGGGGCCTATCAGCCAGGTCACGTCGTCCAGGACCTTGTGCCCGCTGATGGTGAGGGTGTCGGCCGCTGCAGTGCTCGGGCGGTCATGGATGTTTTCGTCATCCTTGCCAGGATCAGCGGCCACGGTCACCGAGCCCATCAGAGGGCGTTCGGCATGAGGGGAGGGGACTCGGTCGTCCTTGCCTTCGGCGGCATCGGAGTCGGTCCCCGGATAGATTTTGGTCACGTCTACCAAGTCCACCACTTGCTTGCCCAAGCGGGAGGTGGCCATCCTCTTGAGTTCCAGGCTGTTGCGCATGGGTGGCACATCGGCGATCAGCTCCTGCGCGGCCTTGACATGGAACTTCTGCTTGGTCGAGCGGGCCCGGGCGCCTCGGGTCAGCCAGGCCAGTTCCTTGCGGGCCAGGTTTCGGCGCTTGGTCTCGGCCAGATCCGCCTGGCGCTCGCGCTCCACCCGCTGGAGCATGTAGGCGCTGTAGCCGCCCTCGAAGGGGTCGATGGTTCCGTCATGCACCTCCCACATGGAGGTGCAGACCTCGTCCAGGAACCAGCGGTCGTGGGTGACCAGCAGCAGGGCTCCGGAATTCTTGGCCCAGCGGTTCTTCAGATGCTCGGCCAGCCAGTGGATGGTGAGCAGATCCAGATGATTGGTCGGCTCGTCCAGGGCCAGGATGTCCCAATCTCGGAGCAGCAGCCGTGCCAGATCCACCCTGCGGCGTTGACCGCCCGACAGGGTGCCCACCTTGGCCTCTAGCTCCATGCCGCCCAAAAGGGACTCGACGATTTCGCGGGATCTAGGGTCGGCAGCCCATTCGTAGTCTTGTCGGTTCTCCAAGGCCGCCTTGCGGACTGTGTCCTCATTCTTCAGAGGATCACGCTGGTCCAGCATGCCGAAAGTGAGTCCATTGCGCATGGTTACCCGGCCCTGATCGGGTTCCTGGGTCCCTTTCAGCAGGTGCAGCAGGGTGGACTTGCCGTCGCCGTTTCGGCCCACGATGCCGATTCGATCACCCTCGAAGATGCCCTGCGTCACATCCGTAAAGATGGTTTTGGTGGCGAATGACAGAGCGACGTGTTCCAGACCGAGATCATAGATGGGCATGATTCCCCAATCTACCGCCAGCCTTGGATGGGAGACCTGGGGATCAGCGATCGGTGATCTGGGAGCCCAGCACCTTCTCGCTCAGGGCCCGGGGTCCCCGAGTGACGGCCACGGCGCCCGAACGGACAAGCTCGATGATGCCGAAGGGACGCAGCAGACGCAGCAGGGCTTCCAACTTGCCCTCGGCCCCGGTGGCCTCAATGGTCAGGGACTCGGGGTGGACGTCGACCACGCGCACGCGGAAGAGTTTGACAATCTCCAGCACGTCGGAGCGGTTGCGTTCATTGGCCTTGACCTTGATCATAACCAGCTCGCGCTCCACGGCCTCGTCGCCCTTGAGTTCGACGATCTTGAGCACATGCAGTAGCTTGTTGAGCTGCTTGATGATCTGCTCCAGGGGGACGGCCTCCACGTCTGCCGTAACCGTGATCCGGGAGATGTCGTCTCGCTCAGTGGACGAGACGGACAGGGAGTTGATGTTGAAGGCGCGCCGGGCGAACAGGCCGGCCACCCTGGCCAGGACGCCGGGGCGGTTCTCGACCAGGACGGAAAGGGTGTGCCGTTCGGAACCGGGCTTGGATGCTGGATAATTGGCCATGTGGTGCCCCTTTCCTACTTGTTCATGCGACCGGCGGCGTCGCTGGCCATGGCTGCCCGGTCGGCTCCGGTCTGCTCATGCGGCTCGGGCTGCTCCTGCTCCGGACGGATGCCGGCCAGGGGCTGCACGCCAGGCTTGTAGATGATGGTGTCATTGGAGGCGCCTGCCGGGACCATGGGCCATACCATGGCATCCTTCCAGACGCGGAAGTCGATCAGAACCGGGCGGTCGGTCACCGCGTTGGCCTTATCGATGGCCTCCAGGGCTTGCTCCTGGGTAAAAGCCCGCAGTCCCAGGCAGCCATAGGCCTCGGCCAGTTTGACGAAGTCGGGGATGCCGTTGCCGTCTGTGGGCTTGGCGCCGCCGTCCTCCAGGTTGGTCTGGGAGTAGTGGCTGCCGTAGAAGAGGGTCTGCCACTGGCGGACCATGCCGTAGACCGAGTTGTTGAGTATGGCGATGCGGATGGGCAGTCCCGCCTGCCCGGCCGTGGCCAGCTCCTCGGAGGTCATCTGGAAGGAGCCGTCCCCGTCGATCAGCCAGACAGGCCGCGGGTATTCCTCTTCCCGGGTGCCGATTGCCGTACCTATTGCGGCGGGCAGACCGTAGCCCATGGTTCCCAGCCCGCAGGAGGAGACCCAGGAGCGGGTGCGCTCGAAGTCGATGAACTGGCTGGCCCACATCTGGTGCTGACCCACGCCGGATACCCAGATGGTATCCGGATCGGCCTTGTTGCTCAGGGTCTGGACCACCCACTGGGGGGCCAGGGTGCCGTCCGGGCTGGGCTCAAAGGTGGTGGGGTAGTCGTGCCGCCAACCGTCGATCAGTCGCCACCAGGGCTTGAGGTCGGGCTTGCCCCAGGTGCGCTGGGCCGCCTTGAGCGCCGGGATCAGATCGTCCAGTACCTGGCCCACGTCCCCGACGATGGGTACGTCCGCCTGCCGGTTCTTGCCGATCTCAGCCGGGTCGATGTCGATGTGGATGACCCGGGCCACCGGTGCGAAGTCCTCCAGGCTACCGGTCACCCGGTCGTCGAAGCGTGTGCCCACGGCCACCAGCAGGTCGGAATGCTGGATGGCCCCGTTGGCGGCCACCGTTCCGTGCATGCCGGGCATTCCCAGAACTGCTGGATCGGAGTCGGGCACGATGCCTCGCGCAGGCAGGGTGGTGACCATGGGGGCACCGGTAGCCCGAACGAGTTCCTGGACCTGCCGACGGGCATCTGACCGGACTGCTCCGCCGCCCACATACAGGACCGGCCTGTGTGACTGGACCAGGAGCCGGGCGGCATCATCCAGGACGTGTCCATGGGCCCGCGTCACCGGGTTGTAGCCGGGCAGGATCATCTCCTGGGGCCAGGAGTAAAGCATTTTGCCATTCTGGGCGGTCTTGCTCAGGTCCACCACTACCGGGCCCGGCCTTCCCGAGCGGGCGATGTGGTAGGCCTCGGTCATGACCCGAGGGATGTCCTGGGCCTTGGTCACCAGATAGGAGTGCTTGGCCACCGGGTAGGTGATGCCCACGATGTCGGCCTCCTGGAAGGCATCGGTGCCGATGGAGTCCACGCCCACCTGGCCGGTCACCACCACCAGGGGAACCGAGTCCATCATGGCATCGGCTATGGGGGTGACCATGTTGGTGGCCCCGGGGCCGGAGGTCACCAGACAGACCCCCACCTTGCCCGTGGAGACGGCATAGCCCTCGGCTGCGTGACCGGCGGCCTGTTCGTGGCGGGTCAGTGTGAAGTTGAAGCGCACCTGCTCGTCAATGGCGTCGTAGGCGGGCAGAATGGCCCCTCCCGGAACGCCGAAGACCTGGGTGACCCCCAAATCCTCCAGGGACCGAATAAGCGCCTGGGCACCCGTCATGGGCTCGCCCTGGGCGGGGACATCCTTGTCGTCATTGTCCCAGTTCTTGGGTACTGAGCTGAACGCTTGCAGAGGTGTCGGCAGACTCATGTTTCCTCTCGACCTCCAGACTGCGCGCCGACCTGCGGCCGTGCATGTCGAAATACGAACCTGTCGGAGCGTCGGCGGGGTGGGCGGACGAATTCCGATCAGGAGGAAGCACCTATGCCGTTTGTGACGGCGTGCCTCCGGGTTATGCCCATAGTCTAAACAGGGGTCTGGTCGGGGCGTTGGCGCAGTACCGCATGCCGGAATTCCGACAGGAACCTCAGGCTGATTGCTCGGCGCGCAGGGTAGCAAGCAGATCCTGGTTGTCCAGTTGCTTCCACCCCTGCGCGGCAGCAGCCAGCTGGGCCTTCCGCTTGCTGCTGGCCCGGCCCTTGCCAATCACGGTCCCGCCGTCCGCCAGTCGCAGCTCGGCAGTGAAAACCTGGGCGTATTCCGGCCCGGAAACCGCCATAGCGTACCGGGGCTCGCCCAAGCCCAGCTTGTGGGCCTTCACGGTGATTGAGGTTTTCCAATCCAGCGCCGGCCCCTCGGTGGCTACCTCGGCCAGGGTGTCGTCAAGAAGGGTATGGACGGTAGCCCGAGCACCCTCGATGCCATGTTCAAGAAAGACCGACCCGATTAGCGATTCGACGGTGTCGCAGAGTATGGAATCTTTGTCGGCCCCGCCGTTTTCGCTCTCTCCCCGGCCCAGAAGAATATACTGCCCCAGATGCAGCTTCTCCCGGGCGATGGCCGACAGGGCCTCCTCGGAGACCGCCTTGGCCCGCATCTTGGCCAGCTGGCCCTCGGTCATGTCCGGATGAACCTTGTACAGGGTCTCGGTGGCCACCAGTTCCAGAACCGCGTCGCCCAGGAACTCCAGCCGTTCGTTGTTGGGCATGCCTGGGTGCTCATGGGCGAAGGAACGATGGGTCAGGGCGTGCACCAGCAACTCCGGGCTGATCCTGCCACCTAGGGCCTGGAAGAGATCCTCAGCCGCCTGGTTGCCGGAATCCACTTGCTCCTGTTCCTCCTGCTGCATATGGTCTTTCTCGCTTTCCCGGCCTTGCCGTCCGATGATATGGAAAAACCCCTGCCACCCGTCGATGGCCGGGGTTCTCTCATTGCGTGTCGATCGCCGATCGGCTCACTTGCTGAACTGCGAGCGAATGGCGTCGCGGTAGACGCGCCCGCGGTACATGCCGCAGCTGGGGCATGCCATGTGCGGCAGCGCAGGAGCTCCGCAGTTGGGGCAGGTCACCGTAGCGGCGGCCTGGGTCTTCCAGTTGGCGCGCCGAGAATGGGTGTTGGCGCGCGAGGTCTTGTACTTTGGCAGTGCCATATTGTCCTCTGTTTCGATCGAATACTTCGAGCTTAAGCGTAGAGCAGTCTACCGCAACCTCCGGTCATTCGCCAGCCTGGCCGGCGCTGCCGGGGTTCTCCTCCTGCTCCAGACGCTGCTTCAGGCCCTCCAGGGCCGCCCAGCGGTCGTCCATTATCTCGTGGTGGTGATCGGGATGGTCATTCAGATCCATGCCGCACTGGGGGCACAGGCCCCGGCAGTCGGGTCTGCACAAGGGCTGCAGGGGTAGGGCCTCCACCAGGGTGTCACGCAGGAGGGCCTCCAAATCCATGAAGGCGCCTCCGCTGACCAGAGGGTAGGTCTGGCCGCTGGCCTCCTCCTGTTCGGCCAGAATCTCCTCCTTGCCATGGGTCGGCTCAGGTTCGGGCTCCTTGTATGGGAAGAAGACCACAGGATCGTCCTGGATGCTGGCATTGACGGGCCTCAGGCAGCGGGTGCATTCGGTGTTCAAAGGCACGCTGATGTGGGCCTGCAACAAAAGACCGTCCACCAGGGAGTCGATATCGCCCTCTACATGTACAGGTGTCCCCGCTGGAATGCCCACCACCTGGTCGCCGATGCCTTCCGGGGCTGGAAAATCACGGTCCACCCGGGTGCTCTGCCCAGCTCGCGTCGACACCTGAGCCACTGAAACCGCCCAGGGGGAATCCTCCGGTCTGCTCATCCCTGCGTCTCCTCTCCTTGGTCCGGAGCTGACGTGTTCATGCTACGCGCCGCCTCTTGCTCACGCTGGTGGAGAACCTCCAGGCCGGCACGCACATCCTGACCCATCTTGTCCAGCTGGGTGTCAAGCTCGCCCATGACCTGGGCGGCATAGCCATTGGCTCCCTGGACCAGACGATCTGCCTGGGCCTGGGCCGTGTCAATGATGGTCTGGGCATTCTGCCGGGCTATGGCCACCACATTCTCCTGGCCGGCCAGGAAGCGGGCCTGCTCACCGGCCTCCTTGACGATGTCCGCAGCTCGACTCTGGGCATCGGATATGGTGGCGTTGGCCTGGGTCTGCGCCGTGTTCAGCCGACGCTCCGCCTCCCTCATGAGCGCCGAGGCCCGCTCCAGTTGCACTGGCAGCATTTTCTTGAGTTCATTGAGGTCGTCGGACAGCTCGTCTCGGTCCACCTTGACCAGTCCCGGGCTGAAAATGGGGGCCTTGGCCTCATCCAGCATGGCCTGGATTCGGTCGATGATGTCATAGACGGTGGTGAATTCCGATCGAGGATTCCCGCTCTCGCTTCTATCCTCCTGCAGGTCGGGCAGGTCCTTCATGTCGACTGCGTGCCTAGGGACGCTTGTTCTGGTCGAGTCATCGATAGGCTCGTTATCGTCCCTTTCCTGGGTCTGCTCGTTCATCATTGGCTCTTTTCCGTGTGCGGTGTGTCCCTGTGCAATGTGCCTATCAGTGCGTTCACGACGCTGTCGGGGACCATACCGGTGACATCCCCTCCGTGTCTGGCCACGTCCTTGACGATGGTGCTGGAGATGTGCTCTCGCACCGGATCGGCTGGAAGGAAGAGCGTTTCAACCCCAGACAGCTTGCGATTGACCAGGGCCATACCCAGCTCGGCCTCATAGTCCCCGTTCTGCCGCAGTCCCTTGACGATGACCGAGGCACCCACCTTACGGCAGTAGTCGGTGATCAGGCCATCGGTAGAGGCTACGGTGATGTTCGGGTACCCGTCCTCGTCCAGGGCCCGGCGGATCATGGCCACCCGCTCCTGCTCGCTGAACATGGGGGTCTTGGCGGCGTTGACGGCCACAACCACGTGGACCGTCTCGAAGAAGCAGGCGCAACGTTCGATCACATCCATGTGGCCGGAAGTGACCGGATCGTATGAGCCAGGGCATACAGCGATAGTCATGATTCTCAGCGTAGCGCGTCATAGGGAGCGAACGTGCAGCTCGCCGCCGTACCATAGATGTCATGACTGCAAGCAAGAGCATTCGCATGGAGGATCCGGAGCGGGAGCAGAACCCCGACCAGGGCACCGGTACGGCCGTTCTGGACCGTCCGGACACCGAGACCGCCGAGAAAACCCGGCTGAACGACCAGGGCGATGCCGACCGGTTCGCCCACTACGTCTCCCGTGAGCGCATCGCCGAGTCCAAGCTGACCGGTCGGCCTGTCGTAGCTCTCTGCGGCAAGGTCTGGGTGCCCAAGCATGATCCCTCCCAGTATCCGGTTTGCCCGGACTGCAAGCGCATCTACGAACAGATGACCGGCGGCAGCCACTGATCGCTACCGAGCGGTCCAGGCTGCTTCAGGACTGTTTGCCCAGGGCGATCCGATCGATAGTCTCCAGCTCTTCCTGGCTGAAATCGGCCGACTGCACAGCCTTGAGATTATCCAGAATCTGCTCGGGCTTGGAGGCGCCGATGAGCACCGAGGTGACAGCGGGGTCCCTGAGCAGCCATGCCAGGGCCATCTCTGCCAGACTTTGGCCGCGTTGACGGGCCAGGTCGTTCAGCGCCTGGATCTGCTTCAGCCGCTGTGGGGTCAGGGCGGACTCCTTGAGGAAGCGACCGTCGGCACGAATCCGGCTGTCCTCGGGAATCCCATGCAGGTAGCGGTCGGTCAGCAGTCCCTGGGCCAGCGGGCTGAAGGTGATCAGTCCCTTTTTTTCTTTCAGCACTGCCTGTTTGAGACCGTTGTCCTCGATGGTTCTGTCGAAGATGGAATAGCGGTTCTGGTTGATGACGAAGGGGACGTGCATCTCGGTCAGGATGGCCGAGGCCCGTGCCATGGTCGGCCCGTCGTAGTTGGACAGTCCCACGTAGAGGGCCTTGCCGCTGGTGACCGCCTGGGCCAAGGCACCCATGGTCTCTTCCAGAGGCGTGTCCGGGTCGGGGCGGTGGTGGTAGAAGATATCCACATAGTCGAGTCCCAGCCGTTTCAGACTCTGGTCCAGTCCGGACAGCAAATGCTTGCGTGAGCCGAAGTCCCCGTAAGGGCCGGGCCACATTTCATAACCGGCCTTGGTGGAGATGACCAGCTCCTGGCGGTGGTGGCTGAAGCACCGTCGCAGGATGATTCCCATGTTGCGCTCGGCGGCGCCTGGTCCGGGCCCGTAATTGTCGGCCAGGTCGAAGTGGGTGATGCCATGGTCGAAGGCCGTCGTGCACAGCTCCTGCATATGTTCCAGGGGCGTGGTGTCACCGAAGTTGTGCCAGCAGCCCAGGCAGATGGGCGGCAGTTTCAGGCCGCTGTCGCCGCAGCGCCGGTAGGTTGTGGAATCGTATCGGCTCGGGTCGGGCTGGTAGGTTTCGGATTGCACGCTCATCAGATGCTCCTCACTATGGTGGGCAGGACTGGTTCGCCCTTCATCAGGCTCAGGGCGTTGATGGGCATCTCCTCAAGGGCCTTGGCCCGGTGCTCCCGGGCATCCAGAACGGCCTGCCCACCCTGGTACTGTGGCATGTTCTGGCCATGGTCCACATAGGTGACCAGCAGATCCCGCCAGTCCTGCTCAGGCTTATAGGCTGCCAGAGCCTCCTCGGCACCCGAAATGACGTGCTCGGCGTCGGCCACTCCGTTGTGGTAGGAACGGTAGGCCAGCTTGCGTCCCGGCACCGAAGCCTTGCCCACCGACTTCTTGGCGACGGCCTGCATAACCCCGTCGGAGTTCTCCCGCTCGGTCAGTTTGTAGACCATGGCGCAGGTGGGGGCTCCCGAACCGGTGACCAGCATGGTGCCCACCCCGTAGGAGTCAACCGGAGCGTCCTGCAGGGAGGCGATGGCGTACTCGTCCAGATCGTTGGTGACGGTGATGGTGGCCTTGGTGGCTCCCAGTGAGTCCAGCTGGGCGCGGACCTGCTGGGCCAGCGAGCCCAGGTCTCCGGAGTCGATGCGGACCCCGCCCAGCTCTGGTCCGGCCACCTCGACGGCCGTCCTTACGGCCTCCTCGATGGAGTAGGTGTCGGTCAGTAGGGTTGTTCCCTTGCCTAGGGCCTGAATCTGCCCTTGGAAGGCCTCGCGCTCGCTGTCATGCAGGAGGGTGAATGAATGGGCTGCGGTTCCGATGGCCTTGAAACCGTATTTTTTGGCTGCCAGCAAGTTTGAGGTTCCTTGGAATCCACCGACTATGGCCGCTCTGGCTGCCGCTACGGCCGCATATTCGTTGGCCCGACGCGCGCCCATGTCCATGCAGGGCCGGCCCTTGGCTGCGGTGACCATGCGGGAGGCAGCCGAGGCCACGGCCGAGTCGTAGTTGAGTATGGACAGAATCAGGGTCTCCAGCAGGGTGCACTCGCCGAAGCTGCCTTCGACCTGCAGAATGGGGGAGTCGGGGAAGAATATCTCGCCCTCCCGGTAGCCGCGGATGGTACCGGTGAAGCGGAAGTGCTCCAGCCAGTCGATGGTGGTCTGGCTGACGATGTGACGGTCGGACAAAAAGCGAAGCTCATCCTCGCTGGGCTGGAAATCCGCCAGCGCATCCAGAATCCGCCCAGTGCCTGCTACCACTCCGTAGCGGCGTCCTGCCGGCAGATGTCGGGTGTAGACCTCGAAGACGGATTGGCGTCCGGCCGTGCCGTCCTGCAAGGCGGCGTCCAGCATGGTGTATTCGTACATATCGGTCATCAGAGCCGTGGAGGTTCCGGTGTCCCTACTGTTGTTTTCGGCGTTCATATCTTCCCCTTTGTGGGTGGAAAAGCCTTTGGTTGGCACCCAGTCTAATCCTCTGACCACCTGGCTCGCCCTGCCCTCCCACGGTCGGGATAAGCTGGTCCGCATGAGATTCGTTGTGGGTATCTACCGATTGCTGATCGCCTTTTTCTGCCTGGGCGGCACCTACGAGGCTTGGCTGCTGGGGATCGGCAATAAGTGGGTCTATTTTACTTTCCAGACCAATATCGCCTTAGGTCTGGTCATGCTCTGGGCCGGAGCGGCCACCCTGCTCAAGGGCATCCAGCCTCCAGCTTGGCTCAAAGGTTGCCTGACGCTCTACATCGTCATCACCGGGTTGGTGGCCATTCTGGTTCTGGGGCTGAACAGTACGGATTACAAGCTGGTCCTGGGCATCCGGACCACATGGATGATTCACGTCATCAGCCCCATCCTGGCATCGGTGGACTTCCTCTTGTTCGACCCTCATCGTCGTTTCCACTGGCACAACGTACTTACCTGGCTGATTTATTTCCCCTTCTACGTAGCTTTTGTGCTGATCAGGGCCGCCATTTGGCCTCATTCAGGACCGGAGCCGGGCGGAAACCCCTACCCCTATGCCTTCTTGGACCTCGGACACCTGGGCTGGGCCCAATTGATGGTTAACCTGGCTGAGTACCTGGTCGTCTTCTTCGCCCTATCGCTGGTCATCTTCCTGATCGATCGCATCCTGCCGGCCAAGACACCGCTGACCATTGATCGGTAGACGGCTGACGGAATAATGGGGACCAGACCAGGGGAGCCTGGGCGGAACGGAAAGGATCATCACTGATGGTTGCTATCAAGGACATGCTCCAGGAGGGTGCCGTGCTACGGCCTGACGGCAGGGCGGCTGATGAGTTGCGACCGGTCGTCATCACCAGGCATTGGACGGAGGCGCCTGAGGGATCGGTGCTGATCGAGTGTGGCAAGACCCGGGTTATGTGCACCGCCTCCTTTACCCCGACGCTGCCCCGTTGGCGCAAGGACTCCGGCCTGGGTTGGGTTACGGCCGAGTATGCCATGCTTCCCAGGGCCACCAGCGACCGGACTGCACGAGAATCGGTCCGGGGAAAGGTCGGCGGCCGCACCCAGGAGATCAGCCGGCTGATAGGCCGTTGCCTGCGCGGTGTGGTGGATATGAAGGCTCTGGGCGAGAATCAGATTCAGCTTGACTGCGACGTGCTTCAGGCCGACGGCGGCACTCGTACCGCCTCAGTCACCGGCGCCTATGTGGCCATGGTCGATGCCCTCAGATGGGCCCAGGACCACCATCACATCCGTAGCGCCGACAAGGTGACCAAGGATTGCGTCTCGGCCGTCTCGGTGGGCATCATCGATGGCAAGCCCATGCTGGACCTTCCCTATTTGGAAGACAGCCGGGCCATGACTGATATGAACGTGTCAATGACAGGCTCCGGCGATTTCATAGAGATACAGGGAACGGCGGAGCATCGCCCCTTCAGCCGTCAAGAGCTCGGCCTTTTGCTGGACCTTGCATCCAAGGGGAACAAGGAGCTTCAGGCCGCTCAGCGCAAGGCTCTGGCAGCTGACTGACGCCCGGGGCGGGCATTTTAGCGAAAAGGATCGGTATGGGGCAGGTCAAAACAGTGGTTGTGGCCACACACAACGAGGGCAAACTACGTGAGCTTCGTTGCATACTTGACGGTTTCCTGGCCGATGAGGGTCAGAGGATTGAGTTGGTTTCGGCCGGCCAGTTGGGCCTGCCCGATCCGGTAGAGACCGGCACCACTTTTCAGGAGAACGCCCTTCTCAAGGCTGGGCAGGCTGCCCATGAGTCCGGTCTGCCCGCGCTGGCGGACGACTCGGGGCTGGTCGTTGATGTGATGGGCGCCGCCCCGGGGATCCTTTCGGCAAGGTGGAGCGGCCGTCACGGCGACGACCAGGCCAACTTGGAGCTCTTGCTGAACCAGCTGAACGACATTCCTGACGACCACAGGGGAGGGCGGTTTGTCTGTGCTGCCGCCCTGGTCGTTCCGGATGTGCCAGGATATGCCGTCCGTGGGTGCCAGGTGACCAGGCTTGGCGAGATGCCTGGAACCATCATCCGCCAGGCACGTGGGGAAAACGGGTTCGGCTACGACCCGATCTTCGTACCGAGGAATCAGCCGCAGGGCACCGGCAAACAGCGACTGCTAACCTCGGCGGAAATGACCTCGGACCAGAAGAATGCCATATCGCACAGGGGCAAAGCATTGGCAGCCATCATGCCGATTCTCGTCAGCTGGGTGCTGGGGGACGGCCATATAAAAGGCTCATAGGCCTGGCGGAGTCAACACCGTGAATGGCCGTGGAATACCGGCTGTGAAAACACCCTATTTGAATCCCAGATTACGCCTTCAATTTCGGTACCCTTAAAGCAAGTAAGGGGGATAGAAGACACCGTAAATGAAGATGCGGCACTTGTGATCTAAGGTTTTGTGGCCTGCACTGGGACATATCAAGCGTGCAGTCCATCTGATCCTAGAGATGGTCTCATCGTGGTGTGGGGGGTAGCGTGTTGAAGCATTTGCAAGAACGGGGTACTAAGGGTCCACAGCATGTGGATTGCCCTATCATCGCTGTTTTGATAACTCTGTTGGCGACGCTGGCCATGGTCGTTCCCCTCGGGTTGAGCGCTCTTTCGGCAAACCAGGCCAATGCCACCGATGCGCAAGGCGCAACAGCAAGCGCAAAGCCGTTGCTCTATAAACTTCTGGCTTATAATGACAAAATTGATTCCTACGAGGATGAGCTGCGCATGGACTTCATCCTGCGTGTGAAGCATGGCGCATTCGATCCGCAATGCCAAAACGGGGATGATTCCTCTGCGGCTGGAACGCAAACTTGTGCATTGTCTTTCTTCTACGAATTCGAGGGAGAGACCAGCAAAACGCACTATCGGCGACTGCGTTATATGCAGACCATACCGTCAGACAGCAGTGATCCCAATAATCCAACTTCTATTGCCGACCCTGGCGCTGGTGCAGTGAAATGGGCGTATAACCAGAACGAATACTTCACGGTCCACAAGGTGATCAACTCTGGCCTTTATGATTTTCTGGTAATCTCCATTGAAGGAGATTTGTCTTATGGAGACAAAAACGATAACTCGCAATATTACCAGGTGGGGGGTTATCCTCAGCCGCTCAACCTCTATGCGGTTGTTGGTCCGCAGAATACTGTGACCTGCGGCTCTTCCCCGTGGGCTTATAATAGTGATGATTGCTATGACTTCCATCCTGAATCTTTGGTCGGTTTAGGCGATACGGTCTCCAACATCACTGCAGATCAGGGGAAAAACATAAAGCTGTACATGGGCGATTGCTACGCCAACGATCCGAACCGCTGCAGCGGGCCTGCATCCTTTGTCGGCTGGGACAATTATCCGGTGCTGTGGAGCGGGCATCAGGCCAACTGGGGCCTGGTAACCGATTATGGGCTTTCAGTTGATCTGGGAAACAATCAGAGCAAACCCTATAACCCAGGGATAGCACCGCCCAACTCCTTCTTTGTCTATTGGTTCAATGTCCGAGGCGGGAGCAATATATGCTCCAAGACCGATTCTTACTACTACCAGTGGGTTGGTCTTAAAAACAGCCAGTGGATGCCTGTCGATTCCTTGACCCCCAAACCCGTACTGTTAGGCAATAAACAACAAATCAGCAAGAACAATGCAAAGACAACCTCCTGGGGCATTCAATACGATGTGGGAACCAACAACGCTAATAATTCCGGCGTTCAAGCCTCGAATATGGCGCAGCCGGCGACAGGTCAAGCAAACGAGCTGAACGTGAACGCAGCGAATCCGACTGGTCCGCAGGCAAAAGACGGGTCAATCGATTTCAAACGCATTACGGAACAAGAGGGCTTCGACGGGTACTTCAAGCTGGTCACCTGGCCTGTGACCAGGAATATGGATGACACCGGCACCAGCAACAACTGCACGGTCAACCCAGAAGTATACAACCCAATGCGAGTGGGTCTTGCCGGCATAACGGACGATATGGATGCTACGCAAAAGGATAAGAATCTGGACACGGGATGGACCATTGACACTGCCTTCTATAAGTATGATGTGCCACGTCCCAACGATCCGACCATAACCAACATCCAGAATGATGCCGACGGCTCCTTGAATGCCTCGGGGAGCGTCTATACCGGCACGCTTGATCCGGTGGTCAGCGGTGAGTGCACTCCCTCCAAAGACGACACGCATCCCAACACGGTTACCCTTTATGGCGAGGATCCCAGCAAACCCTTCAAGGAAGGGCAGAGTAAGAGCAGTGACGACTTGGTGAAAAGCTCGGACAACTGGGGGTTCAAACTGGGAGAGACCGTATGTAAGGTCGATCCCAAGAGCAAGCAGGGAGGGTCCTGGCAGATACAGGACACCAACAAGCAGTATCCGTCGCCTGATCCCGGCAATAAGTATAACGGCTACAGGCGCTATCACGCCTGGGTAACTGAGTCAGCCTCCGGGTTTGGTTTGACCTCGCTCTTCTCGAACATAGGAACAGCCTATTTCGTCTCCAACGAGAAGGCTCCCGACGGCAAGCTCTCTGTAACGGTGCCCCATACAAAAAACGGGAATCTGCCGGCAAACTCGGTCGTCACCTTGAAGGGCACGGTTTCACCCATATATACAGCCTGGTCTTCGGGAGGTCTGGGGATGACCGATTCCAAGATGGCCATTTCCATGAAACAGAACACTGCCTCGGACTGGACCAGTCTGGTGACCACACCGGCCAACACCTTCCAGAGGGACTCGGCGGTCAATACTACTGTGCCTTCCTTCACGGACCCCGCGTCAGGATCTGTGCTGAATGTCGTCAAGACGACGGCTTCCACATGGTCCTGGAGCTTGAACATACCAGCTGACAAATTCAAGGCCTACAACGGTGACGACGAGACAGAAAAGTATACCTTCCAGGTCAAGATGATCAACCCGCTGAATGCCCCTTCGGATCCGGTTTCCATCAATCAAAAGGTCGACATCACGCCAACCACTCTGACCTTGGAACGGTATGACGTCTTCCAAGTAGGAGGGAAAGCATACAAGTATGTCAACGGTAATACAAGGATTCCTGAGACCAAAGGCACTCTGGTCCATATAACCTGGCCCGGCAATACAAGCACCGATGTCGCTGTGGGAGACCAGGGTTCATGGCAGGCGAGTACCCCTGAGGGGATAAACAAGGGGGTAATCACTGCCCAGGTTTCTTCCGATGATGCTGAAAGCGCTGATCCTCAAAGCGGCAACTTCAAGGGAGGAAACGAGTCAGCCACAGTGTCGCACGAGCTGGAATTCCGGCCCTCCAATGCCTCCCTGCCCCTCACTGGAGGATGGCCGCTTTCCGTGCTCAAGATACTGTCGATGCTGGCACTGGGTCTGGTCGGCTTTGTCGCCTGTCTAAGGAACAGGCAAGAGAGCCGATACTGATTCTCCGGCATAAGGCAGGGTCTGCACTCGTATCCATGGAATTTGGGGTATGAGCGCAGACACTGCTGGTGTTTCCTGTGCGCGAGATGGGACTCGAACCCACACGTCCGAAGACACAGGAACCTAAATCCTGCGCGGCTACCATTACGCCACTCGCGCGTACGACATACCTCGCCGTTTAAAAAGCAGCTGGTAGAAGAGCCACTTGACAGAATCGAACTGTCGACCTTCTCATTACGAGTGAGACGCTCTGCCAACTGAGCTAAAGTGGCCTTCGCCTCCCGTCCGGACATGCCGGAAGAAGACAACATGCTACATCATACTGGATGCGCGCGATAAAAAACGCCTTGGGCTTCGGACCGAGGGTGTACAAGCTTCTTGACACAATGGAAGGCATGGATCTCAATGATTTCTATGCCGTCATTCCGGCCGGTGGCGTGGGTACCCGGCTCTGGCCATTGAGCCGCCAGGACCGGCCCAAGTTCCTCTACGATCTGTTGGGATCAGGCAGAACAATGATCCAGGGCACCTTTGACCGGCTGGCTGGCATCTGCGGGGCCGATCATGTGGTCGTCTCCACGGGCCAGCGGCATGTGGACCAGGTGCGTCAGCAGCTTCCGGACCTGGCTGAGGACGCGCTCTTCGCGGAGCCTGTTCCTCGCGATTCCACGGCGGCTATAGCCTTGGCGACTGCTGTGCTGGCCCAGCGGCACGGTGGGGAAATCATCGTGGGCTCCTTCGCCGCCGACCACGTCATCCGAGACGACAAAGCGTTCGCTGCCTCAGTGGAGCAGGCGGTGGCAGCGGCCCGAGCCGGTTATGTGACCACCATCGGCATCGCAGCCTCTCGTCCCTCCACTGCCTTTGGCTATATCCACCAAGGCCCCTCCCTGGCCGATCGCATTCCCGAAGCTCCGGATGCCTGCCTGGTCAGCGAATTCGTCGAGAAGCCGGATGCCTCTACGGCGCAGGCCTACCTGTCAACAGGGGAGTACCGATGGAATGCCGGCATGTTCGTCATGCAAGCGCAGGTGCTCCTTGACTGCCTGCATCGTTACAAGCCGGAGCTCCACGCCGCAGTTATGGCTATTGCCCAGGTCTGGGACCAGGGTGAGCAGGACCGCAGCCAGGCCATGGAGGAGCACTGGCCGGGCATCGAGAAGATCGCCTTCGACTATGCCGTAGCCGAGCCACTATCGGCGGCTGGCGGCGTAGCGGTTGTTCCCGGGGGCTTCGATTGGGATGATATCGGCGACTTCAATTCAGTGGCGGGTTTGCTTCCGTCGTCCAACAGACGCAACATCAAGATTCTGGGTGATGCCGACCGGGTCATGTACTTGGATTCAGCTGGAGACATGGTCGTGCCCGGCTCCGAACGCACGGTCGCCCTTCTTGGTGTGGATGACATGATCGTCGTCGACACTCCCGATGCTCTCCTGGTGGCCCCTCGGGCCCGCAGCCAGGAGGTCAAGGACATGGTGGCCAAGCTGGCCCAGTACGGCTGTGACGACATACTCTGAGAGCGATCCGGTCCGGCTAAGAAGATTGGCCGATTTTGTTGTCTTCTGTCTGCTTTTGTGAGTAGTTTGGGATACAGAACCGGGTGCTCGGCAGACCGGGCATCACCTCATGAAAGGACCCGAACAACCATGGCCATCAATCCTCCAGTGGACGCTACCAGCACCAAGGCCTGGGCGGCCTTGCACCAGCACTTCGACGACATGCAGCGCCAGGGGATCGATCTGCGCGCATGGTTCGCCAAGGACCCGCAGCGCACCGAAAAGCTCAGCTTCGAGCTGGGCGATCTCTATATCGACCTGTCCAAGAACCTGATTCAGCCCGAGACCTTGTCCCTGCTGGCCCAGCTGGGCCGCGAGGTCGGCCTTGAGGAGCGGATCGAGGCCATGTTCAACGGCGAGCACATCAACAACACCGAGGACAGGGCCGTTTTGCACACAGCCCTGCGCCGTCCCGAGGAGGACCGCGGCCGACTGATCGTGGACGGACAGGATGTGGTGGGCGACGTCCGCGACACCCTTAAGCGCATCTATGCCTTTGCCGACCAGGTCCGCTCGGGCAGCTGGACCGGTCTGACCGGCAAGCGGATCACCACGGTGGTCAATATCGGCATCGGTGGCTCCGACCTGGGCCCGGTCATGGCCTACGAGGCCCTGAAGCCTTATGCTGATGCCGGCATCAGCGCCCGCTACATCTCCAACATCGATCCCAACGATCTGGCCGAGAAGACGCGCGATCTGGATCCGGAAACCACGCTCTTCATCATCGTCTCCAAGACTTTCACCACACTGGAGACCCTGACCAACGCCCGCCAGGCCCGCGCCTGGCTCCTGAAGAGCCTTGGGGAGCGTGGCCTGCTGTCCAAGGACGGCCAGGACCTCTCGGCTGAGGCCATCCGTCGGCACTTCATCGCCGTCTCGACCGCCCTGGAGAAGGTGCGCGACTTCGGCATCGATCCGGACAATGTCTTCGGCTTCTGGAATTGGGTCGGCGGCCGGTACTCGGTGGATTCCGCGGTGGGCACCTCCCTGGCCATTACCATCGGCCCCGAGCGCTTCGAGGAGTTCCTCAAGGGCTTCAACACCGTAGACCGCTACTTCCGCGCCACCCCTCTGGATCGGAACGTTGTGGCCCTGATGGGTCTGCTCAACGTCTGGTATGTCAACTTCTTCGGTGCCCACTCGCACGCCGTGCTGCCCTATGACCAGTATCTGCACCGCTTCCCGGCCTACCTGCAGCAGCTGACCATGGAGTCCAACGGCAAGTCCGTGCGCTGGGACGGCACCCCGGTGACCAGCCTGACCGGAGAGATCTTCTGGGGGGAGCCCGGCACCAACGGCCAGCATGCCTTCTACCAGCTGATCCATCAGGGCACCCGTCTGATTCCTGCCGATTTCATCGCCTTCGCCAACACCCCCAACCCGGCCAAGGACGGCGACCAGGACGTGCACGAGCTCTTCCTGGCCAACTTCCTGGCCCAGACCAAGGCATTGGCCTTCGGCAAGACCGCTGATGAGGTTCGCGCCGAGGGCACTCCCGAGGCCATAGTCCCTGCCCGCGTCTTTACCGGCAACCGGCCCACCACCTCCATCTTCGGCGATGCGCTGACCCCGGCGGCTCTGGGCGAGCTGATCGCCCTTTATGAGCACATCACACTGACCGAGGGCACCGTCTGGGGCATCGATTCCTTCGACCAATGGGGAGTTGAGCTGGGCAAGAAGCTGGCCCGCGAGATCACCCCGGCCATCTCCCGGGACGACCAGGCGCTGGCCGAGCAGGACCAGTCCACCAAATCCCTGATCGCCTTCTACAGGGCCCACCGCCGCTGATGTCCGGCCGGGCCCTTGCAGGTCCGGCTCGTGGTATATTATTGGACAGTTGTTTGCCGGAAGGGTAGTTGCCGCATGGGCTCCCTTCCTTTCAGGTCCAGCCGGATGCTCCGGCGGATCGGCACCCCCGACGGCAGACCGTCGGGTTCCGTCCAGGATTGCATCCTTTGATGGTTGCGGTCCATGTCATGGGTCGATGTGCGGCGGCCATGGAGGAACAGCATGAACGCGATTCAGGAATTCGACGCCAGCCACATGAAGCCTGCGGAGCAGATCCCCGACTTCCGCCCCGGCGATACCGTTGAGGTCAACGTCAACATCACTGAGGGCAACAACTCCCGTATCCAGGCTTTCACGGGCGTAGTGATCGCCCGTCAGGGCTCCGGCGTGCGCGAGACCATCCTGGTGCGCAAGGTCAGCTTCGGCGTGGGTGTCGAGCGCCGCTTCCCTCTGCACTCCCCGCAGATTGACTCCATCAAGGTGCTGCGCCACGGTCGTGTCCGCCGCGCCAAGCTTTACTACCTGCGTGGTCTGCACGGCAAGGCCGCCCGCATTGTCGAGCGGCGCGACAACAAGGCTGAGTCCGACAAGTAGGATTTTGTCGGGGCGATCCAGCCCAGACCTTGGCCGTAAACACCCGGGATGCAGTTCTCCCGGGTTTTTTCATGCTTGGGTGTGTACGCTATGAGGCATGCGGGACCTATTCTGTTAGTTAGTGTGTGGTTTTCTGCGGATGACAAGGAGTGAATATGGCCTTTCGGGATGAGGAAGCGACCCCGTCAGGACTCTGGTACCCGGACGGCAGGCAGGCCGCCTCAGCCCCGGTGCCGCCCCGTCATGCCCACGACCACCCTGGTGGACGCGGCTCCGCCAGGGGCAGCCACCCACGTCTCGGCGAGCGTGGCTTTCTGCCCGAGTTCCTTTTCGAGCTGGTTGTCCTGCTGGTAGTGGTCTCCATCCTGCGCATATTTTTGATTTGCAACTACATCATCCCTTCCGGCTCCATGGAGAACACCTTGGGCATCGGGGATAGAATCCTGACCACTCATAGGCTGACCAGATCCATGGTGGCTCCCCGCCGTGGGGATGTGGTGGTCTTTACTGATCCAGCTGACTGGCTCGGTGATGAATCCTCGCCCAGCTTTCGTGGCAATCACCTGGTCAAACGCCTGATTGGCATGCCCGGCGACACGGTGGCCTGCAAGGGTCATGGCGCCCCGGTCACCGTCAACGGTGTAGCCCTTGACGAGAGCTCCTACCTGCGCCCAGGAGTAGAGCCAAGCTCCTTCCCTTTCAAAATCAAGGTCGATCCTGGGCATGTCTTCGTCATGGGCGACAACCGCTCCAACTCTGCAGATTCCCGCCTGCACAAGGACGACGGCCATAATGGTCTGGTTCCCATAGACAACATCAAAGGCACTGCGTTGCTGACCTATTACCCGGTGGGCAGCTGGAAGTTGCTGAATAACCAGCACAAGGTTTTCGACGCAGTGCCCGACCCGAAGCAGGACTGACCCGGCTGTGAGGCGGATTCTGCCAACCCTGGCCACCGAGGCTGCCTTGGCTGACCAGGGAGCTGAGTATGTGCTGGGCTTGGACGAGGTCGGCCGGGGAGCTCTGGCAGGTCCGGCCATGGTTGGCGTGGTGGCGGTCAGGTCCTCCGACCTGCCCCATTTGAAAGTCCCTGACGGGGTGGCGGATTCCAAGATGCTGACCCCTGCGCGTCGGCTGGCCATGTATCGTGATCTAGAGGACTGGGCTGCCGGCTGGGCGGTGGGGGCCTGCTCCAACCATGAGATCGATCAGTGGGGCATCGTTCACGCCCTGGGCATCGCCGCCCTGCGTGCGCTGGCCGAATTGGAGCATGGGATGGACCTGGGGCCTGACTGCTGCCTGGCTGCCATCCTTGACGGCCCCCATGACTACATCACCCCGGCCGCCGACAGCTTTGACGCCCCCGACATCCCGGTTCTGCCCAAGGTGTCCACCCAGGTCAAGGGTGATGCCCACTGTGCCAGTGTGGCCTGCGCAGCGGTCATCGCCAAGGTCACTCGTGACCAGCTCATGGTTCGGCTGGCCGCCTCCGATCCCACCCTTGCCCCATACCAGTGGGAGCACAACAAGGGCTATGGGTCGCCAGCACACCTGGATGCCATTCGGCGTCTGGGGCCCAGCCGTCTGCATCGGGTCAGCTGGCATTTGCCTTTATCCGGTCCCGGCAGGGGCTAATATCGGAACGGTCGAAACGGCTATCGGAAGAAGGTCACATGCCCGCAGGCAGCGGGGGCAGGTCACGGTCCAAGCGCCCCTCCATGTTCGAGGTTGCCCGGCTGGCCGGTGTCTCCCACCAGACTGTGTCCAGGGTCATCAACAATTCCAAGGACGTCTCGCCGGCAACCAGGGTCAAGGTGCAGCAGGCCATCAGAAAGCTGGGCTACCGACCCAGCAACTCTGCGCGGGCACTGGCATCCAGCCGCAGCCGAACCATCGGACTGGTGGCTGGCGGTGTCAGTCTCTTTGGACCTGTCTCATCGATCACAGCCATTGAGACCGTGGCCCGTTCCCATGGCCTGTTCATGTCGGTCATGATGGTGGACGAGTCAACCTGCACGCTTGCCGGATTCCAGGAGCTCTGCGGCACCTTCCTGGAGCAGAATGTGGATGCCTTCATCTTTCTGACGCCCACCGACACCATGTTCCAGGCCGCCTGTCAGGTAGAAGTGAGCCAGCCCCGGGTCATCGTCACCTCCACGCATGGCATCACCAGCGTCGAAGAAGCCCTGAGCCACCGGCGGGGCGACGGCCGGATAGCTCTGACCGGAATCGATCAGTGGGGCGCTGTGCAGCGTCTGGCCCGGCTGCTGGTCTCCCGGGGCCATCGGCGAGTGCTGTATATGGCCGGCCCCTCTCAGTGGCGGGATGCCGCCACTCGGCTGGCCTCCTGGAAGGTGGCCTGCGCCCGCTGCCGCATACGAACGGCCGTGGTCCACGCCCGCAGCTGGGAGGCGGGGGAGTCCTACACGCTGATGAACCACTTGATCGATCAGCGTGGCATGAGCGGCACCTCCATGCCCTCAGCCGTGGTTACCGCCAACGACAACCAGGCCGTGGGCGTGGCCCGGTCCCTGCAGGAGCACGGCATCCGTATTCCCAGTGACATCAGCCTGGTGGGCTTTGACGACGTTCCAACGGTAGACAACATGTTTCCGCCGCTGGCCACGGTTCGCCCCCGCTTTGAGGATCTGGGCGTGGCTACGATGCGGCAGGTCCTGGCCCTGCTTCACCAGGGACAGCCGGTGGACTTCCCGGTCACCCACCATGGGGTGGGGCTGATCCAGGCGGACGTGATTCAGCGTCGGTCCCTGGGCTACGCCGTCAAGCGCCTCTGACTACCGTCGGCCCGCATTCGGCGGGCTTGCCTGATGCTCTGGTCTCAGATACAATTGTAACCAGACTATGTGAGCGTTAACATATCAGGCAAAGGAGCGGACATGGTTCTTGGCGAACAAGGCGTCATCGTTAGCGAATTACAGGAGGGCGCGACCAGTCTGGGCATCGAATTCGGCTCCACCCGCATCAAGGCTGTGCTGATCGACCATGACTACCGGACGCTGGCCGCAGGGGACGTCGAGTGGGAGAACCGGCTGGAGGACGGCCTCTGGACCTACTCCATGGACCAGATCCATCAGGGTCTGCAGGCGGCCTATGCGGCCATGGCCGAGGATGTCCGCCGCCAGTATGGGGTGACGCTGACCAAGATAGGCGCCATGGGAATTTCGGCCATGATGCACGGCTACCTGGCCTTCGACAAGGATGGTCGGCTGCTTGTGCCATTCCGCACCTGGCGCAACACCAACACCCGCCAGGCCCACGAGGAGCTTTCGCAGGCTTTCAAGATCAACATTCCCGAGCGCTGGTCCATTGCCCACCTTTACCAGGCCATTTTGAACGGCGAAGAGCATGTGCCCAAGGTGGCCTATATCACCACCTTGGCCGGCTACATGCACTGGAGGCTCTCCGGCCGCAAGGTCATCGGCATCGGCGATGCCTCGGGCATGTTCCCCATCGACTCCTCCCGCAAGGAGTTCGACCAGGGCCTGCTGGACATCTTCTCCAGACTGCCCCAGGTCCAGGCCCAGCCCTGGGACATCCACGACCTGTTGCCTGAGCCATTGACCGCCGGCAGCGATGCGGGCGCGTTGACCGCAGAAGGGGCCGCCCTACTTGATCCCAGTGGTCAGCTGCAGCCCGGCGTACCTATGGCCCCGCCCGAGGGCGACGCGGGAACCGGCATGGTGGCGACCAACGCGGTTCGTCCCCGCACCGGCAACGTGTCTGCGGGCACATCCATCTTCGCCATGGTGGTCCTGGAACATCCCCTGCGTGATTTCCATCCAGAGGTGGATCCGGTCACCACACCGGCTGGGGATCCAGCCGGCATGAGCCATGCCAACAACTTCACCTCGGACCTGAACGCCTGGGTGGGGCTGTTCGGGGAATTCGCCAAGGCCGCCGGTCTGGATCTCAAGGGGGATGCGCTCTACGCCACCCTGTTCAACCAGGCCCTTCTGGGAGACAAGGATGCCGGCGGGCTGATCAACTACTGCTTCTATTCCGGGGAGTTCCTGGCTGGTCTGGAGGAGGGCCGGCCCGTCTTTGCCCGCGGCCCCGAGGGACGGATGACCCTGGCCAACTTCATGCGTGCCCAGCTCTTCTCGGCCTTCTCGCCGGTCACCATCGGCATGGATGTGATGACCCGCCAGGAGCATGTCCAGGTGGACACCATGGTTGGCCATGGCGGCATCTTCGCCACCCCTAAGGTGGCCCAGCGAATCCTGGCCGCAGCCTTCAATGCCCCCATCAAGGTCATGTCCACTGCTGTCGAGGGGGGCGCCTGGGGCATGGCCGTTCTGGCCGACTACCTGGGTCATGCCGACCAGACCCTGGCCGACTACCTGGATGCCAATGTCTTTGCAGGGGTCCAGTCCACAACAGAGCAGCCGGACCCGGCTGATGTGAAGGGCTTCAGAGCCTTCTTCGACCGCTTCACCAAGGGCCTGCCCATCGAGCAGGCGGCTGTGAAGACCATCCCCCTGCAGGGATGAGGCCGGTAGCTGAAAACGTCAAGCGGCCGGATTAGCAGGATCGGGCCGGGAAAAGGAGTTGCTGATGGTGTCCTTGGCTGATTATTCGCCCGAGGTGCGCGACGAGGTGAAACTGGTGCGCGAGCAGGTGGCCACCCTGCATGCGCAATTGACCAGGTGGAATCTGGTGGTCTGGACGGCGGGCAATGTCTCGCAGCGGTTGCGTTCTGCCGATCTGATGGTCATCAAGCCCTCGGGGGTGCGCTATGAGCACCTGACCCCGGGCTCCATGGTGGTCACCGATCTGAATGGCAACGTGGTCGACGGTGCCGAGGCCCCCTCTTCGGACACGCTATCGCACGCTTATATCTACCGGCATATGCCCGAGGTCTATGGCGTGGTCCACACCCATTCCACCTATGCCACCGCCTGGGCGGCCACCGGCAGGGATATTCCCTGCGTGCTGACCATGATGGGTGACGAGTTCGGCGGTCCCGTGCCGGTCGGTCCCTTTGAGCTGATCGGCTCCGAGGCCATCGGCAAGGGCGTGGTCGACACCCTCAAGGATCACCCGGGCTGCCCGGCTGTGCTCATGCGCAACCATGGGCCCTTCACCGTGGGGGCCGATGCCGAGGCTGCTGTCAAGGCGGCGGCCATGACCGAAGAGGTGGCCCACACGGTCTGGGCGGCTGAGCAGATCGGCACGCCCAAGCCCATCGATCCGGCCGACATAGCCAAGCTCAACGACCGGTACCAGCACGTCTACGGCCAGCACTGAGTTGGAAAAAATAAGCAAAGGAGCAAGTATGAGCATGAAAAATCCCTTCGAGGGCAAGGAGCTTTGGTTCGCCGTTGGTTCGCAGGACCTCTACGGCGAGGAGACTCTGCGCCAGGTGGGCGTCCAGGCGGCGGACATCGCCAAGTCCCTCAACGACTCTGGGCGGATCCCGGTCAAGCTGGTTCTGAAGCCCACTCTGAAGGACTCGGATTCCATCCTGAATTTCATGGTCGATGCCTCGTCGAACCCGGCCTGCATCGGCGTGGTGGCCTGGATGCATACCTTCAGCCCGGCCAAGATGTGGATCAGAGGTCTGGAGAAGCTGCGCAAGCCGCTACTGCAGCTGAACACCCAGCATCATGTGGAGATCCCCTGGGACACCATTGATATGGACTTCATGAATCTGAACCAGTCGGCCCACGGCGACCGTGAGTTCGGCTACATCCTGACCAGGCTGGGAATCCCGCGCAAGATCGTGGTCGGCCACTACACCGACCCCGAGGTTGCCGACAAGATCGGCGTCTGGGCTCGCGCCTGCGCCGGCTGGGATGCCGCCAACAATATGAAGGTCTGCCGCTGGGGCGACAACATGCGCGACGTTGCCGTCACCGAGGGCGACAAGACCGAGGCCGAGCGGGTCTTCGGCGTCTCCGTCAACACCTGGCCGGTCAACGAGCTGGTGGACCATGTGAACGCCGTCACCGACGACCAGGTCAAGGATCTGATCGAGGACTACAAGCGCAGCTATGAGGTGGCTCCCGAACTTTTGGACTCCCGGTACGACTCCCTGATGGTGGCCGCCCGCGAAGAGCTCGGCATGCGGGCCATGATGGAAGAGGTGGGTGCCACTGCCGCCGTGGACAACTTCCAGGATCTGGGAGGCCTGCGTCAGCTGCCCGGCGTGGGAGCTCAGCGGTTGATGGCTGACGGGTACGGATTCTCGGCAGAGGGCGACTGGAAGACATCGGTTCTGATTCGGATCGGCAACGTCATGGGCTACGGGCTCAAGGGCGGCTGCTCGCTCATGGAGGACTACTCCTACAACTTCGTGCCCGGCCATGAGGAGATCATGGGCGCCCACATGCTGGAGGTCTCGCCCACGCTGTTGACCGAGGGACGGCCCCGCCTGGAGATCCACCCCCTGTCTATCGGCGAAAGGGAGGATCCGGTGCGCCTGGTCTTCACGGCTACGCCTTGCACCGATGCTGTGGTCGTCTCCTTGGCGGATGTGCGCGAACGCTTCCGCCTGGTCATGAATGTGGTGGATGTGGTCGAGCCCGGCGGGTCCTTGGCCAAGCTGCCCGTGGCACGTGCGCTCTGGAAGCCGCGGCCCTCGCTCAAGGTCTCGGCTGAGTGCTGGCTGCGCGCCGGCGCAGCCCACCATACCTGCATGACCACCACTGTGGGCCGTGAAGCCTGGGAGGACTTCGCACGCATGGCTGGTGTGGAACTCGCCGTCATCGACGAGAACACTGAACCCCGGCGCTTCGAGGCCGACCTGCGTGCCGCTGAGCTCTACCATCGGCTGAATAACCGGCACTGAGCGCCTGTTCCAGAAGATAGCAAGGCCCCGCCACTGCACATGTGGCGGGGCCTTTACATATTCGGCTTGTCGGTTTGCGTTGTCACAATTTTGTCGGTACAGTGATGATTAGGCAATGGGAACAGTGGCATGTCCCAAAGTTGACATAAAGCCCACCCCCCTGAGTCGGGGAAGTGATCGGTTGGGGAGGCGAAGATGTGCCTGGCCATCCTGTGCCTATTAATACAGAAGGGAAAGCGTGCATGCACATGCAACGAGATAATGAAGGGATAAGGCTCCCTAAGCTTTTAGGCTTGGCGGTCGCCGGAGCGACGCTCCTAGCGGGCATGGTCGTTCTGCCAGCCACCCAGGCTTCAGCCGCTAACGATGATTATGGTTACAAAACTGAAGATGACTTCATACCAGGGGCGATGACCAGTGAGACGCCTACTCTGACGGTCACTAAGTTCCTCTCTCTCTCTGGTGGTCTTAACCCCACCGGTTCTGCTAATGATCTCGATCAGTTGAAGGAAAATCACGATCTGCTGCCCGCCAAGGATATTTTGTTCAATGTCCAGGAAGTGACGCATGCAGATGGCCAGAGTTTAGCTGATATTAAGCCGGGCGACTCTAGTACTTATAAAACGCTTGGCACCCAATACGCTGGTGTTACCGATGGCCAAGGCGTCATTAGTACATGGTATGAGGCCGACACAACTGCAGCTAATCTTGGTAAGATTGCCAACGCAAAAGAAAACGGGCAGCCTTCAGAGACATCTACGGTGAAGGCTTTCCAACCGGCTAAAGATGGTGTAGGGCATTACTACATCTTGACGGAGAATACAGATAAATCCTGGGCGTTCGCTAGTAAGAATCCCAATAAACTCGATTCGTCAAAGTACACTCCTGCTGCTCCTTCGTTCTTCGGTTTGCCCTATGCTACACAGGCACTGACTGGTACAAAGCAGACTGGTTATATCTACCATCTGCATCTGTATCCCAAGAATGTGAACAGTACTGTCTTCTCCAAGACTGTGCAAAATGTTTACGATTCTAAGGGTGGAGTCAAGTCTCAGCGTACAGCAGTCGCAGGTGACAAAATTGATTACAAGCTGACTCAAAAGATATATGCAGATAGTGCCCCTGCAACAGGTGATGGAAAGCTTGATGTTACTGAGCTGGCTGGAAATTTCGCAGATATCAAGATTTCTGATCGTATGTCCACTGCTCTGAAAGTGGATGATAATGGCTTCAATGTGGCTGTTCATTATAAGGACGGCACAGGAAACCAGGTAGACACGGTCTTGACGAAAGACACAGACTACAAGCTAGATAATGTTAAGAATCCTGATCGGTTGGTCGGCACAGGCAAGATGTTCACTACAAGCGACAGTAACTCGAATTACTACAATTTCACGTTCTTCAGTACTGCTTTTGCTAAAACTCTGAGAGACAGTGCCAAGGCCGATATTCATGTCGATGTCACCTACAGCGCTACGGTAACTCCAGATGGAGATTCTACTGCAACTAATGGTGTCGCCAATGATGCAGCTTCCGATTACCGCGAAAATAAGGGAGCTCCCACGTCTGAGCATACCAACGTCCTCAATGCTGTGTTTGTCTTTGGCTCCATAAAATCTAAGGATAAAGACTACGCCGCACTGCCTGGCACGGTATACAGACTGATTCAGGATCAAGATCATCCGGATTCATACCTTGGTACAGATGGTAAATTCTATACCGAAGCCGCAGCTGATAAAGCGGGTGTTCAACTCTACAAGGCTACGGCTAATGAACAAGGTGTAGTAGCTTTCGCAGGTCTACCTATTTTTGGCCCCGCAGCCTCCGCACAAGCTGAGGGTTCAGATGTCAAGACGGTACAGGATGTTCACTGGGTCCTCGAAGAAACTTCGACCCCCTCCGGATGGCGTAAGCCCATTTCTCCATTTACTGAGGTAACGTACTCAAATGTGAAAGGTCAGACTGAGGATCAGCTCGCTCAGACCTATGGTACTAATGGTGCTATAGAGCCAGCGTATGGTTCGTTGAACTTCGGTCAATTCAACGTGACTCCTGCCGAGCATAATACAAAGCAGGACCCATTGAAGTACAACAATGTAGATGTTCAAAAGTACCTGATGCATTATGAAGAGGGTGCGGCTGATGCTCCATTGTCGCTGCCTCTAACAGGTGGTCGCGGTATCGTGCTCCTGCTGGTCGTCGGTGCTCTGCTTATGGGTGGTGCTCTTTACGCACGTAGTCGGCGCAACAACGCCGCCCGGGCCTGATGATGCGGTCACATTAGAAATTATGTGAGGTGACCTGATGGCGGACGGTTCCTCTGTGAATCGTCCGCCATTTTCATACGGACCTTGTTTAGAGTCGGTTCGTACATGTCGGGGCCGTTGGTCTGGTGTCATTTAGGCCAGCGGATCTGACGCAACCACGTCGTCGAAAGGCGGCCTTGGAAGGGAAGGTTTATGAAGGGAATTGCCTTGCCGAAATGCCTCACCCGCCGGGTCCTGCCCTGTCTGATTGTGGTCTTGGCCTGTTTAGGTCTGACTGCTTTCGATATGACGCCGGCGGCAGAGGCGGCGACGGTCAACCCGACCCTGACGGTGCAACTCAAGAGAGGACATTCAGGTAAAGGTGATCAGAATGACATCCTGCCGAGTGCTCCTGTATCGGCTGGAGCAGGGTATATATTTCGTGCCCTTAGACTGGATCCCACTACTCTGAAGAGCCGGGTGAAGGCACTTGACCAGAATCCTGGCGCTGATAAGGCTCAAGCGGCTATCAGCAGCGAGGTGGCAGCTAACCCGGATGCTTTCAAGGATAAGAAACAGCCCGCCGAATACTACGGTGTTTCTGATCAGGCCGGCACCATCACCAACGCGTCAGAAGCAAAATCTCAGGGTGTCTGGCTCACAGGAGCCCATCTTGATCTAGAAGCGTCGACACTGACAGGAGGAAGCCCAGCTGTTTTTGACGGAGACTACTTCAATGCCTCATATTGGCTGGTCACTTTAGTATCGCCACCAAAGAGCGAAAAAGTGAAGGTAGATCCTGTAGTTGTGCAGTTGCCGCTCTACCGGAAGCAGGGTGAGGTTCATCCGCTGTACGATGTAACCATTAGTCCTAAGCTCGTTGACGTGCCTCAGGATGAGTTTCAGAACGGAACCCAAACTGGGAATGGGATCCAGACTGTTCCTGTCGCGAGATCAGGACCACGAAAGCTGGCAGCTACCGGTGTATCCATGGTAGCCCCTGGCATTCTGCTCTTGATTCTGGCCGTGATAGGCCTCTACTTGGCAATCGTTGCGCGCTCCTGGAACCGGGATAAGCGCTAGGTATTCTCTCATAGTCATACCGGTATGATGTCGTCTCGAGATATCAACGGCGTCTGTGAGGGTGTATAAAGGACCGGCGGCATCATACAGGTGCCGCCGGTCTTTGTATGCCAAAAGCTATTTATAGTTATTAACTGGACTATTTGAAATGCAGCACGAGGAAGGCTATAAATGGACCAGAATACTGACTCGGCTACTATGAGCCCAGCTCATGTCACCGGCAACGGTGATGTTGCAAATGCGTCCATTCCTGCAGGGCAAGCGGATATGCCGCCTACCTATGCTCCTAGTTCTGATCTGCCGCCATCCTTTCCCCCATTGGCAGCACCTAAGGACCGCGGTACTTCAGACTTGCATGGTTCAAATGCAATAGCAGATCCAGTGTCAGTTTCGGGCCAAGCCAAGTCATTGGCCCCGATAATCGTCGTTTCAGGAAATCATCCCAAAGAAATAGATAAGCAAGGCAATGCTGGTCAGATTACTGTGACAGCATCCAAACAGACAAAGAAGGGTCGAAAGACAGCCAAGTCCGGTCGAGGATTCGGGCTCCTGGAGACTCTGGCATTTCTGATTGGTCTGGCGATCTTCCTCTATCCTCTGTTGGCCGCCTATGTGAACTATTACCAGGATTCCTCTGCAATGGACAACTACGATCAGATTGTGGAGGCTCTTTCGCCGGCACAGCGCAGAGCCATGTGGCGCGATGCCAAGAAATATGACGAGGAATTGGGCAAGCCTACACTGAGAGACCCCTTCAAGTACAAGGAAGTCAAGGAGCCACTGGGTCGCTACTACAAAACCCTCAATGTAGATGGCAAGGGCATGATGGCATATGTGGAGATTCCCAAGATCAACCTTAAGCTGCCTGTGCGGCACGGTACCAGCGACGCGGTTCTCAAGGACGGCACAGGGCACATTGCCACGACTCACGTGCCGACTGACAACCGAACCATCCACTCCGTCATCACCGGGCACACCGGCGAAGTCGGCTACATGCTTTTCGATAACCTGACCCAGTTGCGCAAAGGGGACGTCTTTCAGGTACGAGTACTCAAGCGGCATATGAGCTATAAGGTAGACCAGATTAAGATCATTTTGCCTACTGACGTCAGCGCACTGCAGCCAGTCCAGAATTCCAACTATGTGACCCTGCTGACCTGCTATCCCTATGGCGTCAACTCTCACCGTTTGATTGTACGCGGGCACTATATCGGCGATGACGTGCCCCCTACCCAACCTGAGGGTGCGCCCATTTACATGGTCTGGGTCCTCCTGGCCCTGTTTTTTGCATGCCTTGTGGGTTGGTACCTGCTATCACGTCGCCGGCGCAACTGTCGTCACGACCTGGAGCAGATGGAACATCTGGAATCTCAGGCGACAGGACCCGGGACCATGGGAGAGCCGCTGGCCACGATCATGGTCAGCCATGGGCAGGAGACCCGATCAGAAGCCAACCGCCGTCGTCGATTGATCAAAACACGGCGAATCTGCAGCGCTCTCATGTGGCTGTTGGCTGTACTCGGCTTGTTCTTCGCCTGGGGTTCGGTCGGGATGATGATGAGAATCGGCTTCCTGCCCGTATTCGACCTTGGCTACCACTGGTTCGATACCCATCTGATCTACTTCTTCGGCATTACCAAATTCTAGGCCTGTGCATGTGTGGACACGTTTGACCACGTGGGCCTGTTCTACTGTAATTGGGCTTTTGCCCGGCTCTAGAATGGAGCGAGCATGGCCCGGCAGACTGCTGGGCCGCGTCTGGAAAGGTGTGGACCGTGACAGCAGTTCCTGACATTCTATTGTCTGATGGCAATCGCATTCCGCAGGTGGGCCTGGGCGTGCTCAGGATCGACGATGATCAAACCGCTGGAGTAGTGCAATCTGCCCTGGAACTGGGTTATCGTCACATCGATACGGCAGCGGGCTACCGCAACGAGGGCGGTGTGGGCCGTGGCCTCAAGGCTTTCCGTTGCCAGAGTAGTCCTGAGCGTGCCAAACTGTGGTTGACCACCAAGCTGCGTGATTCCGAACAGGGCTATGACAGCGCTCTGCGTGCCTTCGACCGCCAGCTGGCCCTGCTTGGCACTGACTATGTCGACATGTATATGATCCACTGGCCAACACCGTTCGATTGGCGGGCCGACCAGGTTTGGCGCGCTTTCCATCGGCTGCGCGATGAAGGGCGGGTGCGGACCCTAGGGGTCTGCAACTTCCTCCCAGAGCATCTGGAACGGCTACACCGGGAGACCGGGGAATATCCTGCCGTGGATCAGATTGAGCTGCACCCCAGCTGGCAGCAGCGCACGGTGACGGTCTTCTGCAAGGAGCACGGTATCGCCGTCCAGGCATACTCGCCATTGGCGCGCGGTGCAGACCTGACAGCAGGAGGCGGAAGGCTGGAGAAAATCGCACAGGCCCATGGGGTCACGCCGGCTCAGGTGGTACTGCGCTGGCATATTGAGAACGGGACCATTATCATTCCCAAGTCTGTCCATCGAGAAAGGCAGGCGGAGAACCTGGACCTCTTTGGCTTCAGCCTGACCACTGAGGAGCATGCCGCCATCGATGCGATGGATTCCTCGGTGCGCGCAGGACACGACCCGATGACCTATGCCTACGCCTGACCGCTATGATGGATGATTCATGCATGCAGTCGACATAGGAGGTATCGGCGGTAGATGACCGGTCCGAGACGTAGAAGATATCGGTATCGAGGCCGCAGCCGGTATGGTTCGGTCTGGCGAAATCCCGCCCCGGGCCGCTTCCGTCGCGAATCACTCACGGAACGGGTGCTGATCCTTCTGGTAGTGGCTGTGGTCCTGGGCATCACCATCGGCCTGATACTGCCAAGGGTCAACGGTGGAGTCGGACGGCTGACCGGACGATATACGGCAACCGGCGATGCGGCCCAGACCCTTCAGGGTCTGACAGTGGACGATCATGCCCGTCCCGGCCGCCAGTATCGGCGTGAGGCCTTTGGTTTCAAGGAGACCGATGAGGACGGCAACGGCTGCAATGTGCGCGAGGATGTGCTGACCCGTGACCTGACTGACCTGCGTACCACTACTCCCGGAGGGTGCAAGGTGGCCAGCGGTCGTCTACAGGATCCCTATACCGGGCGGACCATCGAATTCGTCAGAGGACCGAAGACCAGTTCGGCCGTGCAGATTGACCACGTGGTCGCCCTGGAGAATGCCTGGCGATCAGGAGCCAGCAAGTGGGACACGGCCCGTCGTTACCGTTTTGGCAACGACCCCTACAATCTTCTTGCTGTTGACGGCTCCGCCAACCAGGCCAAGGGGAGTGCCTCGGCCGACTACTGGTTGCCCGAGAACAAGGGATATCAGTGCTCCTATGTGGCCCGTCAGATAGCGGTCAAGGACAAGTATTCACTGAGCGTCACCAGCTCGGAAAAGCAGGCCATGCTGGCCGTTCTGCATACCTGCCCAGGCCAGCCTCTCCCCCAGGATCGCTGAGCGCTGGCCTGGGGGAGACCGATGCTTCCGCCGATAGGATTAGCCGACAACTGACATCTTTCAATTGAGGTCTTGTATTTACTAGCCTGTCTATCTTGCAGCTTGCGATGAATCTGCCCAGATCCAGCAGGTGCCGGAGGAAAAAACTCTCCGGTGATCAGGCCTGGGTTTTAGGGTCGGCGGTGGAAGCTGTGAGGGCGGGAGCGTCGGTGTGAATGATGTGCATGTGGCGCAGGAGCATGCGGGTCATCTGGCGGCCGGAGCCAGCACCGTTTCCACGAACGCCGAAGTAAACCAGCAGGACCATGCCTAGGCAGATCAGTGCTGAGATGCGCAGGGCCCACTGCACGCCGAATATATTGGCTGCGATCTGGGTGGAGTGGCCGCCGCCCAGAGCGTTGTGGCGCAGGGTGGTGATGGTCTCCATGAGGATGACCAGGATGGGGGCTCCGACAGCGCCGGCGATCTGCCGGGCCGTGTTGGTGACGGCCGAACCAGCCGAAACGTCCTTGGGAGCCAGGTTGTTCAGGGACCAGGTGGTCAAGGGCATCAGGGTGAAGCCCATGCCGATTTGACGGATGAACTGGCAGATGGAGACCAGGCCAATCCAGGTATTGGCGCTGATCATGCTCATGGCGATGGTGCCCAGCAGCAGGACCGAGCAACCGGTCATGGCTACGGGTCGTGCACCCCAGCGGTCCAGCAGCCGACCGCCGAAGAACTGGGCGATGGCAGTGCCGATGGCCCCTGGAAGCATGACCAGACCGCTCATGGTGGCCGAAAAGCCGCGATCTGTCTGGATGTACATGGGCAGGATGACGGTGACTGAGCTGAAGGCGAAGAAGGACATGGAGGCGATGATGGTGCCCACAGTGAAGTTCTTGATCCGCAGCACATGCAGATCCAGCAGGGGCTTGTCGTGATGAAGCTGGCGAAGTACGAACCAGATGATCCCGATCAGGCCGACCAGCATGAAGGGCCAGGTCATGAAGGAGGTGATGGGGAAGTTCTCGATGTTGGTGAAGCCGAACATGAGGCCGCCGAATCCGAAGATGGACAGGGCCACCGAGAAGAAGTCCGCCTTGACGCTGGTATCGCGCTGGCCGAAGTTGCGCAGGCCGAAGATGGACAGGAGCAGCGCCACAGCTCCGCAGATGCTCAGCGTCAGGAAGATGGAACGCCAGCCGTTGGCGTCCGTCTGCCAGCCGCCCAAGGTCGGGCCGATGGCCGGAGCCACGCTCATGGCCAGGCCTACGGTGCCCATGGCCATGCCACGCTTGGCCAGCGGATAGATGGAGAAGACAGTGATCTGCAGAACGGGCCACATGGTTCCCGTGCCTATGGCCTCAAGGATACGGCCCAGCAGGACCAGGGCGAAGGTCTGCGACTGCCAGCTCAGCAACGACCCCAGGGTGAAGACGGCCATGGAGGTGATGACGATCTGCCTGGTGGAGAAGCGTTTGGTCAGAAAACCGGTCAACGGCACCATGACTCCCATGACCAGCTGGAATACCGAGGTCAGCCACTGGCCGGTGGTCAGGGTGATGTGGAACTCGTCCACAATGGTGGGCAGGGCCGAAGCCAGCTGCAGCTGGGTGAAGTTGCCCAGGAAGGTGATGACGGTCAGGATGGCCAGCGAAAGGAAGGCCTCATGGGTGAGCCTCCCGTTGACGAAGGCTCCGTCCTTGCTGAGGGTCCGCCCTTGCTTGGCGAGCTCCTGCTTCCTCATGCACCACCACTTCCTTTGGGTTAGTCCTCACTGCGCATACCGCTCCCCGCGGTGCCGTCCTAGAAAGCAAATCAGGGCATACCGATACCGGTGACACTAAGAAAAGAACAAGAGAGCTAAGCGTCTGACAATGACCTTATAATATACCCGGCTGTGGATTGTGATTGGGTTTTTCCACATGGCTGACGCGGATGTGGCGACCTTGTCCGGCGGTCAGCGTTTCCAGTATGCTGTGTGATGCGAGCTTCGGTAATGTGAATACGAGAGGGTCCAACACGGGCTGATGAGGACGGACGTTCGAAATGCAACGGCGGTCAAGGTAGGTAGCATGCACGCACATGATCATGGTCGTGGCAGATTCCCGGCCCTCCTCATGTCCTTGGCAATGATGATTTCCCTGGCGGCCTGCGGCGACAATGTCCCCGTCGACGGCGGTGAAACAGGCAATAATGCAGATCAGGCCCTCTTCCAGGGCGAGTTTGCCGGATCTGGCGCATCCTCCCAGCAGAGCGCTGACGAGGCCTGGATAGCCGGCTTCCGCAAGCAGCATCCTGGGGCGCGCATTTCTTACGATCCGGCAGGTTCCGGTGCTGGTGTCAACGCCTTCCTGTCGGGTTCGACCATCTGGGCCGGCACCGATGCGCCGCTGACCAGCGATCAGCTTGAGCGCTCGCGTAAGGTCTGCGGTTCCGGTACGGCCTTTGACCTGCCCGTTTACGCCACCCCGATTGCTGTGGCCTACAATCTGCCTGATTTGTGGCCCAAGGGTTCAGATGGCCATCTGCGGATGGACCCGGCTCTGATTGCCATGATCTTCTCCGGAAAGGTCACCAACTGGCGTGATCCGCGCATCGCAGCGCTCAATCCGGAGGCCAATTTGCCCGACTTGGACATCACCGTGATTCATCGTTCGGACAAGTCGGGCACCACGAAGAGCTTCCTGTCCTACCTGCACGACACGGCCGGGTCCGCCTGGCCTTATCCAGCGGGTGAGAATTGGCCCAACGACCTGGGGCAGGGTGCCAAGGGCACTGCCGGAGTGGTCATGACCATGAACCAGGCGAAGGGCACTTTTGGCTATGCGGACGCAGCCCAGACCACAGGGCTGGGCACCGTGGCCGTCCAGGTGGGGAAGACCTGGCAGCCGCCTACAGCCAAGACCGTGGCCAACCTGCTGGATGCGGCCCAGCGGGATCCTCAGGCCAGTCAGCCTGGCAGGGTGGTCCTGACCGTGAACCACCGCACCACCCGGGAGCACACCTATCCTATCGTTCTGGTCTCCTACGACGTGGTATGCGCTGTCTATCGAGATGATCGGGACGGATCCAAGGCCCAGTTCGCCAAGGCCTGGCTAACCTATCTGCTGAGCGAGCAGGGTCAGCGCATGGCTGCGGCCAATGCGGGCAGCGCCGAGCTGGGGCAAGGGCTGCGCAGCCAGGCCATGGCCTCGGTAGAGACCATCGGGGGGAAGTCATGAGCGACAAACCGGACGAGACCGCAACCCTGAACAAGGCCAAACGGGTGGATCGGATCTTCAAGGCCTGCGCCACCGGGGCGGGCATCCTGATCCTGCTGGCCCTGGCTGCGGTCACCCTCTTTCTGATTCTGCGTGCTTTTCCGGCCTTCACCGGAGACCCTGATTCCCGCACCCAGGCCATAATCTCCCTGAGCGGTGGACGGGCGAGCAGTTTCCTGGGCTATGTGGGCCCGCTGGTTTTCGGCACCATTCTGATTGCCGGCCTGGCCTTGCTCTTGGCTTTCCCCGTCTCCCTGGGTATTGCTCTCTTCATCGGCTACTACGCCCCCAACCGCCTGTCCACGCTGCTCAGCACGGTGATCGACCTGTTGGCCGCCGTGCCCTCGGTGATCTACGGGCTCTGGGGGGCTCTGGTCCTCGTTCCCAATATCACTGGCTTCTGGCGCTGGCTGTCTGTTCATTTAGGATGGATTCCGCTCTTTTCAGGACCCGTTGCAGCCCCGGCCCGGTCCGTGGCCACGGTGGCCCTGGTGCTGGCGGTCATGATTCTGCCCATCATCACCTCGGTCACCCGTGACATCCTGATTCAGGCCCCTCGACTGCAGCAGGAGGCCGCCTTGGCCCTGGGCGCCACCAAGTGGGAGATGATCCGGCTTGCGGTCCTTCCCTTCGGCCGTTCGGGCATCATTTCAGCCTCCATGCTGGGGTTGGGACGCGCCCTGGGCGAGACCATGGCGGTGCTGATGATTCTCTCGCCCGGCTTCAGCTACTCCCTGCGGCTGCTGCAGGCTTCGAAGAGCCAGACCATCGCCGCCAACATCGCCGCCCAGTTCCCCGAGGCGGACTCCCAGGGCGTGGCCCTCCTGGTGGCCACCGGTCTGGTCCTCTTCATCATCACCTTCATCGTCAATTATCTGGCGCGCAGGATCACAGCAAAGGCGGGTGCATGATGGCAAGCCGAACTGATCGCGGGCCGGTCATCGACTTTGACCGCTTCAGGCCAACCAGGTCCTCCATCCGGGCACGCAAGCGCAAGGACCGGCTGATGACCGTCCTGATCGGGCTCTCCTTCCTGGTTGCCTTGATCCCGCTGGTCTCGGTGCTCTGGGTCAGCCTGTCCAAGGGGGTGCGACGGCTGACGCCTGACTTTCTCACCCACAACATGAGCGGGGTGGTGGGCGGCAACCCCACGCCGTCCGGAGGCTACGGCGGCATCCTGCATGCGGTAATCGGCACCCTGGAGATCACCTTTGGGTCCATGGTCATATCCATTCCGGTGGGTGTCATGTGCGCGGTTTATCTGGTCGAATACGCCCATGGAGGCCGCCTGGCCAAGGCCATCGGTCTCATGGTGGACGTGATGAGCGGGATTCCCTCCATCGTGGCTGGTCTCTTCGCCTTCTCCATGTTCGCCCTAGTAGTTGGGCCAGGCACCGTCAACGGGCTGGCTGGTTCGGTGGCCCTCTCCCTGCTCATGCTGCCCACGGTGGTCAAGACCTCCGAGGATATGCTGGCCGTGGTTCCCAACGACCTGCGGGAGGCGGCCTATGCCTTAGGAGTGACCAAGCAGCGGACCATCACCAGCATTGTTCTGCGCACGGCCCTGCCCGGCATCGTCTCGGGCACTATCCTGGCTGTGGCAAGGGTCATCGGGGAGACGGCGCCACTGCTGATAGCCTCGGGATTCATCGCCACCACCAACCCCAACCTCTTCTCCGGGAGGATGACCACCCTGCCGGTCTTCGTCTACAACGAGTACTCCCAGGGGTTGGCCGTCTGCGGGCCGGGCGCTGACCCGGGATGCCTGACCGACATCCACATGCAGCGGGCCTGGGCTGCGGCCCTGGTGCTTATCCTTATCGTCCTGCTGCTCAACCTGCTGGGGCGGCTGGTCTCGCGCATCTTTGCCGTTGGGCGGACCCATTGAGCGCCGCCATGAGAGAAACGGAGGCCGAAACATGGGCCAACGCATAGACATCAACCACCTCAACGTCTACTACGGCGACTTCCTGGCTGTCCAAGACGTAAACATGCGCATCCAGGCTAACAAGGTCACTGCCTTCATCGGCCCATCCGGCTGCGGCAAGTCCACAGTCCTGCGCACCTTGGACCGCATGCACGAGATCACCCCGGGTGCGCATGTGAGCGGGCAGGTGCTGTTGGAAGGTCGTGACCTCTACGGGCCGGATGTGGATCCGGTCGAGGTGCGCAGGGACGTGGGCATGGTCTTCCAGAGGGCCAATCCCTTCCCGACCATGTCCATCAGGGAGAACGTTCTGGCCGGCATACGACTCAACAAGAAGCACATCGCCAAGTCCGACGCGGACGATCTGGTGGAGTGGGCCCTGCGCGGTGCCAATCTTTGGAACGAGGTCAAGGATCGCTTGGATAAGCCAGGCATCGGGCTCTCAGGTGGTCAGCAGCAACGGCTCTGCATTGCCCGTGCAGTGGCTGTGCACCCGCAGGTCCTGCTCATGGACGAACCCTGCTCGGCCCTGGATCCCATCTCCACCCTAGCTGTGGAGGATCTGATCAACGAGCTCAAGCGGGACTACACCATCGTCATCGTCACCCATAACATGCAGCAGGCCGCCAGGGTCTCGGACTATACAGCCTTCTTCAACCTCAAGGCCGTGGGTCAGCCCGGTCACCTGGTGGAGATGGACGACACCACCACCATCTTCTCCAACCCGCATGAGCCGGACACCGAGCGCTACATCTCCGGTCGCTTCGGCTGAGACAGAACCGGTCCGCGCACCCGCCCGTCAGGTATCATGGTTCCGGCATCCGCGGAAGGAGCGACGGCATGGGAGTATTGCTGGAACCGGCCACCCTCTTGGGCATCATCCTGGTGGGCTACCTGTTCAAGCGTCTTGGCCTCTTTCGTCCGCTGGACTACCGGGTGCTGCAGACCATTGTGTTCGATCTGGTCCTGCCCGGGGCCATCATCTACTCCTTCGCCACCAACCCCCACAATCCCAGCCTGCTTCTGGTCTCGGCCTTCGCCTTCGTTGCCTCGCTGATTCCGCCCCTGGCCATCTTTCTGACCAGCAGGCATCGTCATACGGCCCAGCGGGCTTTTCTTATGCTCAACGGGTCGGGTTTCAACATCGGATGCTTCTGCTTCCCCATGCTTCAGTCGCTGCTTGGCACGGCAGCCCTGGTGCCCGCCGCCATGTTCGACATCGGCAACTCGGTCATGGTCTCTGCAGGGACCAACGTCATGACCCAGGGGCTTCTGCATATTCGACCGGGCCAGTCCCTGGATCCCGATGCAGGGGAGCCGGTCAAGCTGGATGACCCTGATGCCCGCAAACTTCATCGCAAGGCCGCAGCCATCTCTATAGCCAAGGGTTTCCTGAGCTCGCCCTCCTTCGACACCTACATGGTCATGGTGGTCTTCATGCTGACCGGGATCTCGCTGCCAGGCTGGTCAGCCCAGATCACCCGTCCATTCTCGGCGGCCAACGCATTCTGCTCCATGCTTATGGTGGGCATGCTCATGGACTTGCCCGGCGGACGGGATGATGTCAAGTCCGTATTGCAGATTCTGGCCTGGCGACTGCCCTTCGGCATCCTGTTCGCGACGGCCGCATGGTATCTGCTGCCCTTCGAACCGTTGATACGTCAGGCGGTGGCCTTGTGCTGCCTGGCTCCGACAGCGGTTTTCGCCACCATGTTCACTGACAAGGTCCTTGGCAACGCCCGACTGGCGGGATTCACCCTGGCCCTGACTGCGGTGATCGGTGCGGTGCTCATGGTCTTGGCGCATCTGCTGATGGGCGCCCTATGAGGATTCAGTCCTTCCTGTTGCTTTTCTTATCGTCCTTGCCCTGGTCGCGGCGCTCCTGCTCCTGACGCAGGGTGCGGCCCTCGCGGGTGCGCTGCTTGTTGACCGTGGCTGCTGCGATCCGTTCGGCAACGCGCTCATCCTGTCCACGATCGACTTCGCTGTCGTGCACATGCTGATACTGCTTCTGATCGTCCTGATCCCAATGATTGTTCCTGGGCATATACCCCTCCTTGAAAGCGCTGCATCCGTCAGCCCATCCCCGTCAATGAGGACGGCTTCAGGGCCGTGCCGGTATGCCGATTATAAGTTAGCGGAAGGTGTTGAGGTGGTATTGGAGCCTGATAGAAGGTTGGCAGCAGGGGGCTTGTAACAGAAAAAGCCGAGTGCTCGTGATATTCTTTCCTTGTCTCATCGCCAAATAAGACAATAAGGAATCGAATATGCATAAGCTATTTCGGCTTTCGGATAATAATACCACAGTCTCTACGGAAGTGGTAGCAGGCATCACCACCTTCTTCGCCATGGCCTACATCATCGTGGTGAATCCCTCGGTGCTCTCCACTGCAGGCATGCCCTGGGGTGCCGTCTTTCTCGCCACCCTGATCGCTGCCATCATCGGCACCCTGATCATGGGTCTGGTGGCCAATGTGCCCTACGGTGTGGCGCCAGGTGTCGGGCTGGACGCCTTCTTCACCTTCACCGTGGTCAAGGGGCTGGGCTTCACCTGGCAGCAGACCATGTGCATGGTCTTCCTGTGCGGCCTGATCAACATCCTGGTCACGGCAACCAAGCTGCGCAAGATGATCATCCAGGCCATTCCGCCCCTGCTTCAGCACGCCATCGGCGGCGGCATCGGTGTCTTCATCGCCTATGTGGGTCTGCTCAATGTGGGCATCATCAAGTTCACCCCCGATAAGACCTCGGCAGCAGGTGCCAACCCTGGACTGACCACCTTCAACACCCCAGGGGTCATCCTCTTCGTCATCGGCTTGTTGCTCACCGTCTTCCTCCTGATTTTCAAGTTTAAGGGACACCTGGCCTTCATCAACAAAGGCGCCTTTGTCATCGCCATCATCGCGGTCACGCTGTTGGGCATTCCCATGGGGGTCACCAGCATGGCCAAGTCGGTCGATCTGGGCCAGGCCTGGTCACAGCTGCCGCAGACCTTCCTGGCCATTTTCAGTCCTGAGGGCTTCCCTGCTCTCTTCTCCGACCCGGCCAAGCTGCCCGTGGTTCTGGTGACCATCTTCGCCTTCTCCCTGTCGGACACCTTCGATACCATCGGTACATTTGTGGGCACCGGTCGGCGCTCAGGCATCTTCTCAGCCGAGGATGAGCAGGCTCTGGAGACGGGGCGTGGCTTCAGCTCCAAGATGGACAGGGCCTTGTTCGCCGATGCCACCGCAACCTCCATCGGCGCTCTCTTCGGCACCTCCAATACCACCACATACGTAGAGTCCGCAGCAGGCATCGCAGCCGGTGGCCGAACCGGACTGACCTCGGTGGTCATCGCCGCCTGCTTTGCACTCAGCGCCGTCTTCGCTCCGCTGATTTCGGCTGTGCCATCGGCGGCCACCGCACCCGTTCTGGTCATTGTGGGCTGCATGATGATGAGCTCCTTCGCCGAGATTGAGTGGGGCGAATTGTCTGAGGCTATTCCGGCCTTCTTCACGGCCATCTTCATGGGCTTTGCCTACTCCATCTCCTATGGCGTGGCCGCCGGTTTCATCACCTACTGCCTGACCATGGTCTGCAAGCGCAAGGGCAAGGAGGTCCACCCCATCATCTGGGCGGTCTCGGCCCTCTTCATCCTGGACTTCGTGCTTCAGGCTGTCCTCTAGAACAAGGTTTTCGAATTCCAGGTCTATCCAAGTTGTGCAGGATTCGGTCTTGGCAAGCTGCTGGCTAGGGGAGACTGAGAGAAAATACACAACAAAGCAGTAGGGCCTCGCCGCATGTGTAGTGGCGAGGCCCTACTGGTCCGTGATCTGGTTGAGCGGCTTCAACTGGCAATCCTGTTATAAAGCAAGCTGATATCCCTCGTCCCGTTCCCCCCCCCCCTGAAAAGGTGGGAGCCAGGATGGATTAGGGGGGGGGGATATAGCGCCATTTTTATGGGTTGCGAAGTCACATTGAGCTTCAAAATGGTGTCTCGGTTTTTCTCGGCGCGGGCCTAACGGCTGGTGCGAGGACAGTCCCGTTTCTGCTCCGAAGACGACAAAAAGATACCCGGTTGATAGGAGGCATCTTGACAAGGGAGCGAATGATCTGCGACGCATGGCCGACCAAGGGTTCTGGTTTAATAAATCCTGGTTGTTGTCTGCCTTACTGCTGATCTCGTGGTGAGCAAACATTGCGCTCAAGTCCAAAACGGATAATCAAAATGACGGGATGATTGGTGGCCCTGTATAGATTGCCCTATATAGAAAATCCCCGGCAGACTTTGGGAGGTCTGCCGGGGATTCCTGGTTCAGGTGGTAGGAAAATGGATCAGTACCAGTTGGCCGCCTGGGATTGAGCCCAAGCACCACAGGGGTTCCCGTAACGGCCCTGGATATAGCCCAGTCCCCAAACAATCTGGGTATGAGCATCAGTCTGCCAGTTGGGACCGGCCGAGGCCATCTTGCTGCCAGGCAATGCCTGAGGAATGCCATAGGCGCCCGATGGGTTGGCGGCGTTGGTTCGCCAGCCGGACTCCTTATTCCACAGCTGAACCAAGCATGTGAACTGATCTTCTCCCCAGCCGCGGGAGGTAACCAGATCGTGGGCGATGCTTTGGGCTTCGCCCACAGGGACTGTAGTGGTGGTCGAGCCGGCCTGTGCAGGGGTGCCGCCACCAGTGCCCACCAGGACCACCTTGTCGACGGGGACCGTCTTGACGAAGGAGGCGAAGATATTGCTGGTCAGGTGCTTGTTGCCGGCTGCGGTGACCAGGCTGGTGGTCTCCATGACACCGTTCTGCCCCTCAGTCTTGACCTTGGTGGTACCCGCAGGTAGAGAGTTGGTCTTCTCTTCAATGGTGTTGAAGGGAATTGGCGACTCGTCCGTTTTGACCTGGGCGCCGGCACGGTCGATGCGGATGACGGTCTTCTCATTGACGCGAGTGGTCAGAGAGGGTGTGATCTGGTCTCCCGGCTGCAGGGTGATGTCCCCGGCCTCCAGCACGGATTTGACATCGGTGAAGCCTGTGCCCAGGACCACCTTGTTCTTCCCGTTGATCTGCACACTCACATAGGAGGTGTTTGCGTTTGCGCCGCCCGCACCGTTGCGGATGGCCTGCCTGGTGCTGCCGCGGGACACCGTACCCACATCTTGAGTGGCTGAATAGGATGTTACGCCTGACTTGGCCGAGTTTTCAGTGGATGTGTAGAAGTCGCGCGAAACGAAGCCTGCGCCAACGACCATGCCGAGAACAGTGACACCGGCAGCCAAACGCAACCACTGACGCTTGGTCAGAGCCTTGACCGCACTCATCCGTCCTCTACGGTGGTTCGCCATTACTCTCCTCTGTTGGACCGACAGATCCTCAGTGATCAGCCGACTTAATGCTTCCTATCGACCGCATGCTTCCGGCAAGACCGAAAGGGTCACTGGACAAACACGACACTACCTTAGTGCAAATCGGTCGTGGAACCAACTCGACTGACTCAGGCCTGTGCTGGGGTTGACAGATCGGCCTTTCGTGCCTGGTCGATCAGGTCGTCCAGATCCGAAGACCTGAGTGCACCGGCCTGCTTGAAGATAATCTGGCCCTGCTTGGTGATCATCAGCGTGGGGACCGCCTGGATGTCGGCGGCCGCGGCCAGATCTTGGTTCTGGTCGATGTCCACCTTGCCGAAGACGATGTCTGAGTTGGCCTGCGAAGCCTTCTCGAAGATGGGGCCGAAGGCCTTGCAGGGTCCGCACCAAGTGGCCCAGAAGTCAATGAGCACCAGGTCGTTGTCCTTGATGGTTTGCTCGAAGTTTTCCGAAGTAATAGTCGTGGTGGCCATGATAACGCTCCTTGAAGTAGTTTGACTGTCGCGCGGGAAGCTCCCGTGCTTAGCAACCGCTTTCAATCATCAGCATTCCATCAAGGCTGGAGAAAGCGCCCGAATATGCTCTGGGTGGAGATGTCCGCCGGGGTCCCGTGGGCGGTCAAGCCTGGTGCGGATAATGGAGCCATGCCAGTGCTGAACGATGAGATTCCCGATGATGACGACTTCGATGCCGATCGCGACCGTGGCGCTTTCTCACACATTACCCCAGAGGACTTCAATCGGGGTTTTTCGGGCTCGAATCCCCCCGGATGGCTGGACCGTGACGCTATCGACCGTGCCCGGCGCTGCCTGCCCATGCCCTATGTGGAGGTAGTGCCGGTTCGCGTGGATGAAATGAGCGCAGTCACTCAGGTGGGTACCCTTCTGCGCGTGGACGATCAGGGCAACATCGAGCGCACCTTGATCACCGGACGGATCCTCTACCACGAGACCATCAGGGAGGCTCTGGCCAGAAACATCGCCAAGGATCTGGGCCAGCTGGCCTTGCCCATGCTGCCTGCTAGCCCCCAGCCCTTCACCGTGGCCGAGTTCTTTCCCACGCCGGGGGTCTCGGAGTACTACGACCCACGCCAGCACGCCATTGCGCTGTGCTACCTGGTACCGGTGGCCGGGGACTGCAAGCCCCAGGACGAGACCTTGGACGTGGAGTGGATCGATCCCAAAGGGGACATGCTGGAGTCCTTCATGAGCCAGATGCCCGGCGGGCATGGCAAGGTGCTGATGAGCGCACTGACCTGGGCCGGTGCACTGTGAATCGCGAATCCTTGGAGGCGGGCATGACCATCGCCAATACCGTATATCGTCATAGGGAGGGGCTGCCGCTGGTCCTGGTCCATGCTTTCCCTGTGGACCACCGCATGTGGGACCGGTGCGCGGCCTCGTTGATTGCGCAGGCGGATCGTGCGGGTATGACCCCCTTCCCTGTCTATGCTCCGGATATGCCGGGAGCAGGCGAATCTCCCCTGCCTGGGCCGGCTTTTTGTGGTCCGGAAGATTCCGATGGCGCCCTTCCCGGCGCATTGGATGCCATGGCTCAAGCCTTTGTGGGCATGATCGCCGCCACGGGAGCGCAGAAGGCCATCTGGGTCGGACTTTCCATGGGAGGTTATCTGGTCGAGGCTGTAGCAAGGCTTTATCCGCAGATGGTGGCCGGACTGGCCCTATGTGACACCACATTGATGGCTGACCGTCCGGCCTCTCGTGCCAACCGGCTGCAGATCGCCCGAACCTGTGAGGTGGAGGGAACACTTGATCCGGTCATGCACTTCGCCAGTCCCCAGGAGGGCGATTCCACGGTCAAGCGTTCTCCCGCCTTCGTGCAGACCATGACCGAATGGATACAGTCCCAGGATCCCAGGGGCATCGCTTGGCGGGAGCGGATGGCTGCAGGCCGTCCGGATCAGAGCGATCTGGTCGGCCGCATCAGAGTGCCCGTGGCCCTGGTCAGCGGCCGCTGCGATCCCTCCAGCCCCCCAAGCACCATGGAGCCGCTGGCCCAGACCATGCGTCAGGCCGGAACCGACGTTACTTTTACCGCCATTGACGACTGCGGCCACTTCAGCGCTGTCGAGCATCCAGATCAGGTGGCCACGGCCCTGCTGGACCTGGTTCGTCGCGTGGGGAGGCAGTCATGAGCGATTCTGGGACGGTCTTTTCCCCGCTGGCCCTTACCGGACCCCTGCCTTTTCTGCCCTTGGCTCAGGGGGATGTGGACTACGACACGGCGTCGCGTCAACAGCCCGGGTTGCTTGACCACCTGCTGGACCAGGACGGCACAGGCGTCATCCTGGTGCGGGGCGACAGGGTGGCCGTGCCCAGGGGCAAGGGTGCTTTGGCTGGCCGCACTGGGGCCAGCATCCGTCTGGCCACCCTGCCTGCTGCATATTTGCGAGGTCGTCTGGCGGGCTCGACGGACCAGCTCGAGCCGCCCTGCTACTACTTGGGGAGGGCCGACCAGCAGGCCTGGCTGGCCCTGGATCTGGATCTTGCCTGTGCTCGTGGGACTGTCCAGGTCCCTCTTCGTGACCTGGCTCAGGCCGCGGATCAGCGTTTTGACTGGCTTGCCCTGCGTGAGTATGCCCCTCATGGCCGTCCGCGTCAGGTGGGCCTGGCAACCTGTGCGGTCGCTTTGTCCGTATGGCATGGACGCCAGGCCTTCTGCCCTCGCTGTGGCGCACTGGTCCATCCTTGCCAGGCTGGATGGGCTCAGATCTGCCATGGGAATGCATCCGGGGACAAACACATACTCTTTCCCCGCATCGAGCCCGCAGTGATCATGGCCGTGGTGGACGGCCGTGATCGGCTTCTGCTCCAGCACAACCGGAAGTGGGCTCCTGGCTTTCGCTCGATCACTGCTGGATTCGTCGAGGCTGGGGAGAATCTGGAGCATGCAGTCCGGCGGGAGACCCTGGAAGAGGTGGGCCTGAACCTGGGGGAGATGCGGTACCTGGGTTCCCAGCCCTGGCCCTTCCCCTCATCGCTGATGGTGGCCTTCAGAGCCAGGTCCCTGAATACGAATATCCGGGTGGATGGTCAGGAGACTGATGAGGCCGACTGGTTCACACGGGAGGAATTCGGGGCTGCTCTGGCCTCGGGCCGGTTGCGCATACCCCAGGCGGCCAGTGTGGCCAGGTACATGATTGAGCAGTGGTACGGCAGCGAGCTCTGATTCATTGGAGTGGTGTTGTGCTTTCGGACCTGGTCTTGTCGTAAGATATTTCAAGGAACTGTCAGCAGCGAAAGGTGTGTTATGGCCATGGAGGGGCAAGAAGAGCCTCGTATCTATGATGTCGACCAGGCCGAAACTGTGACCATGCCGCCGACGACCGGCAACGGGCCCGACCCTGTGGACTTGTTCGCCGACGAACAAGCAGATCAGGCTTTCGGTGCTGGCGCAACCCATAAGACTCCTTCAAGCGGTCATCGAGGACGCACCATCCTGGCCCTGTTGCTTCTGGCTGTACTGATTCTCGTAGGCTGCTGGTTCGGTGTTCGTGCTTTCTTCCGCGACCGGGTGGCCCCTGGCGTCACCCTGGGAGGGCAGGTCATGATGGGCCGGACCAAGGACCAGGTCAGGCAGATCGTCGATCGACAGGTACGTGACTCCCAGGTGGAACTCAGAGGTGAAGGCACCACCGCTCGGGCGGGACTGAAGGATCTGGGGGTAAGCGTGGATTCGGATGCCACGGTTACCAAGATCATGAATGCCAAGGGCTCCGCAGGCCTCTCCCGGCTGAACCCCTTCCATGGCGAGTCGGTGCCGCTGGTGGCCGAGCAGGATCAGCTGGCTATGGACAAGTATCTGACAGAACGCTTCATTCCCCGCCAGGACCGGTCTGTTCCCTCCACCATTGTTTTCGATCAAGGTGCACACGCCTTCCGGGCCCAGGAGGGTCGCGGAGGCAAGGCGCCTGATCTGGGCCGCGTACAGGGTGCCGTCTCCTCCTTGATAGATAAGCCTGGTAGGCATCTGGCCGTAGGGTTGGTCTATAAGGACGTGACCATGCCCATCAGCCTGGACGCCGCCAATCAGGTGGCCTCTCAGGCCAACCAGCGACTGGCCAAGGACCTGGTCATCAAGGGTGCCGATGATGACCGCATGACCGTCCCGGCCGTCACTGTGGCCACCTGGGTCAAGCCAGTCACTGATCTGGACAAGGGGACCATGGAGTTGGGCTTCGATCGGCAGGCCATCAAGCAGTACCTGGACCAGGAGCTGGCTCGGCGGCTGGACCGGGATATGGTCACCGCTGTCAACGTCAAGAACACCAAGGGCGATGTGGTGGCCGAGACCACCAAGGGAGTGGACGGTGTCCGGGTCACGGATGTGTCCACCACGGCAGACTTGGTCGTCAAGGCTCTGGAAGAGGGCGACGCGAATCCGGTCCAGGCGAGCGCCGAGATCACACCCCACAAGGAGCAGACCCGAGTAGCACGCTACGACGTGCCCGACGGCGACATCTGGATTCAGGTCAACCTCAGCGATCAAACCGCCACCGCCTACCACGGCACCACCCAGGTCAAGACCTTTCCCATATGCTCAGGCAAGCCCCATGACGGGAATTGGTCCGACACCGGCACTTTCTTCATCAATGTGCGCTACGCGGTCCAGACCATGCGCGGGGATGACTACGTCTCGCCCAATGTCAAATGGGTCTCCTACTACAACGGCAGCGAGGGCTTCCACACGGCCAATTGGAACTATGGCGGCATTGCCAAGGGCGACCCTGCCCAATACGGATCTCATGGTTGCATCAACATGTATGAACAAGACGCCAAGTGGATCTTTGACAACGCCCCAATTGGGACCATGGTCAAGGTGGAGGGGCAGGTTCCGTCGGGCCCGGCCCGCTAGGAGCACCTGCCCCGGCAGACGGCCGAGTAGGCTGGAATCATGAGCGATGAATACAGTGATGGAACTTCCCGTCTGGATGTGCCCGAACACCTGCGATATTCGCAGGATCATGTCTGGATCGACCCCAGTCAGTCCCCGGCGCCAATGGGTGTGACCGAGTATGCGGCGGACCAGCTGGGAGACTTGGTTTTTCTGGACCTGCCCGAGACTGGTACCCACGTCGATGCTGGCGATGAGGTCATCGAGCTGGAGTCCTCCAAGGCTGTTGAGCCGGTGGTTTGCCCGGTGGCGGGCACCATCGCCTACGTCAACAGGGCAGCCTCGGACGATCCGGAAGTCATTAACTCCGACCCCTACGGGGAAGGCTGGATAGCCAAGATCGACCTGGAGGACGACGAGCCCGATCTGATGAGCGCCGAGGAGTATGGTCAGCTGCTGAAGAGCCTGAACTGACGGTCCAGTTATGACCAGGCGATTCGGTCGCAATGAAGGGCCCCTTCGGGTCCGACCGGTCAGCACCACCTTCGATTCAGCTGCGCCCGGGGAGGGCATCGAGAGCAGACCGGCTCCGGTGCGTCTGCTGAGGCGACTGTTGACCGGTGCTTTCGACCTATGGGTGGGGCTGTCCATTAATATGACCGGACGTCTGGGCTGGTCGGCCGACGTTCAACCCTATGTGGGCTACGGTACCGAGTCATACTCCCGGTTGATCTGCCGTACCATTCTTACCGACGGCCGCAGACGCGAGGATCCGGCCATTCGTGGCATTCGTGGCCTGCTGACTGTGCCCGCGCCCAGGACCAGGGTCAGGCTGGCGATCGACAGTACGGCTATCGGTAGGGTCCAGGTGGGTGATTCCTCGGTTTATGATGCCGTTGATCCCAGCCGCAGTCTGAGCGCGGATGCGGTCTTCTCCGACCGATCGGGCTACCTGGATCTGGTGGCTGAGCATCGGCTGACCCCAGGCGTGCACCGGGTCTCCTACCAGGTGCGGGGCCGCCGGCCCGTTGATGCGCCTCTGTACATTGTGCCCGGGCAGACTCCTGTCGGCGTCATTTCTGATGTGGACGACACCATCATGATCAGCCAGGTGCCCAATCATTGGAAGGCTGCCTGGAACCTGCTCCTGTCAGACCCCCACCGCCGGTCCTCGGTGCCGGGCATGGCCGTCCTTTACAACCGCATCCGCGACCTGGACCCCAGGATGCCCTTCTTCTATCTGTCAGCTTCGCCCTGGAATGTGGAGGGGTCCATACGTGGATTCATTCGTGACCATGGCTTTCCTGCCGGCCCCTTGTTGCTGCGGGATCTGGATCCCAGACCCAAGACTTTCGTTCCCTCCATCGTGCAGCACAAGATGGAGTTCATTCGTCAGCTGATGGCCGACTTTCCCGAGATGCGCTTCGTGCTCATGGGCGATGACGGGCAGAGCGACCCCTCCACCTTCGCCCAGGTGGTACGGCAATATCCGGGCCGGGTCCTGGCTATTGGCATCCGCCAGCTGAGCCCCCGGGAGACCGGACTGGGATCCTTGGTCAAGCGCACTGCCACACAGCCGATGCCAGTGACGGAGGTGCCGGTCTTCTTTGGGACCACGGGCGCCAACCTGATGCGAACCCTGCTACCCTATCTGCGTCGTCGCGCCAGAATATAATCGCTCCATGAGTTTTTCGGCCGTCAACTCCGCTCCTCCTCGTGCACAACGCCGTCCCACTGATCGATGCTTCCATGGTGATCACTTCGAGGATCCCTATGAGTGGATGCGCAACCGGGAGGATCCGGCCACCAAGGCTTATGTGCGTGATCAGAACCGATACTGCCAGGAACGGCTTGCCGGTCAGGAGGGTTTGCGGGCCACTTTGCTGAAGGAGTTTACCGACCGGGTACAGCAGACCGACATGTCGGTACCCACCCGGATGCATGGATACTGGTACTTCTCCCGAACGCTCAAGGGCCAGGAGTATGGGGTGCAGTGCCGCCTGCCGGTGCGTGACCAGGATGACTGGGACCCTCCTGCTGTCCAGGCTGATGCAGCGCCTGGGTCCATGCCGGGCGAGGAGGTCATCTTCGATGCCAACGCTGAGTCCAAAGGGCATGACTTTTTCTCCCTGGGATGCCTGGACCTGAGCGCCGACGGCCGGTGGATGCTCTATGGACTGGACACCAGGGGCAATGAGCGCTACGACCTGCGCATCCGGGATTTGGCCGAGAACCGAGACATGCCTGATCGGATCGACCAGGTCTCCTCCGGGGCGGTGCTGACCCCCGACGGCAGCTGGGTCTTCTATACCGGCCTGGACAAGGCCTGGCGTCCGGACACGGTCTGGAGGCATAAGGTGGGCACTTCGGCCGATCAGGATGTCATGGTCTACCAGGAGGACGATGAGCGCTTCTGGGTGGGGCTGGGCCTGAGCTACGACGAATCCGCCATGCTGATTGCCACCGGGTCCAAGACCACCAGCGAGGTGGTCATGCTGGACCTGAAGGATCCGCAGGGGGAGTTTGTGCCCTTGATCCCCCGCAAGGAGGGGGTCGAGTACGACATCAGCTTGGCCCGATTCGAAAATGCCGGTCCGGCGGGGGAGGACCTGCCGGTGGCCGTGGTCTACCACAATGTGAACAACCCCAACTTCGAGGTGGACCTGATCGATCTGCGCAGCCACCGTCCGCCATTTCAGCTAGGAGAAGGGGTACGGTTGGCCCAGGGCAGTCCATATGGCTGCGAGCGCTCCGGAGACCTGTCCTCCCTGCCACCCGAGAAGCCTTATCAGGACCCGGGTAATCCCGCCATCCTCCAGGGCGCTCGCGGACTAGGCATCGAGGGGTTGGGCATCCACCGCAGCTTCGTGGTCCTGACCTACCGGGCCGACAGCCTGCCCCACATGGCCGTTATCGCCAAGGATCAGGCATTGGAGGATTTGCGTGCTGGCCGACCCTGGCGCTTCCGCGAGGTCCTGTCCGACCAAGGGAGGGATGGCGTTGACCGTCTCTACAGCATCGGCCCCACGGACAACCCCTCCTACCAGGCCCCTGGGCTGCGCTACATACGGGGCAGCTATGGAACCCCAGCCGAATTGCGGGAGCTGGATCCGGTCCGGGGTGTGGATCGGCTGCTCAAGCGGGCTCGGGTTTTAGGCGACTTTAAACCCGAGCGTTACGCAGAGCGTCGAATTTTGGTCCGCGTCAGGGATGGGGCTCTGGTACCGGTTTCTCTGGTCTGGCGGTGGGGAATGCATCCGGGGCTGGATGCCTGTGGAAGGACCGGACTAGATGACACGATTATCCAGGCGCCTGATCATCCTGAACGCCGTCCCTGGCCGGACCAGGATCCGGACAGGCCTGCACCCATGTTCATCACCGGGTACGGAGCCTATGAGATCAGCCAGGACCCTGGCTTTTCCACCGGTCGGCTCAGCCTGCTTGACCGAGGCGTGCTCTACGCGGTCCCCCATGTACGCGGCGGCGGGGAGATGGGCCGCGCCTGGTACGAGCAGGGCCGTCGGCTGCACAAGGTCAACACTTTCCTGGACTTTATCGACGTGACCGCCGCTCTGCAGGCCCAAGGCTGGGCGGATCCCTGTCATACGGTGGCCAACGGCGGGTCGGCCGGCGGGCTGTTGATGGGGGCCGTGGCCAATATGGCCCCGCAGCTCTATGCCGGCATTGAGGCGGATGTGCCCTTCGTGGACGCGCTGACCAGCATCCTGGATCCGGACTTGCCACTGACCGTGACCGAATGGGACGAGTGGGGGGACCCCCTGCATGACCAGCAGGTCTACCAGTACATGCGTTCTTACTCACCCTACGAGAACGTTCCTGATGCTGATCGTCGGCGCCGACTTTTCGGCAGCGACCATTTCCCTGCCATCCTGGTGACCACGTCCATGAACGACACCCGCGTGCTCTACGTTGAGCCGCTCAAGTGGGTGGCCAGGCTGCAAGAGCCGCAGGTGGGGGCCGATGCGCTGATCAGAATCGAGGTCCAAGCAGGCCACGGGGGCATAAGCGGACGTTACCGGCAGTGGGAGGAACTGGCCTTCGAGAACGCCTGGTGCCTGTCTATCATGGTCCCCGAAAGCCGCTGATCCGGTCCTGTCCGGGATACGGTCAGGGTCGGGAAAGGGCCCTGGCAGGCTCGTTATGCTCGGGGTATGACAAATAGCAAGCAGAAAACATATCACATTGCGGTCATTGCCGGTGACGGCATCGGCAAGGAGATCGTTCCCCAGGCTCAAGCCGTCCTAGAAAAGGTGACCCGGGGTAAGGCTGATATCCGTTATGAGGACTTCGATCTGGGCGCTGAGCGTTACCTTCGTGATGGAGCCGTTCTGCCGGACGAGGATCTGGACAGGCTCAAACAGCAGGATGCCATCCTCCTGGGGGCCATTGGCGACCCCCGGATCAAGGCCGGCATCCTGGAGCGCGGACTGCTGCTTAAGATGCGTTTCGAACTGGATCAATACGTCAATCTGAGGCCTTCCAAGCTCTACAAGGGCGTGGTGTCGCCCTTGGCCAATCCGGGCGACATCGACTTCGTGGTCGTGCGTGAGGGCACTGAGGGGCTCTACGCCGGGGCCGGCGGCTCCATTCGCCGGGGCACTCCTCAGGAGGTGGCCACCGAGGTCTCCATCAACACGGCTTACGGGGCGGAACGGGTCATCCGCTATGCCTTCCAGCTGGCCATGAAGCGTCGCCGCCGCCTGACCCTGGTCCACAAGAAGAATGTGCTGACCAACGCGGGAGACATGTGGCAGCGGCTGGTCGACCAGGTGGGCGAGGAGTATCCCGACGTGGAGCGCGAGTACCTGCACATCGACGCATCCACCATATTCCTGGTGACTGAGCCCAGCCGCTTCGACGTGATCGTGACTGACAACCTCTTCGGCGACATCCTCACGGACGAGGCGGGAGCTGTAGTGGGGGGCGTGGGTTACTCGGCCTCCGGCTGCATCAACGCCTCGGGGACCTACCCATCCATGTTCGAGCCCATCCATGGGTCCGCCCCCGACATAGCTGGCAAGGGGATCGCCAACCCTACGGCGGCCATCCTCTCGGCGGGAATGCTTCTGGATCATCTGGGCCTTGAGGGTGAGGCGGCCAGCATCGAACGGGCCGTGGAGGACGATATCGAACGCTCCGGCTCCACCCAGCGGAGCACGGAGCAGATCGGCAAGGATATACTGGCCCGGCTGTAATCGGGCCGGATGGCGGCTAGACTGGAGTGCATGACTATGGATCATGCCCCTCAGCCGGAAGACCGGCAGTCTAGCGATACGCCGACAGGGAATCCTGGTTTCGGCCCCTCACCATCCCCGCAGGTACCGCCCGAACATCAGGTTTCTGCCGGTGGGAATGCACCTGCTGGAGCAGGGCAGCCGGGCCAGTCTGGTCCAGGTGCAGCAGACGGGCAGCGACAGAATCCAGACTGTCCTGCTGGCTATGATGCTGGTGGAGTGAATCAGAATCCGTATCAGACTGGTCAGTATTCCTCCGGACAAAACCCTTATGGCGGGTATCCAACTGGTCAGAGAGACAATGCCGGATACCCGTTTGCCCCTCAGAATGGCGGCCAATATCCAGGGGCCTATCAGGCAGGGCCCTACCGGCCTAATCAGTATCCGACCACCGGTTATTCAGCTGGTCAACAATACCCAACCGGCCAGCAATATCCTGCTGGACAGTATCCTGGCGGTCAGAATCCACAAAAGCTCTATCAGCCGGGATCGAGTTATCCCGGCCGGTATCCGGCTGGCCAATACCCACCAAGTGGGTACCCGGGCAATCAATACCCGATGGGCCAGTATCCCGGCAATCAGTATCCTGGCGGGCAGTATACGCCGCAGAGTTCCATGCCCTGGCCCTACCCGGGCATGCCCCAGGGCGGGTACCCCGGGGCAATGCCCAACGGCAGGGGAGCCTACCCGATATCGCCTACCCCGCATAGCAAGCTGGCAGCCGGTCTGCTCAGTATCTTTCTGGGCTGCTTTGGTGTGGGCAACTTCTACCTGGGCAGGACCGGCCGGGGCGTGGCTCAGCTTATGCTCACCCTGATTGGCTTCCTTTTCTTCTTCATTGGGCCGACCATCGCCATAATTTGGGGGCTAATCGAAGGCATTTTGATTCTGACATCCTCTTCCGGATCCTTTTGGCATCGTGACGCTCGCGGATGGGAGCTGACGGATTGAAGCCGGTCCGTCTGCGCGGCGTCGGGAAGCAGACGGGTGGCAAACTGGCGGCTGTAACCCTGACACTGGGCCAGGGATCCGACTCCCGTCCGTTCATCGACTCATGCAGGATCGACGGCGACTTCTTCACGGAGCCAGTCCCGACAGTAGCCCAGGAATCCGAAGGGGATCATGGGCCAGTATCCCGGTTGGAATCCGCAATCTGCGACATTTCGTTGCCCTTGGATCCTGATTTGGCTCTGGAAAGGCTGGGCAGGGTCATGGCGGACGGGGAGGGTCAGCGAGTAGTTGGCGTGTCCCCATGGACCCTGGTGATCGCGTTGGAGCGTGCTCTGCCGGCTGGGCTAGTCATCCACAGACAAGGGCGGTACGACCAACCGCCGTCACCTCCGGACCAGACCTCTTCCAGGCAGGTGCAGCCGGACGAGGCTGAATGCCTCCACCGTTGGTCTGGCCTGAAGCTGGACCTGATCAGGGACCGTCCACGTCAGCCGGTCATGCAGATGGCCATGGACCAGGCTCTCAATGACGCCGTGGCCCAGGGTCAGTTGCCGCCTACCCTGCGCATCTGGAACTGGGCGGCACCGGCGGTGATCCTAGGGCGCTTCCAGTCCCTGAGCCGGGAGATCCACGTCGAGCTGGCACGCAGTCTGGGCTTTACCCTGGTCCGCCGATGCACCGGAGGTGGGACCATGATCATTCAGCCCGACCGGGCCATTACTTATTCCCTCTATTTGCCCCTGGATTTCGTCAAGGAGATCGACCTGATCGACTCCTACCGTATCTGTGACTATTGGCTGGTTCGTGGTCTGCGCATGCAAGGGATTCAGGCCGGCTGGCAGGGTATGAATGACATCGCCTCCCCGCGGGGCAAGATGGGGGGCGCCGCCCAGCGCAGGCTGCCAGCAGGTTCCCGCGGACCGGGCGGGCTGCTCCACCACACCACGCTCTCTTATTCTGTGGATGCTGATCTGATGGCACAGGTGCTCAATGTGGACCCGGAGAAGTTCCATGACAAGGCTGTGACCTCGGTCAGAAGTCGGGTGGATCCCATCGACAGGCAGACCAATCTGTCCCGTCAATCCTTGATCGATGCTCTTCTGGATACCCTGCCCTCCCTGGTAGAGGATCTGCGCACATCCAGTCCTGCGCCTGAGGTTGAGCAACGGGCCCGCACCCTGGCCAGGCGGCGCTACGGCCGTGAGGAATGGACCGCCCAGATCTCCTGACCAGGCGAGGGGGTTGATGCGTGTGGGTATAATCGTGCTCAGTCGCGTCGAACCCGGCGTGAGGTCATCAACCATGCGTGAGTCGGTGCAGACCCGCCAGACATGGCGAAAAGGAGTGCGGAGTATGGCGGTTCACAAGCCCAATGAGATTCCCGATGATGGGAACGCCCTCAGGCAGACCGCCCTATTCAAACAAGTTCCCAGGCAGGATGCCGATCAGCTTTTGGACACCATGCATGAGTCCACGTTCGCCAAGGGTTCCACTGTCTTTCGACAGGGGGACACCGATCACCACATGTATCTGCTGGAGGAGGGCCGGGTCAAACTGGTCCGCCAGTCGCCCGACCGCCGAATCCAGCTGCTCAGCATCCATGGGCGCGGGGAGATCCTGGGAGAGATTCCCGTCTTTGACCCTTCCGGCGGGCCGCGCACAGCCTCGGCCGTGGTCATGGTCAACAAGACCAAGGTGGCGGCTCTGGACCACGATACCCTCTTCGACTGGCTCAACCAGCATCCCAAGGTGGCTGTGGACATGCTTCAGGTGCTGGCCCACCGCCTGCGGACCGACAACGAGCGTATCTCCGACCTGGTCTTCTTGGACGTGCCTGCCCGCCTGGCCAAAACCTTGTTGGATCTGGCCACACGCTTCGGCGAACCCTTCGAGCAAGGGTTGATGGTTCCTTACGATCTGACTCAGGAAGAGCTGGCACAGCTGGTTGGCGCCTCACGGGAGACTGTCAACAAGGCCCTGATGGACTTCTCCAACCGGGGATGGATCTCTCGTAAGGGCCGCACCATCATCATTTTCCAGCCGGGACCGCTAATTCGACGCTCGCGCATGTGAACGCCACTGCTCGGTAGAGCCGACGGCCTAGGATGGAGACCATGCCCGAACAAAAGAAATCCATGTCGGTTAGGCGCTTCTTCACGCTGCTGCTGGCTTACCTCATCTTCTGCGTCGCAGGTGGCGTGGTCGTCTCTGGTTTCCTGTTTCCCGCTGTCTTCGGTATCAACGCCGCCTCCAGGAATCTGATGCCTGCCCTGAAGACGGACAACATCGACTTCAATGTCAACGATCTGCCCCAGCAGTCCCGCCTCTACGCCTCAGACGGGCATACAGTCATCGCCACATTCTATGCACAGAACAGGATCGTGGTGCCTATCAAGGATGTCTCCGACTACATGCAGAAGGCTGTAGTAGCCCGCGAGGATCGCCGTTTCTTCGAGCATGCCGGCGTGGACACCCAGGGCGTGCTCAGGGCCTTCATCCAGACCTACATCAAACAGGGCGACACCCAGGGCGGTTCCTCCCTGACGCAGCAGTATGTCAAGAATGTGCTCATGAGCCAGGCTGAGGAGAACAACGACCCCATCGCCGAGTACCACGCCCAGGAGGAGACCATAGCCCGCAAGATGCGAGAGATGCTGATTGCGGTGCAGATGGAGAAGAAGTACTCGAAGGCTGAAATTCTTCAAGGGTATTTGAACATCGCCCAGTTCGGCACCAACGTCTACGGGGTCGAGTCGGCAGCCAGGCGCTACTTCAGCAAGTCGGCCAAGGACCTGGACCCGGGCGAGGCCGCCACCATCGCCGCCGTGACCAAGAATCCCGCCCGTTTTGACCCCACCGTCAATGTCAAGGCCTCCCAGGAGCAGCGGGACATCGTCCTGGATCTGATGCGCCAGGAGAACTACATCACCCAGCGCCAATATGACGAAAATAAGGCCAAGCCTCTGGATCGGATGCTCCATGTGCAGTCGGTCGATGCCGGTTGTCAGGCGGCTGGAGACGCAGCCTTCTTCTGTGATTATGTGACCAAGCAGATCCTTAACTCCAAGGAGTTCGGCAAGAGCCAGGAGGAGCGGAACAAGCTCCTTAAGGAGGGTGGCCTGGATATCTACACCACTATGGATGTCAACGCCAACGCCGCAGCCATGAAGGCTGCCCGGGACACCATCCCCGTGGATGATCGAAGCGGCTTCGAAGTCACGATAGCCTCCATCCGCCCAGGTACCGGCGAGGTCCTGGGCTTCGGTATCAACCGCATCTACGATGCCACCCAGAATTCGGGAGGCGGCACACGCACGGCCATCAACTATGCCGTGGATCAGGTCGACGGCGGCGGCTGGGGATTCCCAGTGGGATCCACCTGGAAACCCATCAACCTGGTGTCTTGGATGAAGGCCGGCAAATCCATCAATCAGTCCCTGCGCACCTCCACCAGTTACCCGCAGACCTCCTTCGCCTGCAAGATGGCGGACGGCACCCCCTACGGGTTCGGTACCGCCAGCTGGCATGTGGAGAACTCGGGCGGCGGCACCACCTCGCCGGAGACCCCCCTGCAGGGTCTGGTGCGCTCACACAACACCACCCAAGCCTCCATGGCCCAGCAGATCGGTCTGTGCACCATAGCCGATACGGCCAAGGACATGGGCTACCACAATTCGCCCAAGGATCAGATGGACATCCACTCGGTCAATACCTTCCAGCCGCCTATGGTCATCGGTGCGGTCCAGGCTTCCCCGCTGACCATGGCCAACGTCTACGCCACCATCGCCGCCAAGGGAGTGGCATGCAGCCCCATAGCCATGACCAAGGTGATTGACAAGAACGGTAAGTCCGTCAAGGTACCCAAGGCCAACTGCCATCAGGCCATCGATCCGGGTATCGCCGAGACTACCGCCTATGCACTCAACCAGGGCGTTGTCCAGCCAGGAGGCGAGGCGTCCACGACCCAGCTGGACGGGGGACGCAAGACCTTCGCCAAGACCGGCACCCACGAGGACAAGTACATGCTGACTGGCGGATTCGTGCCCCAGGTGGCTGCATTCGTCACCGTGGGCAATGCGGAGGGTCAGGTCTCCTTCACCAACAGGACCATCAACGGAAGGTCCATGCACACCTGGTATGGCATGTATATTGCCACTCCGGCCTGGAAGGACTTCATGAATACCTACCTGGCCGCAGCCAATATCCAGCCGGACAACTCCTACGGCAATCCCGATCCCCGGTTCACCGGCGGAGTCCAGCAGCTTCAGCCGTCCCAGCAACGGTCCACGGGCAGACAGCGGCAGACCTATCGTCAAGGGCAAGGGGGACAACAAGGGAATCAAGCGACCAGTCCGGACCAATCACAGACGGTGAATTCTCCAGAGGACTAGGGCCTGTGCCTACAATAGAGACCATTAGGGATTCGTCGACGGGCGGACCAGGAGGGGTACGGTCGCCCGTCGGGAGAGGCAGGAACTGATGGTCCAGGAATATTCAGAGCTGGATGACAAGGCCCCTCGGGCCGACGGCCGGGTCAATGTGGATCAGGCAATGCCGGGGCCGGTAAGTGGCTCTGGCAGGTTGGATGTGTCCAAACCGATCTGGTCCTCAGGGTCGGATAGTGCTGACGAAAAGAAGAAAACTGGCAAGGCTGCCAAGGGGATCAAATCGTCCAAGAAGGCCAAAAGAGTCAAAAAGGCCCGGAAAGCAAAATCAGGAAAAAAGCGGGAGATGGTGCTGCCTGCGCTCTTCCAGCCCATGGAACTGCGCGACCAGCATATCCGCAACAGGATTTGGTTGCCGCCCATGGACACCTATTCGGTCCTGCGGCACGACGGAGTTCCTACCAACTTCCACTATCAGCACTATGTGTCTCGTGCCCTGGGTGGCTTCGGAGTCGTTATCGGTGAGGCCACGGCTGTAAATCCCCAGGGGCGGATCTCACCCTGCGATGTAGGGCTGTGGAACGACGAACAGACCAGGGCCTGGCAGGGCATCGTCCGGGATGTCAAGGCCGCTGGAGCGGTTCCTGTCGTCCAGCTCAATCACTCGGGGCGCAAGGGCTCTTCCGGGTGCTCTTCCATGGGCTATATCAACGCCACTGTACCCGTGGCTGAGGGCGGCTGGCAGCCCGTAGGTCCCAGCCCCATCGCCTTCGGGAAGATGGCTGTCCCGGTCCAGCTTTCGCGGGCTCAGATAGCTTCCATTGTGGCTGACTTCCGCTCTGCCGCCGTTCGAGCCGTCCAGGCCGGCTTCCTGGGAGTGGAGCTGCATGCCGCTCACGGTTACCTGCTCTCCCAATTCCTTGATCCCCTGATCAACCGACGCAATGATGAGTACGGGGGCGACCTGTCCGGCAGGATGCGTCTGCTGATTCAGGTGACCGATGCCGTGCGCGAGGTCATTCCCTCGGGCATGCCCCTGCTGGTGCGCATTTCCGCCACCGACTGGGCCACTGGCGGATGGGGCCTGGACGAGACCATCCGTACTGCCAAGGTGCTCAAGCTGCACGGTGTGGACCTGATTGACGTTTCCACTGGAGGTCTGGTGCCAGGTGTGGAGATTCCTGCCGCTCCCAACTATCAGGTGCCCTTCTCATATCAGGTGCGGAGCCAAGTGCTGATTCCCACTACGGCGGTGGGGCTGATCACCAAGCCCAGGCAAGCCGACCGGATTGTACGCAAGGGCTTGGCCGACGCGGTCGAAATCGGCCGAGCCAGTCTGCGCGACCCCTACTGGCCGCTCAGGGCCGCCTACAAACTGGGGCTGTCCGCTCAGCAGACCCCCTATCCTGAGCCTTACCGGCGCGGGGCCTACGGCATCGCCCGCTAAGAGCAGCCATGGAAGCTGTTCGCGGCGGAGCGGGGACCATTGTGGTCATGCCCACCTATCAGGAGGCCGACAACATCGGGGTGACCCTTCCTCAGCTACTGGCCTGTTGCCCCGAAGTCGATGTCCTGGTCGTCGACGACGACTCGCCGGACGGTACCGGCGCCATTGCCGAGGATATGGCCAGGCGCAATCCTCGCGTCCATGTCATTCATCGCCATTCCCGCCGTGGGCTGGGTCCAGCCTACGTGCAGGGGTTCCGTTGGTCGCTGGAGCAAGGTTATGACCTGATTTGCGAGATGGACATGGACGGCTCCCATAGGCCCAAGGATCTGGCCAGAATGCTATCTGTGGCCCGAGGTGATGCACATCCGGGTTTGGTCATCGGCTCGCGCCGGGTGCGCGGAGGCCGAACGCAACATTGGCCCTGGTATCGGGATCTGATATCGCGTGCGGGATCCTGGTATGCCCGCACTGCTTTGGGGTCATCCGTGCGGGATATGACCGCCGGCTTGCGGGTCTATCGAGCGGACGCGCTCAGGCGGATCGATCTGGGAAGGGTCCGATCCAGCGGTTACGTCTTTCAGGTGGATATGCTGCGTCGAGTCCAGGCCATGGGCCTGAGCGTAGTCGAAGTCCCTATAGTTTTCGTGGAGCGGGTTCGCGGCAGCTCGAAGATGGATGCCGGGATTGTTCTGGAGGCCATGGCCCAGGTGACTCTGTGGGGACTTGAACGGCTGCCCCGTCGAACTTGACATTGGGTTATATTCGTGTTCGCTTTTATAAGCGACCTTGCAGGCCTTTGTTGAAGTCTTGAAAACAGACTTCACCTTGGCTGACAGATTTCTGTAATAGCCGCGGCAGGCCTCTGGTATATGGAAGAATGGTCCGGTTATCTAAGAAATACCGATTTTTGGCCGTTGCTTTTGAGCAGCGACCGTAGACTAAAGGTCGGTTTGCCAATTTGGGCGAATGTGTGCGATAATGTTCGAATGATATCGTCACAACGCCAACACCTGATACTGAACCGGTTGCGTACTCGTGGCGCAGTCCGCATAACCGCCCTCTCCAAGGAGCTGGGCGTTTCCGCCATGACCATCCGCCGGGACATTGCCGACCTGGCGGACAAGGGCCTGCTCAAAAGGGTCCACGGAGGGGCCGTCACCACCAGCTCGCTTCTGGCTGAGCCGCTCTTCTCGGTCAAGTCACAGATGGACATGGGTCTCAAGGACACCATCGCCCGTCGCGCCATCGACTATGTCTCACCGGGCGACGTCATCGCCATCGGCGGCGGGACTACGGCCTACGTATTCGCCCAGCATCTGCTGGAGAGTCGTCAGTGCGCCGGCGTGACCCTGCTGACCAATTCCATACCCGTGGCCGAACTGGTTCAGGCCATGGAGAGCAAGGACGTGGAGGTCATCGTCACCGGCGGCGTCATCACCCGGTCCAACTCCCTGGTCGGCCCCATTGCAGACAAGGTCATCGCCTCCCTGCGGGTCAACACGGTCTTTCTGGGTACCCACTCGGTCTCCATACCCCGCGGCTTCCTCATGCCCAACTCCCTGGAGGCGGCTACGGATATGGCATTGATGGACATCGCCGATCGGACCATCATTCTGACCGACCACACCAAGTGGAGCTGCACCTCCCTGTCCTTGTTTGCCTCCTTCGACCAGGTGGACACCGTCATCACCGACGACCAGTTGGATCATGAGTCGGCCGAGGCCACCCGGTCCCTGGTCAAGCGGCTGGTTCTGGTGCCGGTCAACCCCGAGGAAGGCCAGGCTCATGACGGGTCCTCCGGCGGGTCCGGGCCTGAGGCCGGGGACGCGGACCATGCCGGATGAGCAAGCAGCCACCCAAGGATGCGCCGGTTGCCATAGCGGGTTGCCATGGATTGTCAATCATCACGGACGATGAAGGAGCAGCATGAAGTCAGAGCAGTATGTCCCCCAGCGGTATGTTCCCGGCGACTACGCCAGAGAGCACATTCGCATCACCCCCACCAGGCTGGCCGACGGACGTCGGTTCTTCTACCTGGATGATGATCCCGAGTACGTCTCCGGTCGCAGGACCAGGCGCCTGGACGATCCTCGTCCGTTGACCGACCGCTTTGCTCCCCATCAGGATCAGGAGGGCAGGACGGTGCCCTTCCAACCGCCGCAGATGCGCCGGGATCCTCTGACTGGAGACTGGATCCCCATGGCCACAGCCCGGATGAACCGGCCCATCACTGCCGGCCCGCAGGCCACCGCCAAGGGTAACCCCCTGGCCGCCAGAAAGCCTGGAGATCCCTACCAAGATGGAGAGATTCCCGATGTGGACTACAACGTGGCAGTCTTCGAGAACCGCTTCCCCTCCATGATGCAGGTGCCCAATACGCAGGCGGTCGACCAGTCCTCCCTGGTGGACGGTAACCCCTTATGGCCGGTGCGCGAGGCCAACGGACGCTGCGAGGTGGTCTGCTTCGATCCTGACGAGCACGCACTCCCTGCCGATCTGCCGGTCTCCCGTCTGCGGACGGTGGTGGAAGCCTGGGCCTTCCGGACTGCGGAGATCTCGGCCATGGAGGGCATCGAACAGATCTTTCCCTTCGAGAACCACGGCCAGGAGATCGGCGTTTCGCTGGCCCATCCCCATGGACAAATCTACTGCTATCCCTTCATCGCACCCCGGCTGGAGCAGGAGTTGAGGCAGTGCGCCGACTACAAGGAACGCACCGGCGGCAACCTCCTGGCGGACATTCTCAAGGCTGAGCTGGACTCCGGTCGACGTGTCGTCTTCCGCAACGCCACCTGGGTGGCCTATGTGCCCGCCGCTGCCCGCTGGCCCCTGGAAGTCCACATGGCCCCTGTGCGCGACGGGATCCTGAGCCTGGACCAGTTGAACGACCAGGAGCGCTGGGATTTGGCTGTCATGTATTCTACTCTGCTCAAGCGGGGCAACGCCTTCTTCGACAAGGGCGACGGCAAGGGGATGGACCTGCCTTACATCGCCGCCTGGCATCAGGCCCCGCTGCACGATTCGCGACGGGAGGACTACCGGCTCAACCTGCAGTTCTTCTCCTTCCGTCGTGCCGTGGACAAAATCAAGTATCTTGCCGGGTCTGAGTCGGGCATGGCCGCCTGGGTTTCAGACACCACCCCCGAGCGGATTGCCGACCGTTTCCGCCAGCTGGGGCCCTTGGATCTGGAGAAGGGAGAGAATCAATGACGACCACAGTCGAATTCATACAGCCCTGGACCCAGGGTGCTGACGGCCAAGGGGCCACCAAGGCCCGAGAGCTCTTCCAAAAGGTCTATGGCTTGGATCCCCAGGGCGTCTGGAGCGCCCCCGGTAGGGTTAATCTCATTGGCGAGCACACGGATTACAACGCCGGTCTCTGCCTGCCCATCGCCCTGCCCAATCGTACCTATGTGGCTGCAAGCCCCAGGACGGACAGCCGGGTCCGTCTGGTCTCCAGCATGGATCCGGAGAATCCGGTCCAGGCTGACTTGGATGGTCTTCAGGCCCGGGAAGTGAGCGGCTGGGCAGCCTATCCGGTCGGCGTGGCCTGGGCCCTGCAGCGGGATGGCTTCCCCCAGGTTCGAGGGTTCGATCTGGCCCTGGCCTCCTGCGTGCCGGTGGGATCCGGGTTGAGCTCCTCGGCGGCCATGACCTGTGCCGTGGCTCTGGCCCTGGATGATCTGTTCGGTCTGGGACTGGGTGGTGACGAGGCTGGCCGGGTCAGACTGATCCAGGCCGCAATCACTGCGGAGAACGATATGGCCGGAGCCTCCACCGGTGGCATGGATCAGAGCGCTGCCATGCGGTGTCGATCCGGCTGCGCCCTGCGGTTGGACTGCCGGCCGGAACTGGACGCCATGAGCAATGTGCGGCAGGTCCCCTTCGACCTGCAGGCTGCGGGCCTGGAGCTGTTGGTCGTCGACACCAGGGCCCAGCACCAGCTCAACGATGGCCAATACGATCAGCGGCGGGCCGCCTGCGAGCAGGCTGCGCATCTGCTGGGGGTGGCCAACCTGCGCCAGGTGGCAGACCAGGTCAATGGGGCTGCAGATCGCCCGTCCGCCCTGGTTGCCCTGCTGGAGCAGCTGCCCGATGAGACCATGCGTCGGCGGGTCCGCCACGTGGTCAGCGAGATAGGACGGGTGGACCGCTTCGTCGAGGCTTTCGGCAGAGGCGATTACGTCCTGGCCGGCCGTCTGATCAATGCCTCCCATGACTCCCTTAGGGACGACTACGAGGTCACCTGCCCGGAGCTGGATGAGGCCGTGGACGCAGCACGCCAGGGCGGGGCCTACGGAGCTCGCATGACCGGCGGCGGATTCGGCGGATCCATCATCGCCCTGGCTGACGCAGGCAAGGGTTCCGATCTTGCCCGTGACATCGCCGAACGATTCGCCTCCAAGGGATTCAAGGCCCCCAGGGCCCTGATCGCCCTGCCATCCTCGGCGGCTGCGCGCGAATCGTGAACCCAGACTGCAGACCTCTACGACCCCGCTTCTCCCGGCGCTCCTCTAAGCTGGGGGGAGCGGGGTCCTGGTTTTCAGGGGGTCCGGTCAAGGGCGAGGTGGATGAGGAGGACGGTCATGGACAAGGCGATCATCACAGTGGTGGGAAAGGATGCCATTGGCATCATTGGCAAGGTCTGCACAGACCTCTCCCAGCAAGGTGTCAATGTGCTGGATATCTCGCAGACCATTCTGGACGGCTTCTTCACCATGATGATGATCGTGGACTGCACCGCCTGTAGGGATGATTTCGATGCACTGAGCCAGCGGATGGAATCTTTGGGAGAGGACATCGGAGTCTCCATCCGCTGCCAGCGCGAGGAGATCTTTACCAGGATGCACCGGGTCTGAGGAGGCAGCCATGATCACACGTGACGAGGTCCTGGAGACCAACGACATGATCGATCGGGAGCGTCTGGACGTACGCACCATCACCATGGGCATCAGCCTGCTGGACTGCGCCAGTCAAGATGTGGACATGCTCTGCCGGAACATCCATCGCAGGATCGTTTCCTTGGCTGGCGATCTGGTGTCCACTGGGGACTCCATTGCCCGCGAATACGGCATTCCCATCGTCAACAAGCGGATCACCGTCACCCCCATCTCTCTGGTAGCCGCCGGAGCCTGTCACACCGTGGAGGACTATGTGGCCGTGGCCAAGGCTCTGGATCGCTCGGCCCAGGAGGTCGGCGTCAACCTGATCGGTGGTTACTCGGCCCTGGTCGGCAAGGGCATGACCCCGGCCGAGCGACTGTTGATCAAGTCCCTGCCCAGGGCGCTGAACCAGACGGAACGGGTCTGCGCCAGCGTCAACGTGGGCTCCACCAGAACGGGCATCGATATGGATGCCGTAGCCCTCATGGGCCGGGTCGTCAAGGCCACCGCCGAGAGCACTGCCGACTCGGACAGCTCTGGCTGCACCAAGCTGGTGGTCTTCTGCAACGCTCCGGACGACAATCCCTTTATGGCCGGTGGCTTCCATGGGGTTAGCCAGGGGTCGGCCGTCATCAACGTGGGGGTCTCCGGCCCCGGCGTGGTCAAGACGGCCTTGGAATCAGCCAAGGGAGCGGACTTCGGGCAGCTCTGCGAGACCATTAAACGGACCGCTTTCAAGATCACTCGGGTGGGTCAGCTGGTAGCCCAGGAGGCCAGCCGTCGTCTAGATGTGCCCTTCGGAATCATCGATCTGTCCCTGGCGCCCACCCCTGCGGTGGGGGACTCGGTGGGCGAAGTCCTGCAGACCATGGGTCTGGAGCAGGTGGGCGCCCCAGGGACCACTGCGGCCCTGGCCATCCTCAACGATCAGGTCAAGAAGGGCGGCATCATGGCTTCCAGCTCGGTGGGAGGGCTGTCTGGAGCCTTTATTCCCGTGTCCGAGGATGCCGCCATGATCCAGGCTACGCAAGAGGGAAGCCTGACCCTGGAGAAGCTTGAGGCCATGACCTGCGTCTGCTCGGTGGGGCTGGACATGATCCCCATCCCCGGGGACACTTCTGCGGAATCCATCTCCGGCCTTATCGCCGACGAGGCGGCCATCGGCATGATCAACCAAAAGACTACAGCAGTCAGGGTCATTCCTGTCATCGGCAAGCAGGTGGGCGAGTGGGCCGAGTTCGGCGGGCTCATGGGCGGCGGGCCGGTCGTGCCTGTCAATACCCGCTCATGTGCCGACTTCATCAACCGGGGCGGACACATCCCGGCTCCCATCCACAGCTTCAAGAACTGAGTGCGCTCGCGGGGTTCAGCGGCCGCCTTGGAATCCCAGCTGCCGCCAGGCCTCGTAGATGGCTATGGAAGCGCAGTTGGTCAGGTTCAGGCTTCGCAGGCTGGGCCGCATGGGCAGCCTGACCTGTTCGGCCACGTGAGGGCCGGCCATAATGTCCATGGGGTCGGGGATGTCGCCCGGCTCGGGGCCGAACAGGAGGATGTCGTCCGGCCGGTAGTTGACCTCGGTGTAGAGCTTGTCGGCGTGGGCGGTGAAGGCGATGATCCGGCTGCCGGGCATGGAACGGACCAGGTCGTCGAAGTCCGGGTGCAGGACCACGTGGGCCATGTCATGGTAGTCCAGGCCGGCCCGGCGCAACTTGGTGTCCTTGAGGTTGAAGCCCAGGGGCTCTATCAGATGCAGGATGGTGCCGGTCACGGCGCACAGGCGGATGGCCGAGCCGGTGTTGCCGGGGATCCGCGGCGAGTAGTAGCACAGGTGGGGTGTGGAGGTCTTCACCCGGCTGGCCTGCTCGGCCTTCATCATGGCGTCCACTACCGAGATGGGGTTGCCGTGGGCGTCGGTGACCAGTTCATCCGGACCATAATTCGATTTGCGGTATCCGTACTCGTACATGCTTTCGACAGCCTTCGATGGGTCGTCGGACCGCTCCTGCTCCTGCTCCTGCCTGTTCATGAGGCCAACCTACCGTCGCCAAACGACAGGTAAGGGAACATCGGTCGGCACCGTCAGGCAGAATACGGCGGTTGAATGAGGCAGAATCGGATGGCGAAGGGCGGTGTGACCATGGAGAACGCGGAAACGGCCTCGGCGGAGATTGAGCCTATCCGCCTGAGGCTGTTCGACTGGTGGAGCCGATATGCCCGCGACCTGCCCTGGCGCTTTGGGCGAACCACGCCTTGGGGGGTCCTGGTATCCGAGGTCATGAGCCAGCAAACCCAGATGAGCAGGGTGGTGCCCTACTGGGTGGCCTGGATGAAGGTTTGGCCGGATGCGGCCTCCCTCGCTGCCGCACCCAAAGCTGAAGTCATCACGGCCTGGGGCCGACTGGGCTACCCGCGCCGAGCCCTGCGCTTGCAGGAGTGCGCGCAGCAGGTGGCCGGCCAGTATGCAGACCGGCTGCCCCGGGATTACGACCAGCTGGTGGCCCTGCCTGGCATCGGCGACTACACAGCCAGCGCTGTCATGAGCTTTGCCTACGGCGAGCGGATCGCCGTCATCGACACCAATATTCGCAGGGTGCTTTCCAGGGTCTTTCTGGGGCGTGAATCCACCGGTGGCGCTGCCAGCCGAGAGGAGCGCCAGCTGGCCTGGCAGGTCCTGCCTGAGGACGGAGAGCAGAAGCCTGTTAGCGCCGACGAAGGAGGGCCGGAGGATGTCGGTGTTCAGGACGGCGGTGCCCAGGAAGATAGTGGGCGTCTGGGACTTGCTGATCCGAAGGTCAGGTCGGCAGCCTGGCGGGAGCCGCCCTCGGCCCGATGGAACCAGGCCGTCATGGAGCTGGGAGCCACGGTCTGCATCGCCCGCAAGCCGGCCTGCGATATCTGTCCTCTGGCCGGCCACTGCCGCTTTCTCAAGGCCGGAATGCCCGGTCTAGGCGTAGGCAGAACCAGGCCCCGGCAGCGCTTCGCGGGCACCGACCGGCAGGTACGCGGTGCCATTCTTCAGGCCCTACGGCAGGCTTCGGGCGAGCCCGTCTCCAAGGAGGACCTGAGACACCTGTGCGAGGACGAAATCCGACTTGATCGGTGTATCGCCTCCCTGGACGAGGACGGCCTTCTGGAGATCGGCCAGAACGGCAGCCTAAGTCTGCCGCAGTGAAGGCTGCCCTGTCGATTAGACTGGGAAAGTATGGCCAAGCGACGCATGAGCGAAAAGAAGCGGCGGATGTATCGTCGCCGGAGGATTGCGGCAGCCCTGCTGGCGGTGCTCTTCCTGCTGGTCTGTGCTGGCCTGGTTTGGGGCGTGGGGGCCGGCATCAGAGCACTGCGCGGAGGCGATGGGGGCCAGGGAGTCTCGACCAGCGCCCAGCAGGACGCAAAGACCAAAACCAAGGACAAGGACAAGCAGGGCAAAGATCAGAAGAAGGACGCCGGCAAGAAGCGTTCCTCCGGAGCTCCTGACTGTAACAAGGGGGATCTGGCTCTGGAGCTGGCTGCACCTAATCCCAGCACTGAGGTCGGCGGGTCCATCGACTTTACGGCAACCATTCGTCACAAGGGAACGGGCTCATGTTTGGTGGATGGTTCCGACGGCGGCCGTGTGCTCGTCATCACCAGCGGTCAGGATACCATTTGGCGCTCCGATGCCTGCCCGGTTGGGGCGCGCACCCTGCTCATGGCCACAGGAGACAAGGACGTGCAGACCATTACCTGGCATGCCGACAGGAGTCAGGACAGCTGCCAGCCAGACCAGAAGTTGCTCAGGGTCAAGGCCGGTTCCTACCATGCCAAGCTGGTGCTCAAGGCCGATTCGCACGTGGTTTCCCAGTCAGTGCCGATCATGATTCAATAGCAGCTTTTCCAAGACGACACGCCGATTGCGTCCAGGTCCTTTGCCTGCTATAGTTTTGTCTTTGCATGAGGTGTGTCATATAGCGGGCATGCATCATCGAGGAGATGCCCGCGAATAGGCATATGGCGGCCATTCGGCATCTCCCTGGGGTAACAGGAATGATCGAGTACGGCGAGCGATAAGGAACGTCCATTTTGGCTGCCAATAAAGCTGTAAGTAGTACCACCGCAACGCAGGCACGCGCTGACGAACACGACATCAAACTGCACAAGGCCACCGATCGTGTCAATTTCGGATCCATCCGCGAACCCATCGAGGTGCCCTACCTCCTGGGCGTGCAGACCGATAGCTTCGACTGGCTGGTCGGCAATGACCGCTGGAAGAAGCGTGTCGAGGAGGATCGGGTCAACGGGACCCATACCGTGGCCCCCGTCTCCGGCCTGGATGAGGTCTTCCAGGAGATCTCTCCCATCGAGAACTTCGCGCAGACCATGAGCCTGACCTTCTCCGATCCCTACTTCGAGGAGCCCCGGCACACGGTCCAGGAGTGCAAGGAGAAGGACTACACCTACTCCGCCCCCCTGTACGTGAACGCCGAGTTCGAGAACGGGGACACCGGCGAGATCAAGTCGCAGACCGTCTTCATGGGCGACTTCCCGCTGCAGACCCCCCACGGCACCTTCATCATCGGCGGCTCGGAGCGCGTCATCGTCTCCCAGCTGGTCCGCTCTCCCGGCGTCTACTTCGACCGCACCCAGGACCGCAACTCCGACAAGGAGATCTTCGGGGCCAAGATCATCCCCAGCCGGGGCGCCTGGCTGGAGTTCGAGATCGACAAGCGCGATGTGCTGGGCGTGCGCGTGGACCGCAAGCGCAAGCAGTCCGCCATCGTCTTCCTCATGGCCATAGGCATGACCAAGCCGCAGATCCGCAAGGCCTTCAAGGGCTATCCACTGGTGCTGGACGCCCTGGAGAAGGAGACCATCGAGACCCAGGACGAGGCCCTGACCGACCTCTACCGCAAGATCCGGCCCGCGGACACAGCCTCGCCCGAGGCCGGCCGCAACCTGCTGGATTCCTTCTACTTCAACACCAAGCGCTACGACCTGGCCCGGGTCGGCCGCTACAAGATCAACCGCAAGCTGGGTCTTGAGGCCGACTTCAACGACCGCAGCCTGCATCCCGAGGACATCATCGCCACCCTGAAGTACCTGGTGACCCTGCATGCCGGCGGGCAGACCTTCCCCGGACGCCGCGACGGCAAGGATATCGAACTGCGGGTGGACGTGGACGACATCGACCACTTCGGCAACCGCCGCATCCGTCAGGTGGGCGAGCTGATCCAGAACCAGCTGCGCACCGGCCTGAGCCGTATGGAGCGCGTGGTCCGTGAGAGGATGACCACCCAGGACGCGGAGGCCATCACCCCGCAGTCCCTGATCAACATCCGCCCGGTCAACGCCACCATCAAGGAGTTCTTCGGAACCTCCCAGCTGAGCCAGTTCATGGACCAGAACAACCCGCTGGCCGGCGTGACCAACAAGCGTCGTCTCTCGGCCCTGGGCCCCGGCGGCCTGTCCCGCGACCGCGCCTCCATGGAGGTGCGCGATGTGCACCCCTCCCACTACGGACGCATGTGCCCCATCGAGTCCCCTGAAGGCCCCAACATCGGCCTGATCGGCTCCCTGGCAACCTTCGCCCGGGTCAACCCCTTCGGTTTCATCGAGACCCCCTACCGCAAGGTCATCGATGGCCAGGTGACCGACGACGTGGTCTACATGACCGCCGACCAGGAGTCCGAGCACACCATCGCCCAGGCCAACCAGGAGATCGACGAGACCGGACACTTCGTCGAGGACGAGGCCCTGGTGCGTGACGCCGAGGCCGAGGCCAAGGATGTGCCCGTCTCCCAGGTGGACCTGATGGATGTCTCCCCCCGGCAGATGGTTTCGGTGGGCGCCTCCCTGATTCCATTCCTGGAGCACGACGAGGGCCACCGAGCACTGATGGGCACCAACATGCAGCGTCAGGCCGTCCCCCTGGTCAAGTCCGAGCGTCCCCTGGTGGGCACCGGCTCCGAGTGGCGCTCCGCCATCGACTCGGGTGATGTCATCCTGGCCGAGAAACCGGGCGTGGTCACCTACGTCTCCGCCGACATCATCCGCGTCATGAATGATGACGGCACCCAGTCCTCATACAAGCTGGCCAAGTTCCAGCGGTCCAACCAGACCACCTGCTACAACCAGGTCCCCTTGATCAAGGACGGGGAGCGGGTCGAGGCCGGCACGGTCCTGGCTGACGGCCCTGCCACCGAGAAGGGCGAGATGGCCCTGGGCAAGAACGTCCTAGTGGCCTTCATGCCCTGGAACGGCTACAACTACGAGGATGCCGTCATCATCTCCCAGCGGCTGGTACAGGACGACACCCTGAGCTCCATCCACATCGAGGAGTATGAGACCGACGCCCGCGAGACCAAGCTGGGCGCTGAGGAGATCACCCGGGACCTGCCAAACGTGGGCGAGGATGCGGTGGCCAACCTGGACGAGCGCGGCATCATCCGCATCGGTGCCGAGGTCGAGGCCGGGGACATCCTGGTCGGCAAGGTCACCCCCAAGGGCGAGACCGAGCTGACCCCCGAGGAGCGGCTCCTGCGAGCCATCTTCGGCGAGAAGAGCCGCGAGGTGCGCGACACCAGCCTGCGGGTGCCCCACGGCGAGACCGGCACGGTCATCGAGGTCAAGGAGGTCACCCGCGAGGATGCCGAGGAGGACGGCGATGAGCTGCCCAACGGCGTCAACCGGATGATTCGGGTCTACATCGCCCAGCACCGCAAGATCACCCAGGGCGACAAGCTCTCGGGCCGTCACGGCAACAAGGGTGTCATCTCGAGGATCCTGCCCGAGGAGGATATGCCCTTCATGGCCGATGGCACCCCCATCGACATCATGCTCAACCCGTTGGGCGTGCCCTCGCGTATGAACCTGGGACAGGTCCTGGAACTCCACCTGGGGTGGATCGCCCACTCCGGCTGGGACATCAGTCTGGATCCCGACCTGGAGGCCGAGTGGAAGAAGCACATCCCGGCAGGTGCCGAGAAGGCCGAGCCCGGCACCGCCGTGGCCACCCCGGTCTTCGACGGCGTGCGTGAGGACGCCTTGAACGGTCTGCTCAAGACCACCCTGCCCAACCGTGACGGCGAGCGCCTGGTGGGCGACGACGGCAAGGCCGTACTATACGACGGCCGCACCGGCGAGCCCTTCACCAAGCCCATCTCCGTGGGCTACATGTACATGCTCAAGCTCCACCACCTGGTCGATGACAAGATCCACGCCCGGTCCACCGGACCATACTCCATGATCACCCAGCAGCCCCTGGGCGGCAAGGCCCAGTTCGGCGGCCAGCGCTTCGGCGAGATGGAGGTCTGGGCCCTGGAGGCCTACGGCGCCGCCTACACCCTGCACGAGATGATGACCACCAAGTCCGACGACGTGGACGGCCGCGTCCGGGCCTATGGAGCCATCGTGCGCGGGGAGAACCTGCCGGCGGCCGGCATCCCCGAATCCTTCAAGGTGCTGCTCAAGGAGATGCAGTCGCTCTCCTTGAACGTGGAGGTGCTCAACGCGGAAGGCAACGTGATCGAGATGAAGGACGAGGACGACGACCCGAGCGCCGCCTCCGACGACCTGGGCTTCAACATCGGCGCCCGCCCGGACGCCGCCGCCAAGGCCGACCAGTCCGCTCCCGAGCCGGAGTACCGCTGAACTACCAGTCACAGGGATGCCCGCTTGAAGGGCATCCCGCCAAGAGGCAAACTTCAGAGCAGTTACAAGATCAGAGACAGGACACAGAGTGCTGGACGTCAATGCATTTGACAAACTGAGAATCGGACTGGCCACGGCCGATGACATCCGCGGCTGGAGCTATGGCGAGGTCAAGAAGCCGGAAACCATCAACTACCGTACCTTGAAGCCCGAGAAGGACGGCCTGTTCGGCGAGCAGATCTTCGGACCCACCCGCGACTGGGAGTGCGCCTGCGGCAAGTACAAGCGCGTGCGCTTCAAGGGGATCGTCTGCGAGCGCTGCGGCGTGGAGGTCACCCGCTCCCGCGTCCGCCGCGAGCGTATGGGCCATATCGAGCTGGCCGCCCCCGTCACCCACATCTGGTTCTTCAAGGGCGTGCCCTCCCGGCTGGGATACCTGCTGGACATCGCGCCCAAGGACCTGGAGAAGGTCATCTACTTCGCGGCCTACATGGTCACCAAGGTGGATGAGGAGCAGCGTCACAAGGACCTGCCCGACCTGCAGGACGAGTTCGACAATGAAATCTCCCAGCTGGAGAAGAAGCGCGACCTGGAGATCGACAAGCGCGCCAAGAAGCTGGAGGAGGACCTGGCTGAGCTGGAGAAGACCGACGAGGTCAAAAGTTCAATGAAGGCCCGTCTGCGCAACGGGGCCGAGCGGGACATGACCGCCATCCGCAAGCGCTATGACGACCAGATTCAGCGGATCACCGCCGTCTTCGACCGCTTCAAGACCCTGAAGCCCGGCGACATGGAGGGTGACGTTGATCTGTGGCGGGAGATGCAGGACCGCTACGGTGACTACTTCGAGGGCTGCATGGGCGCCGAGGCCATCAAGAAGCGTCTGCAGGACTTCGACCTGGAGGGTGCCGCCAAGGAGCTCCGTCACGAGATCGACACCGGCTCCGGCCAGCGCAAGGCCCGTGCCCTGAAGCGGCTCAAGGTGGTCTCCGCCTTCCTGAACACCGGCAACAAGCCCGAGGCCATGGTCCTGGATGTCGTCCCGGTCATTCCGCCCGACCTGCGCCCCATGGTGCAGCTGGACGGCGGCCGTTTCGCCACCTCCGACCTGAACGACCTCTACCGGCGCGTCATCAACCGCAACAACAGGCTCAAGCGTCTGATCGAGCTGGGCGCACCCGAGATCATGCTCAACAACGAGAAGCGCATGCTCCAGGAGGCTGTGGACTCCCTCTTCGACAACGGCCGTCGTGGCCGCCCCGTCACCGGAGCCTCCAACCGTCCCCTGAAGTCCCTGGCAGACATGCTCAAGGGCAAGCAGGGCCGCTTCCGTCAGAACCTGCTGGGCAAGCGTGTGGACTACTCCGGCCGTTCCGTGATCGTGGTCGGGCCCTCCCTGCGCATGCACCAGTGCGGCCTGCCCAAGCCCATGGCCCTGGAGCTCTTCAAGCCCTTCGTCATCAAGCGGCTGGTGGACCTGAACTACGCGCAGAACATGAAGAGCGCCAAGCGTTTGGTCGACCGTGGAGATCCCGAGGTCTGGGGCGTGCTGGAGGAGGTCATCTCCGAGCACCCCGTCCTGCTCAACCGTGCGCCTACGCTGCACCGTCTGGGCATCCAGGCCTTCGAGCCCATCCTGGTCGAGGGCAAGGCCATCCACCTGCCCCCGCTGGCTTGCGCGGCCTTCAACGCCGACTTTGACGGCGACCAGATGGCAGTCCACCTGCCCCTGTCGGCAGAAGCCCAGGCTGAGGCCCGCTCCCTCATGCTGGCCTCCGACAACATCCTCAAGCCCGCCGACGGCCACACGGTCACCATGCCCTCCCAGGATATGATTCTGGGTCTGTACTACCTGACCACCGTGGTTGACGGCGCCAAGGGCCAGGGCCGGATCTTCTCCAGCCTGGCCGAGGCCCGGATGGCTCTGGACCTGGGCGAGATCGACATGCAGGCCAAGATCCTGCTGCGGGTCCCTGCCGACTTCGTCATGCCCAGGAACTGGGAGCCTGGTGACCTCAAGGTCGTCGACCCTGAGCCCGGCAGCCCCGATGTGGTCAAGGAAGAGGTCTTCAAGGACGGCTCCAGGCTCTTCGCCACCAACTACGGGCGGGTTCTGTTCAACCGGACGCTGCCTGTGGACTACCCCTTCATCAACGAGCAGGTACCCAAGGGCAAGCTGTCCGGCATCGTGGACGACATCGCCACCCGGTACTCGACCGCCCAGGTGGCGGCCACCCTGGATGCCCTGAAGGATCTGGGCTTCACCAGGGCCCAGTGGTCCGGCGTGACCATGGCCTTCTCCGACATCGTGGTGCCGCCCGAGCGCAGCGAGATCGTCAACGAGTACCAGGGGCAGGCCGCCAAGGTCAACTCCCAGTACGACATGGGTCTGCTGACCGACGAGGAGCGCCGCCAGGAGCTGATCAACCTGTGGACCGAGTGCACCGACAAGGTGGCTGATGCCATGCAGGAGCATTTCACTCCGGACAACAACGTGAACATCATGGTCCAGTCCGGGGCACGAGGCAACTGGATGCAGATCCGTCAGATCGCTGGAATGCGAGGCCTGGTGGCCAACCCCAAGGGCGAGATCATCCCTCGACCGGTCAAGTCCAACTACCACGACGGCCTGTCGGTGCTGGAGTACTTCATCTCCCAGCACGGCGCCCGCAAGGGTCTGGCCGACACCGCACTGCGTACCGCCGAGTCGGGCTACCTGACCCGTCGTCTGGTCGATGTCTCGCAGGATGTGATCGTGCGCGAGGAGGACTGCGGCACCATGCGCGGTCTGACCATGAAGGTGGCCGAGCGCGACGAGCAGGGCAACCTGGTACTGGTCAAGGCCGCCGACGGCGGACCCTACTCCAGGCTCCTGGCCGCCGATGTCATCGACCCCAAGGACGGCAAGACCGTGCTTTACAAGCGCGGCGACGCCCTGTCCATGGATGTGCTGCGCGACATGGTCGCCCACGGCGTGGAGGAGGTCAAGGCCCGCTCGGTCCTGACCTGCGAGTCCACCCGCGGGGTGTGCGCCAAGTGCTACGGCTGGTCCCTGGCTACCAACAAGCTGGTGGATGTGGGCGAGGCCGTGGGCATTGTGGCTGCCCAGTCCATCGGCGAGCCCGGCACCCAGCTGACGCTGCGTTCCTTCCACTCCGGCGGCGTGGCTTCGGCTTCCGACATCACCCAGGGTCTTCCCCGTGTCACCGAGCTCTTCGAGGCCCGTACCCCCAAGGGCGAGGCTCCCATCGCGGAGTTCCCCGGAACCGTCAAGGTGGAGGACACCGACCGCGGCCGTCAGGTGACCCTGACCCCGGACGACACCTCTGTGGAGGCGCTGACCTACCCGGTCACCCGCCGTGCGCCCATGATGGTCAAGGACGGACAGCACGTCGAGGCCGGCACCCAGCTGATCGAGGGCTCCGTGGATCCCAAGAAGATCCTGCGCATCCTCGGCCCGCGCGCCGCCCAGGTGAACATCGTCAACGAGGTGCACACGGTCTACCGCTCCCAGGGCGTGGACATCCACGATAAGCACATCGAGGTCATTGTCCACCAGATGCTCCGCCGCGTTACGGTCATCGACTCGGGCGACACCGACCTGCTACCCGGCGAGCTGGTCGACCAGGCCAAGTTCAAGGCCGCCAACATGAAGGCCGTCAAGGCCGGAGGCAAGCCGGCCGCAGGACGTCCTGAACTCATGGGCATCACCAAGGCCTCCCTGGCCACCGACTCCTGGCTGTCGGCCGCCTCCTTCCAGGAGACGACCCGCGTGCTCACCGAGGCCGCCCTGAACCAAAAGGTCGACGATCTCAAGGGCCTCAAGGAGAACGTGATTATCGGCAAGCTGATCCCGGCCGGCACCGGCCTGGCCAGGTACCGCAACGCCACCGTGGAGCCCGACAAGGCCATCCGCGACACCATCTACCCCAACTTCGGCCTGGGTGGCGGCGACGTGGACCTGAGCGACGCCGACCTGAACGATGTGGACTTCTCCAACATCGACTTCGGGGATCTGAAGCTGGGCGACGACTTCAACCCGGACGACTTCCTCAACGACCAGGGCGGCCAGAGCCATCTGGACACCCCCAACGTGCAGGATCCGTCAGCTGAGTCTGGCGATCAGACGGCTGCCACAGGCGCGGGATCCTCGGATGCCGCCGATGGCAGTGACTCCGATCAGAAGCCGTCCCAGCAGCCTGGTTCGGCCACCTTCTCCTCTTCGGAGGATCAGCACTCCAACCAGTGAGTGCCTGCACGACCAGTAGCCGCAGATCCTCTGGGCCGGATGATCCGACCTCGAGGATTCGGCTGCAGGATATGCGATAAAGGATGAGGGCCCGTGCGATCATAGCGATCGTACGGGCCCTCATCTTGTTTTTTCGCGGTCAAGATTGCAGGCAGACAGTGACGACGATGGCTGTAGATGACGGCTATTTGGTGGCCATATCTGGTCAGGGAAGAATCGTTTCGGCAAGACCAGCATGGCAGGTAGGTCAGCGCAAATGCCGAGTGGAAAGCAGGGTCCGCCAACGTCGCGTTCGTGGCAGGGATGCCAGGATGGCAGATCGAAGCTTGTCCACCAGCTGCCAGCAGTCTTCGGCCTCCTGTTCATCGGAGGGGTGCCGGTCGAAAGAGGCCTGATCGGCCATGCTGCGCAGTCGATCCAGATCCCCGCGCAGTCCGGCCGCCGAGGACCCTGGGGGATCGGTCAGAAGGGTCTGGGCAATCAGAACCGCTTGCTCGCTACGGGTGCCGTCCAAGGACAGACCGGTCTGCCTGCCCAGGTTGCCGATCTGTCGCCAGCCGGCGCGGATACGTGTCTTCGGATTGCCCGTAGACCGTGCCCGCCTGCGTAGCCGGGCTTTGACGGCCAGTAGGAGCAGGATCGGGAGGGCGGGTAGCCAGACCGGCATGGTCCAGAGCGTCGCTTTGGTTATCAGGGGTCCGTACCGCTTCCAGAAGGAGGGTGGAGACTGCGGGGATGCTTCCTGCCCGCCGACGGTGGTCCTGCCTTGGGTGGTGTGGTCGTCGTGGGGAGGGTCGGCCAGCGGGGGTGGTGGCTGGCGGACCAGGGTGCGTGGGTCGGGGGGTGTGGGGTCCAGGGATTTGTCCGGGGTCTTGGTCTCTGGTGGTGTGGGGTAGAAGGGGATCCATCCGAGTCCCTTCAGATTGACCTCCACCCAGGCCTGGGCATCACGTCCCGTGAAGTCGACTCGGGTGCTCCCGTCCGCCTGGGTCCTGGTCCGTGCTCGGCTGATGGAACCGTCATGGTTCTTCGGCAAAAATCCCAAGACCACCCGGGATGGCAGACCCATCTGCCTGGCCAGGAGTGCCATGGCCGAGGCGTATTGCTCGCTGTCGCCCACCATGGCCTGGCCCTGCAGGAGCTGATTGATTCGATAGTCACCATGGCCGGAGGGCGAGGGATAGTCGCCGGCCAGACCATGGGAAAACCATCCCTCCTTGTGCAGCCGTTCCTCGATGGCCAGTGCTCTAGCGCCGCCGCGCACCTGCATGGAGGTCATGGAGGCAGCCGCTTTGGGCAGGCTTTCAGGGGCATCCGACAGGGAAGGCACCTGCGCATCTCCCGGATCGCTGTCGGCTATGCGACGCGTTGCGGGTCGGTTTTGGGCCACGCCGTGCACTGTATAGCTGGCTCCTGCCTGTAGGGCCTGATCGGTCAGAGCAGTGTCCGTAGCCTTGTTGAAGTAGAGGTCTTTCCGTTGCAGGTCCTGGTCCGGATCGATGCTGCCGACCTGTCCGGCGGAGGGCAGCCAGGCGTGGTCGAATCCTTCCCTAATTAGAAAGGTTGCGGTAAAGGGCTGTCCGGTTTGTTCGCCGTCTTTGGTCTTCTCCTGCTGCCTTTCTGTGCGGATCTGGGCGCCGATGCGCCGGTAGTCGGCGGCTCCTGCGCCTGAGGAGTCGGACAGATTCCAGACCTTGCCGTCATAGCGGTCCATGACTGCCATCCGGACGGGCGTGCCGGCGGGCAGGTTGTGTACCGTGACCAGGGTATCGTCGCGGTGTCGCTTGATATAGGCACGGTAGTCGCTCAAGGGGCTGGTGAACAGGTAGGGGTCCATGGGCGGCTGATAATGGTCGCGGATGACCTGCCGGGTCGGAGCAGGCAAGATTCCAGCGGAGAAAATCATTCCGGCTGCTAGGGCCAGGGTCAGGAGAGTGGATGCGAGTCCTTGTAGACGCAGCAGACCCAGTCCACTTGCGCTCCAAATCAGCAGAAGCAACCAGAGGATGCCGCCCGTCAATGCCGGATAGAGGCCTCCGCTGGTCCCTAGGGCTGCTGACACAGCCATGGTGGCCAGGATGGGCAGGGTGGCTGCCAGGACGGCCACTGGGTGTGCCGGCCGTCCCAGATTGCGGCCTAGGCCATGGCGGGCCAGCAGCACGGCCAGACAACAGGTCCAGAGCATCAGCGTCCACAGGGCCATCAGTCCGCAGGCTTCCTGTCCGAGAGGCGGATCGATGGCTACCAAGGTTTTGAAAGCGCCGAAGGTGGATGACCAACCTTGTGCCAGGGTTGTCCTGGTGGGCAGGACGTGTGCCAGGGTGGTCCCGTTCAGAGTGAAGATGGGGCCGAGCAGGAACTGGGCCGCGATCAGCAGCAGAGGCTGGAGGAGGGCTGTAGCAATATTACGGCGAGGGAGCATGGCGATCAGCAGTCCGGTCAGACAAGCTGCGGCTCCCACTGTCAGCCAGAAGGACATGCTGCCGTAGACCGGCAGCAGCTGCAGTCCGGCCAGCAGATCGAGGGGCGCCAGTGCGGCGACCAGAATGATAGGGGAGCGGCGCCTGGTGGGGTCGACTCTGGATTGCAGACCAGTCCGGTCGATCAGACGAATCGGCTCCCTCTGGGCTTGCTCCATCCATGATGCTGATGATGTGCTCATGGCTGGTTCTCCAAGAGGATGGGGAGGTCCCGAATACTACCCAAAACAGCGTTGACCAGGCCCGGTTGTGCCTGCAGGCTTGGATGAGCATCCAGGTCAGCAGCCAGCAGCATGACCGGGGAGGCGCTCTGAGCCGATTCGCCCATCAGCGCTGAGGGTTGGCGGTCGCCCATCGAACCGGTTACCAGAATGGTCAGGCTGGTCCGCTCGGAAGCATCAGTCCGGTCAAGTAAGTCATAGCCGTCTTGGCGGGGGTGGATGGCACTGCAGGCGTCCAGAAAGCTACGGGGATCTTCCGTGGGCAGGATGGTTCCATGGGTATCGGAATTGTCTGGTTCCGGGGCCAGCGCTTGCAACCGATGGCCATCAAGCAGGCATCGGCAACCCAAGGAGGCATAGATTGCAACTGCAAGCTCGAACTCATCCGCGTTCCGGTAGGAGGCGGCTTGGCCGTCCAGGATCAGTTCGGTCCTAGTGCGCAATGTGGGCTCGTACTGACGGACCATCAGTGTGCCGGCCCGGGCAGTGGACAACCAGTGGACCCGTTTCATGTCGTCGCCCGGAGCATAGGGGCGCAGGGCATGGAATTCCAGGTCGTCGTCGACAATGCCGGGACCAGGATCCCCCTCCAGGTCGCGTTCCAGTCCGGCTTCAAGGGGCGGCAAGGCAACCGTGCGGGGATGGATATAGAGTTTTCGGGCGCCCGCCAGGATTCGACGGCGGCGAATGAGCCCCAGCGGATCCCCGGCCTCCATGGTCACCGGACCCAGGTCAATCACGCCACGGGACCTGGCTTCCAGCTTCAAGCGGATCTGGTGACTCTGGCCGGGAGCCAGCGCAGGCAAAGGCGCCATGATGGTTCCCTGGCTCAGAGCCAGACCGATTCGGCCACGGCGGGTGGAACGCCTGCCTGGGTTGGTCAGAACCAGTACCAGCTTGGCCTGGCCACCCACCTCAAGATGTCCCTGGTCCAGACTCGTTTCAGCGCTACAGGACAGATTGCCCAGGCTCATCAGCAATCCCAGAAGCAGCATGCCCGCGCCCAGCAGAGCCCCTGCCAGCAATTCACGCCAGCCTGTAGGGACGAAGGCCAGAGCGCACAAGAGCGCGGCCAGGGCCATGGCTCGGCCCAGGGCAGTGACCGACTTCCACAGGTCAGCGGTCTGGGCTCGCATGCCCTGTCTGGATCCGGCCGAGGATGCCGGTATTTCCTCCGGGGCAGGTCGGCGGGCAAAGGCGGTCATGGCTCACTGCTCTCCTGTGGGGACGGGGACCTTGGCCAGGGCTTCGGCCAGCGCCTGGTGTTCATCCATGTCCGCCAGCTTGCTCTGGGCTGTCAGGATCAGCCGGTGGGCCAGGATGGGATCGACCAGTTGTTTGACATCGTCAGGAATCACGTAGTCGCGGCCTTGGGCGCAGGCCCTGATTCTGGCGCAACGGACCAGGGCCAGTCCGCCTCTGATGGATGAGCCGACCCGGATGGCGGGGCTGTGCCGTGTGGCTTCGATGATGTGGATGACATACTCCATGATGGAGGGATCACAGAAGACCTTGGAGGCACAGGCGGCCATGGCCCCCACCTGGGCGGCGTCGACCACGGGTTCGACCAGGCCGGCCCGGTCGCGGATGTCGGCCTCTTCAAGGATGCGCATGCTGGCATCGTGCCCCGGTACCCCTAGAGAGGTGCGGATTAGAAAGCGATCCATCTGCGCCTCGGGCAGGGCATAGGTGCCCAGCTGCTCGATGGGATTCTGGGTGGCTATAACCATGAATGGCAGGGGGAGACGGTAGGTGCGGCCATCTACAGTTACCTGGCCTTCCTCCATGACCTCCAGCAGAGCCGATTGGGTTTTGGGGGATGCTCTGTTAATTTCATCGGCCAGAACCAGGGATGCGAAGACTGGACCGGGGCGGAAGGAGAATCGTCCTTGGGACTGGTCATAGAAGGTCACGCCCAGAAGATCGGAGGGCAGCAGGTCGGGGGTGAACTGGATCCGCTTGCAGTCCACGGCGATGGAGGCAGCCAAAGCGCGTGACAGCTGGGTCTTGCCGGTGCCCGGATTGTCTTCCAGGAGCACATGGCCCCCTGCAATCAAGGCGGTAACACACAGGGCAATGGTTTCCTCCTTGCCCAGTACCGCCTGGCCGACGTTGTCGACGATGGAGCGGAAGAGGCTGGCGAAGGTAGATACATCCACGGCGGCCTGTCTGCTGCTTCCGGCCTGTTTTGATCGTCTCTGCTGCTTCGTCTCTGCTGCTTGGTCTCCTGATTCGACGGCAGAGTACTGGTCCTGCCCGGTCTTTTCCTCATCCCCAGGTTCGTTAGTCCCGACTTCGTAAGTGGTGGCCGAGGTCTGCTCCAGCCGGGGGTGACGGGACTCATTGGTGAGGTTGACGATGTCAGGCCTTGCAGTATCTGATGAGGACCGGGCGAACCGGTCACGGACCATCTGGCGGCCGGGGACGGTCCCGTCTTCCACCATGGTGCTGTCCGATGGGACGGATTCCGCCCCGGACTCCTGGTTTGTTCCTTGCCTGGCAGCCACGGGGATGCGGCCGGGCAAGGTCCGGTCATCGCTCGCAGCCGAAGCGGATTCTTTCTGGCTCAGACCTGCCATGAGGGCCTGGCGCTGTCGCTTCAGTACATCCAATCGGTCGGCAGGGGTCTGGCGGCCTTCGCTGTCCCCCTTATGCGCGGACTTGGGGTTGTTCCTTCTGGTCACGTCATCCGGGATGGTGCCGTCCTGCTGGAGGGGTTCCTGCGCGTTTCTTTCATCCATGGTCGTTCATCCTTTTCTGCTGAGAGGACCCCTGACGAGCGAAAGTCTTATCGCGCGGCTTGTCAGCCTCTTTGGGCAGGGTCAAATTCTTGGTGACGGCGGGCGAATGACCTTCGGACCCTACCCCCTGGATGCGAGCGACCGCCCAGAAGTTCAGGGTGGTGCCCGGCTTGGCAGATTGGGCGGGAAGGGTGATGACTTCACTCACTTCCGGCTGATTGCAGGGCAGGGTCCAGGAGGCCTTGTCAGGATCAAGGCCATCGATGCCCACCTGGATGTCTGCGCAAGGTCGACCGTGTTCGACCCCGGGGGCCAGGACCAGCTTGGCTCGACGGTCTCTCAGATACTCAATGGCTAGGAACGCGGGAGGATCCGGATGCGACCAGGTAGAGCCCGAGGCTGAGACCTCGGGGCCCGAGCCGGTCATATCAACTGGAGTCACGCTCACTGTGCAGATGCCTCCTGCTTCGTCATGGCCTACGTCGAAGACTGCCTTGGTGGAAGTGGGTGCGCGCCATCGTGGCGAACCGCAGCCGGAACCTTCGCCGTGGACCATATATCCCTGGATGGGTGAGCCGTGATTCTCCGGCGGGCGCCAGGTGACGGTCAAGGTTTCCTTGCTGCCGCCATCCACGATCAGTGCCTGCACGCCTCCGGGAAGCGCGTCCGGTCTGGCTGCGTCCGGCGAGGAGGCGGGGGACCATCCTACCTGGTTGTGGGCTTGGACGGTGAAGGAATAGTCATGACCGTTGGCGAGCCCGTCGATTCGGCAGGTGACAGCAGTGCCGCAGGAGTGTTGCCCCGAGCCTGCCGATGAGGTGTAAGAGACCCGGTACTCGTCCACCGGGCTGCCGTTGGCTGCGCCTGGCTCCCAGGCCAGGAGAACTGTTCCGTCGCCTGCTTGGGCGGCGCCCGACAGCATTCTGGGGGCCTGCGGGCGGTCGATGATACCCACGGTGATGGTGGCGCTGACCCGGCGTCCCGGATCCTGGCTGCCATCCTCTACCGTGGCCATAATGGTGTTGGTGGAGGCGCCGATGTCGCGATCGGCTTTGATGGTGATCTTTCCGTCGCCCAGGTTGGTGGCTGTCAGATGTGAGGTGTCATCGCTGACCAGACCGACCAGGCGCAGCGGAGTTTCGGGGAAGGGGTTGAGGGCACCGTCGAACAGGTTCAGCTCCAGGCTCTGTCCAGCCTTGAGCCCCACCTGGCGCGAGGGGACCGAAGCCAGAGGTCGGGTGGTGGCGATGATGCGGAAGGCCAGGACCGTATGCACATCGCCGGATCGACTGGTGATGGCCACCGGCAGGCTGGCCTTGGTGCTCGGTGTTGCGGTCTTGTCGGCGGCCACTTTCAGCTGGCCCCGAGGACTCAGCTTGGCATGAATCGGCCCCTGAGGGTCCCCAGAGGAGAAGGTGCTGTCGGCCGGATCGCTTCCCTGGGGCCAGCGGGTCATGGCGGGTAGGGAGATGGCCTGCGCCGGTTCCCCGGCCACCAGATCGATGACCGGTGCCGTAAGGATCGGCGGTGATGCTTTGCCGCCTACCACAGTGATGGGCAGGGTGAGCACCGACTCGTTGACGATGCCCCGGCCGCTTGGATCCCCGTCACGGACGGCAAAGGTCAGTGAGGCAGGACCGGCATAATCCTTGGCTGCGGTGAACCTCAGGGTGTGTTCGTCCACATAGGGATCGGATCCGTCGGACTTGGTGGCCGAGACGGACTGCCGCGAGGCGATCTGCGCGGTCTTGCCTGCACCCACTCTGACCTGGTCGGCGATGTCGATGGTGATGCTCTGCCCAGCCTGCACTTTGAGGGCCGGAGCCCGGGGTCTTAGCACCGGTGGGAACACCCCATAGGCGGGGACCTTCACAAAGGCCATAGAAGTGATCTTGTACCGGGTGTTGGTCACGGTGTAGGGCACGGCTCTGGCCTGGTCGGTCAGGTCGATGACCAACTTGGTGGAGCCGGCTTCGCCTACGATCCTGGCATGGGCACGGGCGCTGGGATGTATCCCAAGGTGCAGGTCATCGAGGGTGCCGGATGGATTGCTAATGGAGTCGGCCAAATTGACTTCCACGTTGCGCTTGTCCACCGTGTCTTCTGGAGCCACCTGGTAATCCTGCGCTATGGGCGGCTGTATAGGCGCTTGGGGATCCGAGACCACGGTCAGGGTGGCCTGGTCACTCAGTCCTGCCCGGTTGTGTGTCCGGTAGACCAGATAGGAGGTGCCTGGCTGCGAAGGGGCAGTCAGCTGGATCATGCCGTTCTCTACGCTGGCCCGGTCCAAGCCCTGGAGCTCCAGGTGGGGGTCCAGGCTCAGGGGATCGTCATCCCCAGCGATGTCGTTGAGCAGGACCGGCACATCGGCAACGGTTCCAGGCCGTAGCCTGACCCTGTCGTCCCGGGCGAAGACCCCGGTCACCGACGGGTCGGTGAAGACGCCGATGCGGACGCGCGCCTGGGCGCGCTGCCCAACCCAGTCTTCCACAGCGTAGGTGAACTCGTCGGTGCCGTGCGAATCAGGATAGGCCTCGTAGATCAGGTAGTCGGCTCCGGCTTTGACAATCCTGCCCAGCTTCGGCGCCTGGTTGCCCAAGCCTGACAAGGTGTCGCAGTCTCCATCGGGGTCGATGCCGGTCAGCGGGACGGGAATGCGCACCTTGGTCCCGGCAGCCACCTGGGCCCGTAGATCCTTGGGGGTGGGTGCGGGCTTGCTGGCGGGGTCGGAGGCATGGACCCTGAAGGTAATGGTGCCAGAGGCCGTATTGCCCAGATCGTCCCTGACCGTATAGGTTGCCGGGAAGTCCCCGGTGCGCTCGCTGGCCTGATACCTGACCGTATCCCCGGACACGAAGGCCAGGCCCGTAAAAGTCTGCTGATCCGTAGTCAGCTGCTGGTCCAGGGTGACTCTGGTCCCGTCAGCGTGGGCGACCTTGTCCATGACTGAAACCGTGACCAGGCCCGATGAACGGACCCCAACCGTCAGATTCGGAGCCTTGGGTGCCGAGGCTGCCCTGCTCAAGGAGGGGGGCTGAAGGACGATGGTCCCCTTAGCGCTGCCTTCGGCGTTGGTGACCGTATAGGCAATACTCAGCGGACGTGTGGGGATTTTCCTGGCGGATAGATAGACCCGTCGGTGGTCCACGATGCCGACCTTGATGCCGGAGTTCGGATCCACGCGTACATCTGTCAGGGCCAGCACGCCGCCCATGGGATCCAGGTCGTTGTCCAGCGGATCGACGATTGCGGTCTGGTCGGCCCCCAGCAGGGCCACGTCGTTGACGGGTACCGGCGGTGCGGATCGGCCATGATTGTGTTCCACCTCCAGCCTGACCAGACCTTGGGTCTCCTGGTCACCCTGGGCCACCCGGTAGGGCACATAATAGGTGCCCGGGTTAGTTGCAGTGGCGTTGAAGGAAAAGCTCTCAGCGTTGACCTCCACCCGGATTCCATCGGGCTTGTCGACCTGGATCAGGCGGAGGGGCTGAGCGGCATTGGCATGTACACTCCTGCTGAGGTCAACGGTGACCTCTCGGCCGGGAGTGGCCTGGCGAATGACCGGATCGACCAGTGGGGCCAGGGTGTTGACGGGCCTGACGGTGAAGTATATGAGTCCTTGACCGCTCATGACTCCGTCCGAGACAGTGACTTTGACCGCCACTCGTCCGGAGGTGGCTGACCCAGCACTCATGGTCAGCTGTCCGTCAGCCCTGGTGGACAGGGATATCCGATCGGAGTTGACCGATTGAGCGCCGACCAGGGTCAGCGGGTCCCCGTCGGGATCCTCGAAGCCGGCCAGGGCGTTGACGGTGGTTGTGGCGCCCCACTCCACCTCGTACTCGGGCGGGGTATCGTTCTGGACCGGCGCCTGGTCGCCTCGGTCCATCTTGGCCGTGGCGATGTTGAGGTCGATGCCAGCCGAGGAGACCTGGCCGCGTCCGTCGGTGATCGAGTAATTGATTCGGGTCCGGCCGGCAGGTGCGTCGCTGGCATCCACCTGCAGGTAGCGGCCGTTCATGACCGGAGTCAGACGCAGATTCCCCTGCGAGCTGCGCGCATCCTCGATTCGCAGAACCGAGCAGTCAGTCTGGCGATCGTTGCGCAAGGGATCCAGCAGGGCCCTGGATCCAGTCCGAATGCCCAAACTGTCGTCCTCGGCCTGGATGGGTTGTGATTCTGATCGACAGGTGGCCGCGAATCGCTGGCGGTTGTCGGCCGAGTCCTGACGCTGATCGCTGCTGTCCGTGTGTTTGACCTCCATGGTCTGCCACTGTGGCCGGATCACCTTGGTAGATGATTTGGGATTCCAGACATCGCCAGTCAGCACGTCGTTGAGGATGACCCTCCGGTGGTTGGCCCGGAAGACCAGGTCCGAGGTGGGGCTGATGGCCTCCAGGGTGGTGGGACTCGGCTGCGGTTGGACCTTGGGCGCGGCTGACCCTGTTGCGCATAGTCGCAGGAAATTCCGCCCTGAGGAGGCCCAAGCCGTCCAAAGGCATCCACCCGAGGAGACCGGCTGGGCTGGTTGGCCGCTGCCGCCGGTACGTACGGTCTCGATCTGATTGCGTGGGTGATCCAGTTGAACCAGGTGGACGCTTTCCTGATCGGTCAGGCCTACCCAAGGTCCCTGGCGGCCCATATCCACTGGAGTGGACTGAAGCTGCAGGTCTCCCCGGTGCGGTATCCGGGTGGTTCCCTGGGGCCAGTAAAGCCGATTGCCCGCCAGAAGGACGGGTCTTCCGCCAATGACGCTGAATGCAGTGGCCCGGACGGGAGCGTGGTCCGTCAGGGAGTCCAGTTCACGGTGGGCCCGGGAGTCCGGTCCGTCGATCCTTAGCACAACCCCGTCCGAGGGCCGGTAGGCGTAAACAGCTCCGGAGGCATCCACGGTGACGGCGGCCCCAGAGCCCAGGGTCAGCACAGGGTCTCGGCGCTGCGGATCCAAATCCCCAGGCGAAGTGGCCTGACCCACCCAGACCTTGCCGGTCCGAGCCTGGAAGAGGACCAGTGTGGGCCCGTTGATCATCCGCTGGACCTTGGCATCCGACCGGGTAGTGTCCCCCAGGGTGGCGGTGGAGGCCGCTATGGGAGCCATGCCTCCCTCATGGCCTAGGATGACCGCGTATCCGCTCTGGGCTAGGTCGAAGTGGTCGGTGCCCGTCGACAGGGCCACGTCTGCTTCTCCTATGTCGGGCTTGAACCTGGCGACCTTGCGCTCGTTCTGGGATGTGATCCAGATGCTGCCGTCGTCCACCTGAACGGCACGGCGGTCCACCCCATGCATGAACAAGGCGCCCAGGATGAGCAGGACCAGCGCCGTCAGCGTGACGGCCAGGATGGCGGCAGGGCTCTTGGCGCGGACGGCCAGAGCATGCCGCAGATGCAGCCCGGCCCGGCGCATCCGCAGGAATCGTCCCTGCAAGTCCATAATCCCCTGGGTTCCTTTCCTGTCCTGCTGCACAGGCCAGGATGCCTGACCTATGTTTTTGCCCTTTAACTTGTCCCGGACCGCCGTTATTGCTTTCTCTGACGACTGATTTTAACCGGTTTGCAGGGTCTTGGCGGTCTGTGAAAGTCGGGGTGGTCAAGTGTGCAAATTCATCCACAGGGGGTTCACTGAACAGCACAGATGATGGTCGGTTCCTGGGACATGCTCCGATCGGCTCGAACCAGGGCGACGCTGATGCAGGTCTGGCTCCCCTGTGGGTTGTCGATGCGGGCGGTCGGCTGTCGGGTTTGCACGCTGCGTCCACGCTCTCCGGTGCCATCCTGGTTCAGGGGATGCCAAACATAGCTGTCTGCCGGTTTGGGGTCGGGATTGGTCCAAGTGAACACGGCCGTTGTGCCCTGATAGCGGCCCTGACCCTGGGTGGGCGAGGGGACCGGTCCCTCCTGTAGATTCTGTGGGTCGCTCAAATCCGTCGGGTCCGGGGACTGTACCTGTGGGGATTGGGTCTGGGAGGAACCTGTAGTTTGCTGTGAATCTCGTCTGAAACCGTTCGGCAGGCCGACAACCAAGGCCCAGACCAGGACTAGGGCTAGGACGGCAGCAAGCATCAGTGTCATCAGGATTACACGGCGGCGGCCGCCGAAAAACCGCTTGGCCTGGCTGCTTTCATGGTTAGCGGACGCCTCCCTGCCTGGGCGCAGACGCGGTTGGGAACCGGCCTCTGCCTCGGTCCAAGAGTGGCCGGAGTCCCCGGTTTCTGTTCGATTTTCTCTTCGGCCTGCAATGGCTCCGGTCTGGGCGTGCGAGCGTGCATCCGTCGTGGGATAGGGGTCGATTCCCTCGCCGATGAAGGGTGTCGCATGGCCGTAGAGCTGCTGCTGGACCTCCTGAAGGGCACGACCGAATTCCAGTGCTGAGTAGTAGCGATCGTCCCGGTCATGGGCCATGGCCTTCTCCAGGACGGCGGCCAGCATCGGGGAGGCCTCGCCCATATGCAGAACCGGGGTTTCCGCTGTAAGGATCAGCTGCGTCAGGTGATTCTCATCCCGGGCCCGGTAGGCGTACTCGTAGGGGGAGCGGCCGGCCAGCATGCCGAAGAGCGAGGCACCCAGGGAGTAGATGTCGCTGGCCTCGGATCCTCCCGAGCGGCTTGCCAGAACCTCTGGGGCCGCCCAGGGTACGGAAAGTCCGCCGGCCCGTTCGCTTCCATAGATGCCTGAGGAGATGCCGAAGTCGGCCAGGACGGGCAGGCCCTGGTCGGTGATCAGGAAGTTGCTGGGTTTGACGTCCCGGTGCAGGATTCCCCGTTCATGAGCGCAGCAGAGGGCCGAGGCCATGCGTACTCCCAGGTCCAGCACGCCTTCCTGGTCCATGCCCCCCTTGAGCATGATGGTCTTGCAGCTGCCGCCCGGAGCGTATTCGAGCACCAGGCAATCCCGTCCGTCATCGCTGATCAAGGCCTGGTGGATGCTCAGTATGCAGGGGTGGGTGGAGAGCTTGGCCAGTGCCTTGGCTTCCCGCAGAAAGAGCAGATGGGTCTGCTGGTCCACGCTGCCTTGGAGGGCTACCTTGACTGCCACAGGTCGGTTGAGCCCCTCCTGCTCATACAAGTAGACGGCAGCGGTGCCTCCAAGATCCAGGGGGCGAAGGGGCCGCAATCCGGGCAGCGCCGGAGCCTGGTCCATGGCTGGAGCCGCACCCGGGCGCTGGGTCTGGGAACCATTCTGCTGCAAGGGCCATCACCTCCTAGGACTGCTATCCACGATAACAGCACGCCGTTCCTGATCAGGCTTCCTTTGAGCCTCCTGCAGGCGGTCCCGGACCAGCGGGTTCCAGGGCCTGCAGATGGACCATGCCGGACCCTATTCTTGTAGCTATGAGCAAGCAGCCACCGGTGGATCCGCAAGAGGCCATGGAACCGGTCCGCGCCCTTATCGGCGATCGGCTCCAGAACGAAGAGGATCGGTCCACCCGGGCACTGGTGGTGGCTGGTCCTCCCCGCAGCGGCAAGACCAGGTTGGCTACTCGTGCCCTCCTGACAGGCATGGGACGCTTCGGCGACGGCGCCAGCATGGCTGTATCAGGTCGTACCGCGGCCGACCAGGTCAGCCGCCAGGTCATTCTGGAGCGGGGCAGGTCCGACCGCACCCGACCTGTGGGCACATTGCAGGCCCTGGCTTTTCGTCTGCTGACGAGGTCTCGGCTGGCCCGAGGGGGTCACGATCCGCTCTTGCCCAGACTGCTCAACGGCGCTGAAGAGGATGCCCTGCTCAGGCAGGTCATGACCGTCCATCTGGAGCATGTCCAGGCCGGTGACGACTGCGCGGTCTGCCGACTTCTGGAGCGCTACTTTCGCAACGGGGCGGGCTGGTCCTCCGTCCTGGTCGGCGACGGACAGGGACGAGTCGTAGGGGTCGCCGACAGGTTCATCGCCCAGCTGCGGGACATGTTCGCCCGCATGACGGAATTGGGCCTTGACAAAGGGGACCGGGACCAGCTTCTGGATGCTCTGGCCATCCAGCCCATGGACCCTGATCGCCGCGACCGGCTGGGCCTGCAGTGGAGGCTGGCCTTTGCCCTGGAAGATGAATACCGCCAGAGCATTGCCGAGAGCTATCCGGACGAGTTCCGTCTGGACCCCTCCATGCTTATGGTCGAAGCCTCTCGCAGCCTGGATGGGCTGGCTGATGACGACCTGCCTGACCTGCTGGTCGTGGACGACTGGCAGGACATCACCCTGGCCGGGATGGGCCTGCTGCAGGGATTGAATCAGGCCGGCTGCCGACTTCTTCTGGTGGGCAATCCCGATCAGTCGGTCCAGTCCTTCCGCGGCTCCTATCCGGAATTTCTGGCCACGCGCCTGACGGTCCTGTCCAAGCCCATGCCAGGCGCCGCTGCCCCCCTTCTGGCTCAGGACTTCGCCTGCCTGGATGCCGCCGAAGTTACACTGAAACCCCGGAGGATGGTGGTTCCTGAAGCGGCCGCAGAACATACCGAAAGCGTCCAAGGTTCCGATTCGGCAGCTCCAGGTTCCTACGCCGATCTGGTGGCTGCCAGGGTCAGCCTGGGCATCGCCGGGGTTGAGGAGAGCGACACCCCCCTGCCTGACAGACCGGGCAAGCTGCCCGCCTGGCCCGGCGCCGGACCGGTGGCACCCCTGACTACCGACAACAGTCTTATCAGTGACGGCAGCGTGCAGACCAGGCTCTTCCATACCCCCGACCAGGAGGACGACGATCTGGTCTGGCAGATTAAGCATGAGTTCCTGGCCAACAAGCGTGACTGGAACGACATGGCCGTCATCGCTCACGACAACACAACCCTGCGCACCCTGGGCCGCAAGCTGCGCGTCCAAGGTGTGCCGGTGCGCTTCTCCTCAGTGACCCGTCCGCTCAGCCAGGAGCCTGCCATCCAGGGTCTCTTTGCCCTGGTCGAGCTGGCCCAGTCGGTACTGGCCCCTGACACGATCGGCAGCGCCCCGGACGATCCTGCCCAGGTGGCCGCCTGGATCCGTTCGCGCCTGCGCACCCTGATGGCCGGACCGCTCTTCCGTGTTCCTGCTACTGCCGCTCGTGCAGAGCGTCCCGTCAGGATGGAGCGCCTGGAGTCCATCATGGAGACCATGGCCGCCCTGGCCCCCTTGTCCGGTGAGCAGGGGAGCGGGGCGGACTCATCGGGCTCCTTGGACGACCTGCCTCTCCTGGGACAGGCCTGGCGGAATTGGGTCGAGGACCTGGCCCAGCGGCGTGCTGAGCGGGACCGTTCATCCGGCATCAGCGTCGACGATTCCCTGCTGACCAGGCATGATTCCTCCCAGGAAAGGGGCGGGTCAGATCTCTTTTCGACTGCTTCGGCCCCCGACCAGCCAGTGGATTTGGGCGACCGGGATGCCCAACGGCCAGCCATTTTGTCTGTTCAGGCCCTGGAGACCCTGCTGGTTCTGGATCCGGATGGCCGATCTTCGGGAATCATCCTGGAGGTCATGACCGCCATCGCCGGAGGTCGCCGGGAGGATCCTGACGTTCAAGTCCTGGACAAGGCCCTGCAGGTTCTGCGACTGACCGCCAACCGCATCAGCGCCCTGGAGGACCGTCAGCCTCAATACGTGCTCTGGGAGGCCTGGCGGAGCCTGGACCTGGCCGATGACTGGCAGCGGAGGGCCCTGATGGCCACCCAGGAGGGGGAGGAGGCCAACGACCGTCTGGACGCGCTCATGCGGCTCTTCCAGTACGCTGCTGGCTCCCGTCGTTTCCCCACGGTTGAGGCCTTCATGGACCAGGTGCGCACCATGCAAATCGAGGCTGACTCCTTGGCGCGGATCGGGCCCATCGAGCATGCCGTCACTCTGACCACGCCCGCCGGCGCAGCCGCCTTGGCCACTGACTGGCCCTTGGTCTGGCTGCCCGCCGTTCAGGACGGGGTCTGGCCCAACCTGATTCCTCGCGACACCATGTTCGGGGCCGAAGAGCTGGCCGACCTGGTTCTGCATGACCGCATCGGCGACCCCTTGGCAGACACGCTCAGCCACGATCCGGCCTTGCGCTCCATCCTCTACGCCGAGAAAAAGGGTTTTCTGGAGGCGCTGACCCGGGCCCGGACCCAGGTGCGCATCAGCGCGGTCTGGAACGATGACCTGGTTCCATCGGACTTCCTTTACGGCTATCTGCCCGAATGCTATCCACGCACCGCCGATATGAGCCAGGCGGAGTTCAGCATGGTCGGCGCTGGCTCAGGCGGCAGTGAGCGCTATGGAGGGCTGGAGGTGTCTCCCAGGGGCCTGACTGCGGCAGCCCGGTCCATCCTGGCTGTCCAGGCATTGCTTCCGCAGGACCAGGTCGACCGTGACCGAGTGGACGATGCCGTGCAGGCCCTGCGGTTGCTGGCCGACCAGGGCCAGGATTCGGCCGATCCCAGGCATTGGCCCTTCCTCTATGACCAGTCGGCATTAAATCAGCATGTTCCGGACGGACAGTCCACGGTTGGGCTGGCCTCGGACCGGCATGCCCCAGATGAGCAGTCCACAGTTGAGCAGGTCCCGGATGAAGAGGTTTCGGTTGAACAGGCTACGGGGTCAAGGGTCATGGCTACCGCCTCAGGTGTTGCATCTATCACTGAAAGGGGCCATGCCTTCCGTTCCGCACCTACTTCCGTCAATCAAGCCGGGCAGGCAGATCGAACCCGCGACCGCGACAACCGCCGTGACCATCGCCATGAGCACCAGTCCGGCCGCCAGGTGGTTCTCCTTTCGCCCTCGGCGGTCGATGCCATTTGGAATTGCCCTCTGGAGTGGGCCCTTGGAGACCAGTTCTCCGGTCCATCCCCTTCCAGGGTGCCCACCGAGTTCGGCTCCCTAATCCACAAGGTGGCCAGCGAGGGCACAGCCCAGGGTCTGGACCGTCCCGGCCAGGGTGATCCGGACGCTCGTCAGCAGCAGGTGCGGGATGCGCTCCTGGACATATACCAGGAGCTGGCTCCTCAGGAACAGCGCCTGCGGGCCCCCGACGAACTCTATGACCAACGCGGCCGCAGCAGCCGGGTGGAGTTCATCCTGGACAACCTGGCCTCTTATTTCGTTCGCTCCTCGGATTCCGAATACGGCCTGGGGGGCAAGAGTCCGGTTCCGGTCGGCGACCTGATAGGTGTACAGAGCGAGCGTTCCTTCGATGTCAGCTTGTCCGTGGAGGATTTGGTTCCTCTTTGGAAGGCCACCTTCCCTGAAAGTCCTCTGGATGCCGACGGGCTCTTTGCCTTGATGTCCGGCCTGGTCGACGGCTTCCCCGCAGCCCTGGATGCCAGGACGACGGTCAGGCTGACCGGCCGTATCGACCGTCTGGAGGTCAGGTCCCTGCCCGAGGGCATCCGTCTGCGGCTGGTGGACTACAAGACCGGCAGAGTCCCCTATACCCAAGGACAGCTCTTCAACGACCTGCAGTTGGTTTGCTATCAGCTGGGACTGGCCTTCCCGCCCACGCCTGGCAGCAGTCCGGAGGCGGCTGCCGCCTGGAGCCTCCCGCAGGCCCCCGACCTGGAGAGGACCGAAGGGATGAGGTTGAGCCAGTCCCTGCTCTTGCAGCTGCAGACCCCGCCCAAGGATGCGCAAACGGGGCTGCGCCGGGAGGAGATGGCCTACCAGCCGCCACTGTTCGAGCGTGACAGGCTGGTCACTATCGCTCAGCCCAGAACCGGCATGCCTTCCCCGCTCAAGTCCAAGGCCGAGCCTGCGGACCTGCCTGATCAGGTTCCACCTGGGGTGGATGCGGACCTGTGGGCCATGGTCCAAGCCGCCCGGGTCTCCTCCCAGGCTGTATGGGGGCTGACCATGATAGCCAGGGTCTTCTTCGCTGCCGGGGTCAAGCTGACGGCGGGCCAGGATGACGCGGTTTTCGACCCTGCCCGTTGCCATCGGGCCAGCAATGGCCAGGAATGTCAAGCATGGCAACTGGTGGCGCCCAATCTACTGGAGGATCAGGAATGAAGCAGACTGCCGAACAGTCCGCCATCGTCGATGCGGATGTCAACGAGGATCTTCTGGTGGTGGCAGGCGCTGGCTCGGGCAAGACCATGACCATGACCAACCGAATCATCGCCCTGATCCGTCGGGGAGTGCCCTCAGAGCAGATTCTGGGGTTGACCTTCACCCGCAAGGCCGCCTCCGAGCTCCAGTCCAGGGTCGGGGCGGCGGTCATCCGACGCGACCAAGGCAGAGGTGCCTCGGCCGTGGACCCCGAGCGCAACTTCCTCAAGCCGACTGTGTCTACCTATGACGCCTTCTTCCAGTCCATCGTGCGCCAGTACGGCCTGCTGGTGGGCATGGACCAGGACACCCGTCCCCTGAGTTCGGCCGGGGCCTACCAGCTGGCCTCTCAGGTGGTCGCCGACCATCTGGATCTGATCTTTCCTGCCGGTTCATCAGCGCAGGATGGCGACTCCGACGACCTGGGCTCGGCGACCTTCTCGACCACCGTCAACCGGGTCCTGGGGCTGGCAGGGGCGGTGACCACCTCAATGATCAGCAGCGACTGCCCGGATTTCGACCAGGCTGTGGAGCGGATCCGCGCCTGGGACCGCGCCTTTGTGGATCGTGCGGACCAGTTGATCGGCGACCAGCCTGTGCCGGATGACGAGCCCAGGGTCAGCCAGGTGCCGCCCAAGCGAACCAAAAAGGAAACCGACGAGCACTATCAGGGCAAAATCAAGGGCTTCCAAGATAAGCGGCAGAGCATTCGCCTCTATCGGGTAAATGCCATGCGACGGGCGGTTCTGACACGCGAGAAGCTGCTGACCCTGGTCCAGGACTACCAGAGGGCCAAGCGCCAGGCCAACATGGCCGAGTTCGGCGACTTCACCCTGGCCGCCTTTCAGCTGGTCGACCGTTTTCCCTCCATCAGCGCCCAGCTGCGGCGCCGTTACAGCCACGTTTTTTTGGACGAATACCAGGACACTTCCACCACCCAGGCACTGCTTCTGGCTGCGATCTTCCACCCGCAGAATCGGCAGGAGAATCAGGGGAGCGCGAATCAGTCTCCTGGCAGATCGGCCGTGACTGCCGTGGGCGACCCCTTCCAGTCCATCTATGCTTGGCGCGGAGCCAGTCCTGGTGCCTTCCGCACCTTCCAGGCCCAGTTCGGCATGTTGGCCGACCGACCCGCCTCCGGCAGCGGTCCCTTGTCTGGTGTGACCGCCTTTGGGCGCTCGCAGGACCAGGATCCACTGACCCTGTCGCGCACCTTCCGCAACTCCAGCTGGGTGCTCAAGGCCGCCAACCAGCTGACCGTCCCCTTGCGCCATCGGGGCCAGGAGAGCCGGTCTGAAGCGGAACTGCGCGAGGTGGACGTGGCCAGGCTCCGTCCCCGTGAGGACGCTGACCCGGGTACCGTGGGCCTCTTGGGCTACGCCACCGGTGGCCAGGAGATCGATGGCGTCGTCAGGTTCGCCCTCAGAGCCCGGGAGCTTTATGGCAACCAAGGTGACGCGCCGCACGTGGCTGTCCTCTTCCGCTCCAAGGCCGCCCTGCCTAGGTACCGTCAGGCCTTTGAGGCTGCAGGTCTGAGCTGCCAGGTCGTCGGGTACTCCTCCCTCTTCGACCGGCCCGAGGTCATGGATCTCAGGGCCCTGCTCTCCCTGATATGCGACCACACCGACAGCGATTCCCTGATGCGCCTGCTGGCCTCGGCCCGGTTCGGCATGGACGCGGCTGATCTGAGTGCTCTGGCCTCCCTGGCCGCCAAGGTCAACGAGGACAGCCAGTACCGGGCTCTTGTCCGGGCCGGTCTGGTCGAGTCCGACCCCGATCCGCGCCGCCGTCGCGAGGATCTGCACCGTTACCGTGACCAGGTCCCCAATGATGTCTTCCTGGTGGATCTGCTTCTGCGCGACGACCTGCCAGAACTCTTGAAGAGCTCAGGGCTCTCCGCCAAGGGGCAGGTCCAGGCCGCTGAGGCTGCCCGGGTCATCTGCCAGGTCCAGGCCGAGTCCTCGGCCCCCCTGCGCCAGGTGGTCATCGCTGCCATCCGTGCCCTGGATCTGGACGTGGACCTGGTGCTGGCCCGTACCCTGGCCAATCCTGAACGTCCTCTGGAGCCCAGTCAGGCCAAGGCGGGCATTCAAGCCCTGCTGGATCAGGTGGATGTCTACCTGTCCGAGCTGCCCCAGGGCCTAGGGCCCAGCCTGCGTGGGTTCGTCTCCTGGCTGTCCTCACTGGATCAGAGTCCCGAAATGCCCACTGACGAGGATGCACGACAGGCCGACGTGGCCCTGATGACCGTCCACCAGGCCAAGGGTCTGGAGTGGGATGCCGTGGCGGTGGTCGGGCTCAAGCGTGGAGTCTTCCCCAGCAGCCAGGGTGACCGGCTCACGGTCAAGCCCGCCTTGGACCAGCCGGTGGTCCAATCCCCGGACGGCCCGGTCTACCAGTACAACTGCACGGCCCGTACCTGGCTGGTCGATCCCCAGTCTGTGCCGGTGCCGGTGCGAGCTGATGCCATGATCCTGCCCCGTTTTCCACACGACGCCCCCCTGGGAGCTGACCCTGAGGATCTGCTGGGTCGGATGGACCTGGCGGGCTTGGAGGAGGAGGCCATGGGCCTGTCTCGTGAGAGCGGGCTGGACGATCAGGCCCGCCCGGTGCGGGCTGATGCCATTGCCTCCTCTCAGCGAGAGCAGTATGGCCGACGGCTGCTGGATGACGAGCGGCGGCTGATCTACGTGGCGGCGACCAGGGCCCGGCATGACCTGCTGCTGACCTTCAGCCAGGATTCCCAGGCGGAGTCTGCGGCCCTGAACACGCCGGCATCGGACCCGGACAAGGCTTCCAACTTCTGGACTGAACTGGTGGAGCTCTTTCAGGAAGAGCCCGATGCGGTCAAGCTGGAGCACGCAAAGGATACACATGAGGGCGAGCCAACGCCACCCTTGGGGCTCTTTGTCGGTGAGAACGCCCAGTCCTACCGCCAGGCTGTCGTCGACTGTGCCCTGGAAGAGGTGGATCAGGTCGCCGCCCGAGACGGCGAGCGGGATCAGGCGCTCTGGCCTCCGGTTCTCAGTGCGCGGACCTGTGAAGCCTTGGATCGCTCGGCCGCCTGGGTGCGTGCCGGGGAACCAGGCGACCACGAGATCCCTGATGAGGGCGATGACGGACTCTACGCCAATGCGGTCCGTGTCCTGCAGGTCAGCACTGGTCGCCTAGGGGTGGCTGACGACCAGCTGCTCACGGATCTGGATCTGCTGCGGCGCACCGGCCGCCGGATCCTGGGACATGGGGCTAGCAGCGTCACCGCCATTCAGGCCAGCTCGGCAGGGGGCGATCCCAAGATGGAGAGGGATTACTGGCAGGGGTTGGTCAGACCCATACCTCAGGTGGCCTCCCCGCAGGCCGAGGCGGGCACCCGCTTCCACGACTGGGCCAGGCGTTTCATCCTGCCCGAGATTTCCGCCCCTCAAGGACTGGTGGATCTGCCTGATCAGGCGGAAGCACCGAACCTGCTCGATGGTCCGTTGGGCCTCGGGGCCATGGCTGAGCGAGCCCGGATGCTGGCCGGGCTTGACCAGGAGCGGGAGTCCCTGGATCCCAAGGCCGATCCCGTACAGGCCCGTCTGCTGACCTGGGAGCGGAGGTTGGCTGAGTCTGACTGGGCCCAGCGCACTCCTGTCTGGGTGGAACGGCCCATCGTGGCGGTGCTGGCTGGCTCTATCGTCAAGGGCAAGCTGGATGCGGTCTTCGCAGGTGGGCTGGACCCTGAGCGCACGGATATGCGCTACACCATCGTGGACTGGAAGACCGGAGCCCGACCGCATGGAGAGAAGTCGACCAACCGCCGTCTGGTCCAGCTGGACTTCTACCGGCTGCTCCTGTCACGCTTGGAGAGTATCGGCCTGTCGACCATCGACGCCTGCCTTTATTATGTAAGCGAAGACCAGCCCCAGGATCGACTCATCAGGGCCCGTGCCAGGACCGAAGAAGAAATTCTCGCAACCCTGGCCGAGGGCATACCCGAGCAGTCGGACGAGGACTGAGCCTGCGGCAGACCCCGCCAGACAAGGGCGATGGGTGCCGCGCATCAGCAATCATGAACAGCAGGCGATCGGCAGACGGCCAAAGACCGTCGTGGGGCCGGGCACGCCCGAATGGAGCAATGAGACAGATGACAACGTCCAGTAATCACGACCAGGCCTCACGGCGGAAGGGGAGCGTGGCAATAAGACCCATGGTCTGGGCGGACATGCCCGACCTGGTGGGGACCTTTGATGCCACCTGGAAGGTGCAGGAGGATCCTGAGGGAACTGTATCCCGGCTGAGCGCCGCGCATTTCATCCTGCATTATCTAGTAGATGCCACCAGGGCTCAGATAGCTGTCGATGGGCAGGACTTTCTAGGGGTAACTTTGCTGGCCGAGGGGCGTGGCGAACTTTGCTTCCCCAAGGCTGAAGAGGAGCTGGAGCGAGTGGACCGGCAACTGTCTGCAACGACGTTGGGTGCCCAGACCCTGGACCGGGCCCGCCAGTGGCAGCTGACCGAGGTCAGGCTGGAAAAGCAGTGCGGGCTGGCCGTCCCGCCCCAGGCTGAACTGAGGCTATTCCTGGTCTCCAGCCGTGCCCGGGGACGCGGCGTGGGGGGTGCCCTGTGGCGGGACACCCTGGAGCATCTGGACCATGCGGGCATCGAGCGCTTCTACCTGCATACGGACTCCTCCTGCGACGTGGGCTTCTACGACCATCAGGGCATGGAGCGGCTGGCCGAGCTCAAGGGGCGGGACCATGCGGCCTTCGCCGGGCGCGATCCCTCGGACGACCCGCAGTTCTTTGAGGGTATTGACGACATCTTCATCTACGGAGGCCGTGTGAGCGACCAGCTGGGCAAGGATGGTGATCATGGCGGCCGCTAAATCACCCTTCCTGCGCCTGTTCACCTACCCGGGCGCCGCCGGTTTCTGCCTGTCGGCCGTTCTGGCCCGTCTGCCCCTGGGCATGATGGGTCTGGGCATCGTGCTGGCCTTGAACCACATCTATGACAACTGGACTTCGGCCGGGCTGATGAGTGCCGTCTACACGCTCTGCGCGGCCCTGGTCACCCCCTTCTACGCCCGACTGTTTGACCGGTTCGGTCAGCGTCGGGTCGGGGTGACCGCCCTGATCGTGCAGGCTCTGGCCATCCTGGGATTCGCCGTGGGGGCCATGCGCCGGGTTCCCCTGGGAGTGCTCTTTGTCCTGGCGGCTCTGATGGGCCTGACCCAGTTCGCCTTCGGAGCCCTGGTGCGCACCCGCTGGGCCTGGGTGCTGCGCGACGACAAGACCAACCTGCTCAACACCGCCTACGCCCTGGAGTCGGGGCTGGACGAGTGCGTCTTTATCCTGGGACCCATCCTCTCCGCTTACCTGGCCACCTCGGTCAGCCCGGTCTCCCAGCTCTATCTGCCTGCCCTGGCCCTGTTGGTCGGCGGACTGACCTTCTTCGCCATGCGTTCCACCGAGCCTCCGGCCGTCGTTCGCATGGAGGCGGTCAACCAGTCGGCAGCGGATCACTCCCCGGTGGATGCCCATGGAGACGTCCTGCCAACTGATGCTGAAGGCCACCAGGGCTCTCGCTCGGCTCTGGTCTACCCGGGCATCCTCCTGCTGGTGGTGATCTTCGTCGTCTTCAACATGAGCTTTTCCGCGGTGGACGTCTCGGTGACCGCCCTGACCAAGTCCATGGGTCGCGAGGGGGCGGTGGGCCTGCAGCTGGCTCTGTTCGCCTTGGGCTCCCTGTGTGGGGCGCTGATCTTCGGCTCGGTCAGGCTCAAAGGATCCCGCTGGCGCTATCTGACGACCTTCCTGGTGCTGCTGACCATGGGCTATGTGGTCTTCCGCCTGGTCATGGACAACCTGGTCCTGCTGGGTCTGGCCGAGGTGCTGACTGGCTTGTGTGTTTCGCCCATCTTTGCTACCGGCAACTTGATTGTGCGCGAGAACGTGGATGCTCGGGCCCTCACCGAGGGACTCTCCTGGCTGTCCACCGGCGGGTCCATTGGCACCTCCCTGGGATCTACCCTGGCCGGAGTCGCTCTGGATCAGTTCGGGCCCCACGGCGGCATGACCATTCCGGCGGTGGTCACCTGCTGCGCTGTCCCCCTGGCACTGCTGGGCTGGGCCAGGAGCCGCGGGAGAGGTATCGTCGCGAAAAAGAGCGAAAATGCATAGTGAAATGAACAGTGGAGAAGGAGGCAGCCGATGATTCGCGTATCGGTGCTGGGTGCAGGTGGACGCATGGGAACCGAGGTGGTGCATGCTCTGAATGACGCGCAGGATATGCAGACGGCCCTGCTGCTGGGCCCGGATGACGATCCGGCGGCCATTAATCCGAGTAACACGGATGTGGCGGTCGACTTCACCAGCCCCGATGCTGTCCTGGGCAACACCCTGACCCTGATAGGGCAGGGCGTCCACTCCGTCATTGGCACCACCGGCTGGACCAAGGAGCGTTTGGACCAGGTCGAGCAGGCACTGGACGAGCATCCTGGGCTCAGCGTCTTCATCGCTCCCAACTTCGCCATCTCCGCAGTGCTGGCCGACCGGTTCGCAGCCATGGCGGCCCGCTACTTTGAGTCGGCCGAGGTGGTAGAGATGCACCATCCCGATAAGGTCGACGCCCCTTCTGGTACTGCCCTGGGGACCGCTTCCGCCATCGCCGAGGCTCGTCGCCAGGCTGGCATGGGTCCCATGCCCGACGCGACACAACAACCTGATCCCTCTAGGGGTCGGGTGGTTGACGGCGTCCATGTCCATGCCGTTCGGCTGCGGGGACTGAACGCGCATGAAGAGGTGCTCATGGGCAACCCCGGCGAGCAGCTGACCATTCGCGCAGACAGCTTCGAGCGTGTCTCCTTCATGCCCGGAGTCATCCTGGCCGTGCGCCGTGCTGGAAGCATTCCAGGACTGACCGTGGGCCTGGACCACTATCTGTTCTGATATCCGCAAGAGCGTCCCCATCTGCAAGTAGCGTGAAGGTATGACTGAGACCGTTACCCATCTGCTTCCTCCCGCACCCTTCGGACGGGTGATCCCCGCCATGATCACACCTATGAATAAGGACGGATCCGTGGATTATGGGGCTGCCGCCAATCTGGCCCGCACCTTGGTGGCCGATGGGGCTGACGGCATCCTGGTCAACGGCACAACAGGCGAGTCTCCCGTCACTCACATGGAGGAGAAGGTCAACCTGGTCAGGGCCGTCAAGGATGCCGTCGATGTGCCCGTCATTTCCGGAGCTGGCTCCAACGACACAGCGCACACGGTACGCATGGTGGAGATGACCCAAGAGGCCGGGGCCGATGCCCTGCTGGTGGTCATGCCCTACTACTCGCGGCCCTCCCAGGATGGGGTGGTGGCCCACTTCCGTTCGGTGTGCCAGTCGGCTCAGCGACCAATCATTCTCTACGATGTGCCCGCACGGACCGGGCTGCACGTCGAGCTGGACACTTACCGGCGCCTGGCCGAGTTGGATGCGATCACCGCCGTCAAGGATGCCACGGGGGACTTGGCTTCCATGCCTCGCAAACGACAGGAGACCGGCCTGACCTGGTACTCCGGTGATGATGGGCTCTATCTGCCCCTCCTGGCTCTGGGCGCGGTCGGCGTCATCTCGGTCATTGCCCATGTGGCATCCGGACCCATGAAGCGCCTGGCTGATGATTTTGATGCTGGCGACCTGGATGGCGCAAGGGATCTGGCCGTGCGCCTGGACCCGCTGGTCCAGGCTCTGAACGGCCAAGGCCAGCAGGCCGTCATGGCCAAGGCCGCTCTGAAAGTGGCCGGCAGACTGGACCAGACGGCCATGAGGCTGCCCAATCTGGGCCCCGATGAGGACCAGGTGGCTCTTGCCCGCAAGGGCATGAAGGCTGCTGGGCTGATTTGAATCAGTCCTGAAAGCAACGTCGCCCCTGTATAGGCAGGGGCACAGATGATAGAAACACAAGTGACAATGGCAAGAAAACAAGAAGAATCAAACACGACCGGCAAAAGCAGAAGTCGTCGGTCCTCCTCCAAGAACGGCAAGCAGGGGTCAAGCAGGTCCCGGGGCGAATCCCGCAACCGTCGCAACGGCGCCATCGCCCGCGGCAAGGGCACCCAGACCGAGCAGCATCTGGTAGCGCCCCCCAAGTACCGCAAGGGCTCTATGCGCATCGTTCCCTTGGGTGGCCTGGGCGAAATCGGCCGCAACATGAATGTGATCGAGTACAACGGCCACATCCTGCTGATCGACTGCGGCGTGCTCTTCCCCGAGGAGGAGCAGCCGGGTGTGGATCTGATTCTGCCTGACTTCAGCTACATCAAGGACAAGCTGGATCAGGTGGATGCCCTGGTTCTGACCCACGGACATGAGGATCATATTGGTGGTGTGCCCTACCTGCTCAAGCTGCGTCCGGACATCCCCCTGATCGGATCCAAGCTGACCCTGGGATTCGTCGACGCAAAGTGCGAGGAGCACCATCTCAAGCCCACCAAGGTTGAGGTCAAGGGTCGCGACAAGCTCAAGGTAGGCCCCTTCAATCTTGAGTTCGTGGCGGTCACCCACTCCATTCCCGATGCCTTGGCGGTCTCCGTGCGCACCCCGGCAGGCCACATCATCGACACCGGCGACATGAAGATCGACCCGCTGCCTCTGGATCACCGTCTGACCGACCTGCGCGAGTTCGCCAAGCTTGGCGAGTCCGGCGTGGACCTGCTTATGGTCGATTCCACCAACGCCGAGGTCCCCGGCTTCGTCAAGCCCGAAATCTCCATCGCCCCCGCCCTGGACAAGGCCTTCGCCGAGGCCCAGCGCAAGATCATCGTGGCATCCTTCTCCAGCCACGTCCACCGGGTGCAGCAGGTGGTCGACGCCGCCCACAAGTTCGGCCGCAAGGTGGTCTTCGCCGGCCGATCCATGGTTCGCAACATGTCCATTGCTTCAGACCTGGGTTACCTGCACCTGCCTGAGGACACTGTGGTCGACCTCAAGGATGCCCACAGCATTCCGGACGAGAAGATCGTCTACATGTGCACCGGATCCCAGGGCGAGCCCATGGCGGCTCTGGGTCGCATCGCCGACGGGACCCACCGTGACATCACCATCAACGAGTTCGACACGGTCATCCTGGCCAGCTCGCTCATTCCCGGCAACGAGCACGAGGTCTACAAGGTCATCAACAAGCTGGTGCGCCTTGGCGCCAAGGTGGTCAACCGCGACAACGCGGCCATCCACGTCTCCGGACACTCCGATGAGGGCGAACTGCTGCACTTCTACAACATCGTGCAGCCCAAGTGTGCCATGCCCATCCACGGCGAGAACCGGCATCTGGTGGCCAATGGCCTGATTGCCGTCAAGACCGGCGTGGATCCGCAGAACGTGGTCCTTGCCGAGGATGGCGATGTGGTGGACCTCTATCATGGCCAGGCCGCCGTGGTCGGGTCCGTGCCCTGCGGATACGTCTATGTGGACGGGGACTCCGTGGGCCAGCTGACTGACGACGAGTTGGAGCAGCGTCGGATTCTGGGCACCGAGGGCTTCGTCTCCGCCTTCGCCGTGGTCGACACCGAGACCAGCAAGGTCGTCTCCGGCCCCAAGCTCTACCTGAACGCCGTGGCTGAGGATGAGAGCGAGTTCAAGTCCATCAACGCCCAGATTGTTGATCAGCTTGAGGATGCCATGTCCAAGGGAACCACCGGCACCTACCAGCTCCAGCAGATGATGCGCCGCACCCTTGGCGGCTGGATCTCCCGCAAGCTGCACCGCAGGCCCATGATCGTGCCCGTGGTGGCCGACATCGCCACCGACGTGCAGCCGCAGGACTGACCTCTACTGTCCGCATACTGATACCGAAGGCTCCGGTTGCCCAGACGGACGGCCGGAGCCTTCAGTGTTATCAGTAGACAGTAGCGCTTACATGCTCACGATGATCTTGACGTGGTTTTCCGCGTCCTGACGCAGCTGGCGGAAGCCTTTGTCCACGATGTCCTCGACCTTGATCCGGTCGGTGATGAAGGTGGACAGGTCGATGTTCCGGTCATGGATGAGCTTGATGGCATCGGCATGATCGTTGGCGTATCCCATGGTGCAGCGGATGAACTTCTCTCCGAAGCCCAGCTCCTTGGTCAGGTTCAGCGTGATGGGCTTGCCATGCAGGGCCACGACCATGAGTCCGCCAGTGGCCTTTAAGGCCTCCAAAAGCTGGTGGTCAACAGGCTCGGCTCCTGCTGCATCGAAGACCAGGTCAGCCCCGGCTTCGTCGGTCTCGTGGCGGACCCTCTCCGCCAGGTCCTCTTTGCTGGGATCGACCACGATGTCGGCCGAATGCGACTGCAGGGCCTTCTCCTTATGCTCGCTGAGTCCGCCGCCTCCGTTGATACCGATACCGGCCAGCTTGTCGCAGTCATTGTAGTTGCCAGCCTTGCAGGCTGGGCATTCGCCACATGCGATTTCGGCCTCGACGACCACCGAGTCGCCCACCTTCATATCCGTGTGCACATCGTCGGCGATGGCCTCGATGGTACCCGAGATCTCATGGCCGAAGACTACCGGTAGGGTCTCTCCCGTGAGCGGATGGGGATGGTCGGGCGAATTCCCGCCCCCGTTGACTGCTCCGTCGTAGTAAAGATGAACATCTGAACCGCAAATGCCAGTGAAAGCGGGGTGGATCTTGATGGTTCCCGGTTTGAGCTAAGGCTCGGGAATATCCTCCAGACGTACATCCTCCTTGCCGTAGTACATCAATGCTCTCATAGCGTATATCCTCTCTGATATGCGTGTATGCCCTGCACGGACGAAGTTGAATACCCAAACATGACACATCCCTGCGGCGGGTGACGCTCCCTCGTTGGAGACCGCCTAATTTTCATATTAGCGCGGATATGCAGCCCAAGTAGTGGGAGTTTTGGCCAGGACTTCGCTGCACCGGACGAAATGGGATTTTGTAAGGCAGTTATGTTGGCGAAGGTTTTTCGTAGTCTACAGTTGAAAAAAGTTTGCTTCTATGGGTTTCATGCATACCGGTTACCGCTCTTTAGGTCTTTGTCTCTTTCTATGACTGATCAGTAGTCTTGAAAAGTCTCTAGCACCTTGTCTACATGCGAAGTTCAATCATTGGAATAAGACGGAACAAGAAGATATGCCTTGGTCTTTGCCCCAAGCCGAAAATTCAGATGCGGTGTTTCGCAAAACAATCTTGGGACGGTCCTCGATGAGGAGGATCGTCCCAAGATGCAATAGAAGAAGCGCCGTTTACTTTACTGCGCCTGCTACGATTCCTTGGTTTAGCTTGCGCTGGAAGATCACGTAGAAAATGATGGTCGGAATGATGCTGAGCAGAGAAGCCGCAGCCAAGGTTGTGGCATCCATGGTGTGCTGTCCCTGAATAGTGGCCAAAGCCAGAGGGACGGTTTGTACGGAATCGTCCATGAGGAAAGCCATGGGAATCATGTACTCGTTCCAGGTCCATACGAAGAAGAACACGAAAAGTACGCTGATAGTTGGCCACGAGATGGGAAGGACGATCTTTCTTAGTACCTGCCAGCGGTTGGCCCCATCTATGGAGGCTGCCTCAAGAATGGCCTGGGGGAAGGTGCCGTATACCGCCGAAAGGAGGTAAGTGCCATATGCGCTCTGAATCACTGTGAAGATGATGATTATAGAGAGCTGGGTGTTGTAAAGCCCTATGTCCTTGAAGATGGTATAGAGCGGGTAGAGCAGGGACTCTTGTGGGAGCATGTTGGCAAGCATGATCAAGAGTATGATCCACTGGTTGCCTTTGACGCGTCCGATACCTAGTGCGAAAGAGTTAAGAACGGAGAGCACAACTCCCATCACTGCGACTGCAAGTGAGATGACCAAGCTGTTGACAAATTTCATGGGGAAGTTGCTGCTTACCCAGAAAGATGTGATTCCGCTCATTGTCGGGTGCGCAGGAAGAGAGAGCGGCCCTGTTGCGTTGTAGTCTCCGATGGTCTTAAAGGCATTCATTGCCAAAATCAGAAGAGGGAAGAGCATGATGACCGCGCCCAGAATAAGGAGGATCAGCGCCACCCAGTTGCCCCAACTCCGAATATGCTTGCTTTTCTTGTCTTTTGATGTGACTGGAAGAGTGGAGCCTGACTGATTGGTTACTATTTCTGCATTTGCCTGTGTCATGGTTTCCCCTTCTCTAGTCCATGTTCTTTTCGACGCGTCCCTGAATCAGAGTGAACACGACAGAAAAGACGATGATCACTATGGTCAGGGCTGTGGAGATTGCAGCACCGTAGCCCACTTGATGAAGTTGGAAGAACTGATTGTAGGAGTAGTAGGAAGGCACGATGGTGCTTGTGCCGGGTCCGCCCTTGGTAAGCAGGTAGACCGGCCCGAAGGTTTTCAATGCTCCAATGGTGGCGGTCAGGATGACCACCAAGAGTTCCGGGATAATGGAAGGGAGGGTTACCACTCTGAACTTCTGCCACCAGTTGGCACCGTCCAGGCTGGCAGCTTCATAGAGTTCTGGGTCAACTCGTTGCAGGCCCGACATGAAGATGACAATTGGGTAGCCTAGCTGTATCCAGATCAAGATGAACATGAGTACGGGCAGTGCGCTGCCTGGGTCTCCCAGCCAGTTGTGCTGGAGACTACCAAGTCCTATCTTCTGAAGCAGTGCGTTGAAAGCGCCGTCGTCAGGCCGGAAGATCCATCCCATGATGATGGAAGCCACTGCCACTGGAAGCAACTGGGGTAGATAGTAGAGTGCCCGGATGAAAGAGGCACTGCCAGAGTTGAACTTTTTCTGAATCACATCTGTCAGGACAGATGAAATAAGTAGACCCAAAATGGTGGGGATGACGACTATTGCCACGATGATCCAGAAAGAGTTGATGAATGATTTCCAGAAAGTCGCGTCACCGATCAGCCGTTGCCAGTTGCGCAGGCCCACGAACCGAACTGGCCCGACACCACGCCAGCGTGTAAAGCTGAGGTAGATATTCCAGATAAAGGGAACAATGATGATTACGGCCAAGGACAATATCCCTGGAATCAGATAGGGAATGAACTTAGTCGATTTGTTGCCGGGCAGTCTTGACGCTGTCGACTTTTTACTGCTAGCGCCTTGGGACATGGCAGCCTCCCGATCTCCTTATTAGCTAGTTAGTATTGGAAGGATGGACGGTGCTTTCCGCGCAAGACAAGCACCGTCCAGTCCAGATAATGATTGGATTACGTGAAGCCTAGTCCTTGACGTCCATGTCTTTGACACCTGATGTATAGGCATCCTTGATGGCGCTCAGGGTTTGATCTGGGTTCTTAGTGCCATTGACAAGCTCCTGAAGAGCAGCCGGTATGGCATCTGTCAGATTGGCAGCCGGGTAGTCAGGGTAATAGGAGAGTGCGTTCTTCTTGGAGAACTTTGCATACTCCTCGGCCATGGCCTTGTTCTTGGGGTTGTCGATGCTGCTGTTGTCGGCGGCCAGAGGGATCCCGCCGTGCTTGGCGATACCATTCTGCTCCTTCTTGGAGAGGACAATGTCGATCAGCTGAGCGGCTAGTTCCTTGTGCTTGCTCTTCTCGGGAATGGTCAGTAGATTGCCGGTGCATCCCTGTGCGAACTTAGAACCAGGCAGAATAGAAGCATCCCAGTCGAAGTTCTTGATCTGCTCCACAAAACGACCTTGGTTCCAGGTGCCGGTCTGATAGATCGGGTACTCGCCCTTGATAAAGGAAGTTGTGGTGTCCTCGGCCTTGAGACCGGTGGCATTACGGGAGATGTATCCCTTGTTGAGCCAGTCATTCAAGGTCTCAGTTGCGTAGGTAAGGGACGGGTCTTTCCAATTTACCGGGTGCTTGTACATCTGCCAATCTTGAATGAAGCCCTTGTCTGCCTTGGTGGAGATCAACTGCCACCAGAGCCAGAGGACACCGAACTCACCGGCATCAGCTGCGATGGGTGTCACGCCTGCATCCTTGAACTTTTGGCAGGCTTCTTCGAACTCGGCTAGAGTGGTTGGTTCCTTGATGTTGTGCTTGGCAAACAGATCCTTGTTGTAGTAGACACGTTGGTATTCTGCATAATTGGGGGCGCCATACCAAGTGTCGCCGTCCATAACGCCCTTATCGTCATACCTGGCCATGGAGGAATCTGCGGTGGTCACTTTCTTGTCCCATCCATACTTCTTGACATAGGGGCCCAAGTCAGTGAGGAGTCCCATGGAGGAGAGCATGCCGGCGCTGCCGTTGCCTCTGTTGGATTCCATAATGTCTGGAGCCTGGTCAGAATTGAGGAATTGGCTGCTATTCTGCGCAATCTGGGCAAAGGACTTTACTTCGAATTTAACTTTGACCCCTGTCTTCTTAGTGAAATCGGCTGCAGCTTCTTTCCAAGCCATGGTTTGAGCAGAGGTCTCTTTGTCATAATGCCAGAAGGAAATGCTCTCCGGCTTCTGTTCTTCTGACTGACTTCCGCTGCTTCCGCATGCTGACAGGGTCGCTACTGTCGAGGCGGCAACTAATAAGGTAGCTAGCGCTTTCTTCATTCTCATGTTCTTCACTTTCCTTTTTGTTGCTTAGTAAAACGATTTGGTAATCGAAACGTTTCGATTAAGAAAAATATGCCTCCATTATTTATTTATGAACATAAAATTGTGAATATCGGTTAAAACTCATAAGGCTGAGGAGCTTCATCGCTCTGCCGTGCTGATCACAACGTATATGTTTTTATTTCATATCGTGCCTCCCTCATTTCGAGACCGAACGTTAGCCAAGGAACCACGATCGACCAGATTTGGTTTAAAAAGACGCACGACCCCTCGTATATCGCGTTTATTCTCTATGGCATCGCGAAGGATACTTACGGCTCCGGTGCACAGCTTGCCAGGGGTAAATGGGATTTCACTGATTGGCTGATGAAGAAATTCCTTCTCTAATAGTGTTCCACAGGAGAGGACAGAGCAATCATCTGGTATAGAGATTCCGGCATTTTGCATGGAATCCACAACAGCATTGAGTACATCCGAGCCAGACTGATTGATAAGGGCTGTAGGATGTGCCGGACCGTTGATAATGCTACGGGTAAATCGATCGGCATCGAAGTTGTGATGATCCACCTGTTCCGATTCGATCAAAGTGATACCCAGGGCTTTTGTTTCCTTGAGTAGTGCTTCGTAGAACAGAATCATGTAACCTGCTCCGCGCTGATAATCCTCCTCCTGGCCCCTGAGAAAGGCGATGGTATGATGTCCAAGGCGATAGAGGATTCTCGCGGCCATTTGTCCCATTTTAGTGAAGTCAAGGTCGATACAGGCACAGTCCTGATGTTCGGTTGGGTAGCCGATGGCCACACACGGTTTGCTGTACAGATGAGCTAGGGCGGCCCGTTGATCCTTGTGCATCAAGTCGAGAAGGATCACCCCTTCGACTAAATTGCTACCTGTCACTCGTTGGATATCGATCACAGCCTCTTCGCTGGTTAATATGAGTACGTCGTACCCAGCGTCCTTGGCCTGCTTAGCTGTTTCCAGAAAATACGCATTGTATTGGGTCTGGTTCATTTCATCGCGGATGGGTTCGCTTATGGCAATGATTCGATTGTGTCCGCCCCGCAGGCGCTGCGCGCTCGCATTGGGAATATAGCCCAGCTTCTCTACTGCTTGGCGAACTTTTTCAGCGGTCTTCGGAGAGATGGATCGCTTGCCTGAAAAGACATAAGAGACTGTGCTCACGGATACTCCGGCCAGTCGAGCCACATCCTTTATGCCAGGCATCTCCACCTCATCGTTATTGCTTACGATCATCATCGAAACGTTTCAACGAGTTACAATAGCATAACATCTCGCGACAAGTCAATATATCCAGAATCATGCTCGTGTCGATGCGAAATACCGGAAGACAGGCTGACCGATACCCCGTGGCTGTCGGCTGTGTTGATTTATGACATTGTAAGTGAAATGGCCACTTTATGGCTGATGCGTAGAAGTATCCTACAATTCATGTCGAGAAGAACGCTGTTGCCAACGCGGCCAATCCTATGCGTATACCGGAGTATTTGGCTTTGGACGGGCTTAAAGCGTCAGTGCCCGACCGAGCTGAGTAATTAACGCTGTTAATGAGGCGCTGTTTCCCGCTCGGCATGGTTGGCTAAACTTGTTCTGCATGAGCAGTGATTGGCTCGGGGGAGCCTCGGCCCCCTTGTCGGTCCGTACGCCTAGCGGAACCAACCGGATAATAAGGAAAGGAACCTATGCCTGGAGCAAATTTGACTCGTGTGGAAGCCGAAGAGCGAGCCGTCGTCGTATCCAATGTCAGCTACAAGGTCAATCTTGACCTTACCAAGGGGCCTGCCACCTTCCCCTCCATAGCTTTGATCGACTTTGATGCCCGGCCGGGGGAGTCCACCTTTGTGGATCTGATCGCTGACCAGGTCAGCCTGATCGAGCTCAACGGCCGGCGTCTGGACCCGGCCCTGGCCTTCCGGGACGACCGGATTGAGCTTAACGACCTGCGCGAGCACAACCAGCTGCGGGTGGAGGCCCTCTGCCGTTATTCGCGCACAGGCGAGGGTCTGCATCGTAGCGTGGATCCCTCGGATGGCAACGTCTACCTCTACTCCCAGTTCGAGGTACCCGACGCCCGCAGGGTCTATGCTGTTTTCGACCAGCCGGACATCAAGGCCGTCTTCGACTTCACCGTGGATGCCCCCGCATCCTGGACGGTTCTGTCCAACATGCCTCCCGCCTCCCATCAGGACCTGGACAGCCGCACCGCCGAGGGAACCCTGGAGGGCGGCCGCACCGAGGGCGTGACCCGTTGGGTCTTCCAGACCACCCCGGTCATGAGCTCCTACCTGACCGCCTTCGCCGCCGGACCCTACGCCCAATGGACCAGCGAGTATCAGAACGAGGATGGACGGACCATCCCTATGGGCCTGTACTGCCGACAGGCGCTGAAGGACTCCCTGGACGGAGATGCCGAATACCTCTTCGACGTGACCAAGAAAGGCTTCGCCTTCTACGCCAAGACCTGGGACCTGCCCTTCCCCTGGGCTAAGTACGACCAGATTTTCGTGCCCGAATACAATGCGGGCGCCATGGAGAATATCGGCCTGGTCACTTTCCGTGATTCCTACGTCTTCGAGTCCAAGGCCACCGGGGCCCAGATCAACCGCCGTGTGGAGACCGTCCTGCACGAGCTGGCCCACATGTGGTTTGGCGACCTGGTGACCATGAAGTGGTGGAATGATCTGTGGCTGAACGAGTCCTTCGCTGAGTTCATGTCGACTCTGGCCACTGCCGAGGCCACCGAGTGGACTGACGACTGGGCCACCTTCTGCTCCGGGGAGAAGAGCTGGGCCCTGACCGAGGACCAGCTGCCCACCACGCATCCTGTGGTGGCCCCAATCCGTGACCTGCATGATACCGAGGTCAACTTCGACGGCATCACCTATGCCAAGGGCGGTTCTGTGTTGAAGCAGCTGGTCGCCTACGTGGGCCGTGATCGCTTCTTCCAAGGCATTCACAACTATCTGACGGCCCATGCCCACTGCAACGCAACCCTGAAGGATCTGCTGACCGAGCTGGAGAAGACCGGCGGCCGCGACCTGGACAACTGGTCCCGGCTTTGGCTTGAGGAGGCTGGCATCACCACGCTGACCAGCCAGGTGCAGACCGACGAGCAGGGGACCATCACCGCTATGCGGATCGACCAGACCGCTCCCGAGGAGCATCCCGTCCTGCGTCCGCATCGCCTGGCTGTGGGATTCTATGACGAGGATCAGTCCGGCAAGGTGGTGCGTACAGACCGGTTCGAGCTGGATCTGGACGGCCAGGGAGCCGAAGTGCCCCAGGTCGTTGGCAAGAAGCGACCGGCCCTGATTCTGATCAACGACGACGACCTGACCTACGCCAAGCTGCGCCTGGATCAGGACTCCCTGGAGTATGCCACGCAGAACCTGTACCGGATCGAGGACCGTCTGGCTCGGGCCGTGGTCTGGCTCAGCCTGTGGGACATGACCAGGGATGCGCAGTTCCCTGCTGAGCGCTTCATCAGCCTGAGCTTGAAGGCACTGGCCACTGAGCACCAGTCCACCACCTTCCGCTACGCCCTGTCCCAGATTTCGACAGCTGCCCACCATTTCACCGCTTCCCGTCGCCGTCAGCCCATGCTGCAGCTGGTGGCCAGCACGCTCTGGGATCTGGCCATGAAGGCCCAACCGGGTTCGGACGAGCAATTCCAGCTGGTCCGAACCTACCTGGGCTACGGGGACGATGCCGACTTCGAGGATCATGCCCGGGGTCTGCTGAGCGGCGACCTGAAGCTGGAGGGACTGACCATCGACAACAACACCCGTTGGCTGATCATCCACGCCTTGTCTGCCCACGACCTGCTGGCTGACGGCGAGATCGACCGGGAGCTGGCCGCGAAAGACACCACGGAGAACCGCGAGTTCGCCATGGGCGCTCGGGCCGCTCGTCCGACGGCTGAGACCAAGGCCTGGGCCTGGGATCAGGCTCTGCACAACGAGGATCTGACCAACTCGCAGATCGAGGCCTTGGCCGACGGCTTCTCCGGCTCCGGGGACCAGGAGCTTTTCGCACCCTACGTAAACCGCTTCTTTGCGGCCGTAGACGAGGTCTGGACCCAGAAGACCTTCCACATCGCGGAGACCCTGCTCAACCCCCTGTCGGCAGGCGGGCTCTACCCGACTAAGGCTGATCCGGCTGCCCTGGTCAAGGCGGGCGACGCCTGGCTGGCCGACCACGCCGAGGCTCCCAAGGCTCTGCGCGGGATGATCATCCAGAATACGGAGTCCTCCAGGCGCATCCTCAAGGTCCGCGAATACAACGAGCGTCTGCGCTGAGTATTCCGCCCGCCCCGGCCAGAGTGGCGATGGGTAAGGGGCGGGCCATAACGAATCTGTCGATGGTACGTGATGCTGTTGTATTGGTCTACCGTTTATATCATGATCCTGATTTTGGTTGGATTGGAAATTCGAAGTTCTCCGCGAGTGGACTTTCCAGTGGTCTTTTTAACGTTGATTTTGAGAGAGTGAACAAGCAACTAACGGTAAAGTTAGAGACGAACAGGGGGGCAGAGGCTGGACTATCCGGTTGGAAGTTGATAGAATTTAATAATTCTCATTAGAAAAGTTCGGTTATTGTAAATTCGTTGCTTCTCGCGGGGTGGCTAATTGAGGTATAGTCACCCCTAGCGCTGTGATATTTATATATATAAATGCGCATATACCTCTGTGAACTCTAAAGATATTCTAAAAGTTCTTGCCGGTTTTGTTTTTATTGACTCTTGGGCAACATTCAAATAAATTTTTAAATATTGTCCATAGGCCGATAGCTCTGTCTGTGGTTGTAAGCCTTAACGATCGACACAATGTTAGGGATAATTTGTCACTCTGGAGACTGTTCTAAGAAAGAAATTCAGTCATAAAACAAGGTCTGAATGATCGGAAGCAAGTTGCCACAAGAAGAATCTGAGCCCAAATAGCTGTGATTAAAATTGATGATTTTGAAAGAACATCAACCGGTTCTCATGCTCTATTACAATCTGTGGGATAACTTCTCTAGATTGACAGGGTCATTGCCATGCAGATCTTCGACGTGGTGAGAAGGCTGCAGTGATCTAGTTATTGGTGCAGTGCCTCAAAGCTGCGGTTAACCTACTTTGCGGCATTCAACAGACAACCTCATTCTTGTAGGTAAAGACCATAGCATTTGGAAATCAATCAGATTTATAAGCTTAAGAGCAAAGTAGATTTATGGAGGAAATGCGGCGTGACTGGTAGTTTGAGCGTATTGGAGAATCATACTCATATTATTACGAGAGATGAGAGAGGGAAAAGGTATGGCAGCACGCCCATTGAATACTCAACTTTTGGGTGAACAAATTGTCAATGAGTTAAGGACACAGATAATTCACGGTGAGATTGCTCAGGGCTCCCATTTGGTTGAAACTGATATTGCTGACCAATATGAGGTTAGTCGCGGTCCAGTTCGTGATGCATTCAACCGCCTTGTGAATGAAGGGCTTGTCGTACGTAAGAAACGTGGCTGTGTGGTGCGCGGTCTATCAGAAAAAGACGTACGAGACATGTATGAGGTGCGTGCAGCTTTCGAAGAGATAGCAGCTAATCATGTGGTCAGGGATCCAGATAAGACCGATTGGGCTGGTATGGAACAATGTATAGCTGGTATGAGGCAAGCTCTTGAAGTGGGGAATTCCGATACCTATGCACAACAGGATTTAGATTTTCATGACGCATTGATCAAGAATTCTCATAATAGGCGGGTGATTGACTTCTGGTCGACTTTCATGCCAACCTTCTCCGTTATGCTACAGGTCACTAATGCACAAGATATTGATCTGAATCCTTCATTCCATGACCATGAAGAAATTTTAAAATCATTGAAATCAGGTAAGCCTGCGGATGTGAAAAGCCTGGTCGACCGCCATTTAAATGGCTCTTTAAATAGAATGATAAGAGCGTTGAAGAAATTAAAGCGTTGAGCGTGGCTTACTCGCTGTTTGCGTTATCGAGCAGTTCTATTGTCCTACGTAATAAGGCTATTCTTTTTCCAATTGGAGCGTTTAGCGGGCGTGCAGAAATTTTCACGCCTTCATACAATAGATTGGGCCCGACGGCCCTCTTGGCTGCGGCTATGCGCTGCTCGGTGAGTAAAGACCTTGGTTCATCTAAATCGACTGAACGATGTAAATTTGGCGGACAATGGGAATCAGACCATGCAGGTCCAAACTTGGTTGGTTCGTCCGCTACCCCCGAGAACATCATTCCCCGCAGAACATTATTAATGCTGCATTGGCGTATTTGGTTCTCAACTAAATTTGGATTGCGTAATTCGATTGCGCTTCTTGCCCAATTAATAGACATTGCAGCTGGTGTCGTTACTCTGGTACCGCAGACTGCTGATAGCGCTGCTAATTCCATATTAAGGGGCAGAAAACCTTTAGATGGAAGGTGCCATCTAACGGCTGCATCGCAATGTTCGATGCAGACTATTGCACCTGACCAGTCCCAGGACGTGATTTCTTCCAGTGAGTGTTTGAAAGCCGAAATCGATTCCTGGATCTGCACCGAATTACTTGGCGCGCTCTGGATTTCCACGGCGAGGATTTTGTGATTGCCGACTGTATTAATTGCCTTGACTGTCTGGCATGCTCTTTCCATCATTGTTAAGGCGGCATCCCTGCCTTCTTTATCGATTGAAGCCAGACCGAACTGGGGGTTGTTGGCTATACATTCCATGGTTGCTGTAATCATCGTGAACACATGTTTTGTACCTGTGGGGAGCGAGGACCAGAGCCGATCCTGATTAGCTCGATAACTGTTTGACAGATAAGGAATTTCAAGCCCATTGCAGAGGTGTTCATTGAAAGCGGCCTGAATTAGCTCGATTTGCTGGGTTGGATCTGGCTCAGCAAGGGGGTAAAGCCCTATTATCCGGTAAGGAATGGAATTGGTCTTATACTCGGCTTCTACCGGCCTGCTAGTTTCTTTTCGATTGGATCCCATCTGAATTCCTCTCTAATTATTCCGATTGGCTTCAAGCAGGTGCTTCCTTGCGTGAACGATAGATATATGTTATAACGGTCAACAGTTATCAGTCAACAGTTGACGGTTAACAATCATCACGGAGGAGAAATGTTGCGTAAGCCGGAAATTATTACTGCATCCATCGCGGCTTTCAATGATCATGGAGGGTTGGATATTGGTCGCAACAAGGCTTATTTGAAGCGAATTGAGCCTTTCGTTGACGGAGTGCTTGCGGTTGGCACCAATGCCGAGTTCCCATCCTTGGACTTTAATGAACGAAAAGAGCTAGTTTCTCTGGCGATTGATATTTTCGGAACCGATCGTGTCATCGCTCAAGTAGGTGCCCCGTCTGTAAGACAAGCTCTTCGGTTGGCCCAAGATGCTGTAGACGCAGGTGCTACAAGATTTGCAGCACTCACACCTTATTATTTTCGAGCTTCGCAGAAGGGTATTTACTCTTACTATCAATCGCTTCGAGAAGCTATTGATGGGGATTTATATGTGTATATATTTCCGGATGTCGCGAATACTGATCTGGAGCCTGAGACATTAGTGAAATTGGCAGATATAGGAATTAATGGGGTAAAGCTATCCGGCGTTGCTTCTCAGAGGGTTGAGATCTACCGGAGAGCAGCCCCAGAAATCTCCTTGTGGTCGGGCAATGATGCAGACCTACCGCATGTCATGGACGCTGGAGGCTCTGGTGTCATTTCAGGCGTGTCTGGCGTTGCTCCGAAGGCTTGGGCGGTTCTGCGTGATGCATACTCAGCAGGCGAAGAAAATGCAATGGTCAACGCACAACAGCGTGTGCAAGAGCTGGTGAAAGTATTAGGCCCAAGCATCGGGAGGCTTAAGTACGCTCTCAATTTTCTGGGTATGCCGGTTGGGGAATGCAGAATGGCCATAGACGAACCCACCGAATTTGAGAAGGAGGAAATACGGCAGGTGCTGGAACACGGCGACATCGCCTAATGATGTTGATGGGACAGCGAACAGCCAACAAGCATGAGTCTCCATCCCATGCACGACCATGGGATGGAGGGTCAATTACCGCAGCGATTACAGATCGAGGAGGATCTATGAATCAGGTAATTGGTGAAGCAGAAGCTTCGCAAGAGAAGTCTAGTCCAGAACAAAGAAAAAACCTATTCAAGGTCGTAGCGTCAAGCTTCATCGGCAACACGTTGGAGTACTATGACTATTTTGTATATGGCACAGCATCCGCCATCGCTTTTCCGACGGTTTTCTTCGCCCATGAAAGTGCCTTTGTGGCTACGCTTTCGTCATTTGCTACCTTCGCCGTCGGCTTCCTAGCCAGGCCATTGGGAGGCATGATCTTTGGGCATAGAGGTGATAAATCGGGCAGAAAGTCCACTTTGATTATGACCTTGATGATCATGGGGGTGGGAACATTTCTGGTCGGATGCATTCCTTCGGTTGCCACTATTGGTTTGGCGGCACCAATTATCCTTATAGTTTTGCGTCTGGTTCAAGGTTTTGCGGTTGGTGGTGAATGGGGCGGTTCTATGATCATCGTACTGGAGAGCGCTCCAACCAAGCACAGAGGATTTTGGTCCGCTTGGCCCAATACAGGCGGCTTCTCCTCGCAAATTATTATTACTCTTATTTTCGCATGGGTTTACACGCTACCTAAGGATGCCATAATTAGCTGGGGCTGGAGAGTTCCATTCTGGCTGTCGGCAGTGGTCATGCTTTTGGGCGTGTGGATGCGGCGTTCGCTCGAAGAAAGCCCTGTCTTTACAAACGCTAAGGCCGCTGAGGAGAAGAGAACCAGAAACCGTGCTCTGACAGCTGAGAATTTTGAAGCGACGATTAAGGCGCAAGAGGGGCAGGACGAACACATTCAGGTGGCTGTTCAAGATCATCACACCAAAGAACATGGGCCTTTATATAAAGTATTTGTGGAAGATTGGCGCGATCTGTTGAGAATTATGGGTTTGCGTTTCGCTGAATCTTTACCCTATTTTCTTCTTTGCACTTTTGCGCTCTCATATGGGCCTCAGCATTTAGGAGTTCCTAAAGAGCAGCTGAATATGGCCATTCTTATTGCATCTGTTCTAGCATTTCCTGCTCATGGGCTCTTTGCTGCATTGTCTGACCGCATTGGGCGTAAACCCGTCTATCTAATTGGCACAATTGTGGTATTTGTAACCGCTTTTCCTTTCTTCATGATGCTTAAGACGCGATCTTTCGGATTGATTCTTTTGGCGTACATTGTCGTGCTTAATTTAGGGCACAATGCAATCAATGCAGTCCAACCTGCTTTCTTTGCTGAACTCTTCCCCGCAGATCGTCGATACTCCGGCGCTGCAACTGGTCGTGAGGTCGCTTCTATTCTCTCTGGCGGGTTGACGCCCTTCATCGCTACGGCGCTCGCTGGAGCGAATGGTGCCCGTTGGTATCTTGTAGCCGCATACGTCATGGTTGGCGCAGTGATTACGGCTGTGGCTTTATGGAAGACCCCTGAGACCTACAGAGTCGATTTGAATTCTATTAAGGATGTGTCTTGATGGCTGGCGTTGAGATTGAACGTTGGGTTGTTTCAGGTGATGGTGCATCTTGGCGTCAATGCCATGCATCAACCATAGTTCAATCCGCTGATAGCGGTGTCATTACAGCAGCTTGGTTCGCTGGTGACAAGGAGGGTGCACTCAACAATGCTATATGGGTAACCAGAGGAACCCTTGGAGGGGTTTGGGATCCGCCAAAGGTGATACTGCGAGGTCATGAGCGTTCGTGGTGGAACCCCGTTCTGGCGTATGCGCCTGATGGAGCCCTTTGGTTGTTTGCTAAGAATGGGCCGAAGATCTCTCGGTGGAAGACCTGGTTTAGAGTTTCGCAAGATGGGGGGCAGACCTGGAGCACAGAACGAGAGCTGGTGCAGGGTGACGACCGAGGAGGTCGTGGCCCGGTGAAGAATCCGCCAATAATCACTAAGTCGGGTTTATGGGTGGCCCCTAATTCAGTGGAGTCCGGTGGCGAGAATCCTATCTGGAATTGTCGTTTTGATCTCAGCAGCGATGGTGGCCGCCACTGGAGGCTTACCGAAGTGCCGCTGGATCATGCAGCATTGCAAGGAGCGGGTATAATTCAGCCCACCCTGTGGCGTTCTCGGAATGGTTTAGTTGCCATATGCAGGTCCTCTGAGGGACATGCTTATCGTACAACTTCTGACGATGACGGAGAGCATTGGTCGCCGGCTAAAGCCATTAGGCTGGCACAGAACAATTCAGGTTTCTGCGCTGCCGGGCTGGACGAGGTCGGTTCTAAAGTCGCTCTTGCCCATAATCCAGGATCAAACCCATGGGGACCTCGGTGTCCTTTGATCGTATCAACAAGCGATGATGACGGTGTGACTTGGCAAAGTAGGGTCACGATTGAGGACGGTAAGCGTCCTCCTCTGTTGCCGACGGGAGTAATGATGCCTCATCTTCAGGTGTCTACAGATGCCTCTGAGGGATATGAACCAGGCGATGCTGGTATCGCTACTTCTGGAATTAATGAATATTCTTATCCGACGATGATTGTTTCAGTTGATGGATCGTTGCTCGTGAGTTACACATGGCAACGTCGCGCGATTGTCGTAGCTCGTGTGCCGCGTTCCGTTTTAGGTGTCTGACCTAACCAATTGATGCACTGGCGCATCTCAAAGATGCGCCACCCTTGTTGCGGATATTTTTGAAAAAAGAGTGAGTGCAGTGATGCTTCGTATGACTTTGCTTAATCCAATTCTCATATCAGCTTTATCTAGGTGTGGACATGGCGATAAGATATTAATTGCAGATGGCAACTATCCGCTGATGACACAATCCATGCCTAATACAGATCGGGTATACCTGGCGTTGCGACCTAATTTACCGACAGTCACTGAGGTATTGGAAGTGGTTCTAACAGCGATACCGGTAGAAAAAGTCGAGGTCATGGAACCAAGTGATTCCAAGGCGGAACCGCCTATCTACGATGAATTTAAATCTCTGCTCAATTATGAAGAATTGCTGCGTTTAAGTAGAACAGATTTTTATAGAGCAGTCAGGAACGATCCTCATGTGGTTGTTGCAGTAGGCACAGGGGATATGCGTGCCTTTGGCAACATCCTGCTGACAGTCGGTGTGCGTGAACACTAGAAACCAAAACGAATTAATAGCGTACTGCTTTTTCCGGGTATCTATTTGTAATATTTATTTGAAATGAAGTTGAAAGAATCATGAATATAACCTATGCGAACGATCAGATTGTTCAGTCGATGGATCAAGTGATTAGCGATGAGATACAAGCCGTTCGAACTGCATCGGCTTTATTGCCTAAGCAGAACTGCGTTGAGGCAATAAAGCTTATCGTCGACTGTTCCGGAAAAGTTGTTTTTACTGGTGTCGGCAAGTCAGGACATATCGCTGAAAAGCTGGCGGCGACCTTCGCTAGCGTTGGTATTCCTTCCTTCTTTATGCATGCTACTGAGGCGGTGCATGGGGATTTAGGGATGGTAACCAGCGAGGATTTGGTGATAGCTATTTCCAACAGTGGCAAGACCTCCGAGGTCTTGAAGATTCTGCCGGTATTGCATGCAAAGAAAATAAAAATGGTATCGATTACGGGCGACGATTCCTCGCCTTTAGCTCAGGCTGCTAATATTAGTTTGAAGGTGCATGTTAATAGTGAGGCTGACGATTTTAACCTGGCGCCTACGAGTTCATCTACTTCGGTTTTGGTAGTCGGTGATGCGCTAGCTTTGACTGCTTCGCGCTTGCTGGGCTTTGACGAGCAGGGCTTTGGTCTCAATCATCCTGGTGGGGCCCTCGGTAAAAAACTAATTGCAAAGGGTGTACTTAAGCAGGCACAGTCATGAAACGCATATTGGTAATCGGCAGTTTCATGACAGATCTAGTAGTGACGGCATCTCGCTTTGTGCGGGAAGGAGAAACTATACAAGGTGACTCCTTTAGCCAATATCCGGGAGGAAAAGGGGCGAACCAAGCGGTTGCTGCAGCGCGTTTGGGCGGCAGTGTCACTATCTTGGGAAAATTGGGTAAGGATGAATTCGCCAAGCAGCAGATGACATCATTGAGGGCTAATGGGGTTGATTGCTCTCATGTATTTTTCACTGATCAGGTGGGATCTGGTGTCGGTAATCCTCAACTTGATAGGGCAGGCAACAATCGTATAGTTGTTGTTCCTGGTGCGAATATGACTTTCACCCCTGAAGATATACGTCATGTTCGAACTCTCATTGAGGATAGCGACATAGTTGTGCTGCAGCTCGAAATTCCTATGGAAACTACTTATGAAGCAATACGGATAGCGAAGACCTCTGGTGCGACAGTTGTGTTAAATCCAGCGCCATTCCAGCGTATTGATGAGGCCTATTCTGCCATGGTGGACTGGATCATACCGAATGAGCACGAGGCAAAAGGACTTAGCGGAATACATCCTATTGATATGGACTCGGCTCGCGTTTCTGCAGAGTATCTTTTGGACGCTGGGTATGGTGGTGTTGTAATAACCATGGGCGGCCTAGGATCATATGCGCGTAAGGGTAGCGAAGAGTTTCGGGTTCCTGCAATTTCATTTGGACCGGCAGTCGATACTACGGCAGCTGGAGATTCATTCATCGGGGCTTTCGCATATGGGCTCAGCAAGTCTTGGTCACTCGAAAGAAACATGTGTATCGCATCGATGGCTGCTGGTATTACAGTTACCCGGCGTGGAGCTCAGCCGTCTCTGCCTTCTTGGAGTGATATTGAGAAATATGTGAAATTGAATGAAAATAGAATACCTAAGTAGTCACTGGATTCTCGGTCCCAATACTCTGGGTGATGGCTTCAAGTGAAAACTTCGGCAGACCCTTAGCTCTGTGAGATCTAATGAACAGGCTTAGACTAAGCTGGTTTGCGTATATCTTTACTGGTCCTAGAAGGTCCGGTTTTGCGCGAAGCTGGAGGAGAGCGATGCCCAGATTATTCGGTACCGATGGTGTACGCGGTTTAGCCAATAGAGACCTGACTGCTCAACTGGCCCTGGATCTGGGCGATGCTGCAGTCCGCGTCCTGGGCCGTGGCGCGGATCGGTCCGCGGGCCGCCGAAGGGCCTTGATCGGCCGCGACACAAGGGTCTCCGGGGACTTCCTGGCCTCGGCCCTGGCCGCCGGCATGTCTTCGGGCGGCTTCGACGTGATCGACGTGGGCATCATTCCTACTCCGGGCATCGCCTACCTGACCAGCGTGCTCAACGTGGAGATGGGGGCGGTCATCTCCGCCTCCCACAACCCCATGCCCGACAACGGCATCAAGTTCTTCGCCCGGGGTGGTTTCAAGCTCCAGGATTCCAAGGAGGACGACATCGAATCGGTCCTGGGCCAGGACTGGGAGCGCCCGGTGGGCGAAGGTGTGGGCCGCGTCTCCCATGACACGGTGACCGCCACCAACATGTACATCGACCATCTAGTGGAGGCCGTGGCCCCTGTAGCCCCTGACAAGACCCAAACCAAGCCCTTGGACGGTCTGCGGATCGTGGCTGACTGTGCCAATGGAGCCACCTCGGTGGTAGCCCCTGAGGCCCTGCGCCGGGCCGGTGCGGACGTGGTGGTCATCAACGCCTCTCCCGACGGCTACAACATCAACAAGCACGCCGGGTCCACCCATCCCGAGCAGCTTCAGGCCATGGTCAAGGCCTCGGACGCGGTCATGGGCGTGGCTTTCGACGGGGATGCCGACCGCTGTCTGGCCGTGGATGAAGAGGGAAACATGGTCAACGGCGATCAGATTATGGGCATCCTGGCCCGCGCCAAGCAACGCGAGGGCAAGCTGGCCAACGACACCCTGGTGGTCACCGTCATGAGCAACCTTGGACTCAAGCTGGCCTTGAAGCAGATGGGCATCGTCACTGTTCAGACGGCTGTGGGCGATCGCTACGTCCTAGAGGAGATGCTGCGCGGAGGCTACACCTTGGGCGGCGAGCAGTCCGGGCACGTCATCAACCGGGAGTTCGCCACCACCGGCGACGGAACCTTGACGGCTCTGACCCTGGCCAAGGAGGTCGTGCGCTCGGGCAAGAGTCTCAAGGAGCTGGCTGCTGACTTCCCCAAGCTGCCTCAGCAGCTGATCAACGTGCCCGGCGTGGACAAGAATGCGGCCCGCACCAATGCCAAGGTTCAGGATGCGGTCGAGGCGGAGGAGCGGATGCTGGGCAGCACCGGCCGGGTCCTGTTGCGGCCCTCGGGCACCGAGCCCCTGGTCAGGGTCATGGTCGAGGCGGCCACCCAGGAGCAGGCCGACCAGGTCTGCCAGCGGCTGGCATCAGTTGTGGCCGACGAGCTGGCCATCTAAAGACTAGTAGGGCAAATTACTCGCCTGTCTGGAATCCAGGAAGGACACCATGTTCGAAAGAAACGGCAGAATAGACACTTCCCTGAATCGTCAGGTCGATACCATGCTCTCTAGCGCTGGGAGACAGGGTACCCTACCCATTGTCCAGATGGGAGAGCCGGTACTGCGTCAGAAGACGCAAACCTATACTGGTCAACTCTCCAGAAAAACCTTGAACCGTCTGGTCAAGGCCATGCGCAGGACAATGCTTGAGGCTCCGGGCGTGGGATTGGCTGCTCCCCAGATCGGTCTGAGTCTGGCCATTGCGGTGGTTGAGGACCACTTGCGTGATGACGAAGACGACCCACGCGAAATTGCAGAACTACCTTTTAGGGCCATCATTAATCCCTCATATGAACCTGTGGGTACTGCCAGGAAGGCTTTCTATGAGGGATGCCTTTCCCTGGAGGGGTACCAGGCTGTCCGTGGTCGTTGGCTTGACATCACCGCCAACTGGCAGGATGAGACTGGCAAGAAGCATCGGGAGGCCATGCACGGATGGCCGGCCCGTATTTTTCAACATGAGACCGACCATCTTTCGGGAGAGGTGTATATAGACCAGGCTGAGATCCGCAGCCTCTCTTCAGACGATAACCTGAGTGAATACTGGGCTTTTGACCCGGTACCTACCGAGGCTGCTATGGAGTTGGGATTTTCGTTTTAAATCCATTAGACGCACTATTCCTACCTGTTGGTACGAGAGTACAACAAAATACTACGTTCTTAAGCCAACCTATCTTTTAGGTTGTTTAGATCCATCTCATCTTGTACTGGCCGCTACCTCAGTTCCTGCGAATACTCGTGTCATAGTCGAGAGCAATGTCCAACCTGGGCCAGGTAAGCGGGCATTAAACGCACAGACGCGCGAAGGCCGAAGAATATCTATTCAGGACGTTCCTATTCTTCTATGCAAGGAATGCCTAACGGTTTTATAAACGACCATGTGCTTTGCAAAACTGAGAACCAGGTGTTATAACTATAACGTTATAGAAAAAGACGACAGCGACTTTTATGTTGAATCAAGCGATTTATTCTGGTTCAGCACAAATAATCAGATCTAATTTCTATAACGTTGTTGTGCTTACAACACCGTAAGCTATTCCTTCAAAGAGGAGGACGTGATGGATAGGGTCAGCACCTCACCGACGATTCCCAGGGGAGAAAGTAGCGAGGGTCATTTGGCTGGTGAAATGAGTCACCGTAAGGATTGGCGCGGCTGGAAATTCATGGGGCCATTCGCAGTTATGTTTATCCTGGTCTTTGTCATTCCCATCGTCTACGCAATCTGGCTTTCGCTCTACCAGCAACGTCTGGTTGGCGGCAATTCATTTGTTGGTCTGGCAAACTACACCCGCCTTTTCCGTGATGCACAGTTCTGGTCTTCTGTTCGTAGGGTCGTTGTATTCACCATCGTCCAGGTTCCCATCATGCTCTGTCTGTCGGCTTTGATGGCCCTTGCGCTAGATTCCATGCGCTTGCATGGGACCAAATTCTTCCGGATATCGACCTTCCTCCCTTATGCGGTTCCGGCTGTGGTCTCAGCTCTGATCTGGGGCTTCATGTATGGGGCTAAATATGGCCTCGTGGGTACATTCAACTCCTTTTTTGGGACCCATATAGATGTATTGCAGCCTTCGGTCCTTCTTGCCTCGATAGGCAACATCGTGACTTGGGAGTTTACGGGATACAACATGCTGATTTTCTACTCCTCCTTATCTACCATTCCCCATTCCCTTTATGAGGCTGCAGCTATCGACGGAGCATCTGAGTGGAAGATAGTGCGAAATATTAAGATGCCTGAGCTGCGCGGCTCGCTTGCAATCACCGTGATTTTCAGTATTATCGGGTCCTTCCAGCTTTTCAATGAACCTAGTGTTATGCAAAGCATGGTGCCGGGGAATTCAATCACTTCTTATTTCACCCCGAACATGTATGCATATAATCTGAGTTTTTCGGGGAATCAAAGCAACTATGCGGCAGCCTTGGCTATTGTGATGGCTGCTATAACTATGGCCATCGCATACGTGGTCCAGCTGAACAGCATGAAGGAGCAGATGCGATGAGTAGTTATATTACCTTGATCAAAGACGCCCGAACGACTAAGCGACGGGAACAGCTACGTCAGCGCAGAATTGCCAAGGATGAACGAGCTGAGCGGAGACGGGCGGCGACTAAAGGTTTCTACAATCCCTCAAACCCCCGCAGGTCCATGTGGATGACGCTAGTTTGCGGTATATTTGCCGTCTATTGTCTGTTTCCCTTTGTCTATTTGATTATCAACGCCACCAAGACCCAGTCTGACTTCACGGGTACTTTTGGCTTGGGTCTAGGGCATTCATTCGCTTTATGGGATAACATCCGAACTGTCTTCACGTATCAGGATGGCATATTCGGAAGATGGTTTCTTAATACTCTTCTGTACGTCGTCATTGGTGCTGGCGGAGCCACGGTATTTGCTGTAATGGGTGGCTACGCTTTGGCAAAGTTCCGGTTTCCCGGTCGGCGGGCTGTATTCGCTGTGATCATTGGTTCAATCAGCGTACCCGGTATAGCGCTTGCTGTGCCTCAGTTCCTTCTTTTCGCCAAAGTCGGACTGACCAATACTCCCTGGTCCATGATCATTCCCAGTCTGATTAGTCCATTTGGTCTCTACTTGATGTGGATTTTTTCAGAACAAGCTGTACCCTCTGAACTTCTGGAAGCGGCAAGAGTGGACGGTGCCTCCGAATGGCGCACATTCAGGCAGATTAGCCTTCCGCTTCTTGCGCCTGGTGTTGTGACTTGTTCGCTTTTTACCATTGTCGCCACTTGGAATAACTACTTCCTCCCCCTGATCATGCTCAAAGACGCGCAATGGTATCCGCTGACCATCGGCCTAAATCAATGGAAAGATCAGGCAAGCACAGCTGGAGGACAGGCCATCCAGAACCTTGTTATCACAGGGAGTCTAATCACAATCATACCTCTGGTTATTGCTTTTTTGACCCTGCAACGTTATTGGCAGTCTGGTCTGGCTGCCGGTGCAGTCAAAGAGTAATAAACAGGCGGCATTAATTGGCATTTTTAGCATTTCTAAAGAAGCAAATAGCAAGAAGGAGATAACAAATTGGTTTCAACGAAGAAATTAGTGACTGGTTGTATTGCGGGTGCAATGCTTCTGTCGGTGTCAGCTTGCGGATCCGGGAGCGGTAACTCAAGCAGCGCGGGAGGTAATGGTGACCAGGTTGTTCTGAATGTCTGGGCCTGGGAACCAACCTATACGGATGCCGCCAAACTCTTCGAGAAAAAGAACCCATCCATCAAGGTTAAGATAACGAATGTCGGCACCAGCAACAAGCATTACCAAGCTCTAAGCAATGCCATCTCCGCGGGTTCCGGAGCCCCGGATGTTGCTCAGATAGAATACGGTGCAGTTCCTCAGTTCGCCATGCAGGGCTCGCTGAAGAAACTTTCCGGCTACGGGGCCGACTCGTACAAGGACTTTTATACTAAAGGTGCTTGGAATTCCGTCAATGTGAATGGAGATATTTATTCTTTGCCTGTCGATACAGGCCCTATGGCACTTTTTTACAATAAAGATATTTTCGATAAGGCGGGTGTGACTGAGGCTCCTAAGACTTTTGACCAATATTATGAAGCCGCGAAGAAGATTCATGCGCTTGGTAGTGACTATTACATCTCCTATGACAGTGGTGCATTTGCTCCTTTAGAGGAGATGATGTGGGCCGTAGGAAGCCATCCATTTACAGTCAAAGACAAAACGCTCGGTATTAATTTTGACAATAACCCTAACCTGGACAGACTACTGGATGTCTGGCAAAAGATGCTCAGCGAAGGATTGCTTGATACTAAGTCCGTGCAATGGTCAGATGAGTGGAATCATAGTTTAAATAATGGGCACATCGCCTCGCTTTTGTGCGGGGCGTGGATGGGTTCGATGTTGGATGATTCCGCTCCTGATACTAAGGGCCAATGGCGCGTCGCCCCCATGCTCATGCTTGATGAAGGGCATCCTTCAAATGGTGAAGATGGCGGCTCCTCTCTTGCCATCCTTGCTTCAAGCAAGCAGGCTGATGCAGCCTATAAGTTCATAGATTTCGTTTGCCATAACTCTGCTGGTATCAAAGCACGCGTTGAGAAGGGACAGTTCCCTGCTGACAAAAGGACGCTACAGGACAAAGACTTTTTAGATCGTTCTGATCCTTATTTCGGCGACCAAAAGATAAACGAAGTTCTTGCCAAGGCGCCTGATACTGTTGATACAAAATGGCAATTCTTGCCCTATCAGGTTTATGCGCAGACGACCTACGGAGATACGGCCGGTAAAGCTGTTATTGGTGAGGTTACACTAAAAGAAGGACTGAACAACTGGCGTAAAGGCCTTTTGAAATATGGGAAGGATCAGGGATTCGAAGTCAAGGAATAAATAGGTAGGATTATCTCTATTTACGGGGAGGGCCTGGATTAACAGCCCTCCCTGTTAATAATAAAAGAGGAACAGGTTTTCAGAATATTCAGCCACAATTATGTATTGTTCAGTGCTTCTTATCGGTACGAATATATAAGGATTTTATGCAGCCGTAAACGATCACGATTCCGTAAGAGCGCATCACAAGACACTGTGCTTATCAATCCTCTGGGGTCCTATTGATTATGAGAAAATCCTAGTCGATTCACGCTCGATGAGATTGAAACCGGACGTGAAGGTATTCGCGGGCTCAAGGTTCCCGTTGATTCGGCTCACCAGAGCATCAACCGCAAGCTGAGCATATTGATCTATATGAAAGTTGATCGTAGTCAGCGGCGGAACTGAGATCTCACTTTCAGGAATATTGTCGAAACCGCATACACGGATCTGTTCAGGGATAGAGAAACCGTTACGGATTAGTGTGGAGATAACCCCCATGGCTACAGCGTCGTTGACACAGACTATAGAATCAGGTAGCACCTTGTTTTTAAGAAGATTATACGTAGCTGTCACTCCACTGAAGCTGGTCATGTGTTTGGTGGGTATGACCTGGTTCCAGGGGATTTCCTTTCCATGTTGAAGATGAGCCAGCACATACCCTTTCAAACGAAGGGTGCCATTCCCGTCCGTTGCGTTCATGATGAGGTACTTGAGTTTATCGCTATCTGCTGCTGATTTATCATACAAGCTTTCGGGAGCGCCTATGAAGGCGATGCTAGAGCTTCCCTGGTCGAACAGAGTATTGGTGAGATATTGAGAGGATTCCGTATTAGGCATAGTGATGATGTCATACATGCCAGCGGAGGAATAGTCGCTGATCAAGATTAGAGGCACGTTTTGCTGGAAAAGAGGTGAGTCTGGGTGAATGGGCTCTTCAAATAGGTAAGCCCAACCGTCCGCGTTGATCCTAGGAATACTATCAGCGAAGTCTCTGCGTCTCTCGTTGGAGAAGCCGAAAAGACTGCTTACCGTGGCGTATCCCCTCCGGCGAGCAGCCTCGTCGAAAGCGTTCACCAGGAATCCGATGAAAGGCTGGTCGAAGTCTGGCATTGCTAAACCAAGCACCTTGGTTTTACCGGTTTTCAGTGCCCTAGCCGAGCGATTCACCTGATAACCAAGGTCTTTAATTGCCCTTTCGACACGTGACTTGGTGCCTGGCCTCATTTGGTCATCACGGTTGTTGATGACGTTTGAGACGGTTCTAATGGATACGTTGGCCTTTTTGGCAACATCCTTTATGGTGGTCCTCTTGGCTGGCATGTTTTCTCCAACGTCTACCGAAAGTACGAACACGGTATCCAACCGAAAGAAATCTGCTGGCCGGTTCTTTCCTCAGCTATATGTCCATCTTACTGTAGACTGCTCGGTGAATAATCTTATTAAGAGGCCTACACCAGTTACTTGAAAATCTGACTCCTTTTGACACTCTGATTCAGAGCCATATCCTTGGTCAGTTCCGGTCCGTCCCCTTTCAAGGGCGCCACCGGGTGCATGATCAATTCTTCGGAGGCATGACGGCCAGGCTCCACAGCCTTTGGCAGAATCGTCCTACCGTCCATGCCTGGATTCAGCCATGACTCCAGGTTCTCATCGGTGATCAGCATGGGCATCCGGTCGTGCACCCGGGCGGCCTCTGGCGTGGCTTGCGTCGTCAGAATGGTGGCCGTCAGCAGCCAGGGCTGGCCGGGTCTGGCCCGCCACCAGGAGTAGAGACCGGCGATATTCAGGGTGTGGCCGTCGGGAGCCTGGAAGTAGTAGGGCTGGTGGTCAGGTGTCCACTCGTAGTAGCCGCTGGCCGGAATGATGGACCTCTGACTCCTGGCTGAGTCCGCGTAGGTTCGCTTGGTCAGAGCGCTCTCCACTCGGGCGTTGTGGGTGGGATAGGCCATCTGATCGCTGTCCGACCAGGACGGGACCAGGTTCCAGCGGGCCGTATGCAGGTGCCGTCGTCCATGTCGGTCCTGGGCCACCAGGGCGATGGCCGATCCAGGACTGATGTTCCAGGAGGGCTTGGGCAGTCCCGGAGCCTGCTGGGCACCATAATGCTCGGCCAGGCTGGAGTAGTCTAGGTCAGCCGCGAATCGTCCACACATGGTCCTCATTCTATGGAGGTTTGAAGCCAGCGTAGAGGAAACGCCGGAGGGCCTCTACTGGGAAAAGTTTACATGGCAGTTGAGGCCTTTCCCTGCTATAATATAAGGTGTTCTGCAACAATGGCGTGTGCATTGAAGACCACCGTGGCTACAGTACATTATTTAACGATATACATTTGTCCTGCCGGAATGAACCGACAGGAACATGGTTATTAGGAGATGGCTTATGCCTCAGAAGATCAAGGCATCGATTGCTTACGGTATCGGCAAGGGATTCGCCCAGCCCGAGGAGGTTGTCATTGACGATCCTATCGGCGCGGAGGTCCTTGTGGACGTGCAGGCCTCGGGTCTGTGCCATTCGGATCTGCATCTGGTGGAGGATGACGACAAGGCCTTCCCGTTCCCGGCTGTGATCGGCCATGAGATCTCGGGCATCGTCGAGGCTGTGGGCCCCGAGGTGTCCGCCATCAAGGTTGGCGACCGCGTGGTGGCTTCCTTGGAGCAGGTCTGCGGACACTGCGCCAACTGCCTCAAGGGCCAGCCTCAGTCCTGCACTCAGCAGCAGGAGTGCGTACGCGGCGCGGGTGAGAAGCCCCGTCTGTCCTTCCCCGACGGCCGGCCCATCACCCAGGCTTTCGGTATCGGCGGCTTCGCCGAGAAGGCACTGGTCCACGAGAACCAGCTGGCTGTGGTCAACAACCAGGTTAAGTGGGATGAGGCAGCCTGCATCGGTTGCGCCACCATTACCGGAGCAGGTGCGGCCATCAACACCGCCCATGTACGCCCCGGCGATACCGTGGCCGTGATCGGCACCGGCGGCATCGGTCTGAACATCATCTCGGGAGCCAGGATTTGCGGCGCCAAGCGGATCATCGCCATCGACCTGCTGGACAACAAGCTGGAGTTCGCCCGTAAGTTCGGTGCCACCGACGTAATCAACTCCAAGAATGAGGACCCCGTGGCCAAGGTGCGCGAGCTGACCAATGGCGGCGTGGACAAGGCATTCGAGGCCATCGGTCTGCCCGTCACCATGAAGCAGGCCTGGGACATACTGGGCGTGGGCGGCACCGCCTACGCGATCGGCATGGCCAAGCCGGATGCCACAATCACTCTGGAGATCAACCCGGCCGACCTGCTGAATCATCAGCGCGGCTTCAAGGGCGTGTTGATGGGCTCCACCAACATCAAGCACGACATCCCCATGTATGCCGACTTCGCTGTGGATGGGCGGCTGAACATGCATGACATCGTCAGCCAGCACATCAAGCTGAGCCAGATCGACGAGGCTTACAAGCAGCTGATCAACGGCGAGGTCGTCCGTTCGGTCATCACCGAATTCGACTGATCACTTCCAGCTGTTCGGCATGACTGCTGAAGGTTATGCCGAACAGGGGTCCTGACAGGGGTTCTGGATTCAGGGGACTCCGGGTGTGAAAGACATCCGGAGCCCTTTTTGTCGTTCTGACAACCTCAAGCCCGATCAGGCCAGGAGTCTACCGATGTTCTCGGCCACTGCGGCGAGGTTGTCGGCGGCCTTGGCCATGGCAACCTCAAGACTGACGGCCCCGGGGCTGATGCTAAAGATGGCGTCGATGCCCACCTTGTAGAGCTCTTCGGTCCCGGTGCCCACGTTACCTGCCAGGGCGATGGCCTTGCAGCTGGGGGAGGACTCCTTGACGGCCTGGGCTGTACCCATGGGGGTCTTGCCGAAAGCTGTCTGGAAGTCGATGCTGCCCTCGCCGGTGAAGCAGAGGTCAGCGTCGCGGGCCAGTTCTTTAAGGTGGGTGGTGTCCACCACAATATTGACGCCCGATGCCATGACCGCCGGAGTAAAGGCCAGGAATCCTGCGCCCAGACCTCCGGCGGCCCCTGCGCCCGGCTTGGTCTCCACCTCTCGGTGCAGGTCTTTGCGAATAACGGCTGCATAGTGAGCCAGGGCCGCATCCAGGACGGCAACCATGGATGGGTCCGCCCCCTTTTGCGGGCCGAAGACGGCCGATGCTCCTTCGGGGCCGGTCAGGGGGTTGGTCACATCTGAGGCCAGACGAATCCGGGTGCGGGCAAGACGGGGATCTAGCCCGGAGACGTCGATTCGGTCCAGTCGGGCCAGCGCCGCTCCTCCCTGGGACAATGCGCGTCCGTCAGCGTCCAGGAGCCGGGCACCCAGGGCCTGAGCCATGCCGGCGCCACCGTCATTGGTGGCTGATCCGCCCAAGCCGAAGATGATCTCCTGCGCGCCCTGGTCCAGGGCTTTGCTGATCAGCTCACCCGTACCGTAGGTGGTGGTGACCAGCGGATTTCGGGTCTGCTCGTTGACGAACTGGATGCCGCTGGCCGCAGCCATCTCGATGGCGGCTGTCCGCCCGTCGCCTAGGATGCCATAGCTGGCATTCACGGTCCGGCCCAGGGGTCCGGTGACCTGGGTCTGGATCATATGGCCTCCGGTGGCATCGACCAGAGACTGGGCCGTGCCTTCACCGCCGTCGGCCATGGGCACCAGGACCATTTCGGCCTTGAGGGGGCTGCGTTGCAATCCGCGTTCGATGGCCTTTGCGGCTTCCTTGGCGGTCAGGCTGCCCTTGAAGGAATCGGGTGCGATGATGATTTTCATGGTTGCGACCTTTCCTGACTCGTCGATTCAGAAGACCAGATAGACCAGCATGTCCACGAGTGTCATGGGCAGGCCTACCGAAACTCAAAGGGGGGCCACCTTCATTCGCTCACCCAGGGTCATGTTGACGGGCTTGGCGAAGGAGCTGCTGCCCAGGATGACGCTTATGGCGATTGCGGCGGCTATGAGAATACTGGCGATAGGTGCCAGCATAGGTCCGGGCACGCCCATGGCTTGGATGAGGTTTGCGATCTGCTTGGGCAAGTCTGGGCTGGAACTATGTCAGACTAGGCCTGGCTCGGCTTTGCTGCCTAAACCTCAGTTGTCTGATTATCGACGGAAAGCTGATTCAGCTCGGCACGGACCTTCTGGAGTTTGGCGAAGGCTGTGTTGCGATCCTGGGTGGTTCTGGCCCGGCCATGGTCTCTGGTCAGTTTTGCCTCCTGGGCCTTGAGCAGGTCGATGCGCTCGCGTACGGCGAGTCGGTTGTCCAGATCCCTGCCGTCGGTCTGGTCCAAGGTTACCTGTGCGCACAGGCTGTCCCAGAGCTGGTCCATATCGTCGCCGACCAGGGTCAGATTGGTCTTATCGGCTGAGCGAGGCCTACCCAGGTGGAGCGTATGTCTGGTCTCATGACCTGCTTTGGTGGGCAGGGCTCGGCGGACGGCCGGCGTGCAAACGAGACCCTTTTCACCCTGGTGAACGGTGATGAAGACCATGCCTGAGGAGCGCATGGCGGCGATATGTTCCAGCACATCCTCCGGCACATCGGGGGTCTTCAGTCCGACGGCCATGACCAGCACCTCATGGCAGTGCGCGCCATCTGTCACAGGAATGGTTCCGGGCCGCAGCAGGGCCAGCATGACGATCTTGTCGACGCTGATGGAGAAGTGCTGGCGCAGCCGTGAAGAGACGGGCGGTCGCGTGGTGAAAGCTCGTATGGGTAGTTCGCCCTTGGCTGCTGGAATGGCAGTGGTGGGCGGCAGGCCCAGGGAGAGCGCGGACACGCCTTCGTAGGTTGCGATTGTCATCCTTGGCCTTTCTGTCGCTGTTTCCGTTATTCTACCGGTAGGGGCGCGATCATGGGCAAGAGTGTCCGTTTGCCGGCAATGTATATTGGCTGTAAACCCACACGACCGGATGTGAGAACGTGATCTGCGGGTTGGAGCGATGAGGGCTGAATAATGAGCAAAGATTCAGAGATGACTGTAACCGACGATGAACGAGAACTCCTGGAGGGCTGGACCGAGGTCGACGGGGACCTGGATGGCTGCAGTCCGGATATTGCTCGGGCTGTTCTGGGCTCCCGGCTGACCTTTGGGCGTATGGATGCTCCCCGTTCCCGTCACTGGCAGGTGCCCGAGGGGGTAGATTGCCTGAACGACATCGCCTATGTGGATGATGATTTGCGCGCACACAAGCTAGATCTTTATCTGCCTCACGATGCCCTGCTGCGCAACGGCAGGGTGACCCCGGTATACATCGACATCCACGGCGGCGGGTTCATGTACGGCTACAAGGAGCTCAACCGGAACTTCTGCACCCACCTGGCCCAGCGTGGCTTTGCGGTCTTCTCGGTCAACTACCGGCTGGTCCCCAGCACGGACTTCATGGGTCAGCTGGGTGACGTGCTGACGGCCCTGACCTGGATCAAGAACCACCTGGACGAGTATCCGGTTTCACCTGATCGGATCTTTCTGACGGGTGACTCGGCCGGAGGCACGCTGGCTCTCTATACGTTGGCAGTGGAGTCCGATAACCAATTTGCGCAAAGGCTGGGGCTGAAGCCTGCCGGTTTGCGGCCTCGGGGCGCTGCCTTGGTCTCAGGCCTGCTCGATCTGACTCCATACTTGACGGTGGATCTGGAAGGCTTCCATCCGACTGGTTCGCCCACCGATGGCCTGACTATAGTTGCTCCATCCTTCTTTAGAAGATTCGTGCAGGCTGGGGGCGACCAGGTGGCCGACCTGACGACCATGGTTGATATGGTCCGCCTGCCTCCGGTCTTCCTAAACACCAGCGCCGACGACTTTCTGCAGAGCGACGCGCTTAAGATGGCTGAGATTCTGTGCAGGAAAGGCCGTGACTTCGAGCTGCACGACCTGAGGCCCAACCGTCTGCAGACCCTGGGACACGTCTATCCGGTGGCCATGACCTGGCTGGAGGAGAGTCGGCAGGCCCTGGATCAGATCCACGATTTTTCCTATGACCTGATTTAAGCCTCTTTGCGCGCCCGGTTCATCCGGTCGCTGGCTATGATGGGAAGAGAAAGGTGGGCATCGATGGCGCAAGGCCCCCGGTGTCTGCACCGCCGCTTATAGAGGAGTAATTCATGGACGAGAAGACCTTGGTAGAGAAGCTGAGCAACCTGGAGACCATCGACCAGCTGGTTGACCTGTCCAAGGAGATCGGCCAGCCCCTGTCATACAACGATGCGGACCAGCTCTTCGGCAGGATCAACCAGTGCAAGAATGATGTCGCACAGCTGGGCGGCGACACCATCGCCAAGCTGGCCAAGCAGGTCTTCAACATCTGAAGCATCAGAATCTGAGATATCAGATTCCATAAGGGCGGGCCGTTATCCGGTTCCGCCCTCTTTTCATGCCCGGGCCCGGGCCTCCTGATCGATCTGGGCCAGGCTCTTGCCTCGGGTCTCGGGCACCATGACCCAGGCGAAAACCAGGGCGCACACATTGATCAGGGCGAAGAGCAGATAGGTGCCGGTGCCGCCCAGCCGGGCCAGCAAGGTGGGGAAGACCAGGGAGAGTCCGAAGTTGGTCAGGTTCATGGCCACGTTGGCGTAGCCCATGCCCCGGCTCTTGACCTGCTGAGGGAAGATTTCGGACAGGAGCAGCCAGGTGACCGGGGCCACCAGGCCCTGGACGAAGACCACATAAATCATCATCATACCGATCATGATCCAAGCGGCCGTTCGTGACCCGCTGCCGGGGGCGCCGACGAACCGATAACAGACTCCGATTGCAGCCAGAAAGATGATGGTGCCTGCAAGTCCCACGGCCAGAATGACGCGGCGGTCGAAACGGTCGATCAGTCCCAGCCCTCCGATGGTGGCCGCTATGGCGGAGACCAGGATGACGGGCACGGTGGCGACCATGGACAGGGAGGGGGCGAAGCCCAGGGTGTCGGTGAAGATGGTCGGCGCGTAGTAGTTGACGATGTTCAGCCCGGTCAGCTGGTTGATCATGGCTACGCCGATGCCCACGATCAGCACCCGCCGGAGCCAGGGGGCCTTGAAGCTGGCGGCCCTCGCGCTCGCCGTCTGCGACAGCTCCTGCATGGTCACCCGGGCTTCTGCCTCGTCGCGGGTGGATTCAAGGAAGGCCTCTGCCTGGTCCGGTTGGCCCCGGCGGATCAGATGGGCCGGGCTGTCATGCAGGAAGCAGGCCAGCAGGGCCAGCAGGATGGCGGGTGGCACTACCGCCCAGAGCATGGTTCGCCAGTCGGCACCCATCCGGTCCAGGATGGCGTTGACGCTGACCGCCAGCAACTGCCAGACCACGATCATGACCGAGTTGACCGAAACCACCCGTCCGCGTTCCGCGGTGCCGACCATATCGGCCAGGTAGATGGGCACGATGGTGGAGGTCATGCCGATGCCAGCCCCGATGATCAATCTTCCCAGTCCCAGCAGGGCCAGGCTGGGAGCCAAAGCGCTCAGCAGAGCTCCTGGAATGGCCACCAGGGCACCGGCCAGGATGATGTGCTTGGGGCCGAAGCGGTCGTTGAACTTGCCTGCCAGGTAGGATCCCAGCGCGGCGCCTATCAGCAGGGCTGAGGTGACCATGCCCTGTTCGCCGGCCGTCAGATGTCCACCCGAGTCAGACCCTAGGTTCATCCCGACCAGCGCTCCGGAAATGACAGTCAGGGTATAGCCGTAGAGGCCACCGGCCAGTACACCCAGGGCGGTCATCAGTTGCAGATTGCGCCACCGTCCTTGAATCGCGGTCATGAGTTCCCCTTTCGCCAGATCATCCGGGCAGAATCAGAGTAATCATAGGCACCTGGGGGAGTGGGCCGGCGGTCCGGCTCGCCATGGTGAACCAGGGAATCGCCCGAAAAACCAGCTTCTGGATTCGCTATACAGGCCTTAGTTGCCGGCTACATGAACATTTGAGGATATTGTCCACGACTTGCGCCTGTCATGGGCAGCGAAACTGCCCAATTTCGCATATGATAAACAAGCATCCATCACAAGGACATCGTGGATGCATACGGCCATGGTTTCATACAGCCTGGCAATGAAAGGAAACATTGTATGCGCAAGCTGATTCTCGATCTGGACACTGGTGTCGACGACACTCTAGCTATCTCTTATGCCTTAGGCAGCCCCGAAGTTGAGCTGATCGGCATAACGGGCACCTACGGCAACGTGCTGCTGGAGCAGGGCATCCGCAACGATCTGGCCATCACCGACCTGCTGGGCCACCCAGAGGTCAAGGTCTATCCGGGTCTGCCCCACGCCTCCAAGGCGGACTCTTTCGAGGTGCTGCCTGTCTCCGCCTTCATCCACGGAGAGAACGGCATCGGTGACGTGGCCATCCCCGACTCGAACCGCAAGGCTGAGACGCAGTCGGCTGTGGACTTCATCATTGATGCAGTAAACATTTACGGCAAGGATCTGGTCTACGTGCCCACCGGCCCCATGACCAACATCGCTGCTGCCCTGGCCAAGGAGCCTGATATTGCCCAGCGCATCGGCTCCATCGTGCTCATGGGCGGGGCTCTGACCGTGCCGGGCAATGTTGATGCCTGGCAAGAGGCCAATATCTCCCAGGATCCGGACGCGGCCGACGTGCTTTTCCGCTCCGGTGCGCCCGTGACCATGGTCGGCCTGGACGTGACGCTACAGACCCTGCTCACCTACAAGGAGACCGCCCGCTGGCGGCAGCTGGGCACTGCGGCGGGCACCTTCCTGGCGGACATGACCGACTTCTACATCAAGGCCTATGAAACCACTTCGCCCCACCTGGGTGGTTGCGGCCTGCACGATCCGCTGGCCGTGGGCGTGGCCGTGGATCCGACCCTGGTCACCACCCTGCCCATGAACATGAAGGTGGAGACCAAAGGGGCCACTCGCGGGCGCACCATCGGTGACGAGCAGCGGCTCAACGATCCGAACAAGACCATGCGCGTGGCCGTCGGCGTGGACGTGCCCCGTTTCCTGGACGAGTTCATGACCCGCATCACGAAGCTGGCCTCCAGGGCTGACTGAGGTCCGCCATCCCCGGCAAGTTCACGCAAGAGAAAGAGAATTGAAGACATTATGTCCGAAAAGCAATCCACCGAGGATTCGACAGCCGTACGATCGCTGATCCTGCTGCTGATCACCTTCGTCTTGGGCACCCTGTGCCTGCAGGGCTTCAACCTGGTCTTCCAGCAGGTCGGCAAGGACGCCGGTGCTCCCGACCAGGCCTCGCTGATCACGGCTCTGCCCAGCATCGTCCTGGGCATCGTCTGCTTCATCTATGGGTCTCTGGGAGACTTCGTATCCCTGCGCAAGCTGGTCACCTTCGGTCTGTGCATACTGTTCGTCGGGTCCGTGTATGGGTACGTGGCCAATACGATCATGGCCCCCAACATCTGGAATGTGATTGCGGCCCGGCTGCTGCAGACCGCCGGCGAACAGGTGGCTGGCTCGGCCTACCTGGTCGTGGCCACCAAGTACCTCAAGCCCTCCCTGAAGGTGATCTTCTTCGGCATCTTCACAGCTGGCTACCAGGTGTCTGCAGCCATCGGCATCTTCGCCGCCGGCCTGCTCAGCTCCATAGCCTGGCAGTACCTCTTCCTGATTCCCGCGGTCACCATCATCTTCCTGCCCATCCTGCTCAAGAGCCTGCCAACCGGCGGCGGCAACGGTGAGAAGGTGGACTGGCTGGGCTTCGTCATCTTCGGGCTGGCCACGGCCCTGCTGACCCTCTTCTTCTCTTACACGGCATGGTGGCTGCTGGCGGCCTCCGCTGTCTGCTACCTGATCTTCGCCCTGTACATCAGCCGGGCCCGGCGCCCCTTCATCACCCCGGACTTCTTCCGCAACAAGCGCTGGCTGATGGGCATCGGGCTGATCCTGATCTTCTACTTCATGAACTACTGCATGTCGCCCATCTTCAACGCCATCGGGCGTGACGTCTACAAGGTGTCGACCACCACGGTCTCCCTGCATGTGGTCTGGGCCTTCCTGGTGGCCGCTGTGCTGGGCACCACATCGGGCGCCATCGTGGACAGGATCGGCCGCAAGCCCGCCATCATCATCGCCGCCTGCCTGATGATCCTGGGCTTCGCAGGGACGGCTCTGGTGGTCAACTCCGGTCTGCTGGCCCTAACACTGACTGCCTGCGTCTACTATGCCGGGGTCGGACTGATGTATTCGCCCATCGTCTCCACTGTGCTTGACACCCTGCCTCAGGACCAGTCGGGCCGCGGCGTGGGCATGAACGATCTGGTCATGAACGTGACCGGCTCCATCGGCATCGCCATCATCGGCGGCCTGATGGGCAAGCCCAGCCTGGAGGGCTTCAGCATCATGGGCGCCACTGGTCCGGCTGCCAACTATAGCAACCTGCTGCTGATCGGGGCTGCTGTGTCCCTGCTGGGCCTGGTTGTGTATTTGATCTGCAAGAAGACCATCTACGCTACGACTGCAGACCAGCAGTAGGACAGTTGTAGTCGACCGTCCGAGCGCTATAAGAGGAGTTGCTTCCTGTGCTGCGCTTGGGGGGTCGACTGATATGCGTGGTGGGAGCGCGGGAGGAGTGTCGGCTCACTTGGGGTTTGAGCCTTTATTGACGCTGGCCTCCCTGCTCCCTGTTCTGGCCGGGGGGTGATCCGTTCCCGGCCTGTCTTACTCGTGTGAAGCGTGTAGCAGCTGTAGTTGTTCTCTGCGGTGGCGGCGGGATGCCAGCACCCCGCCCATGCCGGTCATGCCGGTGGTCAGGGCGAGCAGGATGCCTTCCCCTCCGGCCCGGGGGAGCACGCCTGGAGGCGCTACAGGCATGTACGTGTATTGGAGGTTGTTGTAGGTCAGGGTGCTTCCTGCGCCGCCCAGCGTGTAGTCGACGCTGACCGTGACCGTGCCAGGTAGGTGCGCGGGCGTGGTCACGGTAACGCTGTTGCCATCGCCGCGCGTCAGGCCTTTTGCGGCATCGCGGTCGAATTTGACGCCGGTGATCACCGGCTGCAAATTGAACGCCACCGCCACAGGGACCTTAGAGTCGTCGGTAGTGCCGTCACCGAGGTGGCCGTATTCGTTCCATCCCCATGCTTTGGTATTCCCGTTTTTGTCGATCGCCAGCGAATTATAGTATCCGGCGCTCACTCGCGCAGCGTTCAGCCAGGGGCCGACTGCATTTGTAGACTGCTCGGAAGCGAACACCTTTACAGGGGTAAGCCGATCTCCCGAATCGTTGTTACCGAGCCCACCATACCAGTTGGCTCCCCACGCCAATGTGTTCCCATTCGTGTCGATAGCCAGCGAATGCCAGCCTCCGGCGCTAATCTGAATGGCTTTCAGCCCTGTGCTTGCATCGGAGGGGTTGCCAGAGTCACGTACGCGCACGGGGACAGTGGAAGATGTTCTGGTGTTGTTGCCGAGCTGGCCATTCGGGTTGTTTCCCCAGGCGTAGGCGTATCCGTCGCTGCCCACGGCCATTGAATGATAAAATCCGGCGCTGATCTGGATGGCTTTCAGCCCCGTATTAACGTTGGATCTTGTCGAGGGATTGCATACGCGTACGGGGACAGAGGAAAACCCACTGCTGGTGTTGTTGCCGAGCTGGCCATATGGGTTGTTTCCCCAGGCGTAGGCGTATCCGTCGCTGCCTAGGGCCAGCGAATAATTGTTACCGGCGCTGACCTGCACGTAGGTGAAAGCCGACGGCGTGCCTATAGGCTTCTTCACCATGACCGGCGTAGTCCGGGGGTTGCCGGTCGTCCCGTCGCCGAGCTGGCCATACGCGTTGCTTCCCCAGGCGTAGGCGTTCCCATCGCTACCTAGTGCCAGAGAATGATTGCTTCCAGCGCTGACCTGTATGGCTTTCAGTCCTTTGCCTGTGTCAGTGGGGCTGTTGGGGTCGCGTACGCGCACGGGAACAGAATTCGCATTGTCGCCGCTGGTGGTGTTGTTGCCGAGTTGGCCAACACCATTGTTTCCCCAGGCGTAGGCGTATCCGTCGCTGCCGAGGGCCAGTGAGTGAGAGCCGCCGGCGCTGACTTGTACGTAGGTGAAAGCCGACGGCGTGCCTGTAGGCTTCTTCACCATGATTGGCGTAGTCCGGGGGTTGACGGTCGTCCCGTCGCCGAGCTGGCCATACGTGTTGTTTCCCCAGGCGTAGGCGTTCCCGTCGCTGCCCACCGCCAAGGAAAAACCATAGTTATAGTCTGTTGACCCGGCAATCTGGTTGAATTTGGTGCCGTTGGTAGTCGTTGGCGGTGTGATGGTGGTCTGCTGCCCTCCTGTCCGGCTGCCTCTGTCGGGGTTGATGCTCCATGTGTTGCTGGCGCTTGTGCTTGTCCATTTGGCGGTGAGGGTGAGGTTCTGGGTGACGGGTGTGCTGAAGTCGTAGGCGACCTGCCCGGTGAACCATCCGTCGAACTGGTAGCCTTGGCGTGTCGGGTCTGGGGAGGGGCGCCTGGCCCTGCCGTACGGGGCGGAGACATTCTGGTCTGCGGGTTTGGGGTTTCCCTCTCCTGCGTCGAAGTGGACCGTCAGTGCAGAGCTTCGTTCGGCGTCCCTGGTCAGGGGCTGGTCGACGGTGTAGTTGAGGCTTCTGGTGAAGGGCTGGCTGTTCTGCCTGCCGGTGATGGTGATTGAGGCTGGTCCGGGCTTGTGGGCGGGAGCCTGCGTCTGCCAGGCGTCGCCGGTCTTGGTGAGTGTGAGCGTCTGGCCGTCCAGGCTGGCTGATTCCAGTATGGTCGCGGTGCTGGAGACGAGTCTGCTTGGCTTGCCGGGCTTGCCTTGAGCGTCCAGGCTCCACTGGTATAGGCTGCCTTGTCTGCTGGTGGCGGTGATCCTGCCGTCGGCTTCGATGGCTTGCATGTAGGGCTGGCTCCCGTTGTCCGCCCGGACGGGTTTGCTGCCGGGCTTCCAGGCCCAGACTTGGCCGTGCGTGTCGGTGATGATGGCCTGGTCCTTGTTGCCGGCGATCCTGCTGGCCTGCACGCCTTCTTGCAGATTGACCTGGGTCATGGCGGTTGTGCTGTCTGACAGGTACCAGGCCTGCCCGTCCGCGTCCAGGAGGATGAACCCCTTGTTGAGGGCTTGGGCTTTGATGATGCGCATGCCCGGCTCCTGTTTGACGGGTTCGGCTTTTCCAATCTTGCTCGTCTCCCAGGTCCAGGCCTGCCCGTCCGCGTCCACGATGAGGATCCGCTTGTCGGAGGCGACGGCGATCACGGCATGCGCCTGCCCGGGCAGGCTGACCGTGGCCTTCTGGGTGAATTCCGGGGTCTGGTCCTGGCTGCCGGCCTGGCTGGCCTGGTAGGCGTGGACCTGTCCCTGCCGGTCCACCGCCAGAAGCAGGTCATTGTCCGTGCTGATGCTGGTGAACCCGGTGTTCCGGTCGGTGTTGAGGATGGTGGGCGTGGCCTGCCGGCTGGTCCAGGTGTAGATCCGCTGGTCGGATCCCAAGGCGGCCCGCCACCGGCTGCCGGCTGCGGCCTGCAGGTAGTGGAACCCTTCGGGAGCCTGGGCGGGGAAGGGCACCTGTGATGGCTTGCCCTCCTGCGACCAAGTGTGGATGCGGCCGTCGCCGGTCAGGCCGAGGAACTGCTCGCCTGCGGCGTGGATACTGCTGAAACGTGGTTCTTGCTTCTCGGGCGGGCTGATGGCCAGCTGGCTGCCAGAGGCGGGCCCGTGGTCCGGGCTCAGCGTCCAGTCTGTGGTTTTCGACCATTTTGCTTTCAGGGTCGTGTCCTGGAGGACCGGGGCCTGGAAGTCATAGGGCTGGCCGTCAAGCGTCCACCCGTCGAACCGGAAGCCCTCACGCTGAGGATTGTGTTCCGGAGGGGCGGCGAGAATCCCGGTCTTCACGGCTGCCTGGGTTGGCCTGCTCCCGTCGGTCGGGTCGAAGCGCACCATATGCGAGGCCTGGTCATCCGTCTGATCGGATGGCTTGTCTGAAGCGGAGCCAGGGCTGTCAGGAGTGCCGACCGGCGATGACGGGATGTCCGGATTTGGCGTCGCCGAGCTTAACGGCGAGGCGGCTTCCGGAGGCGAGGGTGAAGGCAGGGGAGTAGTGGTTGCGCGGCTGGGGGGAATGGCGGGGGTTTGCCCAGCTACGCGAGGGCCTGATCCGGCGGGTGCAGGAGCGTCCGCCTGGGCGGATGCGACGCCCAGGCCTGCCAGCAGGCCCAGCAGGACAATCATCATCGCACAGATGCGACGCAGACGGGAAACCAGACACATGAAACCAACCCCCCCAACCAACATCAAGCGGTATAAACACCGCCTGCCTTGGCATATCTTAACGTCATTACTGTCGGAAAGCCGTATTTCCTACCTTCGCCAGCCCTGCATCCAATCGCAGGAACCAGTAATGAAAAGCCAGCCGGTCCCCGACACCCCTGTTTTCGCCCAACCACCCAGCACATAAACAACACACATAAGCCAGAGTCAGCCGCCCGGCTGCAATGATCCTCTCGGCTGAGGAGGGCGGCTGCTTACAGTAATTATCTGGGATGTGAGTATGGACAGTGGCTGGGCTGACTTGTGCTCATGTGCCATCGGCCTGCCTGCCCGAGTTTCGCTATCTGCAGTGTAGAAGCGGGGAGCGCATAACCACCTTCGATTTTTGTCGGCAGTAATTGACAATAGTGTGGTGGGGGCGCGGGAGGTGTGTCGGCTCACTTGGGGTTGAGCCTTGTATGACGTTCCTCCGTGCGCCCCTTGTAAGCCGGGGCGGGGGGATTGATCCGTCCTGACCTTTCTTACTCGTGCAAAGTGTGTAGCAGTTGTCTCTGTTCTTTCAGATGGCGGCGGGAGGCCAGCACCCCGCCCATGCCGGTCATTCCGGTGGCGAGGACGAGCAGGACGCCTTCCCCGCCGGCTTTAGGCAACACACCCAAGGGTGTGTACGTGTATCTGAGGGAGTCGTAGGTCAGGGTGCTTCCTGTGCCGCCCAGCGTGTAATCCACGCTGACCGTGACCTCGCCCGGTTCATGGGGGGGCGTGGTCACGGTGACGCTGCCATCGTCTTGGCTTTTAGATATATCCTTGATGGCTTTGCCGTCGAAGCTGACACCGGTGATTACTGGAGACAGATCAAACGTCACCGGCACCGGAACACGATTCGCGTCGTTGCCGCTGGTGGTGCCGTTGCCAAGCTGACCATACCGGTTGAATCCCCATGCACTTGTGTTACCGTCTTTGCCGATTGCCAGCGAATGATTCCCTCCGGCGCTAATTTGCGCTGTGTTCAGCCAGGATCCAGCAGCGCTCGTAGATTGATCGGAAGCGAACACCTTAACGGGGGAATGTTGATCGCTCGTGGTGTTGTTGCCGAGCTTCCCATAGTTGTTTTGTCCCCACGCCCAGGCGTTTCCATCCGTGTCGACAGCCAGCGAATGAGCCCATCCGGCGCTCACTTGCACAGCTTTCAGCACTGTACTTGTATCCTTTGGGTTGAGAAGCACCGAACTGGGGACAGGATTCCTTAGGCTGCTTGTTCTGCCGTTGCCGAGTTGGCCATAGTCGTTGTGCCCCCATGCCCATGTGTTCCCATCTTGGTCGATTGCCAGCGAAAGAGAGCCTCCGGCGCTGACTTGGACAGCTTTGAGCACCGTGTTCGCATGCTTTGGATCGAGCAGCACCGAGCTGGGAGTAGGATTCGCGTTAGTGCCGCTGGTTTTTCCGTTGCCGAGTTGGCCATAGTCGTTGCGTCCCCATGCCCATGTGTTCCCATCTTGGTCGATTGCCAGCGAATGAAAATCTCCGGCGCTGACCTGGACAGCTTTGAGCACCGTGCTCGCATGCTTTGGATCGAGCAGCACCGACTGGGGGGTGTTAGTGCCGCTGGTTTTTCCGTTGCCGAGTTGGCCGTTGTCGTTGTATCCCCATGCCCATATGTTCCCATCTTGGTCGATTGCCAGCGAAAACAACCTTCCGGCGCTCACCTGTATGGCTTTCAGCCCCGTATCAGCGTTGGATCCTGTGGAAGGATCGCATACGCGCACGGGGACGGACGAAAAGCTTGTTATGTTGTTGCCGAGCTGGCCGTTGTTGTTGTTTCCCCAGGCGTAGGCGTATCCGTCGCTGCCCACGGCCAGTGAATGATCGGTTCCGGCGCTGACCTGCACATAGGTAAAGTCATCCGACACACCTGCAGGTTTCTTCACTATGACTGGTGTATTTCGGTTGCTGGTATTTCCGTTGCCGAGCTGGCCGTAGTTGTTGAATCCCCAGGCGTAGGCATTGCCGTCGCTCCCCACAGCCAAGGAGAAGTTGTTGGTGCCTGAGCTGCTGACTTGGCTGAATTTGATGCCGTTGGCAGCCGCTGGCGGAGTAATCGTGGTCTGTTGTCCTCCTGTCTGGCTGCCTTTGTCGGGGTTGATTTTCCAGGTGTTGTTGGGGTCTTTGAGGGTCCATTTGGCGGTGAGGGTGAGGTTCTGGGTGACGGGTTTGCTGAAGTCGTAGGCGACCTGCCCGATGAACCATCCGTCGAACTGGTAGCCGTCGCGTGTCGGATCAGGCGAGGGCCGCTTGGCCCTGCCGTACGGGGTGGAGACATTCTGGTCTGCGGGTTTGGGACTTCCTTCTCCTGCGTCGAAGGTGACCTGGTGGGTGGTGTCTGTAGTGGTGTCTCTGGTCAGGCTCTGGTCGACGGTGTAGTTGAGGTTCTTGGTGAAGGGCTGGTTGTCTTGTTTGCCGGTGATGGTGATTGAGGCTGGTCCGGGCTCGTGTGTGGGCATGTCCGTCTGCCAAGCGTTGTCGGTCTTGGTGAGTGTGAGCGTCTGGCCGTCCAGGCTGGCTGTTCCCAGTGTGGGCGCGGTGCTGGTGACGAGCCTGGCCGGCTTGCCGGGCTTGTCTTGAGCGTCCAGGCTCCACTGGTATAGGTTGCCTTGTCTGCTGATGGCGGTGACCCTGCCGTCGGCTTCGACGGCCTGCATGTAGGGCTGGCTGCTGTCGTCCGCTCGCTTGGGTGCCTCGCCGGGCTTCCAGGCCCAGAGGCGGCCGTCCATACCGGTGATGATGGCCTGACTGTCGTTGCTGGCGATCCGGCTGGCTTTCATGCTTTCCTGCAGGCTGTTGGTTGCAGAGCTGGTTGTGCTGTCGTTTAGGTACTGGGTCTGCCCGTCCGCGTCCAGGAGGAAGAATCCTCCGCTGAGGGCTTGGGCCTGAATGATGCGCCTGCCTGGCTCCTGTTTGACGGGTTCGGGTTCGGCTTTTCCGGTGCTGCTCGTCTCCCATGTCCAGGCCTGCCCGTCCGCGTCCACGGTGAGGATCCGCTCGTCGGAGGCGACGGCGGTCACGGCCTGCGCCTGCCCGGGCAGGCTGGCCGTGGCCTTCTGGGTGAATTCCGGGGTCTGGTCCTGGCTGGCCTGGTAGGTGTGGACCTGTCCCTGCCGGTCCACGGCCAGCAGCTGGTCATCGTGCATGCTGATGCTGGTGAACCCGGTGTTCCGGTCGGTGTTGAGGATGGTGGGTGTGGCCTGTTGGCTGGTCCAGGTGTAGACCTGCTGGTCGGATCCCAAGGCGGCCCGCCACTGGCTACCGGCTGTGGCCTGCACGTAATGGAACCCTTGGGGAGTCTGGGCGGGGGAGGGCACCTGTTTGGGAGCGCTGTTTTTCGTCCATGTGTAGATGCTGCCGTCGCCAGTCAAGCTGACGGTCTGCTCGCCTGCGGCGTGGATATTGCTGAAACGTGGTTCTTGCTTGTCGGGCGGGTTGATGGTCAGGCGGGCGCCGGTGGCGGGCCCGTGGTCCGGGCTCAGCGTCCAGTCCGTGGTTTTCGACCACTTTGCTTTCAGGATCGTGTCCTGGAGGACGGGGGTTTGGAAGTCGTAGGGCTGGCCGTCAAGCGTCCACCCGTCGAACCGGAAGCCCTCACGCTGCAGATTCTTTTTCGGAGGGGAGGCGAGTGTCCCGGTCTTCACGCTCGCCTGGGTTGGTTTGCTCCCGTCGGCTGGGTCGAAACGCACCATATGCGCATCTTGATCATCCGTTTTTTCTGTTGATTTGGCCGGAGCTGACTCGCCACTGCCTGTACTGCCCGTCGGCGATGAGGGAGCATTTGGGCTTGCTGTTGTGGTGCTTATTGGCGATGCTGTTGTCAGAGGCGATGGCGAGGGAAGTTGGGTATTTGATGCACTGCTGGGGAGAGAGGCGGGATTTTGCTCAGCTACGCGAGGGGTCTGACGACCCCCCCCCCCCGGTGAGGATAGGAGCATCCGCTGCGTTGGCGGACGCGACGCCCAAGCCTGTCAGCAGGCTCAGTAGGACGATCATCATCGCCGAAACGGAACGCAGACGGGAAACCAGATGCATGACTTATAAACCCCTTACCGACACCAAGCAAAGCCAACTGCTCGCCTATAACGTCTTGTCTGCCAGAAAACTATTCTTTCTTCCAATGCCAGCTCAGCATCAGATTGCACGAGCCATAACGGAAAGCCAGCCGTTTCCCGACACCCCTATCTTCACCATACCACCAAGTTAAAAAGCAACACACGAAGCAATTGGTGGTAAGTCATTTGGAATTATTTGCAGTATGGACCGTGTAATCGTCGGTTTTTATGGCAAAACAGCAATTCCGATTAATTGCATTACTGGTGGAGCTGCACGCAAGCATCGCTCCTATTGGCTCTTACCTCCTTCATGGAGTTCAGCATGTGCCTAGCGATAGAGGCTGAAGGGCGGACCTAGTCTGGAGGGCCCCAACATCTTGGGGGATTCGACTGTATTAACGTGCCTCTGATTGACGCCGCTATGTCTTTGCTTGATCAGCAAAACGACCATCTGCTTTAAGCTTGTCGGCCAATAATAGACCGGTTGTCAGGTTTGTTCCTGATGCAGGATAATCGGCTGACTGCGCGCGATAAAAGCGGCTGCTTCCACTATTGCTGTCGGTGGTCGATTGATAGATGTGGTGGGGGCGCGAGAGGGGTGTCGGCTCCCTTGGGGATTGAGCCTTGAATGACACTCGCCTCCGTGCGCCCCCAGTAAGGCCGAAGCGGGGGGATTAATCCGCTCCGGTCTTTCTTACTCGTGCGAAGCGTGTGACAGCTGTCGCTGTTCCCTCCGGTAGCGACGGGCTGCTATGACACCCCCCATGCCGATCATGCCGGTGGTCAGGGCGAGCAGTATGCCTTCCCCGCCGGCCTGAGGGAGCACGCCCAAAGGCGTGTAGGTATATCTGAGGGTGGTGTCCGGCTTTTGGGCTGCGCCGCCCAGCGTGTAGTCGACGCTGACCGTGACCGTGCCCGGCTCATGAGCGGGTGTGACCACTGTGACGCTGCCGTCATCTTGGCTTTTGGGTAGGTCCTTTACGACGGTGCGGTCGAATGTGATGCCGGTAATCACCGGCTGCAGGTTGAACACTACTGGTACTGGGGCTAAACTCCGACTTCCTGCGTCGGGATTGCCGAGTTGGCCATAGTAGTTGTATCCCCATGTTCTGGCGCTCCCCTCCTCGTCGATTGCCAACGAATGCCAGCCTCCACTACTGATCTGTGTAGCGTTCAAGCATGGGCCTGGTGAGCTTGTGGATTGGGTGGAGGCGAATACCTTCACCGGAGAATGCTGATCATTCGTGGTGTTGTTGCCGAGCTGGCCATACTCGTTACTCCCCCATGCCCAGGCCCTTCCCTCCTCGTCGATTGCCAGCGAATGCTTAAATCCGGCGCTTGCTTGTATTACTTTCACCTCCTTGTTTTCGGTGGTGGGGAATTGTACGGACGCGGGAAGAGAATTCGCGTTTTTGCCGCTGGTGCTCCCGTTGCCGAGTTGGCCATAATAGTTGTATCCCCATGCCCAAGCCTGGCCATCAGTGTCGATTGCGAGCGAGTGCCAGCCTCCTGCACTGACCTGTACAGCTGTAACGCTGCCTGACTCTTTCTTGGGGTATTGCACCAGCGTGGGAGCGGTATTTGTACTACTATCGCCGTTGCCGAGTTGGCCATACCTGTTGTATCCCCATGCCCAGGTGTTGCCTTCATTGTCGATTGCCAGCGAATGCTCATACCCGGCACTTGCTTGTATTACTTTCACCTCTTTGTCCTCAGTTATGGGGAATTTTGCGCGTACCGGAATAGAATTCGCGACATTAGACGCACTGCTAGTGCCGTTGCCGAGCTGGCCATAGTGATTACGTCCCCATGCCCAGGTGCTTCCATTTGCATCAATTGCCAGCGAATGTTCGCCTCCGGCACTCACTTGTATGGACTTCAGTCCCGTGGTCGCATTGGAGCTGGTAGCGGGGTCACGCACTCGCAAGGGAGCAGTGGAATAACCGCCGTTGGTATTGTTGCCAAGCTGGCCATATGTGTTGTCTCCCCAGGCGTACACGTATCCGTCGCTGCCCAGGGCAAGCGAATGCCCATCTCCGGCGCTAACCTGTACATAGGTGAAATCATTTGGTAGATTCGTATATATCATGGGATCGGGCTTCTTCACCACGACCGGCTTGTCTCGTTGAGTAGTGGTCCCATCGCCAAGCTGCCCGTAGTCATTGTTCCCCCAAGCGTAGGCGTTTCCATCACTGCCCACAGCCAAGGAAAAAGCAAACCAAGTGCTTTTTGAGCTGCTGATCTGGTTGAATTTGATGCCGCTGATATTGGCGGGTGGGGTGATGGTGGTCTGTTGCCCGCCAAGCTGGCCACCCTTGTCAGGGTTGATCTTCCAAGTGTTGCCCGGGTTCTTGGGTGTCCATTTGGCGGTGAGCGTGAGGTTGTCTGTGACAGGCTTGCTGAAGTCGTAGGCGACGTTTTTGATGAACCACCCGTCAAACAGGTAGCCTTGACGGGTCGGATCGGGGGAGGGCCGCTGTACCCTGCCGTACGGATAGGAGACCTTCTGGTTGTTGGGTGTCGGGTCTCCCTCGCCTGTGTTGAAGTAAACCGTGTAGCTGGTTTCTGTTTCGGTGTCCCTGGTCAGCGGCTGGTCTACGGTGTATTGGAGACTTTTGGTGAAGGTCTGGTCATCCTGCCTGCCGACGAGTGTGATGGTGGTTGGTCCGGGCTTGTGGGCTGGGGCATCTGCCTGCCAGGTATGATTCTTTCCGGTGAGTTTCAGCGGCTGGCTGTCCATACTGGCTGATTCAAGGGTGGGCGCCTGAGTGGTGTTGAGCCTGACCGGTTTGCTGAGTTGGCCTTGAGCGTCCAGACTCCACGTGAGTATGCTGCCATGCTTGTCGATGGCGGTGATCTTGCTGCCAACACTGGCGGCTTGTACGTACTGCTGGTTCCCGTTGTATACGCGCATCGGCGTTTCGCTGGGCTTCCACGTCCAAACGCGTCCCTCTGTGTCTGTGATCAAGGCCTGGTCCGCGTTGGCGATGATCCAGCTGGTCTGCGCGCCGTCCGGCAAGCCGACTAGGTTCACGTTGGTTGTGCCGTCGGCCAGGTACCAAGCCTGACCGTCCACGGCCAGGAGGAACCCCTGGTTGAGAGCTGCTGCTTGGATGATGCGTCTGCCCTGGTCCTGCTTGACGCGTGCTGGTTCGGCTTTTCCAATCTTGCTCGTCTCACAGGCCCAGGCCTGCCCGTCCGCGTCCAAGATGAGGATCCGCTTGTTGGAGGCGGCGGCGAGGATGGCCTGCGCTTTTCCGGGCAGGTTGGTTGCGGCTTGTTCTGTCGGTTTTATGCTCTGGTTGTCTATTGGGTCGGTTTGGAAGAGGTGGACTTGTCCTTGCTGGTCCACCGCTAGCAGCTGATCATCGTGCATGCTGATGCTGGTGAACCCGGTGTTCTGGTCAGTGTTGAGGATGGTGGGCATGGCTTGTGCGCTGGTCCAGGTGTAGATCTGCTGGTCGGATCCTAAGGCGGCATCCCAATGGCTGCCGGCTGCGGCCTGCAGGTAATGGAACCCGTCGGCAGCATGGGTGGGGAAGGGGACCTGCTTTGGTGTGCTTTCCTGCATCCATATGTAGATTCTGCCATCGCCGGTCAGTCCGACAGTCTGGTCGCCTGCGGCGTGGATATTGCTGAAACGTGGTTCTTGCTTGTCGGGCGGGCTGATGGTCAGACGGGCTCCGGAGGCGGGCCCGTGGTCCGGGCTCAGCGTCCAGTCCGTGATTTTCGACCACTGAGCTTTCAGGGTTATATTCCGGAGTACCGGGGTTTGGAAGTCATAGGGCTGGCCGTCAAGCGTCCACCCGTCGAACCGGAAGTCCTCACGTTGCGGATTCTTTTCCGGAGAGGTGGCTAAAGACCCGGTTTTCACGGCTGCTTTGGTTGGTGTGCTGCCGTCGGCCGGGTCGAAGTGCACCTCGTGTGCATCTTGATCATCCGTTTTTTCTGATGATTTAGCCGCAACGGAGTTTGTGCTGTCAAGTGTTCCCGTCGTTGATGACGGGGTGACTGGACTCGCTGTTGGGCTTAATGGTGTGGTGGCTTGTAATACCGATGGTGAGGGCAGTGTTGTGCTGGTTGTGCTGCTGGGGGTAATGCCTGGGGTTTGTTTAGCTACGCGAGGGGTCTGACGACCCCCCCCCCCGGTGAGTACAGGAGCGTCCGCCTGGGCGGATGCGACGCTCAGACCTGTCAGTAGGCTCAGCAGGACGGTCGTCATTGCCAAGATGCGGCGCAGACGGAAAACCATATGCATGAAACCAAAACCCCTTCACCAAACGTCAAGCGGTGTCAAAGCCGCCTGCACATAACGTCTTGTCTGTCGGAAAGTCCTTCTGTCTTTCAATGCCGACTCAGCATCAGATTGCACGAGCCATAGCGGAAAGCCATCTGTTTTCCGACACCCCTATTTTCACCATACCACCAAGTTAAAAAGCAACACACGAAGTAATTTGTGGTAAGTGATTTGGAATTATCTGGTTTATAGACCGTGTCATCGTCGGTTTTTACGGCAGCGCAGTAATTCCGATTAATCGCATCACTGGTGAAAGCGCTGCGTGAGCATTACCCTAATGAATCTCGCCCCCGCCACGATATTCATCACTGATTGGCCATAGAACGCTGATAAACAACTGAATCGGTGGGGGTTTCAGCATCTCAAAGCAGCCGACTATAGCAGCTTGCTCTTGCTTGGTCTGCAAAAAGACGACCCAGACAAGCATGGTAACAAGTAGCAAACAACCATAGGTTTTGTTCCTGACACGAAACAATAACCTCCAACGTCAAGAGCAGTTGCTTCCTTTATCGCTGTCGTGTGGTTGATCAATAAGTGTGGTGGGGACGCGGGAGGGGCGTCGGCTCACTTGGGGATTTGAGCCTTTAGTGACGCTTGCTTCCCTGCTCCCCTTATTCCGGCAGGAGGTGGGGGGGGGGTGATATATGCCCTCGGCCTTTCTTACTCGTGCAAAGCGTGCAATAGGCGGTGTTGTTCTCTCCGGTGGCGGCGGGATGCCAGCACTGCGCTCATGCCGGTCATGCCGGTGGCCAGGGCGAGCATGACGCCCTCACCGCCCGCCCGGGGGAGTACGCCTGCAGGCGTGTACGTGTATCTGAGGGAAGTGTCGGTCAAAGTCTGTCCTGAGCCGCCCATCGTGTAGTCCACGCTGACCGTGACCGTGCCCGGCACGTGCGCAGGCGTGAGCACGGTGACGCTGTTGCTGTTGTTGATATTGGTCAGATTCGTGCCGGGGCTAGAGTCGAACCTGGCTGCGCTGATCACCCGAGACAGGTTGAACTCCACTAACACCGGGGCATAGGCATCTTTGTAGCTGTTGTTGCCGAGCTGACCATAGCCGTTGTATCCCCATGCATACGTGTATCCATCCTTGCCGATAGCCAGAGAATCCCAATTTCCCGCACTGACCAGAGTGCTGTTCAGACTTAGATCAGTGTTGTTTGGGGATGCAGGATTTCGCACCTTTGCTGGTTGTCTGTGAACAGTGGAACTGTCATAGTTGGTATAACCAAGTTGGCCGTAATCGTTTCGTCCCCACGACCATGCAACCCCATTGATATCTATAGCTAGGGAAGTGTCATATCCTGCACTGACTTGGCTGGCTTTGAAGGCGATAGAGGGATTGTCGGGATTGTATACCTGCATTGGAACAAAAATTCTGTCAGTCTTCGTGTTTTGCCCGAGTTCGCCCCAATAATTCCATCCCCATGGCCAGGCGTTCCCTTGGGCATCGATGGCAATGGTATGCTCAAAACCAGCGCTGATCTGAACGCTTTTTAAACTTTTGCTTGTGTCATCGGGATTGTTCGGGTCGCTCACGCGCCCAGGGACAGGATTTGCGCCGTTGAAGCCGCTGCTGGTGCCGTTGCCGAGCTGACCGTAACTGTTGAATCCCCAAGCCCAGGTGTCCCCGTTCTTGTCAATCGCTAATGAGTGAGCCCCTCCCGCAGCTACTTTTATTGCCACCAGCCCTTTGCTTGTATCCGTAGGATATTCTGGATCGCACACGCGTACGGGAGCGCTCGAGTATTTGCTGCTAGTGCCGTTGCCGAGCTGACCATGGTGGGGGTTGCTTGTTGGCTGTTCCAGGCGTAGATGTGCTGGTCGGATCCGAGGGCGGCCAGCCATCGGCTGCCGGCTGTGGCCTGCAGGTAGCGGAACCCGCTGGGAGCCTGGGCGGGGAAGGGAACCTGCTTGGGCGGGCTGTCTTTCGTCCATGTGTAGATTCTGCCGTCGCCGGTCAAGCCGCCTGCAGTGTGGATGCTGACGTAGTAAGGCTCCTGCAGGCTGGGCGGGCTGATGATCAGCCGGCTGCCTGATGCGGGCCCATGATCCGGGCTCAGCGTCCAGTCTGTGACTTTGGTCCAGTTGGCTTTCAGGGTTGTGTCCTGGAGGATGGGGGTCTGCGAGTCGAACGGCTGACCGTCATGCGTCCATCCATCGAACCGGAAGCCATCACGTACAGGGTTGTGTTCCGGAGGGGAGGCGAGAGTCCCGGTTTTCACGCTCTCATGTGTCGGTTTGCTGCCGTCGGCCGGGTCGAAGCGCACCATATGCATGGCTTGATTATCTGTCTTATCGGATGTGCTATCAGGCGAGTCCGTCGTTGACGGGGTAGCTTGTATAGGTGATGGCGAGGTTAGTGGGATGTCTGTTCCGTTGCTGGGGAGAGTGGCGGGGGTTTGCTCAGCTACACCAGGTGTCTGTAGACTTCGCCCGATATTCGCAGGAGCGTCCGTCGTCCCGGCGGGAGCGACATCGTCCGCGTTGGCGGAAGCTGTTGCCAGGCCTGCCAGCAGGCTCAGCAGGACGAGCATCATCGCCGATGCGCGACGCAGACGAGAAGCCAGACGCATGAAATCAAAGCCCCTTCACTAACAGCAAGCGAAGCCATCATCGCTTGCCTACAAACGTCTTGTCTGTCGAAAAAGCTGCTCGGTGTGTCAGCGCCAGTCCTGCATCAGTCGAAAAGGCCCTGACGAAAACCGCTCAGATCCTCAACACCCCAGCTTTCACAATACCATCGAAACAAAATACAGCTGTACTGTTGACCAGCCGTGGTAGCAGCGAAAGCGACGCGTAAGTAGTGCACTGTCAACTGCTATTTACCTTTAAGTCCTTGTCTGCCCGGCGATAGAATGAACTGACGTATCAGGCGTGAGGGAAGCGACGACCATAGTGACGACTTTGGACGATGTGGCCGGTGAGGCCGGGGTGTCGCGGATGACGGCATCCAATGCCTTGCGGGGCAAATCCTCAGTCAAACCCGCCACGGCGCGTCGAGTGCTGGAGGCGGCGCAACGTCTGGGGTACCGGCCCAATCTGGCGGCCCGGCGACTCAGTTCGGGCAGATCCGGAATCATCGGCTTCTCCACTGTGGAGCTGGACCGTTCGCCCTTCTCGGCGGCCCTGGCGGCGGCGATATCGGACCAGGCCTTCAGCATGGGGTATCAGACGCTAATCCAGCAGACGCGGCAAATGGCCAGTTACGAGTCATCCATGGTGGCAGACATCGCCACCCAATTTTGCGAGGGAACCATCCTGTCCGCGCCGGTCCTATCCGCTGACTCTATCGCCGCGCTCAATCGGCGCTATCCCTTGGTGGTTTTCGACGGTCCGCGGCTGGACTCGTCTGTAGACACCGTTCGCAGTCCTAACCGACAGGGTGCTCAGGCAGCAGTAGAGCATCTGATAGACCATGGTTGCCGGCGGATTCTGGTTCTTGGCACCGCCTATAAAACCCCAGACCAATTGGCTCAGTCCAGCCTAGGGCGGGAACAGCGGCTCTTGGGTGCCATGCAGGCAGCACAAGGTCATGGAATCCGCCTAGGGCCTGAAGATGTTGTCGACTGCGACTGGGATCAGGGCAGCGCCGACCAGGCCATGGCCGCTCTGCTGACTCGCCGCAGGGATTTTGACGGGGTCTTTGCCCTGACGGATGTGGTAGCCATCGGGGCCCTGCACGCGCTGGGTGCACATGGTGTGCGAGTGCCCGAGCAGGTAGCCCTGATTGGTTTCGACGGGCTGGAAGTGTCCCGCTTTCTCACACCTGCCCTTTCGACCATTTGCGTAGACGCTGACCGGGTGGCGGCCGAGTGCCTGCGACTGCTCATGGCTCGGATGAAGGATCCGCCCGGCAGACATCAGCCCGAGCAGGTGGACCTCCCCTTCACGCTGGTGGAGGCTGGCAGCACAGCCAGATCCTGAACTCTTCAACCGCGGATCAGCGCCAGAGTCAGCAGGTCAGGGGTGGGACCTTCGTCTCAGGCCTGGACCTGTACCCTGACAGCCCGGTCGGGCAGAGCGTCCAATCCACGACCGGTCAGGGGGTAGCGGTCCAATATTCTGCCGTTTTCACGGCTTCTTACGGGCTGGCCCAATTCCAGGCCTTCCGCCCGCAAGGAGTAGGGTGCGGCGCTGTCCTGGTCCCGCATGGCAACCTCCAGCATTGTCGCGCCGCCGGTGGCATCCCGCAGCCGGTATGAGAAGCAGCCCCCGGCCAGGGCGTGACGGGTGTTGATTCCCTCAATCAGCTCCTGCCGGTCATTCCTGCCCTGATACTCGTGGTCGATTTCGGACTGCTGGGACCCGCAGCTCATGGGCCTGCTCCTGTGCATCGATCTCTTCCAGGGCTCGGCGAACACGGTCCTTATCGCCATCCTTCGCCCAGGGCAGGTAGACCGAGTATCGCGAGGCTTCGATGGAAGTGAAGGGGACCAGTAGCAGGCGCGAATCGGTCCACCCTTGTTTTCCGGTCTTGGGTCTGGAGACGGCCATTTCTATGGCACCGTCATCCTGGGGCGCTCCCTGGAGCACGGGCAGGTCGCCCAGCGGACGCAGGGGGCCGGAGGCGATGTGCCTGGCACGGGAGTCGTCAGCCTTAAGGCCTATCAGGTCGGCATCGTCGCTGCGGGCGGCCATGACCTTGACACCGCGCAGCAGGCTGACCCAGTCTGAGCCGGCCTGCTGTGCATTGGCGTAGATGCTGCCGGGGGTCAGTCGCACCTGGGATGGTGTGAAGCGGACATCCGGTTCAAAATTGTTTTGCGCTGATTGGGATTGATGGCGTGCGTCGGTCATGGCTCCTCCTCGCGACGAATCGACGGCTGTGTTCGGGGTGCCGTTCGGACAGGCCTGCGGTGGCTGAGCCGTCGGCGTTGCTGACGATAATTGTAGCGCTACATATACGGTAATGTCGCGGTATAAGCCATTGTCCATGTTGGCGATGTTGCCATGCGATGCCATTGCCGCTCTGAAGGAAGTATATGGGTGGCCCCATTGCGTCGGGGGAGTTGGGGCCACCCCTGTGGTCCGGGCTTTATGTTGGGGATAGTGATAACCCGGACCTTCTTACACAAGCGAAGTCTTTATTGTTGTCTGCTGAGGGTTCCCAGCCGGTGGCGTCTGGCTGCTGCGGCGCATGCGAAGGCGAGCAGCCCGGCGACTAGCAGGGGAAGCAGGCCGCCTCCTCCGGCCGAGGGCAGCTGGCTGATGGAGGTGTACCGATACGTGTTGCTGGTATCGGGGGTTTGGGCTGCTCCATCCAGCCTCCAGTCGATGGTGACGGTTGACGTGCCGGGCATGTGTGCCGGCGTGGTCGCCGTCCAGGTGCCGTCGTGGTTCTTGGTCAGGTCAGGGGTTTCCACATTGTCGAACAGGACATGCGTGGGGGTGCCTTGCCCGGGGAAATTGTCCATGGCCGGGCTGGCGGCCTGGGTGTTGCCGGCGTCGCGGCCCAGCTGACCATTGGTGTTGTCTCCCCAGGTGTAGAGGTTGCCGTCAGAGCCCAGGGCCAGACTGTGCCATGCTCCTGCGCTGGCTTGTGTGAACGTGATGCCTGCCGGCGTATCGGTTTTGCCTGGCATGTCTGCCGGGGTTTTGCTGGTGTCGCGGCCCAGGCGCCCATGGCTGTTGTCTCCCCAGGTGTAGAGGTTGCCGTCGGAACCTAAGGCGATGGAATGTTCGTCTCCTGCGCTGGCTTGGGTGAAGGCGAGATCTGCCGGGATGTTGGCTTTGCCTGGCTTGTCAGCAGGTGTGCTACTGGTGTCGCGGCCCAGTTGTCCATTGTCGGCATTGCCCCAGGTGTAGATGCTGCCGTCGTCGCTTACGGCCACGGAGTGGCTTCTGCCTGCGCTCGCATGGGTGAAGATGATGCCTGCAGGTGTGTCGGCCTTACCGGGCTTGTCTGCCGGAGTGCTGGTGGTGCTGCGTCCGAGTTCGCCGTGGGTGTTGCTACCCCAGGTGTACGCATTCCCCTGAGTGTCGAGAGCCACTGTGTGGCACCAGCCTGCACTGACGCTACTGAAAGTGACGTCTGCCGGAGTGTCGGCTTTTCCAGGCTTGTCAGCAGGGATGCTGCTGGTGTCGCGGCCCAGTCGGCCGGCGCTGTTGTCTCCCCAGGTGTAGAGGTTGCCGTCCGAGCCCACGGCTACCACATGCGATCCGCCTGCGCTCGCCTGGGTGAAAGTGATGCCTGCCGTGGACTCCACCTTGTTGGGCCTGTCGGCTGGTTTGCTGCTGGTGACGGCGCGGCCCAGCTGTCCTCGGCTGTTGTCTCCCCAGGTGTAGAGGCTGCCATCGGAGCCCAGGGCCACGGAAAATCCCGAGCCTGTGCTGACATGAACGAAGTTGACGCCTGCAGGGGCCTCCGCTTTGCCGGGATGGCTGTCCTGCTTGTCGGCGGTGTCGCGGCCCAGCTGCCCATGGCTGCTGTTGTCTCCCCAGGTGTAGAGGCTGCCATCGGAGCCCACAGCCGCGGAATGGAGGTCTCCTCCGTCGACTTGGCTGATGCGGATGCCGCGTTTCATCGGCGGGGTCAGTGTGACGGACTGGCCGCCTGACTCGGGACCGCTGGCCTTGTCGAGCTTCCACTTGGTGTCGGCACTGCTCCAGTGGGCGGTCAGGTTCACCTTGCCGGTGACCGGCCTGCTGAAATCGTAGGCTGTATCGCCGGTGAACCAGCCGTCGAACAGGTAGCCCCTCTTGGTTGGATCCTTGGCGGGGCGTTTCACATGGTCGCCCTCGGTCACGAGTTGGAGGTAGAACCCAATGCCACCGGCAGGGTCGAAAGCGATAAGGTAAGTGCCCAGGTACCTGTAGGGCAGATGCGCGTCTGGACGCTTGCCGTTCATCTTCCAGGTGACGGCCACATCCACCCTGCCATGCTCATGTCTGGGTGTGGTGACGCTCCAGGTGCCGTCCGTGTTGGCGGTCAGGTTGGTGCCGGGCGTCCCGCCGAAACTCACCTTGTCGGGTTTGGGATCCTCGGGGAAGGCGACCATGCCGGGACGGCTGTCATAGTTGCCGCTGGTGCGGCGTCCCAGCTGGCCGTACTTGTTTTCTCCCCAGCTGTAGAGGTTGCCGTCGGAGCCGATGGCCAGGGAATGGGAATAGCCTGCGCTGACCTGGGTGAATTTTGCGACGCCTGTCGGCATGGTGACCTTGCCTGGCTTGGTGCCGTATAAAGCCGATCCGGTGTCGCGTCCCAGCTGGCCCCGATTGTTTTCTCCCCAGCTGTAGAGGTTGCCGTCCGATCCCAGGGCCAGGGTATGCCTGAGTTCTGTGCTGACCTGGGTGAATTTCGTCACGCCTGCCGGCATGGTCACCTTGCCCGGTCTGCCGTTACGGTAGGGATAACCGCCGGTGTCCCGTCCTAGCTGGCCGTGTTCGTTCCATCCCCAGCTGTAGAGGTTGCCGTCTGAGCCGGTGGCCAGGGATGTCCACTCTCCGGCCGCGATCCAAGTGAATTTTGTGATGCCTTCCGGGGTGGGCACTTTGACCGGTTGGCCGTCTTTTCCCGCCAAAGCGGTGTCGCGTCCCAGTTCGTCATAACTGTTGTCCCCCCAGGTGTAGAGATCGCCGTCCGAGTCGAGGGCCATTGAGTAGAAGGTCCCTGCGCTGAGCTGAGTGATTTTCGTGATGCCTGCTGGCATGGGCACCTGGTCTGGCTTGACGTCGTATGGGGCGGAACCCGTGTCGCGTCCCAATTCACCGTGCTTGTTTTCTCCCCAGCTGTAGAGGTTGCCGTCTGATCCTAGGGCCAGGGAATGCCATTTTCCTGCGCAGGCTTGGGTGAAGCGGACGCCGGCCGGGGCAGTGACCAGGCCCGGCTGATTGTCTATCTCGGGGTCGTCTTTCGGGGACTTGCTTACGGTCTCGCGCCCCAGTTCGCCGTAACTGTTGTGTCCCCAGCTGTAGAGGTTGCCGTCCGAACCGATGGCCAGGGAGTGGTAGTAGCCTGTGCTGACCTGGGTGAAGTGGACACCATCTGGCGGAGTGATAAGGCTCGGCGTGCGCTTTTCTTCTTCAGGGGTTCCCAGTATGTAGTTGTTGTCTCCCCAGCTGTAGAGGTTGCCGTCCGAACCGATGGCCTGGGAACCTTCTATTTTTGCTGGGATGATATGGCTGAAGCGTATCTCTGGTTTGGTGGGCGGGGTCAGGGTGATCTTGGTGTCTCCTGTGGCTTTCCCAGAGGTGGGGGAGAGGCTCCAGGCGCTGGTTCCCTTGGTCCAGTGGGCGATCAGGGTCAGGTCTGTGGTGACCGGCTGTGTGAAGTCGTAGGCCACCTTTGAGTCGCCGTAGGCGTCTTTGGTGAACCAGCCGTCGAACTGGTAGCCCTTCCTGATTGGGTCCTTGGCGGGCCGGCTGGCCTGGGTGCCTTCGGCAATGGTCTGCGAGTCGACGTTGCTGCCGTCAGCGCTGTCGAAGATGACCTGGTACGAGGTTGAGGCTGTTTGCGGACGGCCGGATGTCGCAGTCGCCAGCGTGGGTGTGACCACGGGGGTTGCTGTGCTGAAGGATGCGTCTTTTTGCTGGCCTGTTGCGGTTTCTTCCAATTTGGTCGGCTGGGGTGGGTTGATTGTTTTCGCGGTGGCGTCAGCCGCAGTGAGGCTGCCGATAATCATGCTGGCTGGAAGAATGACGATGACCTTCAAAAGGTCTACAACAATGGCTGACCGGGAAGATGCGTCCGGATGGCACATGATCGCTACAAACCCCTTTCCCAAGATAAGGCGGTCAAATGATGAAAATCCCAAGTTTTTCATCGACTGCGTGCCGGGCACATTCCCGGTAGCTAGACAAACGTTAGCATACAGGGTCGGTCCAAAACGGAAGCAACACCCGGATAAATCAAGTAAAAAATGTTATGTCAAATTCCGGATTGTAAGGCTTTCTGTCTAGGAAGGGGTAAAAAAGAGATGGGTGGCTCCGTTGTGTTGGGGGATTGGCGGGGCCACCCTGGTTGGCCGGGCCGTCTTGGGATGCGGCCTGGCTGCTTACTCGGGTGAAGATTCTAGACCTGCAGGGCGTAGGCTTCGCGCCGGTGGCGTCCGGCTGCGACGGCGCCGGCTGCGGCGAGCAGCCCGGCGGCGAACAGGAGGATCATGGTGCCATTGCCGCCCGTCAGGGGCAGGGTGCCTTCATAGGTGTAATCAAGTTGGGCTGGTGTCTGGGCGGCGCCGCCCAGGGTCCAGTCCACGACCACATCAGCCTGCCCAGGATTATGAGCAGGCGTGGTCAGGGTGACGGATCCGTCGGCATTCTGCTGCAGGGAGTCGACTGTCGCCTGGTCGAACTTGACGCCGGTGATCAGCAGCACCGAGTTGAACGCCACCAAGGTCGGGGTGCTGCTTTGCGTCAGACTCCCGTTGCCAAGCTGGCCATACCTGTTGTCTCCCCATGCGTACGTGTTGCCGTCCTGGCCGATGGCCATGGAATTGCTTGCTCCTGCGCTGATTCGTGCCGTTGCGAGCCCAGTGCCGGCGTTGCCCTGGCCTGCGGGCGGCGATACACGTGTGGGGGTGTACCTGTAGTCGGTGGTGTTGTCGCCCAGCTCGCCCTCGTAGTTGTACCCCCATGCCCAGGCTACGCCGCTCCGGTCGACGACCAAAGAGTAGACCCAACCGGCACTAATCTGCGCGACTTGGAATGGCTGGCTGGAGTTTGTGGGGTTTCCTACCTGTTTGGGCGTGGGACGGCTGGTTGTCGTGCCGTCCCCCAGCTGCCCCCAGCGGTTGTCGCCCCAGACCCAGGCTGTGCCGTCCTGGCCGATGGCCAGGGCGTGGAAGGCTCCGGCGCTGATCTGCGTGGCTTTGAAGGCCTTGCTGGCATCCTTGGGGTCGGGCACGCGTGCTGGGTCGGCAGCATATGTTTGGCTGTCGTCTCCCGTGGCTGTGCCGTTGCCGAGTTGCCCGTAGTTGTTGTATCCCCACGTGTATACGTTGCCGTCCGTGTCCAGGGCCATGATGAAGCCCCAATGAGCCCTGACCTGGGCCGCGTGCAGCCCCTGGCCGGAGCCGTTGGGGTCCTTGGCCAGGGTCGGCGTCAGCTTGGGCGTGCTGTACACGGATATGTTTTTTCCTTCGCTGCCCCAGGTGTAGACGCGCCCATCCGGGCTGATGGCTGCCGAGTCGGAGGTGCCGGCGCTGATCTGGACGGCTTTGAAGGGCTGGCCGTCCGCGCTCTTGACGGGCATCGGACTGGGATGGGCATTTGCGTCCTGTCTGCCGTTGCCGAGCTGGCCGTGGTCGTTGGCCCCCCAGCTGTAGACGATACCGTCGCTGCCGATGGCCAGCACGTGGTTCCCGCCTGCCGCGACCTGTGTGTAGGTGAACCCGGAGGCCACGCCATCCGGCAGGGGGACTCTGGTCGGCGTCTTCTGCATGTCTGTCTTCTCTGGATCCTGGCCCAGCTGCCCGGACTGGTTGCTTCCCCATGCGTAGGCGTTCCCGTCGCTGGCCACCCCTATGGCTATGGAGAAGCCATATATTGGGTTGCCGACGCTTGTCTGGTTGAAGCGGATGCCGCGGCTCAGCTTGGGCGGGGTGATGGTGGTCTGCTGGCCGCCCATCGCGTTGCCCTTGCTTGGGCTGATCGACCAGCCGCCGGTGTCCGCGGGGCTCCAATGCGCGACCAGGGTGATGTCTCCGGTGACCGGCTGGCTGAAATCATACGCCACCTTGGAATCGCCCTTGGCATCCTTGAGGAACCAGCCGTCGAACAGGAAGCCGTCCTTGGCTGGGTCTGTGATTGGGCGTGTGGCCTGCTTGCCTATGGTGATCTGTTGTTGGCCTGGGGCCGGCTTGCCGCCGGCGCTGTCGAAGGTGACCGTGTGGGGGTTGATGTAGGTGTAGGTAAGGTGCGCGTCGGGCTGCTGGCCGTTTCTGCTCCAGGAGACGGTCACGTCCGTCTTGCCTCCTGCATGCGGGGGCGTGGTCACGCTCCAGGTGCCGCCCGTATTTGCGGTCAGATTCGTGCCTGCTGTCCCGCCGAAGCTGACGCCGGTCGGCCTGGGAGACTCGGGGAAGGCGACCATGCCTGGCCGGTTGGCTGGCGTGGCGCTGGCGGGGGTGCGTGCCAGCTGGCCTTTGCTGTTGTCTCCCCAGCTGTAGAGGTTGCCGTCCGAGCCCAAGCCCAGGGCATAGCCCCCTAAATAGCCGCCTTCGATTCTGCCTTGGGTGATTGTGATGCCGGCCGGCATGGCCACTCTGCGTGGCGTACCGTCTTGCGTGCTGCTGGCGCTGCGTCCCAGCTGGCCTTTGCTGTTGTCTCCCCAGCTGTAGAGGTTGCCGTCCCATCCCAAGCCCAGGGAATTATCGCCACCTGCGATGACCTGGGTGAATCGTGGGACGCCTGTAGGAGGATTCACTTTGCGGGGCGTACCGTCGTTCAACGCGTTGGTGAGGGTGCGTCCCAGCTGATCTAGGGAGTTGTCTCCCCAGCTGTAGAGGTTGCCGTCCGTTCCCATGGCCAGGGAATGATAGTATCCTGCGCTGATCTGGGTGAATTTCGTGCCGTCTGCCGGCATGGACCCTTTGCTCGGCGTGTTATGTTGATTAGAATCAGTAGCGCCTATGCCCAGTTGCCCGGTACCGTTGTTTCCCCAGCTGTAGAGGTTGCCGTCCGAGCCCAGGGCTAGGGAATAAGTAGAGCCTGCGCTGAACTGGGTGAAGCGGACGCCTGTCGGCGGGGTGACAACGCCTGGCCGGTTTTCTGGCGTTTGGTTGGTTTCTCGTCCCAGCGCCCCGGTACCGTTGTCTCCCCAGCTGTAGAGGTTGCCGTCCGTTCCCATGGCTAGGGAATAATCGTCTCCTGCGCTGATCTGGGTGAATTTCGTGCCGTCTGCCGGCATGGACCCTTTGCTCGGCGTGTTATGCGGAGAATAATCAGTACTGCCGGTGCCGAGCTGGCCGGAGCTGTTGTTTCCCCAGCTGTAGAGGTTGCCGTCCGAGCCCAGGGCCAGGGAATGGCTATTGCCTGCGCTGAACTGGGTGAAGCGGACGCCTGTCGGCGGGGTGACAACGCCTGGTAGGTTTTCTGGCGTTTGGTTGGTTTCTCGTCCCAGCGCCCCGTTGGTTGTGTTTCCCCAGCTGTAGAGGTTGCCATCGGAGCCCATGGCCAGGGCAAAGTCTTTTCCTGTTTCGATGTGGCTGAAGCGTATGTCGGATGTGGTGGGCGTGGTCAGGGTGATCCTGGTGCCTCCTTCTGCTGGGCCGGAGGTGGGTTTGAGGCTCCAGGAGCTGGTTATCCTGGTCCATTTGGCGGTCAGGGTGATGCTGCCGGTGACGGGCTGGCTGAAGTCGTAGGCGGTGTTGCCGGTGAACCATCCGTTGAACAGGTAGCCGTCCCTGCTCGGGTCCTTGGGCCTGGAGGCCTGTCCGCCGCTGGCGACGCTCTGGGAGGGCGTGTTGGTTTTGCCGTCGGGGTCGTTGAAGGTGACGGTGTAGGCTGCCCGCGTCTGGGGCTGGCTGTCGGTGGCCTTGCTTTTGATGCCGGTGTCGCCGGGCTTGTCGGGCTTGTCGGGCGTGGCCTGGGCGCTGGTGAGGGGGGATGCGGTGTTCAGGGGCGAGGGTGAGGGCAGCGGCGACTTGGGGCCGGCCGGCAGGGTTGGTGTGGGCATTGCGGGGGTGGCGCCGGGGTTTTGCTGGTCCATACCGGGGGTGTGACGGCCCTCCTGGCCTGTGCTTTCCGGTATGGCGGGCGCGTTGGCGCCCGTAGCGGACCTGCTGTCGGCTGTGTCGGCTGTGGCGAGTCCTCCGGCGATCAGGCTGGCTGGCAGGGTAATGGCGAGCAGCATGCTGACGAGGATGGCCCTGCGGCTGTGCGTGTTCGTATGCTGACGCATGATCGGCATGATCCCCTTCCCAGGAACTGTTGCCGCGTACTTGGAACTCCCCCGGTCTGGCTCCCCGATAAATGGCAGACACAATCCCAACCTATATACAAATGCTACCACGGTTCATTCGCATGCTCCAAGCGCCCGTCAGCCAGCCTGCCGGGCTGCTTGGCTGAACACTATATGAAGACCGCTTCACACCTTATTGACTCATTCCAGAGAGGGGTTATAAAGGGTGGATGCAAAGGGGTGGGTGGCTCCGTTGTGTTGAGGACTGCGGGGCCACCCTGGTTGGCCGGGCCGTCTTGGGATGCGGCCTGGCTGCTTACTCGGTCGAAGATTCTAGGCCTGCAGGGCGCGGGTTTCGCGCCGGTGGCGTCCGGCTGCGGCTGCGCCGGCTGCGGCGAGCAGCCCGGCGGCGAGCAGGAGGATCATGCTGCCGTTGCCGCCCGTAAGGGGCAGGACGCCTTCGTAAGTGTAGGCCAGGTGCGCCTGGGACTGGCTGACGCCGCCCAGGGTCCAGTCCACGACCACCTCAGCCAGCCCAGGATTATGGACAGCCGTAGCAAAAGAGACGGACCCGTCAGAATTCTGCTGCAGGGGGTCCACGGCTGTCTTGTCGAAGCTGACGCCGGTGATCAGCAGCGAATTGAATGGCACTGGGGTCGGGTTGCTGCTCTGTGCCGTGTCGTTTCCGGTGCCGAGCTGGCCGTAATAGTTGTCGCCCCAGGCGTAGGTGTTGCCGTCCTGGCCGATCGCAAGGGAATGCTGGCTTCCGGCGCTAATGCGTGCAGCTTTGAATCCCGCGTCGGCATTGTTCTGTTGCAGAAAGCCATTTATCTGTGTTGGTGTCCGAGCGTTTTTGACGGTTCCGTTGCCGAGCCGACCGTAGCCGTTGTCCCCCCAGGCCCAGGCTGTGCCTTCCTTGTCAATGGCCAGGGTGTGATTCGTTCCAGTACAGATTTGGCTGGCTTGGAATCCTTGATTGGTGCCTGTGGGATCTTGTACCCGAACGGGGCTGTACTGACGATCGGCAGTGGAGCCATTGCCGAGCTGACCCCGATCATTCCATCCCCATGCCCAGACTGTATCGGTCGTATCAATGGCCAGAGCGCTCCAGCTTCCTGCGCTGATTTGTTTGGCTTGGAGGGGCTGACCTGTTTTGCCTGGGTATTGTACTGGCGTGGGTTGGTTCGTATAGGAGGAGTCACTAGTGCCGTTGCCGAGCTGCCCGTAGTCGTTGTACCCCCATGCATAAACGGTGCCGTTCTTGTCCAGGGCCATGATGAAGCTCCATTTGACGGCGACCTGGACTGCTTGCAGCCCCTCGTTCGAACCACTCGGATCCTGAACCAGGGTTGGGGTTGATCTAGACAGGCTGTATGAGCCGCCGCTGTTGCACTCACTGCCCCAGGTGTAGACGCGCCCCTGCGGGTCGATGGCCGCCGAGTCGTAGGCGCCGGCGCTCACCTGGACGGCCTTGAAGGGCTGGCCGTCCGCTCCCTTGACGGGCTGCGGCTTGGAACGGTCGCTGGTGGTGCCGTCGCCCAGCTGACCGCGGTTGTTGGTCCCCCAGCTGTAGACGATGCCGTCGCTGCCGACGGCCAGCACGTGGTAGCCGCCCGCCACGGCCTGTGTGTAGGTGAAACTGGAATCCACGCCAGCCGGCAGAGGGACCCTGACCGGTGTCTTCTGCGGAGTGCTGCTGGTACTGCCCTGGCCCAGCTGGCCGTACTGGTTGCTGCCCCAGGCGTAGGCGTTCCCGTCGCTGGCCACGCCCACCGAAAAGCCACTGGCCCTTCCGATTTCATAGCCGCCGGCGCTGACCTGGCTGAAACGGATGCCGCGGCTGAGTTTGGGCGGGGTGATGGTTGCCTGCTGGCCGCCCATCGCGTTGCCCTTGTCTGGGTTGATCGACCAGCCGCCGGTGTCCGCGGGGCTCCAATGCGCGACCAGGGTGATGTCAGCGGTGACCGGCTGGCTGAAATCATACGCCACATCGGATTTGCCATTGGCGTCCTTGATGAACCAGCCATCAAACAGGAAGCCGTCCTTGGACGGGCTGCTGGTCGGGCGCGTGGCCTGCCGGCCTTCGGTGATCCGCTGCTGGCCTGGGGTCTGCTGGCCGCCGGCGCTGTCGAAGGTGACCGTGTAGGGGTTGATATAAGTGTAGGTAAGGTGCGCGTCGGGCTGCTGGCCGTTCATATTCCAGTTGATTGTTACGTCGGTCTTGCCTCCTGCATGCGGGGGCGTGGAGACGCTCCAGGTGCCGTCCTTGTTGTCCGTCAGGCTCGTGCCCGCTGTCGTGTCGAACTTGACGCCGGTCGGCGTGGGAGACTCGGGGAAGGCAACCATGCCGGGATTGGTGTCGAAGTCACCGCTGGTGTCGCGTCCCAGCTGGCGGCTGCTGTTGTCTCCCCAGCTGTAGAGGTTGCCGTCCGATCCCATGGCCAGGGAAAAGTACCCATTAATCATGTTTGGCGCGCTGGCTTGGGTGATTGTGATGCCTGCCGGCATGGCCACTTTGCCCGGCGTGCCGTCTTTCGCTGCGCCGGGGTTGCGTCCCAGCTGGCCGTTGGTGTTGTCTCCCCAGCTGTAGAGGTTGCCGTCCGATCCCATGGCCAGGGAATAACCGTTTCCTGCGCTGATCTGGGTGAATTGCTTGACGCCTGTCGGCATGGTCACTTTGCCTGGCTGGTTGGCTGGCATGGTGCTAGTGGGGTTGCGTCCCAGCTGGCTGCTGGTGTTGTTTCCCCAGCTGTAGAGGTTGCCGTCCGATCCCAGGGCTAGGGAGTGGGTGTATCCTGCGCTGATCTGGATGAACTGCTTGACGCCTGCCGGCATGGTTACTTTGCCTGGCTGGTTGGCTGGCGTGGTGCTGGTGGGGGTGCGTCCGAGTGCATTGTAGACGGTTTCTCCCCAGCTGTAGAGGTTGCCGTCCGATCCCAGGGCCAGGGAATAATCCGTGCCTGCGCTGATCCGTGTGAATTTCGTGACCCCTGCCGGCATGGCCACTTTGCTCGGCGTGGCATGAGAATTATTATCTGTAGTGCCATAGCCCAGCTGGCCGCAGTCGTTCTGCCCCCAGCTGTAGAGGTTGCCGTCCGAGTCCAGTGCCAGGGAATGGCCGAATCCTACACTGATCTGGGTGAATTGCCTGACCCCTGTCGGCAGGGGTGCTTTCCCCAGTTTGTTATAAGAGGTGGTGGTGGTGCCGTTGCCCAGCTGGCCGCGGTCGTTCCCTCCCATGCTGTAGAGGTTGCCGTCCGAGCCCAGGGCCACGGAGAACCCATTGCCGGAGCCGGCCTGGGTGAAGCGGTCGCCTTCTTCAGGCGGCTTGACGATGACCGGTCTGTTGGATTGATTTATGCCGCCGTATGTTCCCCAGCTGTAGAGGTTGCCGTCGGAGCCCACGGCCAGGGAATTCCAGATCCCTGTGCTGATGTGGCTGAAGCGTATACCGGGTTGGGTGGGCGTGGTGAGGGTGATCCTGGTGCCTCCGTCTGCTGGCCCGGAGGCGGGGGACAGGCTCCAACTCCTGGTCCATTTGGCGGTCAGTGTGATGTTGCCGGTGACGGGCCGGGTGAAGTCGTAGGCGGTGTTGCCGGTGAACCATCCGTCGAACAGATAGCCGTCCCTAGCTGGGTCCTCGGGCCTGGAGGCCTGTCCGCCGCCGGGGACGCTCTGGGAGGGCGTGTTGGTTCTGCCGTCGGGGTCGTTGAAGGTGACGGTGTAGGCTGCGCGTGTCTGGGGCTTGCTGTCGGTGGTCTTGCTTTTGATGCCGGTGTCGCCGGGCTTCTTGGGCGCGGCCTGCGCGGTGGTGAGGGGGGATGCGGTGTCCAGGGGCGAGGGTGAGGGCAGCGGAGACTTGGGGCTGGCCGGGGTGGCTGGCAGGGTTGGTGCATTGGCTGATGGGTCGGCCTGTTGGCCCGCAGCCGTCTGCTCCAGCTTGGTCGGCTCGGGCACACTGGATTCGCCGGAGGCTGTGTCGGCCATGGCCAGGCCGCCCATGATCAGGCTGGTTGGCAGGATAATGGCGAGCAGCATGCTGACGAGGATGGCCCGGCGGCTGTGCATGTTCGCATGCTGACGCATGATCGGCATAATCCCCTCCCCAGGAACTGCTGCCGCGTATCCGGAACACCCCCCGGTCCGGCTCCCCGATAGATGCCAGGCACAATCCCAACTATGTAGAAAATGCTACCACGGTCCGTCCGCATACTCCAAGTACCTGTCAGCCAGCCTGCACAAGACATGAAGGCTGTTACACGTCTTATTGGCGATATAGAGGGTGGAAGCAAAGAGGTGGGTGGCTCCGTTGTGTTGGGGGATTGGCGGGGCCACCCTGGTTGGCCGGGTCGTCTTGGGATGCGGCCCGGCTACTTACTCGGATGAAGATTCTAGGCGTGCTGGATGCGGGTTTCGCGCCGGTGGCGTCCGGCTGCGGCTGCGCCGGCTGCGGCGAGCAGCCCGGCGGCGAGCAGGAGGATCATGGTGCCGTTGCCGCCCGTCAGGGGCAGGGTGCCTTCGTAGGTGTAGGTCAGATGCGCCTGGGTCTGGCTGACCCCGCCCAGTGTCCAGTCCACGGCCACGTCGGCCTGTCCCGGACTGTGCACAGGCGTAGCAAAAGAGACGGATCCGTCAGAATTCTGCACCAGGCGGTCCACGGCCGTCTTGTCGAACTTGACGCCGGTGATCAGCAGCGAGTTGAGGACCACCAAGGTCGGGGTGCTGCTCTGCGCTAGACTCCCGTTGCCGAGCTGGCCGTACTGGTTGTCGCCCCAGGCGTACGTGTTGCCATCCTGGCCGATGGCCAGAGATTGGCCTCGTCCTGCGCTGATTCGTGCTGTTGCGAGCCTGGTGCCGGCGCTGCCCTGGCCTGCGGGCGGCGACACGCGCCTGGGGGTGGGCTGGTTGCTGGTGGTGTTGTCGCCGAGCTGGCCGTTGGTGTTCCTTCCCCATGCCCAGGCTGCACCGCTCTTGTCGATGGCCAGAGAGTGGATTACGCCGGCGCTGATCTGCGCGACTTGGAATGGCTGGCTGGAGTCTGTGGGGTTTCCTACCTGCGTGGGCGTGGGCCTGCTAATTTCCGTGTTGTCGCCGAGCTGCCCGTAGTCGTTGTACCCCCATGCCCAGGCGGTACCGTCCTTGCTGATGGCCAGGGCGTGGAAGCCTCCGGCGCTGATCTGCACGGCTTTGAAGGCTTTGCTGGCATCCTTGGGATCGGGCACGCGTGCCGGGTCGGCGGCGTACGTGGTGCTGCCTTCTCCTGTGCTTTGGCCGTTGCCGAGCTGCCCGTAGTTGTTGTATCCCCACGTGTATACGCTGCCGTCCGTGCCCAAGGCCATGATGAAGCCCCAGTTGGCGCTGACCTGGGCCGCGTGCAGCCCCTGGCTGGAGCCGTTGGGGTCCTTGGCCAGGGTCGGGGTCGGTTTGGACGTGCTGTAGTTGTAGTGATTGTTTCCTTCGCTGCCCCAGGTGTAGACGCGACCCTGGGGGTTGATGGCCGCCGAGTCGTAGGCGCCGGCGCTCACCTGGACGGCTTTGAAGGGCTGGCCGTCCGCGCCCTTGACTGGCATCGGACTGGGATGAGTATTTGCGTCCTTACTGCCGTTGCCGAGCTGGCCCTGGTCGTTGGCCCCCCAGGCGTAGACGGTCTGGTCGGAGCCGATAGCCAGCACGTGAGCCCCGCCTGCCGCGATCTGCGTGTAGGTGAAACCGGAGGCAACGCCGTCCGGCAAGGGGACCCTGACCGGCGTCTTCTGCGGAGTGCTGCTGGTACTGCCCTGGCCCAGCTGCCCGTACTGGTTGTTGCCCCAGGCGTAGGCGTTCCCATCGCTGGCCACGCCCACCGAAAGGCCGGGCGAACCCCCGGACTGGTAGCCGCCGGCGCTTATCTGGCTGAAACGGATGCCGCGGCTCAGGTTGGGCGGGGTGATGGTCGCCTGCTGGCCGCCCATCGCGTTGCCCTTGCTTGGGCTGATCGACCAGCCGCCGGTGTTGGCGGGGCTCCAATGCGCGGCCAGGGTGATGTCGGCGGTGACCGGCTGGCTGAAATCATACGCCACTTTGGAACCGCCATTGGCGTCCTTGAGGAACCAGCCATCAAACAGGAAGCCGTCCCTGGCCGGGTCTGTGATTGGGCGTGTGGCCTGCTGGCCTCCTGTGATTCGCTGCTGGCCTGGTGTCGGATTGCCGCCGGCGCTGTCGAAGGCGACCGTGTAGGTGATGATGTACGTGTAGTCCAGGTGTGCGTCGGGCCTCCAGCCGTTCCTGCTCCAGAAGACGGTCACGTCCGTCTTGCCTCCTGCATGCGGGGGTGTGACGACGCTCCAGGTGCCGTCCTTGTTGTCGGCCAGGCTCGTACCCCGCCTATCGCCGAAGCTGACACCGGTCGGCTTTGGTTTCTCAGGGAAGTCGACTATCCCGGGTTGGCCGTCGAAGTAGCCGCTAGCGTCGCGTCCCAGCTGCTGGTTGCCGTTCCATCCCCAGCTATAGATGTTGCCGTCCGAGCCCAGGGCCAGGGAGAAGTCCCCACCCAAAGTGCCGGGCGCGCTGGCTTGGGTGATTGTGATGCCTGCTGGCATGGCCACTTTGCGTGGCGTGCCGTCTTTCGTTGCGCTGGGGTTGCGTCCCAGCTGGCCGCTGGTGTTGTCGCCCCAGCTGTAGAGGTTGCCGTCCGATCCCAGGGCCAGGGAATGCTCGCCGCCTGCGATGACCTGGGTGAATCGGCTGACACCTGTTGGCAGGTTCACTTTGCGTGGCGTGCCGTCCTCAGCCCCATTGATGCTGCGTCCCAGCTGGCCTTTCTCGTTGGTTCCCCAGCTGTAGAGGTTGCCGTCAGTTCCCAGGGCCAGGGAATGCTTGTATCCTGCGCTGATCTGGGTAAATTTTGGGACCCCTGTTGGCAGGTTCACCTTGCTCGGAGCGGCATGAGCATCAGAATCGCTAGCGCCGATGCCGAGCTGTGCGTGGTCGTTGTATCCCCAGCTGTAGAGGTTGCCGTCCGTTCCCAGGGCCAGGGAATGACTGTCTCCTGCACTGATCTGGGTGAATTTTGGGATCCCTGTTGGCAGGATCACCTTAATCGGCTGTTGATTAGGGCTCGCACTGGGATTGCCGATGCCAAGCTGCCCGTAGCTGTTGTCTCCCCAGCCGTATAAGTTGCCGTCCGATCCTATGGCCAAGGAATAGTTAAATCCGGCACTAATCTTGGTGAATTTCGTGCCGTCTGCCGGCATGATCACTTTGCCCAGCCCGCTATTGGTAGTGGTACCATTGCCAAGCTGGCCTTGGTTGTTGAATCCCCAGCTGTAGAGGTTGCCGTCCGATCCCAGGGCCAGAGTAAAGTTCATTCCTGCGCTGGTCTGGGTCAAGTGGACGCCTGTTGGCGGGGTGACGATCACTGGCCTTTCATCGGAGGCATCTCCCCACTTGTAAATGTTGCCGTCGGAGCCTATGGCCTGGGAAGCGTAGGTTCCTGTGCCGACGTGGCTAAAGCGTATGTCGGGTGTGGTGGGCGGGGTGAGGGTGATCCGGGTGCCTCCGGCTGGTGGGCCGGAAGCGGGCGAGAGGCTCCAGGAGCTGGCGCCTTTGGTCCATTTGGCGGTCAGTGTGATGTTGCCGGTGACGGGCCGGGTGAAGTCGTAGGCGGTGTTGCCGGTGAACCATCCGTCGAACAGATAGCCGTCCCTAGCTGGGTCCTCGGGCCTGGAGGCCTGTCCGCCGCCGGGGACGCTCTGGGAGGGCGTGTTGGTTCTGCCGTCGGGGTCGTTGAAGGTGACGGTGTAGGCTGCGCGTGTCTGGGGCTTGCTGTCGGTGGTCTTGCTTTTGATGCCGGTGTCGCCGGGCTTCTTGGGCGCGGCCTGCGCGGTGGTGAGGGGGGATGCGGTGTCCAGGGGCGAGGGTGAGGGCAGCGGAGACTTGGGGCTGGCCGGGGTGGCTGGCAGGGTTGGTGCATTGGCTGATGGGTCGGCCTGTTGGCCCGCAGCCGTCTGCTCCAGCTTGGTCGGCTCGGGCACACTGGATTCGCCGGAGGCAGTGTCAGCCGCGGCGAATCCTCCGGCGATTAGGCTGCAGGCGAGCAGCATGCTGACGACGATGGCCCGTTGGCTGTGCGTGTTCACATGCTGACGCATGACCGGCATGATCCCCTTCCCAGGAACTGTTGCCGCGTACTTGGAACTCCCCTGGTCCGGCTCCCCGATAGATGGCAGACACAATCCCCACATATATTCATTAGGTTATCACCGTCCGTCTGCATGCTCCAAGTGCCCGTCAGCCAGACTGCCGGGCTGCTTGTCTGAACACTATATGAAGACTGCTTCACGCCCTACTGGCGATATAGAGGGTGGAAGCAAAAAGGTGGGTGGCCCCGTTGTGTTGGGGGATTGGCGGGGCCACCCTTCGGCTGGGCTAACTTGGGGTTTAGTCCAGCCGCTTACTCGGGTGAAGATTCTAGGCGTGCAGGCTGTGTGATTCCCGCCTGTGGCGTCCGGCTGCGGCTGCGCCGGCTGCGGCGAGCAGCCCGGCGGCGAGCAGGAGGATCATGGTGCCGTTGCCGCCTGTCAGGGGCAGGACGCCTTCGTAGGTGTAGGTCAGATGCGCCTGGGTTTGGCTGATGCCGCCCAGAGTCCAGTCCACGATCACGTCGGCCAGTCCCGGATTATGGGCGGGGGTGGTCAGGGTGACGGACCCGTCAGAGTTCTGTACAAGGTGGTCCACGGCCGTCTTGTCGAACTTGACGCTGGTGATGTTGAGTGGGGTGGGGTCGAATATGGTCTGTATGGGTGTGGGGCTGTTGCCTGTTGTGGGGATGCTGGTGTTGCCGAGCTGGTTGTAGTCGTTCTTGCCCCAGGCGTAGGCGTTGCCGTCCTGGCCGATGGCCAGGGAATGGTTGTGGGCTGCGCTGACGCAGACGGCCTTGAATCCTTGCCCTGTGTTGTTCGGACCGGTCACTTTTGTGGGGGTTTCCTGCGAGTTGGTGTTGCCGTTGCCGGTCTGCCCGTATTGGTTCCAGCCCCAGCCCCAGGTGGTGCTGTCCTGGTCTATGGCCAGGGAGTGCCATGTTCCAGCGCTGATGCAGGTGACTTTGATGGTCTTACCGGTGTTGCCGGGGTCGTTCGTAGGCCTTGTGTAGTTGGTGTCGTTGACCTTGCCCCAGGTGTACAGACTGCCGTCCTCCTCTCCGATGGCGAGGGCGTGCCGGGAGCCGACGCTGATCTGCGTGGCCTTGAAGGTTTTGCTGGCGTCCCTGGGGTCTTGAACTGGCTTTGGGTCGTTGGCGTAGTCAGCGTTGCCATCCCCTGTGGCGGTTCCGTTGCCGAGCTGGCCATTGGTGTTGTATCCCCAGGCGTATACGTTGCCGTCCTCGTCCAGGGCCAGGATAAAGCTCCATTTGACACTGACCTGGACCGCATGCAGTCCCTGGCTGGAGCCATTGGGGTCCTTGGCCAGGGTCGGCACCAGCTTGGCCGTGCCATAGGAGGAGTAACTGTTGTGTTCACACCCCCAGGTGTAGACACGGCCCTGGTCGTCGATGGCAGCCGAGTCGTAGGCTCCGGCGCTTATCTGCAAGGCTTTGAAGGGCTGGCTTGTGTTGTTCGGGTCCGGCACGGGCTGGGGCTTGTACCGGTCCGCGGTGGTGTTGTCGCCCAGCTGGCCATGATCGTTGCGGCCCCAGCTGTAGAGGATTCCGTTGGAGCCTATGGCCAGAGTGTGGGCGCCCCCTGCAGCGATCTTCGTGTAGGTGAAGCTGGCTGCCTCTTTGTCAGGCAGGTCAGGCAGGGGGATCCTGGTCGGTGTCTTCTGAGCGGATGTTTTGGAAGGGTCTTGGCCCAGCTGCCCGTACTGGTTGTTGCCCCAGGCGTAGGCATTCCCGTCGCTGGCCACTCCTACTGAGAAGCCGATGACGCTGTCCTGCTCACCACCTGCGCTGACCTGGTTGAACCGGATGCCGCGGCTGTGGTCAGGCGGTGTGATCGTCACCTGCTGGCCGCCCAACACGTTGCCTTGGCTTGGGCTGATTGACCAGCGTGTGTCAACTGGTGACCAATGTGCGACCAGACCGATGCCGCTGGTGACGCGTTGGCTGAAGTCGTATGCCACATTGGAATCACCTTTGGCATCCTCAAGGAACCAGCCATCAAACAGGAAGCCGTCCCTGGACGGATCAGGATAGGGACGTGAAGCCTGATTTCCATCTGTAACCGATTGTTGAGCGGGCATGCCGGAAACCGTGCAGTCGGTACATCCCTTGGCGAAGTTGACCGCATGATCCGCACCGTCGTATTTGTAGGACAATGTGGCATCGGTTTGCGGTCCGTTCATGCTCCAGGAGATGACCACCTTTACCCATCCCGTGGCATGCGCAGGAGGCTTGAGCGACCAGTAATTGCCCTGCTGGTCTGTTTGCATTGCTGAATAGCTGACAGATGCGCCATCGAACAGGGCTCTAATGAGGTTCGCAGACTCAGGGAAGATGACCCGGCTGGCCTGCATTACCTGCGTTGATGGTGTGCGGTTGTTGGTGTTGCCCAGGTTTCCGAAGTCGTTCCTTCCCCAACCATACGCATATCCGTCGGATCCTATTGCCAGGGTGGTGTTCCCGAAGCTGCTGATGGCTTGGTATGTGAACGGCTCGACCACATTTGCAGGATGCATGGCCTGGAAAGGAGTGTTCCAATTGTAGCCTCCGGAGGGTTTCTTGCTTTCGTCGACGCCTAGCTGCCTGTCGGCATCGGATCCCCATCCGTAGACCTCGCCATCATTGCCGATGGCTAGGGAGTACTTGTATCCCGCATTGATCTGGGTGAAGCGGAAGGAGCTTGGGGCCCCGGCAGGATGGACGACCTTGCTGGGTATGGCGACATACGCATGGGGGCCATCTGCTTCAGAGTTGTTGTTGACCGGGTGACTGGGGTCGCCGAGTGCAGCATTGTCGTTGACTCCCCAGGCATATACTTCGCCGTTGCTGCCCAGCGCTAAGGAGTGCACGTAACCGGCGCTGATCTGCGTATAGGAGAAGGTCGAAGCATCCACGTCGGCTGGTTTGGAGACCTTGACCGGCTTGTTGTAGCTGCCGTATGAGCCGCCGTTGCCTATCTGTCCCCACCGGGCATCGCCCCAGGCATAGGCGTTCCCGTCATTGCCCAGAGCAAGCGAACGGTAGTAGGTCACGCTGATCTGGGTGAATTTGAATGAGGACGGCACATTATCCGGTTTCAACACTTTGACAGGCGAATAGGAATTCGTTGTATCGCCGATTCCCAGTCGTCCATAGAGACCTGCGCCCCAAGCCCAGGCGTTGCCGTCACTGTCCAAGGCCATGGAATGCTGCTCCCTGGTGCATACCTGCTCGTAGTGTGTACCTGTGCTGGCATCGAGCATTGTCGGGGTTGTCCTTCTGGTTCTGTCTCCCAGGCCAAGCTGACCGGAGTCGTTGCGGCCCCAGGCCCAGATGTGGCCTTGGTCGTCCAAGGCCAGGGAGTTGCGCATGCCCGCACTGACCTGGATGATGTGGGCTGACTGTGGGAAGGTAATCAGTTGGGGCGTGTAATGGTCCTGAAGTGTGCCGTCGCCCAGCTGCCCGTAGTCGTTGCTTCCCCATCCGTACGTGTTGCCGTCTGAGCCGATGGCCAGGGTGTGTCGGTCGCCTGTGCTAATTTGGGTAAATTTGAGGCCACGCGGTGTGGGCGGCCTAAGCTGCAATTCATTGCCGCCTTTGGATGGCCCGTGCCAGGGGCTGAGATTCCATGAACCCTTTTTGTCGGTCCAGTGGGCTTGCAGGGTGATGTCTTTGGTGACGGGCTGGCTGAAGTCGTAGGCGATGTCGCCGGTGAACCAGCCGTCGAACAGGTAGCCGTCCCTGGTCGGGTCGGCCGGTCTTGCGGCCCGGCTTCCTTCGTTGACGTTCTGGGTTGAGCTGGTGTGCTGGTACTCGTCGGCGAAGGTGACGGTGTGCGTGGCTGAGGATCGTGTCAGCAGGGAACGGCTGTCGTCACTGGGCGTGGGTTGTGCGGACGGCGTCGGGTTTGTTGGGTGCAAGGGTGATGGGGTGGCCAGTGGTGACTGGGGTGTTTTTGATATGGTGGCTGGCGTTGCCTTGCTGGAGATAGTGCCGGAATTTTGCTTAGCTACGCGAGGGGTCTGACGACCCCCCCCCCCCGGTGCCTTCTGATGTGGTCGGCGCGTTGGCACCGGCCACATCAGACTCGCTGGCCGTAGTGCTGGCATCGGCGCTGGTGCAGGCAAGGAGGCCTATAGGCAGGATGACAGATAGCAGAAAACTGACGGCTGCAGCTGGTCTGATCGACATGTGCTGATGCTGACGCATATTAAGCATGATCCCCTTCCCCAAAGGCTGACGCTGCCGACCCCTGCCGGTAAGACACCCTCGGAGGCTTCCTAGACGTTTTGCGCGTCCCCATCCCTTTTCATGAGGGTGTGAACAGAAAGCCCTGCATCCTCCAACTATACTACCTGAGGATAAAATCCTCTCAGGTGGAATGTCGAGGGAACATCGCCAAACAGGACTTCTGATGCAGTGGCCCGCTGAATTGGTCGGCAGTTCCGGATCAGGCAGGCCAACCGGCGATCAGGGCGTGCAGGCCCTTGCGGTAGCTGGTCTCCATAAGTGCACTGATTCCGTCGCCCGGAGAATCGAACAGCCTCTTCAGATCATCAAATCCTTGGGTATCCTCGGCCAGCTTTTTTGCAAGTTCCGTATTGGTCCGGCCACCCGCACCGCCGACCGGGGGAGAGGCCTGGGCGATGGCGCTACCCAAGGTCAGTCCGGCCAGACTGTTGAGCAGGTGGATGGTGTCTGAATCGATCTTGAGCCCATGGGTGGTCAGCTGGTTCAACCAGGTGCTGACCATGTGGAAGGACTGGTCCGTGTTGATGGGATGCGTGGCCATGAGCGGGAGCGCCCGGGGATGCGAAAGCAGCGTCCGGTGAACCTGGAGCATGACCTCTTCCAGCGCTTGCCGCCATCCCATGCCCTGGGGTATGGAGTCGAGGTCGGTGGCTGACTGCCAGATGAGCTCGACGATCCCATCTAGCAGGGCGGCCTTGCTGGGCACATGGCGGTAGATGGCTGGCCCGGACACCCCCATCTGCTTGCCCAGGGCGCGGATATTCAGGGCCTCCAGTCCGTGCTCGTCGACGAAATATAGGGCAGAGCGCAGAACATAGTCGCGGTTGAGCGTCGTCTTGACGGGTGCCTTGGGTGGGTCAGCCATGCCTTCCTCACTCCTTCCGCTGTACTCCTCTCTTGAATAGTACCGTTGCCAGAAGAGCCAGGGCGAGCAGGAAGGCCAGCAGGATACGCAGGTCAGGCCATACATCCGCCATTCCGGCATGGTCGAAATTGATTTTTCCTACGGCATCCATGGCCCAGTAGACGGGACTGCCCTTGGCCAGCTTCTGTGCCCAGTCCGGGAATCCGGAGACAGGGCTGAGGGCTCCGCCCATGCCAGCCAGGAGCATGCCAAGAATGTTGTTGAAGGACATGGCCATGTTCTGGGAGGACGAGAAGATGTAGAGCAACAGGCCGAAGAGGGTCAGCACAATTGAAATGAGCAGGCAGACCGCGGCCAGGGCCAGGACTGATCCATTAGGCCGATAGTGGTAGAGCGCCGTCCCGATCAGCATGACTAGAGAGACCTGGACCACCTGCACCATGAAGGACACGCTCAGTTTGGCCATGACCAGGTCGAAGAGGGAGACCGCCGACACCCGCATTCTGTCCCAGGTGTGCCATTCATGCTCCTGGAAGAAGAGTTGGAGGACCAGCTGCAGGGAAAACATGGCGAAAAGGATGGCGAACCCAGGAAGCGCCTGCTCGGATCCATTGGCGCCCAGATGCCCCTGGGCCCTCAGCGAGTCCCGGTAGGAGGGCAGCATGAAGGGGATGATGATCAGTGGAATGGCCACGATGACCGCCTGCAGCCAGATGCTTCGCAGCTCGATTTTGAAATTCAGGCGGAACGCCGCTAGATATCCGTTGAAATGCATGGCGCTCACCTGTCTTCCCATGCTCGTGACCCGGCCGGATCGCTTGAGGATGTACCCATGACGGTCATGTAGGCCGATTCGATGTCAGGCTGGACGATGGTGATTGATGCCAGACGGGCATTTTTCATGACCGGCTCCTGCAAGAGGCGGGCCAGCTCCTGCTCTGGGCTGGAAACCGGGTGATCGGGCTCCAGGAAACCCTCTGTCATCTGCCATCCGGGGATCTTGCCTGGGGCCTTACCGACGAAGGAGATGCGCAGGGATGCCCGGGCATATTTGTGGAGCACCTCCTGCAGGGAGCCCTGGACCTGGATTCGCCCGTCGATCAGGAAGGCGAGGTCCGCGCCCATCTCTTCCAACTCCTTGAGATAGTGAGTGGTGTAGATGATGGTGGTGCCCTGCCGGCTCATGGCCTTGACCATGTCGAGTATTCTGGCGCGTGCTTCCACATCGGCGCCGACCGTCGGTTCGTCCAGGAAGAGCACCGGGGGATTGTGGACCATCGCCATGGCGGTGTGGAGGCGTCGTTTCTGCCCTCCCGATAGATTCTCGGCTGATGTTCCTGACTGGGATGCCAGCCCCATGAGCTCTATCAGTTCGTCGGCTCTTTTGCTGCCCTGTTTGGCGTTCAGTCCTTGCAGACCGGCCATGCCGCGCAGGTTGTCTCGGACGCTGAGGTGGGGATAGATGCCCAGGTCCTGGGGCGCGAGTCCGATGACCCGGCCGAAAATGCGTGAAGAGGTTCGATAGGGGTTGTGTCCCTCGACTGTGATGTGGCCCGAGTCCGGCTCACCCAGTCCGGTCAAGGCCGAGATCAGGGTTGACTTTCCTGCTCCGTTCCGGCCCAGCAGACCCAGGATGATTCCGCGTCTGACCTGAAGATCCACACCCTTGAGCACCTGCCTGCTCCCGAATGATTTGCGCACCTGTTGACAGGACAGGGCGTATTCCCCTGAATTGGTTCTTGCAGGATGCAAGGTATACCTCCCAATGATTGTTGCTGATTAACAATGTAAACTATAATAACATCGTTAACAATTAATCTCGCATCATCGTGTCTGCGGCATCAGCTCTTGGTGGTGATTATGAATATGGAACCGAGTAGGGATTTCAGCCTTTAATGAGGATTTGTGTATTCTCTCGCGCAATGTGATCCAACAATGTTGATTTATCTGCAGTAATTATCGGCGGCATTTATCGGTAAAGTGTTTCTGATCTCTGTCGGGGCGGTCTCGGCGCGCTCGCAGACACTTTACCAATAGACGTTAGGGAGAGTGTGTTTTTCCTCATTATTGCAGTGAGTACTATGATTTTCGTTGGCAGTGTTGGGAATCCGATAACTACTCTTCGACGAAGAAATGATAGGTGATCTATGTCTACGGGTGCCGGCTTGTTGGATGCTATTGACACCGTGCTCTCCGCAGTCACCGCCTGCTTTTACAGGTACTGGAAGCTTGGTAGCAAGCTGTTTAGTAATCGGATCTTGCCTGAATGCAAACACAATTACTGGCCTATGTTGTTCGATTAATCCTCGCGCACGAATAAGAAGCTGAATTTCTTGAAGTCTTGATGGCAATCCGGGCTTTTATGATTCTGATCGTCCTTATCTTGCTGAAACGTTTAAAAGTCTGGACTCCGGTTGTCAAGGGCTCTGCCCTAGATAGCCGGGGCGGTCTTTGCTCTGCGGACGGTGGGGGACTTCAATGTAGCGGGCTTGTTGTTCAAGTGTGGGCCAGACACTCTTTCTGCCCACCGGGGCACGATTTTCTGCGCTCCACTCTGCCTCGGGTTCGCTGTCGTTCTGGTCCTGCACTGAGGACTTACAATTTTGCGGACACCAGCTTTTAGGATTCAGTTGAAACAATGACAGTAGCAATCTCTGGTCGAAGATTGTTTTGCAAGTGTTTATGAGGGAAAGCTCTCAACTTTGCAAAACTCCACTGTGTGCTATCCATACGGGTAATAGCCTAAAAAGGACTCGATGATCTGATGAACTCGTCAAGGCTCTTTTATTGCTCATCTATAACTGGGCAGGAGAAAACAGCGAGCTAGGGACGGTATGAAAGAGGTGGGTGGCTCCGTTGTGTTGGGGGATTGGCGGGGCCACCCTGGTTGGCCGGGCCGTCTTGGGGTGCGGCCCGGCTTGCTTACTCGAGTGAGGATTCTAGACGTGCAGGGCGCGGGTTTCGTGCCTGTGGCGTCCGGCTGCGGCGGCGCCGGCTGCGGCGAGCAGCCCGGCGGCGAGCAGGAGGACCGTGCTGCCGTTGCCGCCCGTCAGGGGCAGGACGCCTTCGTAGGTGTAGGCCAGGTGTGCGGGTTCCTGTTTGGTGCCGCCCAGGGTCCAGTCCACGATGACATCGGCCAGTCCAGGATTGTGGGCGGGGGTGGCCAGGGTGACGGACCCGTCGGGGTTCTGCACCAGGGGGTCCACGGCTGTCTTGTCGAATTTGACGCCGGTGATCAGCAGTGCCGGGTTGAAGGCGACCAGGGTCGGGGTGCGGCTCTGCGTCAGACTTCCGTTGCCGAGCTGGCCTAAGCGGTTGTCGCCCCAGGCGTAGGCGTTGCCGTCCTGGCCGATGGCCAGGGAATGGTATTGCGCCGCGCTGACCCGCGTGGCCTGCAGGGATGCGCTGGCGCCGGCGGACGGGTCGGGGCTTCGCACGCTTGTTGGCGTGAGCAGGGCAAAGACGTCGCCGTTGCCTAATTGGCCGTAGGCGTTGTATCCCCATGCCCAGGTGTTGCCGGAGCTGTCGACGGCCAGGGAGTATATGACTCCTGTGCTGATGCCGACGGCGGTGAAACTGCCTCTTCCACCCGGGTTCTTGACCGGTTCGGGGACGAGCTTGTCGTAGGTGGAGCCGTTGCCGAGCTGGCCTTGGTTGTTGTGCCCCCAGCTCAGGACGGTCCCGTTCCTGTCGATGGCGAGGCCATGGTCCGTGCCTGCGCTGATCTGCGTGGCCTGCAATCCTTTATTGGGGTCATTGGGGCTGTTCGGGTCGCGCACCCTGGTGGGCGTGGCTGTGTAGGTGCTGCTGGTGCTGTTGTTGCCGAGCTGGCCGTAGTTGTTGTATCCCCAGGCGTATACGTTGCCGTCCGCGTCCAAGGCCATGATGAAGCTCCAGCCGAGGCTGACCCGCACCGCCTGCAGCCCCTGGCCGGATCCGTCGGGGGCGGCTGCCGGGGTCGGCGTCTTCCGCGGCTGGGTGAAGCTGGGGAAGACGCCGTCGCGGCTGTTGCCCTCGCTGCCCCAGGTGTAGACGCGCCCGTCCGGGCTGATGGCCGCCGAGTCGTAGGCGCCGGCGCTCACCTGGACGGCCTTGAACGGCTGGCTTGTGTCGTTCGGGTCCGGCACGGGCTGCGGCTTGGAACGCTCGGTGGTGGTGCCGTCGCCCAGCTGGCCGTGGTCGTTGGCGCCCCAGCTGTAGACGATGCCGTCGCTCCCGATGGCCAACACATGGAAGCCCCCTGCCGCGACCTGCGTGTAGGTGAACCCGGAATCCACGCCGTCCGGCAAGGGGATTTTAACCGGCTTGTTCTGCTTGGTTGTGTTGCCGATGCCCAGCTGCCCGTGCTGGTTGCTGCCCCAGGCGTAGGCGTTCCCGTCGCTGGCCACGCCCACGGAGAAGCCTTTCGCATCACTCATCTGGTAGCCGCCTGCGCTGACCTGGCTGAAGCGGACGCCTCTATTGGCCTTGGGCGGGGTGATGGTCGCCCGCTGGCCGCCCAGCACGTTGCCCTTGCCCGGGCTGATCGACCAGCCGGAATCTTTCTCAGGGCTCCAATGCGCGACCAGGGTCATGTCCGCGGTGACCGGCTGGCTGAAATCATACGCCACATCGGATTTGCCATTGGCATCCTTGAGGAACCAACCATCAAACAGGCAGCCGTCCGCCTTCAGATCGGGGTACGGGCGCATTGCCTGCCCGTCCTCAGTAACGGACTGGTTTTGGGGCATGTCGGAAGACGTCGGACAGGAGTTGTCTTGGTTGCTGAAGGAGACAGTGTATTTTGGTCCGTCGTATCGGTAGGTCAAATGCACATCCGGCTGCGACGCCCCATTTATGGTCCATTGGACAGTCACGTCCGCCTTCCCCTTTGCATGCGGCGGGGCAGTGGCGCTCCAAGCGTTGTCATTCGTGTTCTTCGACAGGTCTTTAATAGCGGTTCCGTCGAACTTAATGCCAGTGAGGTCGGGTGTGCCGAGGGTCGACACTACTCCGCGTTCTTTATCGCCGGCGGCGCCGTGCCCTAGCTCGCCGTAATAGTTAAAGCCCCAGGTATACAGGTAGCCGTCTGAGCCGAGTCCCATGGTATAGCCATTGTTTATGCTGGCCTGCTTCCAGGTGAAGTCATTTTGGTTACTGTCTGGCTTGGTCACAATTCCTGGGCCGCTTACTGGTGTAGCGTGTCCAAGCTCGCCGTCTCCGTCTGTTCCCCAGCTGTAGAGGTTGCCGTCTGAGCCGAGCCCCACAGAGTGGTAGTCAGTCGTCATGCAGTCAATGTAGTTGATGTTGGCAGGTTTATAGACAGCTGCCGGACGATTGGCGGCATTGAGGCTCAGGTCGCGTCCCAGCATGACTTCTTGAAGATCCGAACCCCAGGTATAGATGTTTCCATCCGAGCCAAGGGCCATGGAATTGTAATGGGCTGATCCCGTCTGGAGCCATGTGAAGTCGCTGGGAACACCTGCGGGCTTGTCAATCTTGCCAGGAATAGGATTCTTTCTTGTATTAGTGGTGTCGCGGCCCAGTTGATCGAAGTCGTTGTTTCCCCAGCTGTAGAGGTTGCCGTCTGAACCGATTGCAATCGTATCGTAGAACCCTCCGTTAGCCTGAACCCAGGAGAAATCGGATGATGTATTTGCAGGTTTGTCGACCTTAGCCGGTTCTTTGACTTGCTGAGTTTCCCCATCATGACCCAGTTGTCCATACTCATTCCACCCCCAGCTGTAGAGATTTCCAAGGGAATCAAAAGCCATAGCGTGGTTTGCTGTTGCTTTGATGCGGGTGAATTTGATGGTGTCTTGCTTGTCTACAGGCCTCGGTGTTTGGTCACCGCCGAAGAGATTGTAAACACCGTCGCGTCCAAGCTCATATAAGTCGTTGTCTCCCCAACTATAGAGAATGCCATCAGAACCGAGAGCCAGGGCAAAAGTGTTTCCTGCGCTGACCTGAACCCATGTAAAGTCGGATGGTACGTTTGCGGGTCTGTCGACCTTGCCGGGTGTGGGGTTTGGATCGTATAGGCTGCTGCTGGCTGTTCGACCAAGCTGGCCTTTCTGGTTGGAACCCCAGCTGTAGATGTTGCCGTCTGATCCCAATGCCACAGCAAAGTTATTTCCTGCGCTGATCTGACTGAACCGAATATTGGGTATGACGGGCGGGGTAAGAGTGACCTTGGTGTTGCCGCTCGCGGGTCCATGGACGGGATCGAGGCTCCACGTGCTGGAGCCTTGTATCCAGTGGGCTGTCAGGGTGATATCGCTGGTGACCGGCTGACTGAAGTCATAGGCGACGGGTGTGTCTCCTATGAGCCATCCGTCGAACACATAGCCGATTCTTGAGGGATTTGCGGGTCTCTTTACACGGTTTCCGTCCGTGATTTTTTGTTCTGTGCTGGTTTGCTGTTCAGGGTCGTTGAAAGTGACGGTATGTTGAGCGGATGATCGTGGTTGTGATTGATCAACGCTTTTATTAGGTGTTGGGATGGTGGGTGACGGCAGCTGCGCTGTATTTAGCGGGGAGGTTGTTGTTAGGGGCGATGGTGTAGAGAGGGGTGAAGTTGGAGACGTTGCCTTACTGGGGGAAATACCGGAATTTTGCTTAGCTACGCGAGGGGTCTGACGACCCCCCCCCCCCGGTGCCGCCTGTTGTGGCAGGCGCGCTCGCGCCGGCCACAACAGGCTCGCTAGTAGCCGTGTCGGCCGCAGCGAGACCGCCGGCGATCAGACTTGCCGGCAGGATGACGGCGAGCAGAAGGCTGGCGGTTATAACCGGACGGCTATGCGTGTTCGTATGCTGACGCATGTTAAGCATGATCCCCTTCCCCAGGACCTGCGGCTTCATGCCCGGAACTCCCCAGTCCGGATCCCCTGCCGCACGCCGGGCTCAATCCCGGCCTTATCTGCAATAACTTTATCACTCCGGCGGACTTATTTATGCAGACCTTGTCAGGGCCTAGGAGAAGCGAGCTATAAGTCTGTATCAGGCATCATCCTGATTGTTCGTTATCGCTGCAGATGGGGTTGGCGTGGGAGTGGGATTCTAATGAAGTGAGGTGGGTGGCTCCGTTGTGTTGGGGACTGCGGGGCCACCCTGGTTGGCCGGGCCGTCTTGGGGTGCGGCCTGGCTGCTTACTCGGGTGAAGATTCTAGGCGTGCAGGCTGTGGGTTTCGCGCCGGTGGCGTCCGGCTGCGACGGCGCCGGCCGTGGCGAGCAGCCCGGCGGCGAGCAGGAGGATCATGCTGCCGTTGCCGCCCGTCAGTGGCAGGGTGCCTTCGTAGGTGTAGGCCAGGCGCGCCTGGGTCTGGCCGTTGCCGCCCAGGGTCCAGTCCACGATCACGTCGGCCAGTCCCGGACTGTGGGCGGGGGTGGCCAGGGTGACGGACCCGTCAGGGTGCTGCACCAGTGGGTTCACGACGGTCTTGTCGAACTTGACGCCGGTGATCAGCAGCTTGGGGTTGAAGGCGGCCAGGGCCGGGGTGCGGCTCTGTGTCGTGTCGTTTCCGGTGCCGAGCTGGCCGTACTGGTTGTCGCCCCAACTGTACGTGTTGCCGTCCTGGCCGATGGCCAGGGAGTGGTTTCGTCCTGCGCTGGTTCGTGCTGTTGCGAGCCCGGTGCCGGCGCTGCCCTGGCCTGCGGGCGGCGATACGCGTGTGGGCGCGGGCCGGTCGCTGGTGGTGTTGTCGCCGAGCTGGCCGTCGCTGTTCCATCCCCAGGCCCAGGCCGCGCCGTTCCGGTCGACGGCCAGGGAGTGGTGCACGCCGGCGCTGACCCATGCGGCCTGGAATGCTTGGCCTGGGTTTGCGGGATCCTGGATCTGTTTGGGGGTGGACCTGCTGGTTGTCGACCCGTCGCCCAGCTGCCCGTGGTCGTTGTACCCCCATGCCCAGGCGGTGCCGTCCTGGCCGATGGCCAGGGCGTGGTTGGCTCCGGCGCTGACCTGCGTGGCTTTGAAGGCCTTGCTCGTGTCCTTGGGGTCGGGCACGCGTGCCGGGTTGGCGGCGTACGTGGTGCTGTATACCCCCGTGGCTGTGCCGTTGCCGAACTGCCCGTAGTTGTTGTATCCCCACGTGTAGAGGCTGCCGTCCGTGTCCATGGCCATGATGAAGCTCCAGCCCAGGCTGACCTGGGCCGCGTACAGCCCCTGGCCGGAGCCGTTGGGGTCCTTGGCCAGGGTGGGGGTCGGTTTGGGTGTGCTGTATGCGGTGAAGTTGTTGTTTTCGCTGCCCCAGGTGTAGACGCGCCCATCCGGGCTGATGGCCGCCGAGTCGTAGGCGCCGGCGCTCACCTGGATGGCCTTGAAGGGCTGGCCGTCCGTGTCCTTGACGGGCTGCGGCTTGGAATGGTTTTGCGTGTCCACACTGCCGTTGCCGAGCTGCCCGTGGTTGTTGGCGCCCCAGGCGTAGACGATGCCGTCGCTGCCGACGGCCAGCACATGGTAGCCGCCCGCCACGGCCTGTGTGTAGGTGAAACTGGAATCCACGCCAGCCGGCAGAGGGACCCTGACCGGTGTCTTCTGCGGAGTGCTGCCGGCGGTGCCCTGGCCCAGCTGCCCGTACTGGTTGCTGCCCCAGGCGTAGGCGTTCCCGTCACTGGCCACGCCCACGGAGAAGCCTTGGAAGTCCCCGGCCTGGAAGCCACCGGCGCTTATCTGGTTGAAGCGGATGCCGCGGCTGAGCTTGGGCGGGGTGATGGTCGTCTGCTGGCCGCCCAGCACGTTGCCCTTGTCTGGGCTGATCGACCAGCCGCCGGTGTTGGCGGGGCTCCAATGCGCGACCAGGGTGATGTCCGCGGTGACCGGCTGGCTGAAATCATACGCCACATCGGATTTACCCTTGGTGTCCTTGAGGAACCAGCCGTCGAACAGGAAGCCGTCCTTGGCCGGGTCCGTGGTCGGGCGTGTGGCCTGCTGGCCTCCGGTGATCCGCTGCTGGCCTGGGGCCGGCTTGCCGCCGGCGCTGTCGAAGGCGACCGTATAGGAGCTGATATAGGTGTAGTCCAGGTGCGCGTCGGGCTGCTGGCCATTCATATTCCAGTTGATTGTTACGTCGGTCTTGCCTCCTGCATGCGGGGGCGTGGAGACGCTCCAGGTGCCATCCTTGTTGTCCGTCAGATTCGTGCCGGGTATCCCGCCGAAACTGACGCTGACGGGCCTAGGATTCTCCGGGAAGGTGACTTTGGCTGAGCTGGTGTTCTGGGTGCTGTCGCCGGTATCACGTCCCAGCTGGCCGCTTTCATTGTCTCCCCAGCTGTAGAGGTTGCCATCTGAGCCCATGGCCACAGAAAAGGCCTCTCCTGCGCTGGCTTGGATGTAGCTGACACCTGCCGGCATCATCACTTTGCGTGGAGTGCTGTCTGACGTGTTGTTGTTCTCGCGTCCCAGCTGGCCATAGTAGTCCCATCCCCAGCTGTAGAGGTTTCCGTCCGAGCCCATAGCCAGAGTGTGTTCCGTTCCTTCGGCGAACCAGATGAATCTCGTGATGCCTGCCGGCATTGTTACTTTGACTGGCACAACGTTTATTGTGGGATTATCGGTTTTGCGTCCCAATTCGCCGTAGAGGTTGTACCCCCAGCTGTAGAGGTTGCCGTCCGAGTCCATAGCCAAGGAACACCATCCCTTTGCGGAGATAGCGGTGAATTTTGCGACGCCTGTCCGTATGGACACTTTCCTCGGTGTGGAGTCGCTTCTGGCTGATCCAGTATCGCGTCCCAGCTCGCCGAAGGTGTTGGTGCCCCAGCTGTAGAGGTTGCCGTCCGAGCCCATAGCCAGGGAGTAGAAAGTTCCTCCGCTGACCTGGGTGAAACTCGCGACACCTGCTGGCAGGGGCACTTTGCCTGGCGTGGTGTCATATTTGGCTGATCCAGTATCTCGTCCCAGCTGGCCGTCGCTGTTGTCTCCCCAGCTGTAGAGGTTGCCGTCCGAGCCGAAGGCGAAGGAATGCGTGAAGCCGGCGCTAACCTGGGTGAAGCGGACGCCTGCCGGCGGGGCGACCAGGCCCGGCCTGTCGGCTGGCGTGCTGTCTTTGCTGCTGGTGTCGCGTCCTAGTTGACCCTCGCTGTTGTATCCCCAGCTGTAGATATTGCCGTCCGATCCCAGGGCCAGGGAAAGGCCTAGCCCTCCGCTTGTCTGGGTGAAGCGGACGCCATCCGGTGCTGTAACCAGCCCTGGTATGCTGTTAGGTGTGCTGCTGGTGTCGCGTCCTAGCTCACCATCGCCGTTGCTGCCCCAGCTGTAGAGGTTGCCGTCCGATCCCAGGGCCAGGATAAAATTGCTCCCTGAGCTGATATGGCTGAACCGTATGTCTGGTTTTGTGGGAGTGGTCAGGGTGGTTTTGTCGCCTCCCGCGGCTGGCCCTGAGGTGGGGGAGAGGCTCCAGATGCTGGTTCCCTTGGTCCAGTGGGCGGTCAGGGTGAGGTCTGTGGTGACGGGCTGGCTGAAGTCGTAGGCCACGTTGGAGTCGCCTTTAGCGTCTTTGGTGAACCAGCCGTCGAACAGGTAGCCGTCCCTGGTTGGATCCTTGGGAGGCCGGCTGGCGCGGGTGCCGTCGGCAATGGATTGCTTGCTGAGAGTTGTGTTGTCATCTTTGAAGGTGACGGTGTGCTTTGTTGATCGCGTCTGAGGCGGATCGTCGTTGCTCTTACCAGATTTAGATGTTGTAGCTTTCGGCGATGAAGACGTGGCTAGGGGTGAAGGCGTGGGTGTCAGTGGGGAGGCTGTGTTCAGGGGCGAGGGTGCGGATAGGGATGGCCGGCTGGTTGTGGATATTGCGTTACTGGGGGAAATGTCAGAATTTTGCTTAGCTACGCGAGGGGTCTGACGACCCCCCCCCCCCGGTGTTTTCTGTCATGGCCACCGCGTCGGCCATGACAGGCTGGCTGGTTGTGGTGTCGGCCACGGCTAGGCTGCCGGCGATCATGCTGGCGGGCAGAATGAGGGCGAGCAGCAAACTAATGGTCGCTGCTGGGCGGCTTGGTGTGTTGGTATGCTGACCCATATTAAGCGGAATCCCCTTTCCCTGGAATCGCGGCTATGTCCAAGACGCCCCCTGTCCCGGCTGAAAGCCGCATGCCGGGCACAATCCCGGCTCACGTAAGACAGGTTACCACAGCAGGCGCGCTTTGGGCGTAAGCATCAGCCTGTCGATGCCTTACAGACCTGCTTTCCGGGACTCCTGCATTCTTCTAAGAAATCACATACAAAGAGGTGGGTGGCTCCGTTGTGTTGGGGACTGCGGGGCCACCCTTCGGCTGGGCTAACTTGGGGTTTAGTCCGGCTGCTTACTCGGGTGAAGATTCTAGACGTGCAGGCTGCGGGTTTCCCGCCGGTGGCGTCCGGCCGCGATGGCGCCGGCTGCGGCCAGCAGTCCGGCGGCGAGCAGGAGGATCATGCTGCCATTGCCTCCCGTCAGGGGCAGGACACCTTCATAGGTGTAGGCCAAATGCGTCTGGGTCTGGCTGATGCCGTCCAGGGTCCAGTCCACGACCACGTCGGCTTGCCCAGGATTATGGACAGGCGTAGCGAAAGAGACGGACCCGTCAGAATTCTGCTGCAGGAAGCTGACCGCCGCCTGGTCGAACTTGACACCAGTGATTAGCAACGTCGGATTGAAGGCTACTAGGGTCGGGGTGCGGCTTTGCGTCAGGCTCTGCTCGGCTCCAAGCTGATTGTAGCGGTTGTCGCCCCAGGCGTAGGCTTTGCCGTCCTGGCCGATGGCCACGGAATGGCCCCATCCTGCACTGATGCGTACGGATGCAAACCCAGTGCCGGAGCCGCTCTGATCTGCAGGGGCTAAGACCGGCCGTGGCGTGGTCCGCTTACTGGTGGTGCCGTCGCCGAGCTGGCCATTGGCGTTGTTGCCCCAACCCCAGGCTGTGCCGTCCTGACCTATTGCCAAGGAATTCCATGTGCTTGCACTGACCTGCTGGGCCTTAAGATTGGGTACCTGCTTGGGCAACGTCTGATAGTCGGTGCTGAAACCAAGCTGGCCGTTGTTGTCCATTCCCCATGCCCATACCGTGCCGTCCTGACCTATGGCCAAGGCATGCCATGCGCCCGCGCTGATCCGGGTGGCCTGCAGTCCTTTGCTGGTATCCGTGGGATCGCGCACCAATGTAGGGGTGGAGGAGTAAGTGGTCCAAGTGCTGTTGGTCGAGGACCCGTTGCCGAACTGCCCCCAGTTGTTGTATCCCCAGGCGTAGATGTTGCCATCCGCATTCAAGGCCATGATGAAGCTCCAGTTGGCGCTGACCTGGACCGCATGCAGACCCTGGTCGGTACCGCCCGGATCGGCCACTAGGGTGGGCTTCGCTTTGGCAACGGAATTTGCAGTACTGACGCTATCGCCGAGGGTTGTGGTTTCGCTTCCCCAGCTGTAGACCTTGCCCGTGGTATCGATGGCGACCGAGTCGCAGGCTCCGGCGCTGACCTGGACGGCCTGGAACGGCTGGCCCGTACTGGGGTTGATGACAGCTTCCGGCTTGGCGTGGACGCTTGTGTCCGTGCTGCCGTTGCCCAGTTGGCCGAAATCGTTGCGCCCCCAGCTGTAGAGGATGCCATTGGAACCGATGGCCAGAGTGTGCGCTCCCGCTGACGAAATCTGCGTGTAGGTGAAGCCTTCTTTTACACCCTCCGGCTTGAGGACCTCGGTTGGTCTGTCTTGCTGCTTGTTGTCGCCGGTTCCCAGTTGCCCGTAATTGTTGTTGCCCCAGGCGTAGGCATTCCCGTCACTGGCCACGCCCACCGAGAAGCCGCGCATCTCCCTGTTTTTGGATCCGCCGGCGCTGATCTGGTTGAAGCGGACGCCGCGGCTGGTTTTGGGAGGCGTAATGGTCACCTGCTGGCCGCCCAGCACGTTGCCCTTGTCAGGGTTGATCGACCAGCCGCGAGTGTCGGCTAGGCTCCAATGCGCGACCAGCGTTACATTCTTGGTGACGAGCTGGCTGAAATCGTAAGCCACATTGGAATCGCCGTTGGCGTCCTTGACGAACCAGCCGTCGAACAGGCAGCCGGCCGCCTGCGGGTCAGGATACGGGCGCTTGACCTGCTCGCCCTCAGTTGCGGACTGATCTTTGGGCATGCCTGAGGGTGCTGGGCAGGAGCCACCATCGGAAGAGAACGCGATATTGTAAACACCAAAGTATCGATAGGTCAGGTGCACATCGGGCTGCTGGCCGTTCATGCTCCAGGAGACGGTGACATCCGTCTTGCCTCTTGCATGCTTGGGCGTGGTGACGCTCCAAGTGCCGTCCGTGTTCGCAGTCAGATTCGTTCCTGCCGTTCCGCCGAAGTCGACTGAGCTGAGAGTGGCAGTTTCAGGGAAGGGTGTGAGCTTTGGGGTTCGGATACCTGTTGATGTGTCGACATTGTCGGTGAGTCCTAGCTGGCCATACTTGTTGTTGCCCCAGCTATAGAGGTTGCCATCCGAGCCTAAGACCAAAAGGTAATCGTCGCCAGCGCTGACCTGTGTGAAGCTGACCTGGCTGGGAGTGCCGGTTATGGGCGTTCCCCCGTACTTTCCCCAGCCATAGAGCTTGCCGTCGGATCCCAAAGCCAAGGTAGTTCCTCTTCCGGCGCCGGCCTGCGTAAAGCTGACTCCGCTCACGGTGAGCTTGTCTGGATTGACATAGAAGGCGCTGGATCCGGTAGCCCCTCGTCCTATCTGTCCATTGTCGTTCCATCCCCAGGCGTACAGGGTGCCATCAGAGGTGAGAGCGAGGGAGGAGTCGCTTTTTGCGCTGATCTGGGTAATGGTGACGGTATCGGGCAGTTGAGGTTTTACGAGTGTAGTGCTCCAGTAGGAGCTTGAGTCGCCGTTTCCCAGTTGTCCATGGTTGTTGCCGCCCCAGCTGTAGACGCTGCCATCTGAGCCTATGGCCAATGCATGGTCGTACCCTGCGCTGACTTTATTCCATGTGATGGTTGCTGTTGACGGATTCTTGATAGGACTTGGTGTGATATGGGTCTGCGAGTCTCGGATGCCGATTCCCAGCTGTCCCCATTGGTTGCATCCCCAGCTGTACAAAACGCCGTTGGAACCGATCGCCAGAGAGAATTCACCGCCGGCGCTGATCTGCGACCAGGTAAAGGTTGTTGAAGTTCCCGCGGGTTTGGCGACCAGACCAGGTTGGGCACTGTTGGCTGAATCAATACTGCGGCCCAGCTGACCGAAGCTGTTGATGCCCCAGCTGTAGAGGTTGCCGTCCGAGCCTATGGCCAGGGAATGATCGTATCCTGCGCTGGCCTGCACCCAGGTAAAGTCGCCTGATGCTCCTGCGGGTTTGGCGACCAGGCCTGGCTTGGCATCGTATGTGGCCGATCCGATGTTGCGGCCCAGCTGTCCATTTTGGTTGCTGCCCCAGCTGTAGAGGTTCCCGTCCGAGCCTATGGCCAGAGAGTGGCTGTTGCCTGCTTGGATTTGGCTGAATCTGATGTCTTGCCTTGTAGGCGGCGTAATAGTGGCCTTGGCATTGCCGGTTTCGGGCCCGTGATCAGGGCTGATACTCCAGGTTTCAGAGCCTTTGGTCCACTTGGCGGTGAGGGTGAGATTGTCGGTGACCGGCTGGTTGAAGTCATAAGCGACGGAGGTATTGCCGGTGAACCATCCGTCGAAAAGGTAGCCGTCCTTGGTTGGGTCGGCCGGCCGTATTGCGCGCTCGCCATCTGTGATTGTCTGGGTTGTATCGGTGCCTAGGGGATTGCTGAAAGTAACGGTGTATTGGGTGTTTGAGCGCGTTTGTGGGAGGTTATGGTGGGAGCTGCCTTCGGTGCCTGTTTTCCCTGGCGTGGAATGAAGAGGAGAAGAAGTGGGTAGAGGGGAGGATGTGGCTAGCGGAGATGGTGAAGCTAGTGGAGATTCAGGTGTTGGCGGTGTGCCGAGCGATGTTGCCTTACTGGAGGAAATGCCGAAATTTTGCTTAGCTACGCGAGGGGTCTGACGACCCCCCCCCCCGGTGCCTCCTAGTGCGGCTGGCGCGGTAGTGTCGGCAGCACTAGGCTCGCTTTCAGCAGTGTCAGCTGTGGCAAAACTGCCTGCGATAAGGCTTGCGGGCAGGATTATGGCGAGCAGAATACTGACGGCCATAGCTGGTCTACCTGTTGTGCACGAATGCCGACGCATGCTAATTACGATCCCCTTCCCCAGGAATAGCGGCCAGGCTATCGGATATCCCCATCCTTCAGGCCAGCCGTAGGCCAGGTACAATCCCGACAATCTGAAACAACTTTATCACACCTGGCCTTGTAGCACTCAGGCTATAGCTGCACTGGGGCTTCTTAACGGCAATATTTGGGTTGTGAAGGTTGATGAATATCGGGTTTCGTTACTTACTGTTCCAAGACTTTGGAGGCTCCGAACGGCAGGCAGAATGGGACGCACGTTTGCTGTTTTACTTGTAGCTGCTTTCGGTCAACTTCCTGCTGCTCGATTGCTCGTTGGCCCAGCCTTCATAAGTTTCGGATATGCGGGTCGAGCAATGCAATTAATTTGGTCCCACTCGGTTGGTTGCAAGAGAGCTTGTGTGGGTTGCCTTGCGCGATCTCGATTTGTGCGAATGGGAAGAAATTCTTTCCGTCACCTGCTGGGTAATTTATGTCAGAAGAAGAACGCTGCATGGCTTGCCCGTTCACCTTGCATTGCGCGGCATCAGTCCGCTTGAGGTCGGCTCGCTGTGCCAGTACATACAGGGTTCCCGATTGGTTCGCAGAAATGGTTTTGACACTGCCGTCACCAGAAACGTTGTACTTTGTCAGCGATGAAAGATAATTGGAGACCTGTTTCACTGATGGCTCTGACCTATTCGTTCCCTGGCAACCCGAGAACAGGGCCACACTCATCACTACTGCTACGAGAGCGATTATTTGTTTTTCCCAGATAGCCCCAGCTGTTCTTGCTCTGCTGCGGAATTGGGCTGGCAATGCCGTGAGCCGTCCCACGCGACCCTGGGAATCCCGTTGAGGCACCTCTGCTAGGTCAAAGTCCTTCTGTCCAAAACCCTTTGTCTCCTTCATCAGTTCTCCTTAAGCAGGTGGGGGAGGGTTCACAACATTGTTAATTAGATTTAAGTCTCATAACCCAGAAGAGCGGTTATTGGCTAAGGCAAGCTTAGCTCTTTCTCTAAGTATACAAAATATTTGCCGACTCGATATTTGCCGACTTGTATCATTCGCGGTCGAATGCTGGCCGTATTTACCTGGTTAGCCACCACTCTGCCTCTTAGTCGGGTAGCCTCACGGGCGCGATCCTCACCTTCTGCAGGCCAAACGCCACAGCGGGTGCTCTCAGGGCAGCTGGTCCATATGCCCGCTGTAGTCATGGTTGACCGGGTTGGTGTTCCAGGGGTAGGGCAGTGCGGTCTGCGGATAGATGTCCGCCAGCATGTCGTAGCCGGTCGGGTCGTATTCGCGTAGCTCGTTCCTGGTGTTGAGCGGGCCTCGGACGCCGTCCCAGTTATCGTCGGCGCTCTCGGCCATGACGTTGAACCACTTGGAGGTCAGAGTGGCGAAGTACTCCTCGATGTTGCCCATCAAGTAGGTGTGGGGCCAGAGACCCGTCTCCTGTGCATGGCTGTATGCGGTTTGGATTTGGTGAGCCAGGCTCTGATCCTCAAGGCGGTTGATGCCCAGCAGGTGGATGGCGTGGCCGAATTCATGGGCCAGTATGGACTCATTGGGGTAGCGGGTCTGGTGTACGCCCTCGGTGATGCGTTCGATGTTGGCGGCGGAGATAGATGTGACCGGGTCGCCGATCATGCCTCCATAGCCTTCAACAGGCCGATCCATGATCTGGGCGCCGCCGCGGTGCTCGGGTATGTCATAGACATCCTCGTGCAGCCCGTAGATGGCGACCCTGGCGCCCTCGGCGATCATGGTCTTGGCTACCTGCGGCGATGCGGACAGCATGGTGTCGATCAGATCGGCCGCCAGCAGCCGGGTGTGGTGCTTGACGTCGTCCGATGATTCGATGGGGATGCCACAGTGGCAGTTGGTGAACTGGGTGTACTGGTAGTGCCAGTTGTTGACCACGATCTCGACCTCCGGGTCGGCCTGCTGGCCTTGACGGTTGACGATGGCCGAGTCCGCCCGTATGGTCAGACGCCCCAGAACAGTAAAATCCAAGGGTTCCCTGGTAATCAGCGTGGACCGTTTTTTGATGGGTTCATAGACGTTGAGCAGGTTCCACTCCACGTCGGTCCTCTCCATCAGCGGCAGGGGATGGCCGTCCAGGGAAAGGCGGAAATGTCGGGGGTCGGCGGCTCCCTTCACCTCCTGATCCCAGTAGAGTTCGATGCGTCGAGAATCGATCATCTGGCTAAAAATCACCCGAGGTGGATTGGTATGAGGCATTGGGGGATCTCCCTTCATCGCGGAATCACCTTGATGTTTTCATCCTATGGGACTTGTGGGCGAAACCTCTTTGGCGGGGACCATTGAGTCAATAAAAACCACCCATTGTTCCCTTCGCTTAACCCTACGGCCGGGTTCAGTGGGAGTTGAAATGCCGCTGGTGAAAGGTTCTGCGGTAGCGGGTGGGGCTGATGCCGGTGCTGCGTTTGAACACCTTCATGAAGTATTTATCGTCCTTGTAGCCGACGATGGCCCCGATGCTTTCCACTGTGTCGTCGGTCTCCACCAGCAGCGACTTGGCCGCCTCCATGCGGAAGCGTTCGATCTCCTGTGAAATGGTGATGCCGAACTTCTGCCGGTATTTGCGAGACAGGTAACTCTTGTTGTAGTTGAAGTAGTTGGCGATCTGCCCCAGGCTGATGGGTCCCAGAGCGTGAATGCGGATCCAGTCGCGCACCGGCTGCAGCTCGTGCAGATTCATGGATTGGGTGTGCAGCAACTGCCTGGTCTGCATAGTCACCTCATAGAGCACGCAGGCCAGGATGGCGTTCAGATAGCGTTGGTCGCCGTGCATCTGGCAGACGTCCAGCAGCTGGTTGGTGATGACGGTGATTCGATCCATGAGCAGATTCTCACTATAGGCGGGCAGGAGGATGCCCGAAGTCTCATCTACACCGGGGTCATCGCCAGTGCACTCGACTGGGGTCAGGCCGGGTAGACTGAAATGCATCCAATCAAACTTCAGGCTCTCAGTGATTGTCCGGAACCCCTGATGCTCCAGGTTGGGCGGGACGATCAGGAAGGTGCCGGGCCCGACCATGTAGCGTGTATCGCCAATCTGCAGCGGCAGCACGCCTTGGATGTTGCAGATGATTTCGAAGGTGCTGATGATGCGTCTGCTGTGTTGCCAGCCCGGGTCGCCGATGAAGGTGCCGGCAGAGACCAGCTCGGGCTGGGGCCGGCTTTCCTGGTCATAGAACAAAGTCATTAAAGTCGACCTCTCATCGGGACGAATCGGTAAAAATGCTCCACGTATTGTGAATTCTAAGCCACCAGACATGAAATGCACCGTCGTTACCATTGAAGTCAGCGTAGGCAGTGGGGCCTAAGCACGTCAGAAGGAGACGGAACGACTGTGGCAGACCGGACCATACCAGCGCAGGGGTTGGTGACCCAGGTGGCTGTAAAGAATCTATACCTCAAAATCATCCACCTTTTCTATAAATTCACCACCATTCTGGGAACGATGCAATCATGAAACACACGGAGAGCACCTTGGAAGAGGTCAGGGATGACAAGGGCTTCTTCGGACATCCTCGCGCCATCGGAACCCTGGCTCTGGGCAATTTCTGCAACTCGGCCGCCTGGGGCGCCTTCTATGCCCTGATGATCTACTACCTCTACACCCCCTTCTCAAAGGGGCTGGGGTTCTCCCAGGGGGATGCGGCTCTGATGATCGCGGCCATGGGGGCAGCCAACGGACTGCTCAATATCGTGGGCAGCTGGCTGTCTGACAGGGTCCTGGGAATGCGTAAGGCACTGATACTAGGCAACCTACTCAAGGCCACAGCCTTCTTCATCCTGGCTATACCGCCGACCAGTCAGGTCTTCGGGCAGACCATGGCCTACATCGCCCTGGTGCTGCTGTCCATGCCCATCATGGGGATGTCCAACGCCTCCCTGACCGGGCAGCTCTACCGCAAGGAGGATGCCCGCAGGCGCGATGCGGCCTTCACCATCCACCAGTTCGCCAACACGGTGGCCGGAATCATCACCCCGGTCGTGGTGGGCCAGATCGGTCTGAGCAACTACCATATCGGCTTCGCTGTGGCCGGGGTCTTCGCCCTGCTCTATGGCGCGGCTATCTTCTTCACCCAGTACCGCTTCTTCGGACCCCTGGGCGAGGCTCCCATCAAGCCCCTGTCGGCCCGGGAGCGCCAGCGGATACTCAAGGGTCTGGTCATCGGGTTGGTTGTGTTGGCGCTGATCATCGCCGCCCTGGTCCTGACCAAGCATTTCAACCTGAATGCCATCATCAATGCTGTCACCACCTTCGCCTTCGTAGTACCCATCTGCTTCCTGGTCAACCTATTCACCAAAAAGGACCTGACCGCCCGTGACCACACCCATCTTCGGGCCTTTCTCTGGTTCTTCTTCGCTCAGATCGTCATGGCCCTGGGCGCCACCCTGCTGACCAGCGCCATCGCCATCTTCCTGGACAAGAAGATTAACCGGGTGATCTTCGGCATCACCATCGCCCCGGGTTCGCTCCAGGTCATCTACATGGTCATGGATCTGATAGCCGGCCCCATCTTTATCTTCCTGTGGACCAAGACTCGTGCCGGGGCGATCCGGACCACCTATAAGTACGGTATGGGGCTGCTGGTCACGGGTCTGGCCTTCTTCACGCTGACCATACCCTCCCTGATTCTGGGCGGAAGTGGATCCTCTGGCTACTCCCTCTGGTGGGTGCTCATCTACTACGCCTTCATGGCCCTGTCTGACCAGCTCGTCGGTCCGATCGGCAGCTCTCTGGTCTCGGGGCTTTCTCCGGAGTCCTACGAGACCCAGCTGCAGACGGCATGGAACCAGACCGCAGCCATCGGCAATGCCATTGCCATCATCTTCTTCAAATTCTTCCAGACGGCCGACCAGCAGGTCTATCTCTTCCCCATCGTGGCTGTGGCCTTGGTGACTGTTGCGCTGGTGCTGGCCGTTTTCAGCCGTCGCATAGAAAGGCAGATGGCAGCATGAGTCAGCAATTCAATATGAGCGGGCCTATTCAGATCAGTCAGGCCAGCGTCGACGACCCCTTCTGGTCAGCCGAGCAGGAGCTGGTCAGAACAGCGGTCCTGCCCTACCAATGGAGGGCCCTCAACGACCAGGTGCCTGGCGCTTCGCCCAGCTACTGCATGCACAACTTCCGCGCCGCCGCCGCGCTCAACAAGAGGCTGAATGGGCAGGAGGGGAGCGGAGATTTCCAGCCGCCGACTTACACCAATCAGGGATTTCACTGCCTGCCGGAGGATCCGGATCATCCCGATCCGAACAAGTTCTATGGTTACGTTTTCCAGGACACCGACTTCTCCAAATGGGTGGAGGCCGTGGGGTACTCGCTGGCGCATCATCCGGATGCCGAGCTGGAGCGGCTGGCCGACGGGGCTATCGACATCGTCTGTGCGGCACAGCTCAACAGCGGATACCTGGACACCTACTACATCCTCAACGGGATGAATCGACACTTCACCAATCTCAAGGACCACCATGAGCTCTACTGCCTGGGCCATCTGATTGAAGGTGCCATCGCCTATTACCAGGGCACGGGCAAGACCAAGCTTTTGCATGCGGCCGAGCGGTTCGCCGACTATGTGGCCGCGACCTTCGGGCCGGGCGACAATCAGCTGCATGGCTATCCGGGTCATGAGATTGCCGAGATGGCTCTGATCCGCCTGTACGAGACCACCGGAATCAAGCGATATTTGGACCTGGCGGCCTACTTTGTCAATCAGCGGGGAACAAGCCCCCTCTATTTCGAGCAGGAGGACCGGCAGAGGGCAGCCTATGAGCATGCCGACTTCACTGTCGACGCCAGCAGGCCAGCACCCTATGCCTACTACCAGGCCCATGAGCCGGTGGCTCAGCAACGTCAAGCCGTGGGTCATGCGGTCAGGGCCGGGTATCTGTACGCCGGAGCTGCCGATGTGGCCAGGCTGACCGAGGATCCTGCACTGAATGAGGCGGTGCATGCCCTCTGGCGTGACATTGTTGACAAGAAACTCTACGTCACGGGAGGGGTGGGTGCCGACGCGGATGCCGAATCGCACTCCTATGCCTATGACCTGCCCAACGACACCGGATATTGTGAGACCTGCGCCTCTGTGGCTCTGGTCTTCTTTGCGCGGAGAATGCTGCAGCTGGAGCCCAGGTCCGAATATGCCGACGTGATGGAGCTGGCCCTCTATAACACAGTGCTTGACGGCATGGCCATGGATGGCAAGAGTTTCTTCTATGGCAATCCCCTCGAGGTCAGGCCACAGACCAAGCGGAACAAGGATCCCCGCTACAGTTACGTGCCCATCGTGCGCAAACGGTGGTTCGGTTGCGCATGCTGCCCGCCCAACCTGGCACGGCTGGTCGAATCGGTGCAGGATTACGCTTACACCTTGGCCGAGGATGGGTCCACGCTCTTTGTACATCTCTACATCGGCGGAAGGATCCAGGCGGACCTGGGGGAGGGGTCGATCGCACTGCGGGTGCATTCGGAACTGCCTTGGAAGGGTCGAATCAGCCTGGATGTGGAGGCTTCTGGCCACGGCCAGACCACTCTGGCCCTCCGTCTGCCTTCCTGGGCTGGCGGCGATGCAGCTGCCGATGCGGTGACAGTCCACACAGGCCAAGGCTCCTCGGCTGTCATAAGCCGACGTGTGGAACAGGGGTACCTCTACCTTTCCGGTCCTTGGAAGCAGGGCGATCGGATCGACATCGAATTCGACATGCCAGTGCGTGTCGTTGCCGCCAACCCTCTGGTCCGCCAGGATGCAGGTAAGGTGGCGGTGACTAGGGGGCCTATTGTCTACTGCGTTGAGGAAAGGGATAACGGGGCCAACCTGCACCTGCTGCATCTGGACGGCAGCGCCTTGTTGGATGATGCAAGCCGTGTGAAAGTCGAGCCCTTCACCTTCCAGGCAGGAGCGTACCTCGACGATCCTCAGGCCGAAGGCCATGTCGACAAGATCAGCCGCAGCATGGTCAGACTGCAGATACCCGCCTGGCGGGAGTCAGCAGAGGGAGCTGATACTGCTCCGCTTTACCGTCAATGGCAACCGGTCCGTCGCATGCCGATCACTGCCACCCTGATTCCCTATTTCGCCTGGTCCAACCGTGGCGAAAACGAGATGAGGGTTTTCCTGGACGTGGATTGAAGGCCATTCGGGACCTTTGCAGATCATGCCTGCATAATGACAGGTTATGTCTAGGCGTTGATGGAGGCATCCGTTTCCGGATACTGTTGACTCATAAAGACATAACTTATCGGAGTGCCTTGGCCATCTGTGTCGATGGCTTCGGGGCCGTGACATTGCCTTGGTCCGCCCGCAGGGAGCTTCGTTTCGACGAGGAGGTTACAGCATGCTTCAGATTGCATGGTCGGACGTGGTGGGGGTCATGGATGCCATCAAATGGTATCTGGTGGTCTTCGCGCTCATCGTCCTTGCTGCCATTATTGTTGCGGCGGTTGCCCGCATCTGGTCTGCTCCAGTTCGCAAACTGGTTCGGTCCAATGCCATAGCCGTGCCCTTGGTGGCTCTGGTTGCCGTGGTCAGCATGATACTGACAGGGCCCATGTCCACACTGTTGAATCTGTCCATGAATTCGGATGCTGCTGGGAAGGCGACGATTTCGGATGCGACTACCGCCCAGGCCGGCAAGGTGGCCAGATCAATTGCAGGAGAAGGGTTCGTGCTGTTGAAGAACGATGATGGCCTTCTGCCGCTCACCAAAACCAGGAAGCTCAACCTCTTCGGCTGGGCCTCTGAGAATCCAGTTTACGGAGGGACGGGGTCGGGCGCCATCAATGCCAGCTATGATATTCAATCCCTCAAGGATGGTCTGCATAAGGCCGGTTTCCAGACCAACGATGAGTTGAGTTCGCTCTATTCCAAGCTGGGCAAGCGGGATTCATCCAACAGCACCTTCAACAAAGGCTGGTCCCTGCCAGAGGTCACTGCCGACCGCTACACCGATGATGTCATGGCCAAGGCCAAGGCCTTCTCGGATACGGCGGTGATCACGCTGGCCAGGGTCGGCGGTGAGGGCTACAACGACATGCCTCAGGACATGAGCCAGTTGCCTGCCGACAAGTACCGCAACAATTCCGACAAATATGCAGACTTTCAATCAGGGGAATCGTATCTGGAGGCCTCGCGCACAGAGCGGGACATGATCGACCTGGTCTGCAAAAACTTCGACAAGGTCATTTTCCTCTACAACGGATCAAACCCCATGCAGTTGGGATTCCTCAGAGATCATCCTCAGATTCGTGCCGCCCTCTGGGTTCCTGCGCCCGGCAATGTCGGATTCGATTCCCTGGGGGAAATTCTCTCCGGCCGCATCAATCCGTCTGGACGCACTACCGACACCTTCCTCTATGACATGCGCAAGGCGCCATGGTGGAACAATGCCGCAGCCACGGACTATGAGAATCTGAAAAGCAAGGCCGTCAGCCTACCGGTGGCCAAGGGCATCACCTTCAAGCTCAAGCCGTCATACATCAACTACGTGGAGGGTATCTACGTCGGGTACAAGTATTACGAGACGGCCGCCTCCGAAGGTGCCATCGACTACGACTCCACGGTTCAGTTCCCATTCGGCTACGGTTTGAGCTACACCAGTTTCAGCCAGCAAATGTCCGACATCAAAGACGAGGGCGATTCGCTCGGGTTCACCGTCACTGTCACCAATACCGGATCCGCTTCAGGCAAGGATACGGTCGAGGTGTACTCCAATCCGCCCTACACCAACGGCGGCCTGGAGAAAGCCACAGCCAACCTGATCGCTTTGAAAAAGACCCGTCTGCTGGATCCCAAGCAATCCCAGACCGTCAAGGTGTCCATTCCCAAGGAACAGCTGGCATCCTATGACTATCTGGGCCACAAGGCTTATGTGCTTGAACGCGGTGCTTACGAAATCTCCATCAAGTCCGACTCACATCACGCGATCGATCATAAGGAATATACGGTCGACAAGGACGTGGTCTATGGAAAAGGCAATCCCAGGCCCAGCGACAAGACGGTGGCGACCAATCATATCGACGAAGTCGCCGGCGACGTCCACTACCTGTCCCGCAAGGATCATTTCGCCAACTATGAGCAGGCGACTGCTGCCCCCGCGCTGAAGGAGCTGCCTAAGAAGTATGTCGACCAGTACCATACGAACGCTGATTTCGACAGGGCTACATACAGCCGCAAGCAGGATGCCATGCCCACCACGGGTGCCAAGAACCATTTGAAGCTGGCTCAGCTGCGCGGCGCATCGGCTGATGACCCTCGCTGGGACAAGCTGCTTGATCAGATGTCAGTCAAGGATATGTCCGAGCTCACCTCGATGGCCGGCTTCCAGACGGCTGCTGTTGATTCCATTGGCAAGGTGGCGACAACGGATGCGGATGGTCCTGCGGCCATCAACAACAACTTCACCAAGAAGGGTTCGCTTGGATTCCCGGTAGCCGTGGTTCTGGCCAACACCTGGAGTGCAGACCTGGCACGGCAGTACGGTGAAATCATGGGGAAGATGGCACGTGAGATGGGTATCGTCGGCTGGTATGCTCCGGCAATGAACACTCATCGGACCACCATTGGCGGCCGCAACTTCGAGTACTTCTCGGAGGATGGCGAACTTGCCGGCGTCATTGGCGCCAATGCAGTGGCAGGAGCCAAATCCAAGGGGGTATACGCCTACATCAAGCATTTCGCCCTCTACGATTCGAATGCAATGATGGTCAGCATCTGGTCCAATGAGCAGGCGGCCAGGGAGGTCTATCTACGGCCCTTCGAGATGTCCGTCAAACAGGGCAAGGCCGACGCCACCATGGTCGGCTGGGACTACGTGGGCACCAAGTGGTCCGGAGAACAGGGATGGATCAACACGATTATGCGCAACGAATGGGGCTTCAAGGGCATGGCTCTTACGGACTCTTTCGGTGCTGACGGTCGTGGCTTCATGAATGCAGACAACGCTCTGCCCAATGGAGTGGATGCCATGCTCTCAACCTATGGGAACGGCCCCAACGTGGTCGACGATCCCAAGTCTCCGTCATCGGTGAAGTACCTGCGCCGTGCCAGCAAGCACATCCTCTATACGGTGGTGAATAGTGGCGCTTACGACGACGGTGGAGCGAAGGCGAACGCCATGCCGGCCTGGAAGAAGATAGTGATCGGCGTGGATGTCCTTATGGCCATACTCGCGATTGCCGCCGAGGTTCTATTCATTAGACGCTATCTGCGTCGGCGCTCGCAGGCTGACGCGGTCGTCTCTGGTCGTGGTGACCTGACGGGCCAGAATGGACAGCAGGAATCCTAACGATTCGGGTCTCCAAGGCGGGGCAGGGGCATGATGGCTCCTGCCCGCCTTGGTATTGATCTCAGAAGCGGAGGCGCAACCTTGCCTGGCCTGCTGTTTTGGTCAGTGCCCAAGGAGCTTGGTCTTTCCCTGATGGCCGCGAAATGATTCAGGTAGTGGGTATTAATTTCGCTGCGGTTTCGAGAGCGACGCAGGGCGGCCAGGATTAGCAGAACCTCCAGAGAGCAGACGATCAATAACAGGATCAGGGCATGCTGGGAGCCATTGATGGTGCCTAGACGACGGTCTGTGACTGCAGCCTGGCCTGCCGCGACGATGGTGGCTGCCAGGCTGCTGCCGATAGCTGCGGCGAACTGCTGGACGGTGTTGAAGATGGCGTTGCCGTCGGCCTGTTGCTTCTGGCTCAGCCGGTGTAGGCCGTTGGTCATGATGTTCCCAAAGCTCAGCCCGATACCCAGCATGAAGAAAATATAGAGTATCAGGATGGCCAGGGTTGTCAGATGGCGGGCCGTCAGGGCAAATCCCAGCAGGCCGATCAAGGCGACACAGCTCCCGCTGATGATGGGTATGCGCGGACCCAGCTGATCATAGAGCCTGCCGGAGAGCGGGGCCAGAATGGCTCCGATCGCCGCGCCCGGCAGCACTACCAATCCGGCCTGCAGCGAGGTGCAGCCATTAACCAACTGCAGGTGGTTGGGCAGGATGAATGAGAGGGCCAGGGCGCTGATCTCAAAGAGGATGTAGGCGCCGACATGCAGGGAGAAGTGGCTGTCCGTGAACAGACGCACGTCGATGATCGGTTGGGCCTGATGCCGGGCTCGGAGGGTGAACACTGCCAGGGCGATAAGCCCCAGGACCAGCGCTCCGCTGAATCTCCAGGAGAGCAATCCTGACGAGGCGTTGCTGATGCCGAAGATCAAGCCTGCGAAGCCCAGGACCATCAGGAACACGTCAAGCGGATCCAGTCCGGCTGTTTCCCCGTCGGCTGCCACCGGAACCGAAGGTATGCAGGCCAGGCCGGTAGCCAGCGAGATGATCAGTACGGGGATCAGGATGATGAAGACGAAACGCCACCCGATGGTGGTCGCTACCAACCCGCCAAAGGTGGGGCCGACAGCTGGTCCAATAGCTGTGATCAGAGTACCCACGCCCATCATGGTGCCGATACGCTTTGTTGGAACCTCCTGGAGGATGATGTTGAACATCAGAGGCAGGGCGATGCTGGTGCCCAGCCCTTGTATTGCCCTTCCCAGCAATAGGAGGGGGAAAGACCGGAGCCAGCGCGTCGATGATCAGTCCGGACAGGAAGAGCAGGTTGGCGCACAGAAAGAGGGTACAGTTGCGGAATCGGCGCTTAAGCGCCGCCGAGAGCGGGGTGACGGAGGCGACGACCAGCAGGTAGAGGGTGGTCATCCATTGGACGCTGGAGGTCCCGATGCCGAAATGGCTCATGAGGGCAGGGAAAGTGATGTTCATGGCCGTTTCCACGATCACGCCACAGAAGGACATGATGCCGGTGGCTACTACTGCGCCTATGACCCTGCGGGGGATTGCAGCGCTTTGCGCTTGAGTTCTACTCATGAGCGAGACTCCATTCCGGCCTGGGACGGATCATCGGAATTCAAGGCGATGAAATAGGCCAGCACGCGGTCGAAAGCATCTAAATCACGCTGGTTGAACCGGCGCTCCATGGCATTCTGCTGACTTTCTATATAGTCCCGCCCGGCTTTCTGCAGGCCCCGAGCTTTGGTGGTGAGAGCAATGATGCGTTGGCGGCCGTCCCTGGGGTCGCGTTTGGCGGCGACCAGTCCGCTAGCCTCCATTCGCTGTAGGATTTTTGTTGTTGTGGACGGACGGATGTCGAATTCCATCTCGATGTCCCGCTGGGTGTGGTCCTCGGACTCGCCCAGAAAGTCGATGATGGACATTTGAGTGCCGGTCAGTCCGTACTGGCTCGCGTAGGCATCCATGGATCGTGACATGAGGTTGGCTGCCCGTTTGATTCGTTTGCCGTAGTCTTCGCTCAAAGGCTCTCCTCAGTTAGATTGTTAGCTACCTAATGAATAGTCTCCCGGGTATGGACAAGCTGTTTAGACTCAGATAATTGGTGGCTTTACTGGATCCCCCGTGCAAAACCATGTATGGAGTCGATTCAAGGTTCAACTGGCCCAATGTTGCGGCCGGCTCGTATTGTCGGAATTCGGCAACATATATCATCTTCTTGCTGTGCAAGGAGGATACCCGATTTCCAGTCTTACCGTACAAGCAAACGGAAGTCCGCCCGTCTGGCTCATATGTAGTTGGTTGGAAGCTAGCTGCTCATGCATGACGTGGTCTATGAGAGAGCGGTGTCCGCGATCATGTAAGCGGACAGGGTCTTTATCCGTAGCAATGGCGTCTTAATGCCAGGACCCTGGGATGGGCCGATAGGCGGACGGTCTGACTATTCAGAGAAGAATGAAGGTACAATACATGAGCATATCCCACAAAATCCTTGCAGGATTGATGGCAGAGGCTGTTCTCCTGACTGGTGCATCGATGGCGACTCCAGCCGTGGCATCGGAAGATGAGCAAACGGTCAAGGGTGAGGCCAAATTCCTAGCATACCGATGGTCCTTCCAAAGATAGGGGGACCTCTTTAGCTTGGTTTGCCAACGCCACAAGCAACTACGGAGAAGAGAGTTCGATCAGTCAGTCCAGCGGTAACCCGGCATCTGTCGCAGCTTTAGGCCAACAAGGCGCTGGGGACATGACTGGCCAGCGAACCGATGCGGATGCGGCGATCTCTGTGGCAGAACCGACCGGTGTTGACAACCAAGGGTGGTACTTCCGATCTACGGCCCAGGTTCCGCTTGGCGGATCCGCGGCCATGCCTCAAACAGTGATTCTCTATTACCTGGGGTCAGGGGGAGCCGGTACCTTTGGTTCGGGAAACTGAGGCCGTTGATGTGGGCAGAGAGGGAGCCTATCAGGTTCAAGGCGTTGCCACTGTTTTCTTCGGCAATACAATCCCTTGTCAGGCATCAAGGTTGACCCTCAAACTGTCAGCTGGGATTGGACTGATTCTCAAGGAAAGCTGAACCGGGCACATGAGGGGTGCTGTGGTGACTGTAAAGGGTACTCTGGCCATAAATAAGTGGAGGGCGTTCCCTGCCCTGTCTTTCAGCCTTTACCTGGTTGCAGCCAAACCATAGAACGTGGCTGACCAAGGTTGAATACGCGGACGATGGGGCGAACTGGAAGCCGCTGCGGAAGGTCGTCAACAACCCGCAGCCTGGTCAGAAATCTGGCTTGTTGTGTTGGCAACCACTGCTCAGTCAACGTCCAAGATGATGATACGGCTAGGAAAGCCATTGATGGATACCTTGCCTCGGAGATGGTATCTTCCTCAGGCCAGTGGTGCTGATGCCTCTACTAAAGCCGATGCGCCGACGGCGGCTTTCGCCTTGTCCGGCCCTGTCGAGGCAAAGGCAGTGCGGCTTGTCAACAATCTTCAGGATGCCAAAACGTATATCAACGTGGCCTAGATTAAGGTAAACGGTACGGAGAGTCTCTCAGACTTCGAGCCTGAACTAGGCAATGATGACGACCGGCTGATTTGCGCTTGGTTGGACAGACTATTCAAGATTTCTCAGCTGAGCGCAATGATTATGTAGTCGATTTGTCGGCGGGTTCCCAAAGCAACCCCGTTTTGCAGGCCTTCGGCAGAGACAATGCAGCTAAGGTGGTTCAGACTGATGAAAGAACGAATATTGATAGTAAGAGCTTGATTACCGTCACATTTGCTGACGGGCTTCGACCCTACTGTGGCGGGCAAAAAGACTATCGTCGTGGCTTACTGCGGAACGAACGCCAGCTTCAGTATTTGGGCCAAGGCCCGCGGGCAGAACGCGTCTGGTGCAGAAACTGAAGGTTTGCACGGGAAGCGTTCTTCGCTTGGTGGACCTTCACATACGGTCATGGCCTATTCAGGAACTTCGATAATCTCAGTAGCCTCACTGGTCGGGACTCTTGTACTGACGTCATTCGGTGCATTGCTCGGCAGACGATACCTGCCGAGCAGGCGATAAGGGCACTTCTGGTGTCTCAGCTTCTCACACTATGGGAGGTTCTGGTTCACCAATGTTGTCATTGGTGAACCAGTCTCGTCCTCGTGCGGTCAAAAAGCAGACGCTATGCAGCGAAAGCAATATTTCGATATTAGATAGCAGTTTTCATGTACGGAGCCTTGTATTTGTTTATAGACTGAAAGTACGTTAATGATTGTACTATCAACGTAATGAAAAGAGGCACAAGGATGTGTGCATGTGAAAAACAGTCGTGACCGTTTACAGCAAAACATCTACATTCAACAGAGTTGTCTGAATGGTTGACAGTTTCTGACATCTAGATGCTCAACGGCCAATTGGTGGGGCGTCCGTCCCTCAATTCTGGTTTGTTGACCCAGTTCTTCGTCGTTGTTGACGGTGGAAATTGGGTTCACGCATCAGACATCTCAAAGGAGAATAATGACATTTTCCAAATCGGCGGCAGGGCCAGCTGATGTTGCGAACAATCAGCAACCGAGCACCGTCAACAAGCACAGGCGTGATTGGCGCGGCTGGAAGTTCATGGGGCCTTTCGCCGTGGCTTTCCTGTTGGTGTTCATAATCCCGATCATCTATGCAATTTATATTTCCTTCTTTGAAAAACGAATGGTCGGCGGTACGGTTTTCGCCGGGCTCAGCAATTACAAACGCTTGTTCGCAGATGGTCATTTCTGGAGTTCGGTCGGCCGCGTCAGTGCTTTTACGCTGATTCAGGCGCCGCTCTGCCTCTTTCTGGCCGCCTTATTAGCTTTGGCGATTGACTCTATGAGATTGCATGGAACCAAATTTTTCCGGATTTCCACCTTCCTGCCTTATGCCGTTCCTGCCGTGGTGTCCACGCTGATCTGGGGATTCATGTACGGGGCCAAGTATGGACTGGTCGGCTCTTTCAATTCATGGACTGGCTTGCACCTGGACCTGCTGGCTTCCAATATTCTTCTGGTGTCTATCGGTAACATCGTGACCTGGGAATACACCGGCTATAACATGCTGATCTTCTATTCCTCCCTGTCTACGATTCCACATTCGCTCTATGAGGCGGCGGCAATCGACGGGGCCAGCGAATGGCAGATCGTCAGACGTATCAAGATGCCGGAGTTGCGTGGAAGTCTGGCAATCACCGTGATTTTCAGCATCATCGGCTCCTTCCAGCTTTTCAATGAACCCTCGATTATGCAGAACATGGTGCCTGGAAACACCATCACTAGCTACTACACGCCGAATATGTACGCCTACAGTCTGAGCTTCGCGGGCAACCAGTCGAATTACGCTGCGGCCCTTGCCATTGTCATGGCCGTAATCACCATGGCGATCGCGTACGCGGTCCAGTTGAACAGTCTGAAGGAGCAGATGAAATGACCTCTGACATTTTGGATGAGTCGCCTTCAGCGATTCGGGCGCGTGAACGCAGACGTGCCAAGCGAGTAGCCAGGGATGAAAGGGCGGAACGCAAGCGCGCCGCAAAAAACGGATTCTCCAATCCCGCGAACCCTCGTCGCTCGATGACCCTGACGCTGGTTACCGGCATCTTCGCGCTATACTGCCTGTTTCCATTCGCCTACCTGATCATCAACGCCACTAAGACGCAGTCCGACTTCACCTCGACCTTCGGTCTTTGGTTTGGTCACACCTTCGCGCTTTGGGACAACATAACCACGGTCTTCACCTATGAGGACGGTATATTCGGACGTTGGCTCTTGAACACGCTGCTCTACGTGGTTGTGGGAGCGGGTGGCGCAACCGTACTAGCCATCATGGGCGGATACGCCTTGGCCAAGTTCGCTTTTCCTGGCCGCAAGGCAGTCTTCGCGGTCGTGCTGGGTTCCATCAGTGTGCCCGGCATTGCCCTGGCTGTTCCGCAGTTTCTGCTGTTTGCCAAGATGGGTTTGACCAATACGCCCTGGGCCATGATCCTGCCCAGCCTTATCAGTCCCTTTGGCCTGTACCTCATGTGGATATTCTCCGAGCAGGCTGTTCCCACAGAGCTCCTGGAGGCGGCCAGGGTTGACGGTGCAGGGGAGTTCAGAACCTTCCTGACCATCAGTCTGCCCCTGCTGGCTCCCGGAATCGTAACCACGGCCTTGTTCGCCATAGTGGCCACCTGGAATAACTACTTCCTGCCCCTGATCATGTTGAAGGATGCCAATTGGTACCCCCTGACCATCGGACTGAACCAATGGAAGAACCAGGCCAACACTGCCGGCGGTCACGCCATACAGAATCTCGTCATCACCGGATCGCTGATCACTGTCATTCCTCTGATGATCGCTTTTCTGATTCTCCAGCGGTACTGGCAGTCGGGATTGGCTGCAGGTGCGGTCAAGGAATGAATGAATTTTTGCATTTGCGGTCATTTAAGCCAATCGCAAGGTGAGTGGCCGGGAAGGGAGTCCTGCCTCTGTTGTCGGACATGGATTCATGCCAATAAAAACCTGATGAATAGCACTAAGAGAAAAGAGTGATGTGATGAAACATGCAAAAGGGCTGAAGCGTCTAGTAGCTTGTGCCGGCGTACTGGCCATGTTTCTCGGTGTCACCGCCTGCGGCGGTAGCAAGCAGAGCAGTGGTGACGAGAATGTGGAGCTGAACGTCTGGGCATGGGAGCCCACCCTGAAAGCCGCAACCAAGGAGTTCGAGAAGAAGTACCCGAACATCAAGATCAAACTGCAGAATGCCGGGACAGCCAAGGAGCAGTACACTGCACTTGACAATGCCTTCCAGGCAGGCAAGGGAGCACCTGATGTGGCGCAAATCGAACTCTATGCCCTGAGCCAGTATGCCATCAATGATCGGCTGACTGATCTGAGTGACAGGACCAAGGGCTACTCGAAGTTCTACAATCCGGGCACTTGGAATTCGGTTCTGGTTAACAAAAAGCCCTATGGGCTGCCCTTTGGTTCGGGAGCCATGGCCTTCTTCTACAACAAGGATGTGTTCGACAAGGCAGGCGTTGATGCTACACAAATCAAGACCTGGGATCAGTATTACGAGGCTGCTAAGAAGATACGGGCGGTGGGTTCCTACATCGCTGCCGATTCCGGTGACGCGGGCTTCTTCGATGCCATGATCTGGCAGGCCAACGGGCATCCTTACAAGCTGTCTGCAGACGGCAAGGATCTGTCCATCAACCTCGATTCAGACAAGGGGACTCAGAGCTTCATCAAGTGGTGGCAGAAGATGATCGACGAGGATTTGGTCGATACCAAGACCGTCATCTGGACCGAGGACTGGAACAAGAGCCTAAACAATGGAAAGCTCGCTTCTGCGCTGATCGGCTGCTGGATCCCAACTACGCTGGTCAACGTGGCACCCGACCAAGCAGGCAAGTGGAGGGTCACTACCATGCCCACCCAGGATGGGTCTGCGGTCAATTCCAACCATGGCGGTTCGTCGCTGGCGATTATGGCTTCGAGCAAGAAGACCGATGCAGCCTATAAGTACATCGATTTCATTTCGCGGAACCAGGCCAGCATTGACGCTCGTGTGGCAGGCGGTTCATTCCCGGACGATGTGAAGACCACTGAATCGAAGAAGTTCAAGGAGGCCACCACCGTCAAGAACACCAAGGGTGATGACATCGAATACTTCGGCGGTCAGAAATACAACGAGGTCCTGGCCAAGGCGGCAAGCGATGTGATCCCTGGTCACGCCACACTGCCCTTCGAGGTCTATGCTCGGACCGTATTCGCTGACGACGTCGGTTCCGCCTACACCGACAAGAAGATCACTCTGAAGCAGGGTGTGGATGCCTGGCAGAAGCACCTGAAGGAATACGGTAAGCAGCAGGGCTTCAACGTGCACTGATCTTCATAAAGTAATGGGAATTCTGCCGTTGCCTTGTATTGTTTGAGTATGAGGTAACGGCATTGCCGTATTGGCAAGGACGAAGCTGCCGGTTGCTTGAGTATTCCTGGCTTCATTTAAAGGTCGTCAGGCGCGGATGTCGTGATTTGTGGGGAAATTGGTTTGTGCGGAAAGGAGGGTACGTCATGGCGAAGCCTGCTGAACACGGCATCGATGTCAATGCCTCTGACTTTTTGATTCACACTCCTTCGGCTATTGCGCGAACAACTTTCTTCTATCCGTTGAGGGTGGGCAAATTCTCCTATGAACCCGGCTACAGGCTGGAGCGACGATCCTTTGACAGCTATCTGATCATTCATATCGATAGCGGCAGGCTGACGCTGGATCTGCCCGAAGGTTCGTTCGTAGCTGAGGAGGGCCGGTTTGCGCTGGTCAACTGCTACGCACACCATGCCTACGGCACCGATGTCCCAACGACAGCCCAGTGGCTCCACTTCGACGGCATCATGGCTCGGCCCTACTATGACTACATCATCAGAAAGCTGGGCAATGTCTTCATGCTCTCCTCCGAGACCTACGCCTTGGAACGGATGCGGACCATTACCTCCTTGATGACGGCGGAAAACGGCTATTCGGAAGCGAGGATGTCCAAATACATCACCGACCTGCTCACCGAGTTTGCCGATGAGCAGCCGCGCTCCTTCAAACGGAAGCAGGAGGAGGTGGTGGAGGACACGATTGCCTATGTGTCCTCCCACTTGTATGAGCCGCTCACCGTCTCCGGGCTGGCTAAACGAGTCTTTCTGAGCGAATACCACTTCATTCGATTGTTCAAGCAGGAAACCGGCATCACGCCGCATGCCTACCTGGTGGATTCCCGCATACATGCGGTGCAGTATTTGCTGGTAAATACCGGGATGTCCATACGCCAGATTTGTCAGCAGTGCGGTTTCACATCCGAATCCTCACTGTGTGCATCCTTCAAGAAGAGTACGGGCATGACACCCATGAAGTATCGCAGACTCAAGCAGGGCAAGTAACTGACACGTATTGATTGGGCTGTCGGCTCCAGCGGCTTACCTGTATAAACGCATTTCTAAAATGCGCGTTTTACTCAATCTTACAGCCTGGCCTTCTACGGATCTGCCCCTCGACATTGGCGGGATCGAAGCTGAACGATAATGCCTTATCGTAATTCGGCATGGAATGCCGCTGTTAATCCCGTTGCGCAACTTATGCTGCAACGGAATTAATAGCAGCCAATCTGCCGGGCAGGCCGCCGAGCCAAGTCAGATCATGTCTAAGCAAAACCACGCTCGTACTTGCTCAGTCAGACTTTCTTTCTAGCTACCATCGAGAAGGTCAGGGGGATTTGAGGCTGATTGTGGGGCATGATCCATCCCTGCAGTTCTGGGCTGTACTCAAGCATTGGCAGTGACTGCCAGTCGTCCACATTATGCTCGCCGATGGCCTCTATAGTCAGTCCGGCATCCAAAAGAGGGCTGCTTATTTCCTGGAAGTCATGAGCCCAATTGTGATTGGTGGTATGGGTAATTTGGGGTTTTGTCCCATCCTCGAGCGAGTCGGTTGCTGACGTGTAGCTTTGATCCGTCTCATAAGTCGTTTCTGTTCCGCCAAAATAATCTTGAACTATCGACATGCCCTCGTTGTTCAAGGCGAAAAGCAGGGGATGGTTGTCGCGGATCATGAATATTCCACCGGCTGTTAGCAGGGAGGCGATTGAACGAGCCCAGTCTTTCAGATCGGGAAGCCAGGTGATGGTTCCGCAGCTGGTGACGATTACATCGAATGAGCCTTTCTGATCAGGCATGGCATCGGCAGCACAACGAGCATCGCTTTGAACATAGGTTATGGTTGCGCCGGCGCGTTCAGATAACTTCCTGGCATAATCCAGTGAGGTGGGAGAGAAATCCAGGCCATATACGTCTCGTGCTCCCAAGCGCCACCACGATAGGGTATCAGAGCCTATGTGGCATTGCAGATGCAAAAGACGTAACCCTTTGATGCTGTGTTCGGGCAGATGGGGCTTCAAAACCTCCAGATCGCGCAGGGTCACTGGCGACAGGGCCGATGGATCATCCGCAAAAGCGTCAAGGTCTCCATAGCCACCATTGGCGTGCACAACTGCCCTGTCATTCCAGTTGAGGAGATTATCCTCTACATCCTCGTTCTGGTGCATTTGATGAGACATGGGGTTCATTTCGGATGAGGCTTATCGACAATGATCGAGCCGGTCAATGTTCAAAACAGATTTTCAAGTGCAAATTTGTGCAGGTTTGTCAGTCACGCACGAATATGCAACTTTTTTATTATCCTCAATATCCACTGCGTCGGCAAATACGGGGTGCCTAGGAGCGATTCGCGTAATCCAATCGTATTTTTAACTTTGAGTTGAGTCTTTCCCGACTATTGATTGCGTTAGGGTCCTTATATCAGGTTCTGCTATGGTGTCAACAAGTCTATCGATGCTGTGTCATGAACTATGGGATACAACATCTTATCGGCTACCACGCCAAGCAAGCCCCCCCCCCCCTGGATTCTTTTGAAAGCGTTGTGCAGGACACAGAGTGCTACGAGTCCAGGCACGGGTAGGGGGATGTAAGCCCTCTCGACAATGAACTTTTCGGTTTCCTCGTCTTATATACGTGACACCTGAAAATGGGATGCTCGATACGCAGCACAACACAACAGGAAAGAGGAACATGTGAATACCATGAGCAAGAATCCGGCAAACATGTTCGAGCGACTGGTTCCTGGACATAGTAAGTGTCACCGCCACATTGAGGATTTGCCCACTGGAGTTGAACTCTTTGCGGCTGGTCGGTCGGAAGCCGGGCGAGAACAGCTGATGCAGAATACGGCTGGCATGAGAGAATCTAAGCAGAACAGGAACGGAAGGAAACGCACATGTGCGAGTACGGATCGCTGAGCACCAAACAACTTGCCGGGCTCCTGTACGCCATGGGCCGCACCTTTGATGGGCTGCAGTCGACTTTCATGGCCACTGAGGAGTTCCTGCGTACCGGCAATCCCCAGGTCGTCAATTCCAAGGCCGACTACAACCTTCTGCTAGATTTGCGGCAGGCCGCGGACTACACCCTGCACTACGACTATGCTCGCGAGCCGATCGACCTGGCCTACGTGAAGTCCATCAACGCGCAGTTGACAAGGACTGCTGCCATGGAACCAGGCAAGCTGCGCGACGAACGCACCCCCGTCATGGTCAGCACCCCTTTGGGGAGGTACGAGCCACCCGTGCCTGATTCTGCCACCATTGCATCCCTGATAAAAAGCACCGTTGGGGGAGCAACTGGAGAAGACATCCTGGAAGATGCGGTGCGTCTTTTTGCCGGACTGGCCAAGATGCAGCCATTTGGCGACGGCAATAAGAGGACTGCGCTGCTCGCTGGCAATGGGCTGCTGATCGCGCATGGCGACCGGCATCCGCTCACTGTGCCCACCAGTGATAAGGACAGGACCTGGTTCAACCGGGAGCTGGCCGCTTATTATCTCAACAGCGATCAGACGATCATTCGCCACTTGGCCAAGTGGAACAGGCAGCATGTATTGCAGGCTGAGCATTGGGATAACAGGGACGATATGCCATCCTCAGATGGACGTCCCTGACCTGTAACGTCCTCTCGCCTTGGGCTGGTAATGGTCAAACGAGCACAGTGATCAGCACATGGTGTTAGTCAGACATGACCTCATCGACTGCTCTGACTTCGAAGCATACCCGGCAGCTGTATCAGCCGGACCGCGTATAAGCTCGACTAACGGTACCGAAACCTCCTCCAATGTACATGTGTGGAAGCTAGTAGCGGGGGATACCCGTTGGCGATGTGCCAGAATATGGAAAGCCATAGAGTTGGGAAATGGTTGCGGAGAGCAGGGCCAAGTACTCTTATGCCTGAACCTTTAGAGTGCCCCGGATGCGATTCGAACGCACGACACCTTCTTTAGGAGAGAAGTGCTCTATCCCCTGAGCTACCGGGGCAACGGAAACTACTGTACCACGAAGTGGGACTTGGGCAGGTCGCTGGTGTGCGGGCTAGCACCGTTCCCTTTCTGGAGAAGTTAGGTTCATATACCTGTCCGCCATATGGTCGTGGTTTACAATTGCTCAACGGTCGAGCTGACTGTGTGTTCCTTGGAAGGGGGACCGGGTCGGCGATGATTTTCTGGAGGAGACCATGGCGAGATTCAGACAGTCCTTCCTGGTGAAGCACGTCTTTGGGTGGGTGGCCAGGCTGCTGGCGTTGGCCAGCTTGCTGGCTCTGGCGGCGCGTGCCTGTCCGGCATGGCTGTCGTCGATCCCATACCTGCCGGATCTGGCCGCTCTGACGCCCTGGTTCATTCTCTTGGGTCTGCTGGCCCTGCTCCTCGCTCTGATGTCTTCACGATGGTTCACGGCTTTGGTGCTTATCGCCGCCTTGGCCTTGAATGTCTACTGGCAGTATCCCTTCTACCAAGAAGGACACGAACTCAATGGCCAAGCTGATCAGCTGGCAGCTCTTGAGCATCCCGACCGGTACGACGATGTGGCCCGGGTCATGACGCTGAACGTCTACAAAGGACAGGCCGAAGCCGATCAGGTAGTCAAGACTGTCAGCGACAACCGGGTTGAGGTGCTGGCTCTGCAGGAGGTCAGCGAGGATTTTGTGGACCGTCTTCACAAGGCCGGCATCGACCGCTATCTGCCCCACGAGCAGCTTTCCACATCTTCTAAGGAATACGCCAACGGTCTTTGGACGGCCGCGCCAATGCAGTCGCCCTCAAAGGACGACGTGGGATCTCGCTCCTCCATGATGCCGGCGGCCAGCATTGACTTCGGCAGAGGCAAGACCAGCGTCAGATTCGTCTCGGTCCATACCACCTCACCGCAACCTGGCAGTTGGAATGCGTGGCGACGCAGCGTGTCCGACCTGGGAAAGCTGCGAAACCACGAGCACACTCGATACGTGCTGATGGGAGATTTCAACGCTACTTATGACCATGCGGTCTTCCGAGACATGTTAGGGGAGCGGTTCAGCGATGGGGCACGTCAGGCCGGGCATGGCATGAGCATGACCTGGCCGGCCGACAGGGCTCCATTGCCCAGGTTGGTGGCTATCGATCATGTTGTGGTGGACCGTGACATCAGGGCCAACCAGCTGCAGGCCGTACCTATCGCAGGTTCGGATCATGCAGCCCTGCTGGCCACGGTGATGGTGGAGTAGGGGACTTCAGGCATCCAAGTTGGATTGAGTGCCGGCCTGGGCTCCGGCGCTGGCCTGCTCCTGCTGGGCGGCGTCGAGCTTGGCTCGCACCTGACCCAGCAGCTCCTGGGCACGCTTGGCCAAAGCTTCGCCGATCTCCCACTGGCGCATGGAGGCATCCAGATCCAGGCCGCCGGCCTCCAGCGCTTGAACCGCCTGGATCAGCTGGTCCCGGGCCTGCTCATAGGGCAGTTTGGCGATGGTCTCGCGTTCCTTCTGGCTCAGGGCCGAAGCCAGTACCGGCTGTTCCTTGTCCTGCTCCTTGTCCTGCTCCTCGTCGGTGTCGCTCATGCCTGCTCCTCTTCTTATCTGGTGAGTTGATCAAATTCCTAAATAATGCGGATGATTATATGTGACAGACCACGTGGAATGGGTCACTGCCCGCTGACGACCCTGGTCTCGATCCGGCCCTCTTTGACGGTCAAAGTCAGATCCTGATCGGCCTGAACCTGCTGGGGGCTGATGACCACCTTCCCGTCCAGGGCCTGCACGACTGCATATCCACGGTCCAGCGTGGATTGAGGAGAGAGGGCGGTCAGCGATGACTGGAGCTTCTCCACGGTCAAGGAGGCATCGTCCACGATTCGTCGCAGGGCGATGTCCAGGCGAACCAAGGATTCGTCGACCAACCGCTGGGGCTTGTCCAGCATGGTCTGCGGCTTGGTCAGGCTGGGGCGGTTGGCATATCCCTCAATCAAGCGCGTCTCGCCTTCGACCATATTCTCAATACGCGCGTTTATGCGCATTCGGGCCTCCTGGATGATCCCTTCCTGCTCGACCAGGTCGGGCACCACCCGCTTGGCTGCGTCAGTGGGGGTGGATGCGCGCAGGTCCGCCGCCAGATCGATAAGGGTCCAGTCGTCCTCGTGGCCGATGGCTGAGACGACGGGGGTGAGGCAGGCTGCCGTGGCCCGGACTACTGACTCGTCCGAAAATCCGAGCAGATCCTCGAAGCTGCCGCCGCCCCTGGCCACGATGATCACATCCACGGCAGGATCAGCATCCAGCTTTTGGATGGCCTCGACCACCTCGGGCGGGCACTGAGGACCCTGGACGTGGGCGTGCACCACGGAGAATTCGATGGTGGGCCAGCGCAGACGGGCGTTGGTGATCACATCCCCCTCGGCCCTGGCCTTGGGTGCGCAGATCAGGCCGATGCGTCGGGGAAACTCAGGCAGGGGCACCTTGTTTTCCGCGTCGAAGAGGCCTTCGCCCTTGAGCTTGCGCCTGAGCTGGTCGATCTGCTCCTTGAGGTCGCCGGTTCCCACACGCTTGATCCGGTCGGCCATGAAGCTCAAACGGGTCTGTTTGATCCACAGGTCGGGCCGCCCGTGCACCACCACACGGTCGCCCTGGCGGAATTCCCTGGCCTGGGTGGCGAAGGCACGGAAGCCCATGACGTTGATGGAGATGTCCTCGAAGTTGTCGCGCAGGGTCAGATAGGCGGAACCGGTCCGGCGGGTATTGATCTCCACTATCTGACCCTCCACCCAGGCTCCGGGCCAGCGGGCCACTGCGTCGTGGTACTTCTGACTGAGCACACTGACGGGCCAGGGGTCTTCCTCGGTGGTATCTCGTGCCAGGCGGGGCAGCTGATCCAAGGGCTTGGGGGCCAGTCCGGATGGGGCTGAGCCAGTCGACGTACCCATCGACCCGCGCATGTTCGAACCCATGTATGCTCGCACCTGATGCCTCCTGACCATCGGTTCCGCCAGCCTGATCAACTCATTCGGCATAGCCTGTACGGGATGGTATGCGGGTTGGTCAGCGAAGGAAACGTCCTCTCAGGGTCTCTCAATACGGGGACAATTCCATGTCCTCTGCCGGTCAGCTGCAGGCCCTCTGCTGATTGTTTTTGGGCCGATTTCGCCGAGGGCACAGTGGCATTTCTCCCGTTTGCAAGGAGTCTTTGATTGAGGTCAAAGTGTGAAGGAGAAGGGTTGGAACAACGCCTTGATGCACCTGCCCTCGTCTGCGGCTTGCCTGCAGCAGAGGCGTTTTTGCTGGCGACTGTGTCAAAGGTGACAGTCTTGATTCCCCGATATTGCAAAAGTTATTCACGCTCTGGCGGTAGCATAAATATAGCAAGCCGGATATGATGTGGTGTCTGCTTTTCAACCCCATCATGCGGCGGTCTCACGGATTGAGGTTGTTTCATGTCTGATGGCGTCGACATAGCGGGTCGATATAAGGGCACAGGACCGCGGGATCTCCTGCGTGTGGGTTTGGACATCGGTTCCACCACTGTCAAGGCCGTGGTTCTTGGCACAGGGGACAGGCTGGATCAGGCGCTTTTCAGCGACTATCGCCGCCATCATGCCAACGTGCGGCAGTGCGTGGCGGAACTGGTCACGGATATTAAGCTCTCCCTATCACGGGTTGGTCTGGCCAGCAATCCCATCAGCCTGGTGATCACCGGCTCGGGCGGGTTGGAGCTGGCAAGCCAGCTTCAGGCCGAGTTTGCCCAGGAGGTCATTGCCGAGACCGAGGCCATCAACGCCACCTATCCCGAGGGGGATGTGATCATCGAACTGGGCGGCGAGGATGCCAAGATCACCTATCTGAAGCCCACTCCGGAGCAGCGGATGAACGGGTCCTGCGCGGGCGGGACTGGTGCTTTCATCGATCAGATGGCCACCCTGCTCAACACCGATGCTTCCGGCCTGAACGATATGGCCTCCAAATACAAGACCATTTATCCCATCGCATCGCGTTGCGGGGTCTTCGCCAAGTCCGACCTCCAGCCCCTGATCAACGACGGAGCCGCCAAGGAGGATCTGGCCGCATCAATCTTCAATGCCGTTGCCACACAGACTATTTCCGGTCTGGCCTGCGGGCGTCCCATCCGTGGCAACGTGATCTTTTTGGGCGGGCCCCTCTTCTTCATGAGCGAGCTGAGGGAAGCCTTCAAACGGATCCTCCAGGACAGGGTCAGCCGCTATATTATTCCTGAGAATGCGCACCTCTACGTGGCCTATGGCGCCGCCATCATGGCTGGTCGTCACGACCAGGATGACCAGGACAGCGCTGCGCATGTCAAGACCGACTACTCGCCAGAAACCGATGTGAACGACCCCTTCGGTCCTGCTTGGGGACTGGACCAAGCGGAGGTCGACAAGGCACGGTCCGAGAAGGCTTCGAACCTGGACAAGATGGCTCTGCAGGATGCCATGCAGGATGGCCGCACCACCACCCTGGTGAACGGTGAGAATAAGGTTCAGGCGACCGAGGTCACCAAGGATGCCAGCAAAAACCAGGACATGCACTTTGATCTGACTTCGTTGGATGGCGTCCTCTCCGCCCTGAAGGGCCTGGAGAACATGCCTTCCACAGCCAGAACGATCCGCCCGCTCTTCCTGAACGAGGAGGAGCGCAAGGAGTTCAATGACCGGCATGGTGCCCAGGTCATCCCCACCGGGGACCTGTCCGGAGCCAAGGGGCCGCACTTTCTGGGCATCGATGCGGGCAGCACCACCATCAAGGCCGTCCTGATCAACGACGATAAGACCATCGTCTGGTCCACCTACGGGGTGCATAAGGACAGCCCGCTGATCGCCGCCGCCAACATCGTCAAGGAAGTCAGGAAGTCCCTGCCAGAGGGCGCTTACATTGCCCGTGCCTGCGCTACTGGCTATGGTGAAGGTCTGGTCAAGGCCGGCCTGCATGTTGACGAGGGCGTGGTCGAGACCATGGCCCACTACCGGGCCGCCGAGGAGATCAGCCCCGGCGTTACCTCGGTCATCGACATCGGCGGACAGGATATGAAGTACATCGCCGTCAACGACGGGGTCATCGATTCGATCTGCGTCAACGAGGCTTGCTCGGCCGGCTGCGGATCCTTCCTGCAGACTTTCGCCCAGTCCATGGGCATCAGCATCCAGGAGTTCACCAAGCAGGCGCTGGCCTCCGAGGCCCCGACCGATCTGGGCTCCCGTTGCACGGTCTTCATGAACTCCTCGGTCAAACAGGCTCAGAAGGAGGGTGCCTCCCCGGAGGACATCGCCGCAGGACTCTGCTACTCGGTGGTCAGGAACGCCCTCTACAAGGTCATCAAGCTGCGTGACGCCAACGCCCTGGGGCCGGTGGTCGTGGTCCAGGGAGGCACCTTCCTCAACGATGCCGTCCTGCGGGCCTTCGAACTCCTGACCGGTCGCAAGGTGACCAGGCCCAACATCGCCGGGCTCATGGGAGCCTACGGTGCCGCACTGACGGCCCGCATGCACTGCCCGCAGAATGACGAGATCGAGGATTTCGCTGCGGCCAGCTCCCACATGGCCGCCGGGACGAAGTCCGTGGGCAGGACCCCCACTACGCCCAACAGGGCTCCGGCTTCCACCAAGTCAAGGTTGTCACCGGCCGCCGTCAACAAGATTGCCTCCAAGAATGACCAGGGGTTCAAGACGACTCTGCCCGATCTGAGGGTGGAAGACGGCCATGTAGTCAGCTCCATCCTGGCGGGGGATGATCTGGACAACCTCTCCATGACCACCACCCACGATGTCTGCAAGCTCTGCCAGAACCACTGCAAGCTGACCATTACTGAATTCGAGGACGGCGGCCGCTATGTGACCGGAAACCGCTGCGAACGTGGCGGGGACAAGAACCGTAAGCGCTCCGACAGGCCCAACCTCTACGACTTCAAGTACAAGCGGGCCTTCGCCTACCGCCGTCTGACCCCTGACAAGGCCACCAGGGGTGATATCGGCATTCCTCGTGTGCTCAACATGTATGAGGACTACCCCTTCTGGTTCACTCTGCTGACCTCGCTGGGCTTCCGGGTCATGATCTCCGGGCGATCCAACCACGAGCTCTTCGAGAGCGGGATGGAGTCCATCGCCTCCGAGAACATCTGCTACCCGGCCAAGCTGGTCCACGGGCACATTCACTCCTTGGTGGACAAGGGCATCAAGACCATTTTCTACCCCTGCGTCACCTACGAGCAGGAGCTGGTTCCGGATACGGACAACCACTACAACTGCCCAATCGTGGCCAATTATCCGGTGGTGATCGAGGCCAACATGGGCGAGCTCAAGGAGAACGGCGTCCGCTTCATGCGGCCCTACTTCAACCTGTCCAACAAGGAGAAGATGGTCGAGCGGATCGTCAAGGTCTTCGACTGGGCCAAGGTGAGCGAGGAGGAGGCCCGGACGGCCGTCCAGGAGGCCTACCGTGAGGATGCCCGGTTCAAGGAGGACGTCCGCCAGGAGGGGCTTCGTGCCCTGGCCTACATGCAGGAGTACGGAGTCAAGGGCGTGGTCCTGTCCGGACGACCCTACCATGTGGACCCCGAGGTCAACCACGGCATTCCCGAGACTATCTGCTCCCTGGGTATGGCTGTGCTCTCCGAGGATTCGATCTGCGAGCTGGACGTGCATAAACTGCCCAAGCTGAGCGATTACATCATTCCGGCGGCGGGGGAGCGGGCCCTGGCCTCCAACAACCCCACAGCCGCCAAGTTCCGCAAGACCGTGCCAGGCTTTGGTGACGACCATCAGAAGATGCCCTTGAGGGTGACCGACCAGTGGGCCTACCACTCCAGGCTCTACTCGGCAGCCAGGTTCGTCTCCGAGTATCCCGACCTGCAGCTGGTCCAGCTGGTCAGTTTCGGATGCGGCGTGGATGCCATCACCACCGACCAGGTCCAGGAGATCCTGGCCGATAAGGGCGATGTCTACACGCAGCTGAAGATCGACGAGGTCTCCAACCTGGGTGCGGCCAAGATCCGTCTGCGCTCGCTGAAGGCCGCCATGGACGAACGCCATCAGCGGGATCTGGCCCAGGAGGACAGCGAAGACCGGAAGGAAGCGCCCGTTATGGAACAGGTGCCTGCGAAGGTCGCGGTCAAGGAAGTTGGTTCATCGCCTGACCTGGTTCGGGTGGAGGATTCGTCTGATTCTCAGAATTCTCAAGACCTTGCAAGCCATATTGAAGCAGTGGAAGCGGATGCGCCTGACCAGCCGAAATCCGATGGGTTCCGGTCCACCAACGCGCAGAAGATCAACTTGTCCCAGCGCAAGGCCGACATCGTGGCTCTGGCCCGGTTCGTGGCCCTGCACGACAAAAGCGATCAGGGTCTGATAGGTCTTCACCCCATGGGTATCAGACCCATCCGGGAGACCATGGCATCGCGGCAGAAGGAAGCTGAAAGCAAGTCGGCAGAGCGCCCGGCTGAACAGGACAAAGCTGTTCAGCCCAGCGGGGCCGCTGCCAAGCCGACCCTGTCCAAGTACGCCACTGAGCATCGCTTCACCAAGGAGATGGGGCATAAATTCACAGTGGTAGCGCCGCAGATGTCTCCTGTGCACTTCTCCCTCCTGGAGGCGGTCTTCTCCAGCGCCGACTACCACTTCGAGCTTCTGAAGCATGCCACGGCAGAAGACATCAACACCGGGGTTAAGTACGTCAACAACGATGCCTGCTTCCCGGCCATCATCGTGGTGGGGCAGCTGGTCAACGCCTTCCTGTCCGGCAGGTTCGACCCGCACAAGTGCGCGGTCATCGTCACACAGACCGGCGGCATGTGCAGGGCCACCAACTACTATGGCCTTTTGCGCAAGGCCATGGCTGATGCCGGCTATGGATACGTCCCCATCATCACCCTGAGCGTTCAAGGATTCCGGGCCAATCCCGGCCTTCAGGTAACTCCGGCTCTGCTGCACCGCGCCGTCAAGGCCTTCTACCTGGGCGACGCCATGATCGAGTGCCTGCTCAGGGTCCGCCCCTACGAGCAGGAGCCCGGCTCAGCCAACAAGCTCTACAAGCTCTGGGACACGATCTGCAAGGAGACCATCGAGCACCACGGGTACTCCAAGACCGCCAAGAAGGTCTATGGTCATGGCTATCTGCCCTATGGCACGCTGATGAAGCGGATGATCCGGGCCTTCGACCAACTACCCCTGCGCGATATCCCCCGCAAGCCCCGGGTGGGTGTAGTCGGGGAGATCCTGGTCAAGTACCATCCCGATGCCAACAACCACGTGGTCGACCTGATTGAGAGCCAGGGCTGCGAAGCCGTGCTCCCCGGCGTCTGCGACTTCATGGTCAACGGCATCTCCAACGCTGAATGGAACGAGGAGATGCTGGGCACCGGCGGCCAGGTGGGTGTCAAGAAGATCGTCCTCAAGGCTGCGGATGTCTACCGTGCCCCCATGATCGCCGGCTTCAAGGCCTCCCATGGAAAGTTCGACATTCCCGCCCACATCAGCGATCTGAGGGAGAAGGCCGCCTCTGTCACCTCCCTGGGTGTTCAGGCCGGAGAGGGTTGGCTCCTGACCGGTGAGATCATCGAACTGATCCAGTCCGGCGCGCCCAACATCGTCTGCGCACAGCCCTTCGCCTGCCTGCCCAACCACGTGACCGGGCGTGGCATGTTCGGCAAGATCCGCAGGACCTACCCCGAGGCCAACATCGTCTCGATCGACTATGATCCCGGCGCATCTGAGGCCAACCAGCTCAACAGGATCAAGCTGATGATCGCCGCTGCCAAGAAGCCGGGCGACCAGCAAAAGCTCAGCCAGGACCACAAGGCGGCCCTTGAATCCCAGCCTGCGGAATCGGCCGGCCTGGATGCTGGGCAGGCAGCACCTGTCCAGGACGGGGAGAAGGTTCTGGAAAGCCTGTAGCCACCATGACGGGGCCGGAGTCCGAAGCTCATGCGCCGGCCTCGGAATTGATGAACCACGAGGATCAAGGAAAGAGGGGGTTACCATGACCAGCCGCGAGGAGATCAAGGCTCTGCTGGACACCGACCAGATCTACATTGCCGATACACCCGAAATGAAGCAGGTCCAGGACGCCCAGCAGGATCTGGTCTTCGACTTCAACGCCTGCCGTCCCAGCCAGGTAAAGAAGAAGCAGGACCTCTGCAAGAAGATGTTCGGCTCATTCGGCCAAGGCAGCTGGATTGAGGGGCCGATACGGGCCAACTGGGCCTGCAACACCTACTGGGGGAGCAAATGCTACGCCAACTTCAACCTGGTTCTGGTCGACGACGGCCGCATTGACATAGGCGACCACACCATGTTCGGGCCCAACGCCACCATTGTGACCACCGGGCACACCATTCGCCCCGATATACGAGCCTATGGAACGCCTCAGTTCACGGTTCCGGTCAGCATCGGCAGGAATGTGTGGATCGGAGCAGGCGCCATCATCATGCCGGGAGTGACCATCGGAGACAACACGGTCATTGGGGCGGGGTCCCTGGTCACCAAGGACATCCCCTCCGACGTGGTCGCCTACGGCCACCCCTGCAAGGTCGTCCGTCCGATCAATGACCACGATTATGAATACTTCTGGAGGGATCGGCGGTATCAGGCGCCTTATGATGCCAGGCCCTTCAGGATGGACTAGGCGGGCTGGCCGGTGCCCGGCATCACCTTGTCGGCTTGACTCCTGCGGGCGTGGTTTTGATCAGCAATATCCATCCCAGAGCGGGGAGGGGAAGATCAGCGCCTTGAACCGGCTCCATTCCCGGACGTAGTCGATTTTCGGCTCACGCAGCAGTCGTATCTGTATGCCGTCCATGACTTCCAGGCTCATCCTCACCTTGCTTGGCATGTCTGCCGCCCATCCTATGCCATCAGGAAGCAGCCAGGGGAATTTGGAATAGTGCTCCCAGACCTCTGTCGGCCTGCGGATGAAGTAATCATGCAAGGGATGGTTGGTGGAGATAGCCTCGGTTTCCAGGACCGTATATAGCTGGGTGAGTTCGGGCCGCCCCGCGTTGTGGGCGACCAGATAGTCAAAATAGGCCGGAAGATGGGGATGATCGGGGTCGGACCCGGGCAGTCCTGTCTGTACGAATTCCTCCGGGGTGCCATTGACGTCATAAATGTCCGTGACCAGGAGGGAGAGCAGGCCTTCCTTGCTGCCCACATAATGGAGGACGCCCGGCTGTGACATCCCCACCATGTCAGCGACATCTTTGAGCGATATGCCGTTGTATCCATGTTGGCTGATGAGATGGGCGGCGGCATGTGTGATTTCCGCCCGTCTCACCTCGGGTGACTTTCTGGTTCGGCTCGCCATTGTCTGGTCTTGCGGCTCCTTTTCGTTGTCCTTGAAGGCCTGGGTGCTGCCGGTCGTTTGATACTCATGGTACATGGTGGCCGGATTCATAACAGTGCCGCCCGTAGGCTCGACAGGGTCTCGACTCGGTAGGGTATTGGACAAGGAAGTCCTTGTCGTTCGCGAATCCGCGCTGGATGATTGATTTGACAAATATATCGAATGCCTGTTAGATATATAATTATCTAATGGGTGGTAGATATGGTTGTCTGCCACACATTGGACCTGTCAGAGAAGACTAGTTGAAAGAGGTCGACACCATGAGCGACTCAACAACCCCTGCATCGGACGATTCCGAGCTTCTGCAGGCGCATAAGGCTGCCCTTGCTGCAGCCCAGCGGGATCCGCTGTTATCGCCCGAGACGGGCAAGCCGGTTCCAAAAAAGACCCTGTTTCGATTTGGGGCGAGCTTCCTGGCCTTCGGCATTCTGTGGATGTCTGGCCTGGGAATTGTCAGCATCGTGCTGCTTCCAGAGCATCTCAAGCAGGTCCCGGGCATCGCCCCCGAGGCGCTGATGGGCATAGTCAATGCCTGTACCGCCGTGGCTTCATTGGTCTCCAACCTGCTCTTCGGCAACTTCTCTGATCGCAGCCGCTCCCGGTATGGGCGTCGAACACCATGGGTCCTGGGCGGCGCAGTCCTGGGTGGTGTAACCCTGTTCCTGACGGGCATGACCACCAACCCGATCCTGCTGACCATCGTCTATTGCCTCTGCATGTTCGGCCTGAACTGCATGATCGCCCCTATGGTGGCCATCCTGTCCGACCGTGTGCCATCCGGTGTGCGTGGAACCCTGTCCGCCTTCTATGGGGCAGGCTCTACCATCGGTTCGCCCATCGGCTCTCTGATCGGTGCGGCCCTGGTGACCCATATGTTCACTGGCTTCGTTCTGGCTGGCGTACTCATGTTCATGGGTGGTGTCGTGGCCATTCTGATCATGCCTAGGGAGGGCTCGGCTGCTTACCTGCCCAAGGACGAGGGCACCCTCATGGATGTGCTCAAGTCCTTCCAGCCTCCGCGCTTCCATGGGGCCCATGACTTCTATAAGGCCTTCGTCGGAAGGCTCTGCATGCTGTTGAGCTATCAGATGATCTCCGCCTATCAGCTCTACATCATTGAAAAGTATGTGGGCCAAACCGTAACCCAGGCAGCCGCAACCATTTCGGTCATGTCCGTCATCACCATGGTGGTTTCCCTGCTGGGCTCTTTGGTCTCGGGGCCCGTTTCCGACCTGATCGGGCGGCGCAAGGTGCCGGTGGTCATCGCCTCCGTTCTCTTCGCCGTCGGCATCGCCATGCCTTGGATCAGCCCCACCGTCATGGGCATGTATCTGTACGCCGGCATCGCCGGGTTCGGCTATGGAGTCTATTCGTCCGTCGACCAGGCGCTCAATGTCGATGTCTTGCCCAGCAAGGAGGAAGCCGGCAAGGATCTGGGCATCCTCAACCTGGCCACCACACTGGGGCAGATGGCCGGCCCTCTGGTCATGTCCTTCATCACGCTGAACTGGGGTTATGCGGCGGCCTTCCCAACTGCTATCGTTTTCGCTCTGTTGGGATGCGTCTTTATCCTGATGATCAGAAACGTCAAGTGATTTGGCCTATGTGGGCATACAGGAAAACTATGCAAAGGAGCAGAAGATAATATGAATAGGAATGCAGAACCGATTTGGGTTACAACCACTCGGCAGCAGGCCATGCAGGAGCAGCACTTGGCTGTCTCCGCTCTGGAGTCATCGCCTGATCTGGAATGCGCCGGCGGTAAGTTGCAGACCCTCAGAGGGTTTGGCGGCTGCTTCAATGAGTTGGGGTGGCTGCCCTTGCAGGAGCTGGGGGAGGAGAAACGTGATGGGGTCATCCGTGAGCTCTTTAGCCCGGACGAGCTGAATCTGACCTTCAACAGGACCCCGGTCGGCGCCAATGACTTCGCCGCGGGTTGGTACAGCTATGACGAGACCGACGGCGACTATGACCTGGAGCATTTCAGCGTCGACCACGACGAGCAGACCCTGATTCCGTATATCCGCCAGGCCCAGAAGTATCAGCCGAGCATGGGACTGTTCGCCAGCCCCTGGAGCCCGCCCACCTGGATGAAACGCCCCAAGGTCTACAATTTCGGGCGAATTGACATGAGCGAGCGCAATCTCACTGCCTATGCCCGCTACCTTCTGCGGTATGTGCGCGAGTATGACCGCCGCGGCATCCACATCGACCAGCTGCACGTGCAGAACGAGGTCTTCGCGGACCAGAAATTCCCCTCCTGTCTCTGGTCCAGTGAGGACATGCGCATCTTCATCCGCGACTATCTGGGTCCCCTCTTTGCCAAAGAGGCGCCGGACACGGCCATCTTCCTGGGGACCCTCAATGGTCCCGAGGATATGAAATTCGGCCCCGAAGGCATGATTCTGGAGAACTACAACCGGTACGTGGACAACATCCTCTTCGACGAGGACTGCCGTAGGTACATCGCCGGCATCGGCTACCAGTGGGCCGGCCAGCATGACATCGAGCGCACTCACCAGTCCTGGCCTGAGATTGAGCTGGAACAGACCGAGTCTGAATGCGGCATGGGCGGCAACACCTGGGAGTACGCCGAATACGTCTTTTCGCTGGTCAACCGATATCTTCGGGCTGGAGCAACCTGCTACACCTACTGGAACATGGTTCTGGGCCAGGGTATATCCACTTGGGGCTGGCGGCAGAACTCCCTCTTCTCCATCGACACCACCACCGGCAAGGTCAGGCGGAATCCCGAGTACTACGTCATGCGCCATTACTCGCACTATGTGCGCCCGGGCGCTCGCCTGCTGGAGACGCGTGGCCATTTCAGCTCCATGGCCACAGCCTTCGAAAATCCGGATGGATCGATTGTTGTCGTGGCACAGAACGCCCTGGATCGCGCCATGCCCTTCTCCTTCTCCGGGCCGGAAGAAGATGGCGAAGAGAGTCAAGGCTTTAAGGCGACCCTGGAGCCACGATCCTTCAACACTTTTGTCCTATGAATTTAACCCTGTAGATTGAGATTGGAGCTCATCATGACAGACAACGCAGTCCGCACACGCCTTCCGGACAGGCTCATCTTCGGATGCGCCTACTACGACGAATACATGCCCTATGAGCGGGTGGACAAGGATATGTCCATGATGAAGTCCGCTGGCATTACCACCATTCGTATCGCCGAATCCACCTGGAGCACCCTGGAGCCTCAACCCGGCGTATTCGACTTCAGCCATGTGGACCGGGTGCTGGAAGCGGCTGGACGCTTCGGCATTCAGGTCATCGTGGGCACGCCCACCTATGCCGTCCCCGCCTGGCTGGCCGCCATGCATCCGGATGTTCTGGCGGACACTCCCAAGGGCCACAACCGGTATGGCGCTCGCCAGATCATGGACATCGTCAACCCCTCCTACCGGTACTATGGCGAGCGCGTCATCCGCAAGCTAATAAGCCATGTGGCCGATAACTCTCAGGTGATCGGCTACCAGGTCGACAACGAGACCAAATACTACGACTGCGTATCGCCCGACATGCAGCGGCTCTTCGTCAAGGATCTACGGCGGCGCTTTGACGATGATCTGGATCGTCTCAATGCTGCCTTTGGCCTGGACTACTGGTCCAACAGAATTGACTCCTGGGAGGACTTTCCCGATCTGACCGGGACCATCAATGCATCCCTGGGTTCGGCCTTTGACCGCTTCCGCCGAAGCCAGGTCAGCCACTACCTGGCCTGGCAAGCTGGCATCGTGCGCGAATATGCTCGCGAGGACCAGTTCGTCACCCACAACTTCGATTTCGACTGGGGTCCAGGCTGGTCATATGGCCTTCAGCCAGCTGTCGATCATTTCGAAGCGGCCGAATGCCTGGATGTGGCCGGTGTGGACATCTACCATCCCACTGAGGATGACCTGACCGGCAAGGAGATCGCCTTCGGCGGGGACATGGCCCGCAGCCTGAAGGGTGGTGCCAACTATCTGGTTCTGGAAACCGATGCCCAGGGGCAGAACGGCTGGCTTCCCTATCCGGGCCAGCTGCGGCTTCAGGCGTACAGCCATCTGGCCTCGGGGGCTGACGGGGTCATGTACTGGCACTGGCATTCCATCCACAATTCCTTTGAGACCTACTGGAAGGGTCTGCTTTCGCAGGATATGGAACCCAACCCAACCTATGAGGAGGCCGGCCAGTTCGGCAGGCAGATAGCGCAAAAGGGTGTGGGGGAGCGCCTGACCAACCTCCAAAAGCGCAACAAGGTCGCCATCATGGTGGGCAACGACTCCCTGACCGCCCTGGACTGGTTCTCCCTGGAGACCGGCTTCCCCCGTCAGCAGGGGCAGATCTCGTACAACGATGTGGTCAGACGGGTCTACGATGCCCTCTTCGAGCTCAACATCGAGTGTGATTTCATCAGCGACAAGGCTGACCAGTCCCAACTGGACTCTTACGCAATGGTCGTGATTCCAGCCTTGTACAGCACCAATGAAGATACGCTGAGGGCCTTGGCTGATTACGTTCATCAGGGAGGTCACTTGGTGGCCACGCTGCGCTCCTTTGTGGCGGACGAGAATCTCAAGGTCTGGCACGACAAGGCGCCGCATCTGCTGACCGACGTGTTCGGCGTCGATTACAACCAGTTCACCCGTCCCGGCAATAATCTGAGCTTGGATTTGCATGGGGCCGACCAGGCCGGACCGGCCTGCCAGGGGCTGATTGAGCTGCTGAATGCGCGCCCCGGCACTCAGGTCCTGGCCTCCTATGACCATCCAGTCTGGGGGCGGTATGCGGCTGTGACCCGTCATGATTACGGCAACGGCATTGCTGAGTGGATCGGCACTCTACCCTCGGCTGAGGGCATGCGGATGCTGCTTTCGGATGCGGCGGATGCGGCTGGCTTGAGTGGTCCTGCCCGAGACCTGGCTGGCTTGGTCACCGTGCGGGAGGGCATCAACGCCCTGGGAGAGCAGGTCGCCTACCTGCTCAATTATTCATCCAAGAAGGTCGAGCTGGACGCGCCCTACGGGGGGCATCTGCTGGTAGCTGACGGGCAGGCTGATCCTCAGGCGCATGTGGACCAGGGCCAGCCGATGATCATTGGACCCTGGGACCTGGCAATCATCGTTCGATAGACCGGCTTTAGTCTGATCTGCTTCAGACAGACCGGACGCAAATATATGAGTGGATTTAGTGCTTAGTAAGAAAGGAAGGTGTCCGGATGGCATCAAGGAAGTTGACAGAGGACTTGCCCTACTGCAATCCCGACCTGAGCGTAGATGAACGAGTGGCCGACCTGCTGGGCCGAATGACCCGAGAGGAGAAGGTGGGCCAGATGATGCAGCTGGATGCTCGCTCGGGAGTGGACAAGGAGGTGGTGGACCAGCACGCAGGGTCCCTGCTGCATGTCTCTCCGCAGAACATGATCAAGGCCGACAAGGCCGTCCATCGAACCCGTCTGGGCATTCCCCTGCTGATCGGCGACGACTGCATCCACGGCCATTCCTTCTTCCGCGGGGCCACCATCTTTCCCGAACAGCTGGGCATGGCAGCCTCCTTCGACCCTGAACTGGTTCAGCGGATGGGGCGGGCCACAGCCCAGGAGGTCGCCACAACAGGCGTCCACTGGACCTTCTCTCCGGTGCTTTGCATCGCCAGGGACACCCGCTGGGGTCGGGTGGATGAGACCTTTGGCGAGGACCCCTTCCTGATTGGCGAGATGGCCTCGGCCATGGTGCGCGGCTACCAGGGCGGATCAGCCATGACCGGGACCCTGCCCAAGGACGCTGTGCTGGCCACGGCCAAGCACTTCGCTGGCTACTCCGAGACCCAGGGTGGGCGTGACGCCTCCGAGGCCGACCTTTCGCACCGTAAGCTGCTCTCCTGGTTCCTGCCGCCCTTCGAGCGCCTGGCCAAGGAGGGTGTGGCCACCTTCATGCTGGGCTACGAGTCCATCGACGGGGTACCGGTCACTATCAACAACTGGCTGCTCAACGACGTGCTTCGAGGGGAATGGGGTTACCAGGGCACCCTGATCACCGACTGGGACAACGTGGGCCGGATGGTCTGGGAGCAGAAGGTGCAGCCCGACTACACCAGGGCAGCCGCAGCCGCCGTCAAGGCCGGCAACGACCTGATCATGACCACGCCCGGCTTCTACCAGGGGGCCTTGGATGCACTGGATGCCGGGCTTCTGCACGAGGAGGACCTTGACCGGGCGGTCAAGCACATCCTGGCCCTCAAATTCCGCATGGGGCTTTTCGAGAATCCGCGGCTGCCTAACTTCGAGGCCCAGAAGGCGGTCATCAACTCACCGGAGCACCAGGAGTTCAATCTTCAGGTGGCCCAGGAGTCGGCGGTTCTTTTGAAGAACGACGGCATTCTGCCCTTGTTCGGTGGGGTGGGTGCTGATGGCCGTCCTAGTGATGATTCAGCGCATAGCATCGCCTTGGTGGGTCCGTTGATCGACGATGCCCAGAACCAGCTCGGGGACTGGGCCGGCGGATCCGGTCAGTGCGATTGGATCAAGGACCAGCCGCGGGAGATGATCTCGACCGTGGCCGACGGCCTGCGTCAGGAGCTGCCTGAAAACTGGCAGCTTAGCTGCGAGCAAGGAGTCGACGTGGTTCGTCTGGTTGACGATCCAGCGGGTCCACTCTTCCCCGACGGCCAGCCCAGGCCCAAGGTGGCGGCCCCGGCCAGGATCGATCAGAGCCGCTTCGACAGAGCCGTAGATCTGGCCAAGCAAAGCGACCTGGTGGTGGCTGTGGTCGGCGACGTGGTCCAGCTGGTGGGCGAGGGCCGTTCCACTGCCACGCTGGAGCTCTATGGTCCTCAGCGCGATCTTCTGGATGCCCTGGCACAGACGGGCAAGCCCATGGTCATCGTGCTCATGTCCTCCAAGCCGCTGATCCTGCCTCCGTCCGCACAGTCGGCCAGGGCTCTGATCTGGCAGCCTGACCCGGGCATGCAAGGCGGTCGTGCCTTGGCCAGGATTCTCACCGGCAAGGTTGAGCCCACAGGCAGGCTGCCCATCACCTTCCCCAGGCATGCCGGGCAGTTGCCGGTCTACTACAACCAGATCCGGGGCCAGCATGGAAACCGCTATGCCGATCTGACACAGGAACCGGCTTTCGCTTTCGGCCAGGGTATGGGCTACACCACCTTTGCCTACGGAAAGCCAAAGGTCGAAGGACCGGATGCCATCGGCCCCGAAGACACGGTCAGGGTGACGGTGGACCTGACCAACACCGGCAAGCGGCCAGGCACCGAGGTGGTTCAGGCCTACATCAGCGACCTGGTGACTTCGGTCAGCTGGGCTGACCGCGAGCTCAAGGCCTTCCAGAGGATCCAGCTGGATCCAGGGCAGACCCGGAAGGTGGTCTTCGATCTACCGGTGTCCGAGTGGACCCTGGTCGATGCTGACTGCAACCGCAGGGTTGAGCCTGGTCAGTTCCAAGTGCTGGTGGGATCCTCCTCGCGCAGGGAAGACCTGCAGGCTGTGACGGTGACCGTGGGCTGAGCCTGCAATCACTGGGTTGCTACCGGCTGGCTGACGGCCGTCCGATAGCAGAACTCCTCGCGTGTTGGTTGCCCAAGGCCCTCGCTCGCTTCTACCATGACAGCATGAGGAAAAGCGTAGGCGTTGGGTATGCGCACCTGTTGACGGTCCCTAATCCGCGGCATGTGGCCAGCCTGGTCGACTACTTCACGCGCGGATCCAAACCACGGTCCCAGTGGCGGTTCGGTATTGAGATTGAGCATCTGCCAGTCCGCAACGACGGGTCCGATGCCCCGGTTCCCTATGAGGGGGAGCGGGGCATCGAGGCCCTGCTGTCTGCCTTGGAACCTTGCTATGACGGCGATGCAGAATACCGGGAGGATGGTCATCTGGTCGGACTGAGTCGTCCGGGCTGCGTGGTCTCCCTGGAGCCTGGGAGTCAGGTGGAGTGCTCCTTGGGCGTGTTGCGGGACAGCCGGGAATTCGAGGACCTCTACCGTCGCTTCCGTGCCGAGGTCGACCCCATTGCCGAGCGGCTGGGGTTCCGCCTGGTCGAGTACGGGTACCGTCCGGCCGGGTCCTACGCGGATGTGGACATCAATCCCAAGGAACGCTATGCGGTCATGAACACCTACCTGGGTCGCATAGGCCAGTGCGGCCCCATGATGATGCGCAGCACCGCCTCAACCCAGATCAGCATCGACTACCAGGACGAGGACGATGCCATCGTCAAGATTCGTCTGGGCACGGCCATCGGGCCCATTTTGGCCTACTTTTTCCGCAACACCCCAATCTTTGAGGGGAAGCCCAACCGCATGCCCCTGCGGCGCCAGCGGATCTGGGACTGGCTCGACACCCAGCGCACGGGCCTGATTCCGGGGCTGTTCGAGGACGGCTTCGGCTGGGAGGACTATGCCGTGGACATGCTCTCCACCCCGCTCATGGTGGCCGATGTCTCCCACACACCGGAGGTGGAGGGGCCGCAGGGGCGGCAGGTCTTCATCGCCTGGCATGAGAACGCCGGTGAAATCTATCCTGACCGCCGGCTCAACGATGCCGAGATAGCGCACATCCTGACCACCCACTTCAATGACGTCCGCCTGAAGAACTACATCGAGCTCAGGCACTGGGATTCCCTGCCCATGAAACGTGCCAGCCGACTTCTTGAGGTCGTCGGTGGCATCTTCTACGACCCGGATCGATTCGCCGGACTTGTCGGTCTTTTGGACGGGGTGAGCGAGGAGGATGTGCTCCAGGCCAAGGCCGACCTGCAGGTTCGCGGGGGCCAGGCCAGCCCCTATGGCCGTTCCCTGGACTTCTGGCGGCAGGCGCTAGGTGCCGAGGACACTCTGGATGATCTTCCGGGCGATCCACGCCATCCCGATCTCTTCCAGTCCTGACGACTGTTTCGTTATGCGAACGGGCGGGTCCGGTTTCCTGAGGATGGTATAATCTGGTCACCAATGGGCCTTGATCCGTCATCAGCGGGGAGCCCTCGGAAGAACGGGGTCGCCTGCGGCGGTCCCCAGTAGAACCGACGGGTGGGCCCGCATAGCCCAGTTCAAGCGGTCCGGCGCGGGTCATTGGCCGGGCAAGCGAGGTGGTACCGCGGTGGGCCCCATGGGTCCCTCGTCCTCGACATGGCGACATGAACGACCAGCGAGGAGCGTGAACGGTGAATCAGACCACTGATACCTCAGATGCGACAAGTCGGGACAGCGAAGTCTATCCCAAGGCGGTGGTGGACCCGGCTCTGGCCAAGGTGAAGCCCAATCCCTCCTTCCCCCATATGGAGGAGTCCGTCCTGGACTACTGGGATCACGACGACACCTTCAACAAGTCAGTGGATCGTCGCCCGTCCGGCGATCACGCCGACAACGAGTTCGTCTTCTTTGACGGCCCGCCCTTCGCCAACGGCCTGCCCCACTACGGGCACCTGCTGACCGGCTACGTCAAGGATGTCATTCCCCGCTACCAGACCATGAAGGGCCACAAGGTCAACCGGGTCTTCGGCTGGGACACCCACGGTCTGCCCGCCGAGCTGGAGGCTCAGCGCGAGCTCGGCATCGACAGCGTGGATCAGATCGAGCAGATGGGCATCGAGAAGTTCAATGACGCCTGCCGTGCCTCGGTACTCAAGTACACCAGCGAGTGGAAGGACTATGTTCACCGTCAGGCTCGCTGGGTGGACTTCGACCACGGCTACAAGACCCTGAATGTCTCTTATATGGAGTCGGTCATGTGGGCCTTCAAGACCCTCTATGAGAAGGGTCTGGCCTACGAGGGCTACCGAGTGCTGCCCTACTGTTGGAAGGACCAGACCCCGCTGTCCAACCATGAGCTGCGCATGGATGCCGATGTCTACCAGGACCGGCAGGACACCACCGTCTCCGTGGCCGTCAAGCTCAGGGACGAGGACGCCTATGCGGTCTTCTGGACCACCACCCCCTGGACCGTCCCCACCAACCTGGCCATCGTGGTCGGCGCTGACATCGAGTACTCCGAGGTCAGCCCGGTGTCTGGCCCCTTCGCCGGCAAGCGGTTCTACATCGCCACGGCCCGTTTGGGAGACTACGCCAAGCAGCTGGGGGAGGACTACCAGGTGGTCCGCACCCTCAAAGGGTCCCAGATGGAGGGCTGGCGGTACTGGCCGGTCTTCCCTTACTTCGCCGGAGAGCAGGCCGAATCCGAGGGCGGCACCCCCGGACCCAACGCCTATACCATCTACACGGCCGACTACGTCGACACCGTGGAGGGCACCGGCCTGGTCCACCAGGCTCCCTACGGCGAGGACGATATGAACACCCTGAACGCCAAGGGCATCCGCAGCGTAGACGTCCTCGATGCCGGGGCCGTCTTCACCGCGCAGTGCCCCGACTACCAGGGCATGCAGGCCTTCGAGGCCAACATGCCCATCGTGCGCAACCTGCGCGCAGGCGACGGCCCCCTGGCACAGATCCCTGCCGAGCACCGGGCTCTACTCTTCCAGGAGAAGAGCTACGTCCACTCCTATCCCCACTGCTGGCGTTGCGGCACCCCGCTGATCTACAAGCCGGTCTCCAGCTGGTTCGTCTCCGTGACCAAGATCAAGGATCGCCTGCTGGAGCTCAACCAGCAGATCAACTGGATCCCCGGAAACGTCAAGGACGGCCAGTTCGGCAAGTGGCTGGCCAACGCCCGCGACTGGTCCATCTCCCGCAACAGGTTCTGGGGCTCGCCCATCCCGGTCTGGGTTTCGGACGATCCCAAGTACCCTCGGGTGGATGTCTACGGGTCCCTGGATGAGCTCAAGAAGGACTTCGGCCGCTACCCGACCGATGACAAGGGGCAGATCAACATGCATCGGCCCTGGATCGACCAGCTGACCAGGCCCAACCCTGACGACCCCACCGGCAAGTCCACCATGCACAGGATCACCGATGTGCTGGACTGCTGGTTCGAGTCGGGCTCCATGCCCTTCGCCCAGTTCCACTACCCCTTCGAGAACAAGCAGTACTTCGAGGACAGGGATCCCTGTGATTTTGTGGTGGAGTACATCGGCCAGACCCGCGGCTGGTTCTACACCATGCACATCATGTCCACGGCCCTCTTCGACCGCCCGGCCTTCAAGAACGTGATCTGCCATGGCATCGTCCTGGGCTCCGACGGACAGAAGATGAGCAAGCACCTGCGCAACTATCCGGATGTGAATGAGGTCTTCGACAAGTACGGATCCGATGCCATGCGCTGGTTCTTGATGAGCTCCTCCATCCTGCGCGGCGGCAACCTGGTCGTCACCGCCGATGGCATCCGCGACACGGTTCGTCAGGTCATGCTGCCGGTCTGGAGCTCTTACTACTTCTACACGCTCTACGCCAACGCGGCCAACAAGGGCGCCGGTTACCAGGCCCAGGCGCTGACACCGGACCGTGTGACCGACCTGCCGGAGATGGATCGTTTCTTGCTGGCACGGACCCGTCGGCTGATTCAGTCGGTGCAGAAGGCTCTGGACGACTTCGCCATCTCGGAGGCCTGCGATGCGGTAACTGACTTCATCGATGTGCTGACTAATTGGTACATCCGCAACAACCGCGACCGCTTCTGGAGTGAGGATCACCAAGCCTTCGACACCCTCTACACGGTCCTGGAGGCCTTCGCCCGCGTTTTGGCCCCCTTGGCGCCCATGGAGGCCGAGCAGATCTGGCGGGGCCTGACCGGCGGCGAGTCGGTCCATCTGGCCGACTGGCCCTTCCTGGCCGACGAGGCCACCGGACAGGAGACCCAGCTGGGACAGGTCCTGTGCGACGATCCTGCCCTGGTAGCCGCCATGGAGAAGGTCCGCGAGGTGGTTTCGGCCACACTGGCCCTGCGCAAGGCCGAGCAGATCCGCGTCCGCCAGCCTCTGTCCCGGTTGACCGTAGTGGTTCGTGACCCTGATGCGGCCCGCTCCTATGTGGACGTGCTCAAGTCCGAGCTCAACATTAAGGATGTAGAGTTCTGTACCCTGGACCAGGCCGGCCAGCATGGTCTGCGAATCATCCACGATCTCAAGGTCAATGCGCGCGTGGCCGGACCCCGACTGGGCAAGCAGGTCCAGTTCGTCATCCGTGCCTCCAAGCAGGGCGACTGGTCAGAGCAGGACGGCCATGTGGTCGTCACTACCCCTGATGGACCGGTGGCCCTGGAGCCAGGCGAATACGAGCTGGACAATCGGATCGAGCAGGAGGACGGCTCCCAGGCCGACCGTTCGGCCTCTGCAGCCCTGCCCACTGGCGGCTTCGTCATCCTCGACACCCAGCTGGATGATAACCTCTTGGCTGAGGGCTACGCCAGGGATCTGATACGCCAGGTTCAGGATGCCCGGAAGACCGCAGGTCTGGACATCGCTGACCGGATTCATCTGACCCTGACCCTGCCCGGAGAGGATGCCCCCAAGGCCCAGCAGTTCAGCGACCTGATCGCCCGAGAGACCCTGGCCACCAGCCTGACCATCAACGCCGGCGATCTGGATCAGCCGCAGGTCAATTTGGTCAAGGCCTGATCGTAGCTGTACAAAGGGGCTTCCATCCTGTATCAGATGGAAGCCCTTTTCCATTCGAACTGCCTGGTTGGGTGTCCGCTTGTGTCACACTTGGCCGTGCAGCGGGCAGCGAAGTGTGCAGATCAGCCCTTGACCTTGTCGCTGACCTGGTCCAGGGTCTGCATATCCTCGTGGCTCAGTTCCAGATGGGCAGCGGCCAGGAGGGCCGGCAGCTGCTCAGGGGTGCGCGCAGAGGCGATAGGGGCCGCAATCCCAGGCCTGTGGTTGAGCCAGGCCAGGGCTACTGTGGCCAGCTCGACCCCGTGGGCCTTGGCGATGCCGTCCATGGCGGCGACCACATCCAGCCCCTCCTGGGTGAAGAAGTCCTTGACCATGCCCTCACGCTGCTTGCCCTTGAGGTCGTCCATGGTCCGGTACTTGCCCGTCAGGAAGCCCGAGGCCAGTGAGAAGTAAGGGAAGACCGCCAGATTCTCGTCCTTGGCAACTGGCATAAGGCCATTCTCATAGTCCTTGCGGTAGACCAGATTGTATTGCGGCTCCAGGGCCACCGGCAGGGTCAAGCCTTCCTTGCGAGCAATGCTGAACCACTCGCGGATCCGGTCCGGCGTGTAGTTGGACAGGCCGATGGCCCGGACCTTGCCCTCCTTGACCAGCTTGTCGAAGGCTGCTGCGGTCTCCTCCAAGGGGGTGGAGCTGTCGTCGAAGTGGGCGTAGTAGAGATCGATTACATCCAGGCCCAGCCTGAGCAGGGAGGCATCGGCAGCGGCCTCGATATTCTTGGCCGAAAGACCGGAGTACTGTGGGTGCTGGCTGACCTTGGTGGCCACCAGAACCTTGTTGCGGTTGCCGTTCTTGGCCAACCAGCGGCCCAGGACGATCTCGGATTCGCCGCCAGAGTGGCCGGGAGCCCAGGCTGAGTAGACGTCAGCTGTATCGATCAGGTTGCCTCCGGCTTCCGTGTAGGCGTCCAAGACCTGGTCAGACACAGATTCGTCGCTGGTCCATCCGAAGGTGTTGCCGCCCAGGACCAGGGGGAAGATTTCGGCGTTGATGCCGCATAGTTTTGCCATGTTCGTCCTTTCGGGTTGAAGTCTTGTTAAGCCGAGTCTATTACGGCTTCAGTGCCCGAGCCGATTATTCAGACGAGTCCATCATGTATGGTGATGAGAGGAAAGGCCGGAATGGTGCGGTTTTCAGGTCCGGTATCCAAGGGTTTTAAGCTCGAAGGAGAACACTCATGCATCTAGGCATCGCCATTGTGATCGCCGTGCTGGTTCTGGCGCTGATCATCTTCCTCCTAGGGATTTTCGTGGTTCCCCAGCAGCAGGCAGATGTCATTGAGCGCTTCGGCAAGTACCACCGTGTGGTGCTGGCGGGCATCCATGCCAAGATCCCCTTGGTGGACCGGATAGCCGCCAAGACCAACCTGCGGGTCAACCAGTTGAATGTCAAGCTGGAGACCAAGACCAAGGACAATGTCTTCGTCACCGTGGAGGTCTCCGCACAGTTCCGTGTGGAGGCGGCCAACGTGGCTACGGCATACTACGAGCTGGTCGATCCGGCGGGCCAGCTGCGCTCGTACATGGAGGACGCCCTCAGGTCGGCCATTCCCGCCCTGAGCCTGGATGACGCCTTCGCTCGCAAGGACGACATTGCCTCCGACGTTCAACAGACCGTGGGCCAGGAGATGCAGCGCTTCGGATTCTCGGTCATCAAGACCTTGGTCACCGCCATCGATCCGTCCACCCAGGTCAAGCAGGCCATGGACTCGATCAATGCGGCCCAGCGTGAGAAGGAGGCCACCAGGGAGCGTGCCGAGGCCCGTCGGATCGAGATCGAGACCCAGGCCAGGGCGGATGCCGAGAAGACCAGGATGCAGGGCGAGGGCCAGGCCAACTACCGGCGGGAGATCGCCAACGGCATTGTGGATCAGATCAACAGTCTTCGGGCCGTAGGTATGGATATCGATGCCGTCAACAACGTGGTGCTCTTCAACCAATATCTGGATGTGATGCGTTCGCTGGCCGAGTCCGACAATGCCAAGACTCTGGTTCTGCCCGCGGCGACCCCCGGCGGCTACAACGAGCTCTTCAATCAGATGACCGCAGCGCTGATGACCGCCCAGAGCAGCCAGGGGAGTGCGGATCCCCGCCACGGTCGCAGGAGCGCAGGCACAGAGAGCGAGACCGGGGCGCCAATACTGTAAAGTTTGTAAAAGAGCTCGACCAAAACGGGAAAAGGAAAACTCCGCATGGAGAGTCGTGCGGGGACGGGGTTCAGCTTTCCAGGAAGTCGGCTATGGCCTCGGCGGCCCGATAGCCCTTGTCGTACATGGCGTTGAGTCCCTTGAGCGACTTGCTCAGCGTGGTCAGCCCGCACAGGCTGTCCGGGGCTAGGATGAGCACCTGGCCTTCCTTTTCGGCCTGCTTGGCCAGAGCAACCTCGTCGTTGTAGGTGCGGTAGCGCTCCATCAGGCGCTCGCCGGCCGCTGGATAAGATTTGGCCAGGATCCGTGCCGGCAGGACATCCTTCTTCTGCTCGCGCAGAATATCCCTCTGGCGGGTCAGAACCAGGACGATGCGTTCATAGCCCTCGTCCATGGCCTTGCGGACCGGGACCGGGTCGGCGATGCCGCCGTCCAGATAGGGCACTCCATCGATCATGTAGGGCTCGTTGGCCACCGGCACAGTGGACGAGGCCTTGAGGATGTCATAGTTGTCTTGTGCCAGGTCGGACTTGTCAAAGTAGACGGTGGATCCGTCAGTGGCCTTGCAGGCCACTACGGTGAACAGGGCCGGGTTGGCCTTCAGAGCCTGGTAATCCAGCGGGCATTCCCCATCGTGCGCCGAAAGTTTGCCGTAGACGTAGTCCAGGTCGACGAAGGTGTGCTTGGTCAGGAAGTTGCTCACACTCGCGTACTCCTTGCGGGAGGAATACACAGTGTAGAAGCGGTAGCAGCGTCTGAGCTGGCCCGACAGGAATGAGGCCAGATTGGCGCTGCCGGCCGAGACCCCATAGCAGTGATCGAAGGTGATGCCCTGCTCCATGCAGCGATCGAAGACGCCGGCGCCGAAGATGGACCGGTAGCCGCCGCCTACGTCAATGACGGCTGTTCTTTTGCGTGCCATGGGCACCTCGATTCCTGACAGATATCCAAGCTTGATGACAGCTTATGCGTGAACGTTGGACAAGCCGTTCAGGGGTGGCAGGAGGCCAGCAACCGCTTGGACAGATCCAGCATGTCCGGTGAGGAATCAGAGTTGACGATCTGTACTCTGCCGGGGCCAGGGCCCAGGTTAAGGGCATCGGCTTGGGCCAGCAGATCCTTGAGGTGGCGGGCCGTTCCAGGGTTGCCGTCGATCAGTGCCAGGTCCGGTGGGCAGATGCGGGCGATGGACTGGCGGAAGAAGACGAAGTGGGTACAGCCCAGAACCAGGGCATCCAAAGTCTGCAGATTATAGGGATCCAAGTAACGGTGCAAGGTGGCATCGACCAGGGCCTGGTCATTCAGCCTGTCAGACTCCACAATGGTTACCAGGTCTGGGCAGGGCTGGGTGAGGATGGTGTGCCTGCCAGAAAACCGTGCCATCAGGCGTGAGAACTTGGCCTCCTTCAATGTCAGCGGGGTGGCCGTGACCAGAACCCGTTGGGGTCGGCCTCCGCCTCGCGTGCATGCCAGCTTCAGAGCTGGCTCCATGCCGATGACAGGGACCGGGTAGCGTTGGCGCATCTCATCCACACAGACGCTGGTAGCAGTGTTGCAGGCGATGACCATGGCCTTGACGCCCAGGTCCATGAACCGGTCGCCGATGACATGGCAGCGCTGGGCGATCTGGACCGGCTCCTTGGTGCCGTAGGGGGCGTAGGCGGAATCGCCGAAATAGAGCAGATTCTCTTGGGGCAGAAGCTTCTGGATGGCTGCGGTGACGCTCAGACCGCCGAGTCCGGAGTCGAAGATCCCGATCGGTGCATCTGATGCCATGTGATCCGCTCCTTTCGCAGCCGAAGAACCAGCCTAGCCTGTCGCCGAAGGGCCGTACGCTACAAGCATGAGTATTCCCCGGACTGTTTACAAAATGCAAGCCACCGGCAACGATTTCGTGGTCTACTCCGATCCCCGGGGGGATCTGGAACCTACGGCCGACCAAGTGCGATGGCTGTGCGACCGACATTTCGGGGTCGGCGCCGACGGGGTGATCCGGCTGACCCATCCGGCTGATGTCAGCGACTTGAACCAGGAGCAGGTGGATGCCTGTGACCGTTTCGGCTGTCAGTGGTTCATGGACTACCGCAACGCGGACGGATCACTGGCGCAGATGTGCGGCAACGGGACGCGAGCCGTCACCCTCTTCGCTCAGAAGCAGGGGCTGACGCCGACCATGGAGGGATCCTCCTTTCTGCTGGGGACCCGGGCAGGGGTCAAGCGGATTGTCTCGCGCAGTCCGATGAAGTGCGATGGCGAGCATGTCTTCAAGGTCAAGGTCGGAGCTTGGCGGTTGGGCTCGGTGGGGCAACAGCTGGTCGACGGCGAGGTCCTAAGAGGCTCGGCTCCTGGCACCTTGGTGGATATGGGCAATCCCCATGCAGTCGTTCTGGCTTCAGCCGCTGCCGAATTGGAGACCGGGGGACTGCCTGGGACCGTGACCGACCTGCTGCCCAGAGCTGATCTGCCTGACCTGGGCGATCTAAATCTGTCGGCTCCCCCGCGGGTCAGGCCCGGGCTGGCTGAGGGACAGAATGTGGAATTCCTGCGTCTGGACGCCTTGAATACTGATAATGGCAGCGGTCGGGCCAGCATGAGGGTCTATGAGCGTGGCGTAGGCGAGACCTTGTCCTGCGGGACCGGTTTGTGCGCCAGTGGAGTGCTGCTTCGAGCTTTGACCGGGGTCGATCACTGGACCATTCAGGTAGGTGGAGGCAGTCTGAAGGTGGACGTGGATCCGAAGGATGTGTGGCTGACAGGACCGGCCAGAATGGTGGCCCGTCTGACCCTGGAGAATATTCCCGGTTGCTGATCAGCCGAAGAGGGCGGATCCTTCCACGGCCAGAACAATGGTTGCCAGGGCGACCAGCCAAATCAGGTCGACCATCAGATCGAAGTGCTGCTGGTAGTAGGTCTGCAGCCATTTTGGCCTCTTGTGCGGCAGACCCTGCTGGACGACCGTGGCGTGACTGAAAGCCATGAACTGCAAGCTGGTGGCGAAGGTCATGACTAGGCACCAGGGGCAGAGGGCGTGGATGACGAAGAGCGACTGGGTGAACAGCCAGAGTGCATAGGCCAGGGCGGCAAGCGAGGCGAACCATGTTCCCGCCGCCAGCAGCGCCGGCATCTTGATCCGGCAGAGGCCTACTACGGCCAGCGTCAGGAAGACAGATTCGGCCATCAATCCTAGAAAGGCATTGGGGACCGGCAGGGTGCCCAGGCGAATCAGTTCGGCCTGGGGGGACTGGGCCACGGCAGAGCAGGAGACCACAGAGTTGATGTCACAGCTGAGCTGGCCCTGGGGGTGCCGTGCCAATTGCAGGGTTTCCGCTGACAGGACCAGGCTGGCGTAGAGGGTTGCAAGTGAGGCCAAGGCGGCAATCAGATAGCTGAAGAAGGATCTGGCACCTTGTTGCAGTGATGTTGAAGAGGTCGGTTCGCTCATGGAGTCCATCACCTTAATGGTCGGGAAGCTTCTCTGGGACACTGAATCGTTCACGAGTTTAGGATGGAGGCATGACGCATGAGGATACTGCTAAGGCCTCCGGCTGGGATCTGCACTGCCACACCGTGTTCTCCGACGGCACCGTGACGCCCAGGGGGATGGTTGAGCAGGCGCAGCAGCTGGGTCTGGAAGGTCTGGCCATCACCGACCATGACACCAATGCGGGCTGGGATCAGGCCCGTCAGGCGGCCAAGGACTTGGGGATGCCCCTGTTGCCAGGCACTGAAATCACCGCGCAGGATGGCCGTGTATCGGTTCATATGCTGGCCTATCTTTACGACTCTGAGGATCCGGTCATCGCCGGGCTCTTCGCCAAGACCAGGGATGCCAGGCTGACCAGAACCAGGACTATGGTTGAGCGGATTTCACGGGATTACCCGATCACCTGGCAGGAGGTGCTGGACCAGGTCAAGGAGGGTTCAAAGACCACGGTGGGCCGTCCGCACATCGCCGATGCCCTGGTCAAGGCCGGTGTCTACTCCGACCGGAGCCAGGCCTTCGCCGGGGTTTGCTCCTCCAGCAGCCCTTACTACCTGCCTACGCCCTCGCCGACCACCCACCAGGTGCTGGCAGCTGTAAACCATGCAGGCGGTGTCTTGGTCATTGCTCACCCCGGTGCTGTCAGCCGCAATCCTGTTCTGCTCTCCGACCAGCAGATCGCTGCATTGGCTAAGGAGGGGCTGGGAGGCCTGGAGGTCTGGCACCGGGATAATCCGCCCGAGCAGCGTCGACGACTGCTGGCCCTGGCCCAGCGCTGGGGATTGCTGGTGACCGGAGGATCGGACTGGCACGGTCAAGGCAAGCCAAATCGCATGGGGGAGAACTGCACCAGTGACCAGGTGGTGGCCCAAATCGTGGACAGGGCCCGGGGAAGCTGCCCGGTGGCCTGGAAGGGTTAGTGGATACAGATCGGGGGCGGTCGGACCAAAGGGATCCGGCCGCCCCCGTCAGGCGATCACACTCTCAGTCGGAGGAGCCTCCCAGGACACCGAAGCCCACAGGATGGGTGGTGTCGGAACCGACCACTGCGTAGCCCAAGGACTCCTTGGGGACGATGATGTGCCGACCTTTGTCGTCCACCAGATCGATGGGTCCGCCCTCATTCAGGGCCCGGGCGATGTGGGCCGCCACCTCGTCCGCCTTGGCGTTGGTGCTGAAGTTGACCGTGCGGGCCACATTCTTGATGCCAAATTCGATATCCATTGCTACCTCCAAGGTTTTTCTCCGTCGCCCAGACCTGCCGGTCTACGGATCTTCCGGTCTCATTATTCGCTGACCCGGGTGATTACGCTCTAAGCGTCCCCGTGATACTCCTCCTGGGCAGAGCCGGTCTGCGGCGGCGATGCCGATGTCTGTCCCTCTGCAGTGAGCGTGGGAATCTGTTCGGGCAAGGGCTTTTTGGGAATGACGATGGTCTCGGCCTGATTGCTTGGAAGGGTCTGAGCTGATGATGCATCATCCGGTTGGGAAGCGTCCTCTCCCGCTTCAGTGGCATTCGAAGGCTGATTGTTCCCGGACGGGTCTGCGGACGGAACGCTCATTGCAGCCTGCGGTTTCGCTTCGCCATTTGTATCCTCGTCGCCGGTGACCGGATTGCCGATGCCGCGGAAGTGATCGCTCAGGCCTGATTCCTCTTCCTGGGGGACGGAAGCAACAGCTGGTGGCTCGGGTTGGGCGTCGGTGCCAAGGTCTGTGCTCTGGGCCTGCTTGATGGGCTTATTCCTGGCATCGGAGTGGTCCATGACGGTCTGGGCCAGAGCCAGGTCAGCCATTTCCACCCTGTTGATGGCGATGGTGGCCGAGCTTTCACCCGACGCATCTGCCGAGGCGGGGTCCGGCTCTGGCGCCGGATTCTGCTGTGCCTCGGTTGCAGAGGAGTCTTCAGCTTTATCGTCACCCAGCAGAGTCCCCACAGTAATGGTGGAAGGTGCGTCTGCGGATGACGGACTAGGCGTCTTCTGCTGCCGACGGGCGCGTTGATCCTGTTCGTGATCGCCCAGCTGCTGGGCCAGACGCTCAACCTGGGCCTTGAATTGGATGATCCGCTCGTTGTCCGCATGATCCAGGGCGGTGATGAACTCGCCTACCTGCTCCATTTGCAGCCAAAGATTGGCTCGTAGCATGATCAGGTCATCCAGCCGGGCCCCCATCATCCTGCCGTAGGCTGCAATGACAGCGTTGCGGCGGGACCCGTCCAGCTTGGCGAAGATCCAGGCCAGGTCCCGAGCAGGATCGTTGACCTGCATATCCTGCCATCCGTAAACCCCGCTGAGTCCGGAATCTGAATAGAGCAGATCGCCGTCGGAGAAGCCTCCGTGCACGGTGCAAGTTTCAAAGGACCAGAGTCCCTCGGTTGCCACAATGGAAGCCCAGGAATCAGTGATTTCCTTGGGCACGTGGCCGTCCATGCGCAACCGTTTGATCCATCCGCGCAGTTGTGCTGCGATCTGGGCAGTGGAGAAGGCCGGATAGCCGTGGGTTTTCAGAAAATCAGGGCGCACCCGATGGATGGCGCCGATGGCTGTGCCTGCGGCGGTGCATTCGTTCATGGTCAGCAGGTGGAGGGGACAGATTCGGCCTGGGCAGTGGGTCATAACGGCAACAGCTGTGGTGCCGGTCGGACTGTCAGCCCTCTCGCCGGGCTGGTAGGCCAGGATGCGTTCGACCCGGAAGCCCATGGCCGCCATCTCCTTGGCATCGGCCAGGGCCTGAGCCGCCTTGACGCGAGCGGCCAGCCGGCGTTTGCCGGCCTCCGAACTGGTGGCCCAGACGTCGTAGACGTTGCCGGTCGCGTCCTGGACCACGGCACAGTCCACGCCCTGTGCACGGTCCAGGCTGCTGAGCTGGTCGCAGTCCCGCGCGCCGGTCATGGGCACCTCGGGCATGGCGGCCGACGCCAGGGCGGCCAGGGTCAGCTTCGTTCGTTCACTCACATTGTCAAGGATAATACAAGGACTGTTGTGGATGCGGTTGTCCACTTGACCACATGGGCACGCCGCCGCCGGTTATGATACCTGCCTTTGACACAATGGGGGGTGTGCATGAGGATGAGAAACGATTGCTGGAGGGACTTGATCCCGCCCAGCGGCAGGCGGCTACCGTGCTTGACGGGCCTGTGCGGATCGTCGCAGGGGCCGGGGCTGGCAAGACCAGAACCATAACCCGGCGGATGGCCTATGCCTGCGCCAGCGGTAGCTGGGAGCCATCCAGAACCTTGGCAGTGACTTTCTCGGTCCGTGCTGCGGCCGAGATGCGTGATCGTTTGACCAAGCTTGGCGTGTCGTCCTCCCTGCAGGCGGCGACCTTCCATTCGGCGGCCCTGCACCAGCTCAGGCGGGTCTGGCCCCAGGTCAGTGAGACCTACCCTCCCGATCTGATTGAAGATGTGGGCCCCCTGGTGTCCTCCGCATACCAACGGGTCTGCGGGCAGGAGGCCGACCCGGGCCAGGTCAGGGACCTGACTGCTGAGATCAACTGGGCCAAGGTGGGGCTGATCGCCCCCCAGGACTATGTTCGGGTCTGCTCGGCCAGTCACCGTCTGCCGCCGGCCGGTCTGGAGGCTGATCGGATGGCCGACTTGTACACGGTCTTCGAGAGCTCCAAGGCCGCCCATAATCAGATGGACTTCAACGATATTCTTCTGTTGGTCTGTCACATATTGGAAGAAGGCGGCCAGGCTGCTGCAGATATTCGAGACCGAATCGGCTGGCTGACTGTGGACGAGTACCAGGATGTCTCGCCCCTGCAGCACCGGCTGCTCAAACTCTGGCTCAACGGTAGGCAGAACCTGTGTGTTGTGGGGGACCCGGCCCAGACCATCTACTCTTTTGCCGGGGCCACTTCCTACTACTTGCTGAACTTTCCTATGGAATTCCCGGGCATCAAGGCCGATTTGGACCTGTCTACCGATTACCGGTCCACGGGAAGGGTGGTCCATTACGCCAACGGCATTCTGGCGCGCTCGCCGGTGCGTGACGACTATCTGAAGCTGACCTCAGCCCGTCAGGAGGGCAGCAGGGTTGCGATGACCCGTTATGAGGACGATGGTGATGAGGCTAGAGCAGTGGTCTCTCGTATAGCCTCCATGGTCCGGAAAGGGGCCCGGCCCAGCCAGTTTGCAATCTTGACGCGGATCAACGCCCAGCAGACCCTGATCTGCCGCGCCCTGCACGAACGTGGAATCGGTTACCGGGTGCGCACGGAGTCGGGCTGGCAGAACCAGTCGGTCGATCTGAGCAAGCAGGAGGTGCTGGAGCAGCTGGAGGGCGGCATGGGCCAGGGAAGGGTCACGGTCTCCACCATTCACGCCGCCAAAGGGTTGGAGTTCGCCCATGTCTTCATCGTGGGCTGTGCTGAGGGGCTGATTCCCTTTGGCTCACCACCGGAAGGGGATGCCCTGGAGGAGGAGCGCCGCCTCATGTATGTAGGGGTGACCCGGGCCGAGGACACCCTCCACCTTTCCTATGCGGAGCACAAGGATGGCAGCGCCTTCGTCCGACGCGCCCCCAGCCGGTTCATTCACCGCTGAGCGCTATCGTCTTGATCTTCGAATCGCAGGGGATTGGGTGTGCGATTCAGGTTTGGTCCTTTTCTGAATCGCCCCTGTCTGAGTCGTTCTGATCCGGGTGACCGTCGTCGGTGTCCTCGCAATCGGTACCAGTGCTCTTCTGATTGCCGGGAGTCTCGTGGTCCGAATGTTCCTGGTCATGAGAGGCGTCGGAGTCTGCAGCTTGAGAATCTGAAGTTCCGGAGTCTGCGGAGGTGGTCAGATTGGTAGAGGATTCCTTCTCCTCGGCATTCAGCAATTTGTCCAGTTCGGCATCCCAATCCACTGAGGTGGCGGGAGTGTCGGCCTTCTGCTCGGATTGCCCCTCTGCAGAGGTCGAAGCTCCACCCTCGTCGGATTCCTCCTTGACGGGGAGGGAAGGCAGCAAATCAGGATGGGACCAGTGGCTGTCACGGCCCTGGACCCCTTCGTCGGCGGTGATGCGCTCCCAGAGGTCGGCGGCCTCACGTAGCTGCTTGGGATGAAGATGCAGGCCCAGCAGGGACTCGAAGGTCTGTTCGGCCGGCCCTCCCACGGCGCGCTCGCGTCGGGTCATCTCCCGCAGCTGCTCCAGGTGGGGTAGGTGGGCCATGCCAGCGTTCCATACCACGCAATCCACCCAGCCGTCGACCAGGGCCAGCAGGTCGCCCAGGCTGTGCAGGGCCTCCTTCTGCTCAGGGGTGTCCTCGATGCCGACATTGCTGAGGTTGATGGCGCCGGCGATGGATTCGGGGTTGATTTGTTCAGCATCGCGCAGCTGGTCCTCCACGGCGTCCAGGTCGATGGAGACTCCGCGGGCATACTTGCCAATCAGGGCCTCGAAGCGCGGCATCAACCAGGGGACGGCGGCGTAGAGCCGGGCGTGGGCGGCCTCCTTGAGGGCCATGTAGCGGGTGACTTCGTCCAGATCCAATTCAAGGGATTTGGCGTAGGCTTTGATGTTCTGCGGTATAAGGGCTCCGGCGGGGTTCTTCAGCAACGGGATGCCCTGGTCGAATCCTCCGCGGACCTCCTTGGCCAGCTCGCCGGCGGCCTGCCCCAGCTGCATGGCGAAAGAGGTGTTTCCCAGCAGCTTCATCAGCGTGGTGGGATCCTTGAGGTTGTCTGGTAGTGGAATGGGCACAGGTCCGGCGAACATTCCAGAAATCTCGCCCTGGTCGAAGCCTTGGAAGCGCTGGCTTATGACGGAGGTCAGGGCCTCGCTGACCGCCTGGGCCACCGGTGAGGCGAACTGGACCCAGGCGTCTATGCTACCCTCGATCCATCCGGCACGGGTCAGTGCTTCGGTTTGGCCGGGGGCGGGGTCAAAGGCACAGACGGTGTCCAGCCAGAGGTTGGCCTCGCTCATGACCCGGGCTACCCGGTCGCTGTCCTCTGCTGTGACAGTGGTATCAGACTGGTCGGCCCTGGTGCGCCCCAGGGCGATGTTCTTGGCCAGTGCAATGTTGATGGGCCCCTGATCGGCCTGGGCCTGCATGTCAGCCGGAGTGTTCAGCCCTCCGGCCGTGAAAGCCTGAATCAGGGCCTGGACCTCGGCGGGTTTGGGCAGCTGATCGGCTCCCTGAGCCGCCATCTGGGAGCGGATGGACTCAGGCAGCTGAGAGAACTGACTCCAGGCCAGCTCGCCCTGCACCGGGCCGAAGCACTCGATGAGCCATTGGTGGATTGCATTCTCGTCCATTGCTTTGTTTCCAGTCCTCGCCAAGGCAGGTCGTTCACCGTCAAGGTTGGCACCTGCCAGGATTATCGTCTTCATCAACCATAATATTGGAGCTATGACACTTCCGCACGGGAAATCGGATCACTGCGCCACAGGCGCACCCGAAAGGCGAATCGGGACGCTTGGCGGACCCACCCGCAAAATGCTGGTCGGCGGTCTTCTGATCATTCTGGCTCTCTTGGTGCTGTTCCTTCCTTCGCCTTATACCATCGAGACGCCCGGACCCACTCAGGATGTGCTGGGAAGTTCAAAGGGCTCACCGGTCATCGAGGTGAAGGGTGGTCAGGTCCACCATGACAAGGGTCGCCTGCTGATGACCACAGTCAATGCCCGCGGAATCCCCGGCTACCCGGCCTCCAACCTGGATGCCCTGGTGGGCTGGGCCGACCCCCACGCCACGGTGCTCCCCCAGGAGGCCGTGGTGCCTCCCGGGCAGAGTGTTGAGGAGTACAAGCGCCAGGAGCAGGGCGACATGCACGGCTCCCAGAAGGCCGCCTCGGCCCAGGCCCTGGCCTTCCTCAAGGCTCAAGGATATGACGTCTCAGGCCTTCAGTTCAGCATGAGGGTGGCTGACATCGGCGGTCCTTCTGCTGGGCTCATGTACACCCTGGGGGCCATCGACAAGATCACTCCGGAGCAGGAGACCGGCGGTCTGACCATAGCCGGAACCGGCACCATGGATCAGAAGGGACGGGTCGGTGCCATCGGTGGAATCCAACTGAAGATGCTGGGCGCCAAGCGGGACGGCGCCACCTGGTTCTTAGCCCCGGCGGCCAACTGCTCACAGGTTGCAGGCCATGTGCCACAGGGGCTGCGTGATGTGCGGGTATCGACCTTGGACGAGGCCTACAAGGCCCTGGTGGCCATCGGCCATGGCAAGGGGGAGGGGCTGCCACACTGTACGGCCACCAAGGGCAAATAAGACAAGGCCGGTCCAATTGGTGAATTCCGGCAGTCTTGTTATGCTGAAACCGTGGCTGAGACTACAACCTATACAGCGGAAGAGTTCGGTTTTCATCCCGGAGATATCGTTCAGGAATGGATGTGGGACGATGATGTCGACGACGGGATCCGGACTAGGATCGAGGATCTGACCGGCGAAGAGCTGGTGGACGAGGACTATGACGCAGCCGTGGATGGGGTCATCATCTGGTGGCGAGACGGCGACGCCGAGGACGATCTGGCAGATACCATCATGGATGCCTCGGCCATGGTCAACAAGGGTGCGCCTTTCTGGGTGCTGACTCCTAAACCCGGCAGACCGGGGGCATCGGCGCCAGGGGTCGTCTCCAATGCAGCCAAGACCGCGGGCATGAATGCCCTGATGCCCACCACTGTCAGCAAGGATTGGAACGCAACCCAGCTGCGAGCTTTCGGCAAGGGCAAGTAAGACTTCTAGCCGTCCCGGCGCTTACGTCAGCCAGGCATATTGCATAAGCGCCAATGAACGAGGTTGTGGACATTGAGATTAACCGATGCCTACAACCTCACTGTCTTTCATAAGGAATTCCCGGAGGAATCCGATTGGCCTCGGTCCTTACTGCGCACCTTTCTCATCAATGGCAGGAGCCGCCGTCGTGGCCTTGTTCTGATACTCGGCCAGTAGGGTGCGCGAGCGTATGTCGCAGAGGTTGGCCACCAGGGCCATGATCAGGATGACCAGGCCCACCAGGAAGATCCAATGCAGGCCGTCGAAGACGATAGTACGGGCCGGGCCGAGCAGGTGTGAAGGGATGCTCCCTGCCGTGGCTGGATTGATCATGCTATTCATCATGTCCTCGGTCAGCCCCTTATGCTGAGGCACTTCGCGGGCGATGACCGTGTTCATGACGATGCCGAAGATGGAGACCATCAGGGTCTGCCCCAGGGAACGGGCCAGGGTGTTGAAGCTGGTCGAGGCGCCCACGTCGCCTGCGGGCACCACGCTCTGGGCGGTGATGGTTGAAGTGGTGATGGTCAGGCCGAAGCCGAAGCCGACCACGGCCGAGATGACCAGAAAAACCCAGTAGGCTGTGGCCTGGGGGACGGCTATGTAGCAGACACAGGCCGTCAGGATGAAGGATAGGCCAATGTTGGTGGCTCGGTGCGGCGGGTGGTGCATGGTCAGCGGTCCGGCCAGGTAGGCGCCCAGGAGCCAGAGAATGGAGGATGGGGTGACTACAAAGCCGCCCAGGGAGGGATTCATTCCCAGCACGGATTGCATCCAGATGGGCATGTAGGTGTCGAAGCCCATGAGGAATCCGGCCACCAGGAGCATGCAGATGTTTTGGATGACGAAGGTCCTGATGCGGAAGAGGCGCAGGGGCAGGATGGGATCCTCCTGGCGGCCCTCCACATGAAGAAGCAGGGCAAAGGTGACCACGGTGGCCACAGCCAGGATCAGGGTGATGCGCGCATCGCCCGCCGAACCCAGGCTCTGCAGGCAGAGCATGAGGCAGATCAGGCAGATGCTGAGCAGTCCGATGCCCACGTAGTCGACGCGGGTTTCACGCGCCTGGATATGCTCGCTCAGAAAGAGCTGGATCATGATGATGACCAGCAGTCCGATGGGCACATTGATGGCGAAGACCCAGTGCCAGCTTATCTGCTGGACGATGAAGCCTCCCAGCAGAGGAGCGATGATGGAGGCGATGCCCCAGGCCGAGCCGTTCAGACCGATCATGCCCGCCCGCTTGTCCAGTGGATAGATGTCGGCCAGAACCGTGTAGGTCAGCGGCTGGATGGCACCTGCTCCCAGGCCCTGCAGAAAACGGGCGCCGATCAGCTGGGGCATGGACTGGGATAGTGCACATAGGGTGGACCCGATCACAAAGACCAGCAGACCGATGGTCAGCAGCGGCTTGCGGCCAAAGCGGTCTGAAAGTTTGCCGTAGATGGGCGTGGTGACTGCCGTCATGAGCAAATAGATGGAGTAGACCCAGTTCATGATGGACAGCCCATGCAGGTCCCCGATGATGGTGGGCATGGCGGTGGAGACGATGGTCCCCTCAATAGCCGTCATAAAGGTGGCAATGAAGACCGCCACCGTCACCAGGGTGCGATTGGTCTTCCTGCCACTGCCTGTATCGACTGTCTGTGACAATCCGAACCCCCTGTTGTATGGTGTATTGCTCTTGTTTGCGGACAATGGCCGCGAATTCCTAGTGGATTATAGCCGCACCGTGCGGCCTTGTCACCGTGTATTCTGGTAAGGTAGTGTGCTGGTCCCGTGGCTCAGTTGGTTAGAGCGCCACCTTTACACGGTGGATGTCCCCGGTTCGAGTCCGGGCGGGACCACAAGTGTCCTTAGGGGGCGTGCCCGAAGTCGAGTCTTAACGCTCAGGTAGAATCGATGCACGACGATCGTTGGCAAGAAAGGTCAGGAGGTCGATGCCTGATGTCAGCTAAGCCTGATGCCCGTGGAACCGAGGCGACCATCGCGCGCTCGGGCAAGCGCAAGTGGGGATATGACACCAAGCAGGTGGATGCCTTTCTGGAGCGGGCGCACTCACTTTATGAGAGCCAGGATCCTGATCTGACCCAGGAGGAGATAGCCAATGCCTCCTTTGACCTATGCAAGAACGGCTATATCATCACCCAGGTAGACGCTGCCCTCTCCCGACTGGAGAGGGTGATTTCCGATAGGCAGACCAGTCTGGAGATAGCCCGGGTGGGGGTGGATGGTTGGACGACCAGAATGGTCAGTCTGCAATCAGAGCTGACCGCCCATGCCGGCAGACCTTCGGGCAGCGTCTTCAAGCGCGGGGATGCCGGTATGCCCTCATACGATTGCAAGCAGGTGGAGCGGTTAATAGAGCAGGTTCTCAACAAGACTTCTGACCAGCTCAACCTGCAGGAGGGGCGGAAGACGGACTCGGGCAAGCCGAAGAACACCGACATCACAGCTGACCGCGTCTCCAATGTCATCTTCACTCAGCGGCGAGGGTCCAAAGGTTACGACGAGCGTCAGGTGGACTTCTTCCTGGCCAAGGCGGTCGAGCTCCTGGAGCAGCTCGAGTCCTTTGCGCGGGTCAGCGAAAGGGCCAAAAGAGCCAGCGCGAGTTCAACGGCGCCCGCTGCTGTTCCTGCGCAGTCGCAACTTCCGGTGCAGGACTCTTCGGCTTCTGGCGTTCAGCCGCTGATCGGACAGAGCCAGGCACCCGCTTGGAGCATTCCTGATGCTTCCGCTCTTGCAAGCGACCAGAGCAGTCAGGATGATTTCGCTCAACTGCACCAGGCAGAGCGGGCTATCTTCGAGGCTCCGGCTGCTAGCACGAAGATGACACCTACGACGCCGACGGTGCAGCCCAACAGTTCTCTGAGTGCTCTGGCTTCGGCGGTCAACCAGCGACTGGCCCAGGAAGGCGCTGGGGCTGCAATGGGTGCTGGGACCACAGCTGCCGGTGCAACTGGTGTTGGTGCACCTTCTTCAGCATCGGCGGCAGCAGCTCCTTCCTCTTCTTCTGCCAGATCGGCATCATCAGCCAGATTCGGTGGTGGATCTGCTGCTGCCCCTGCCAATCCCGCTGTCTCCGGTCAACAGGAATCGGTCATGCCCACCTCCGTGCCGCCTGCGGCTACAGACCCGGCCTCTGCGCCAACCCGCACCACTCCAGCGACACCTGCGTCGGCTGCACAATCTGTGCCGTTCAACTCTATGGCACCTTCTTCCTCTTCTCTCGCACCGCAGACTCCAGAGCCGACGGTATTTCAGCAGACTCCTTCGGCATCTGTCGCTTCCACTTCTTCCACCTCGACTGGGACTGAGTTCGTCACCTCTGCAAGGCCAGAATCACCGGTGTTAGCCTCGGCAGGTACTGACGCTGACACTTCGTCTACACCAGGTGCCACCTCGATTATCTCTTCGCCCTTCGTCGATGGCCCCCTGGGCGCAGGCGGACCCTTGGGCAGCTATGAGGAACCAGCACCTGCAGCGCCTGAGGCTCGTGAACGTCCTTGGGCCGAAACAACCGGAAGCAGCACGGATACGCCCGACTGGGCCAAGCCCCGGTATTCGCAAAACGTGCAGGGGAATAAGCAGGACCGGGACCCGGATTCCTACTTGGCTTCCCTGCTCAACCAGGATCTGCCCAAGATGGACCTGGACATCCCCGATATTTCGTTCCCAGCCTTCGGTGATGAGGGGGAGCAGGATAAAGGCGGTCGATGAGTCATCTGACAGCAGTGAATACAGGCAGTGAAGGCAGGCAGGACGGTTTGTCAGTCGGACGAGAACGTACCTTGGTGGATTGGTCGCCCAGGGTCGATGCCGACCAGTCTCGCACTCTGGTCATCCTGGGATCCACGGGGTCCATCGGCACTCAGGCCCTGGATCTGATCAGTCGCCATAGGGATCGGTTCCAGGTGACCGGGTTGGCCGCAGGCGGCGCACATGTCGAGCTCCTGGCCCGCCAGGCCCGCGATTTTGGCGTGACCCGTCTGGCTCTGGCCGACAAGGCCCGGGTTCCGGCCCTGCAGCAGGCTCTCAATGCCTTGGGATTGACCGGTATCCAGATAGAGGCAGGCATGGAGGCGGTCCAGGCTCTGGCCGGTTCCGGCAGCGATCTGGTCCTCAACGGCATCACCGGATCGGTCGGTCTGCGTCCGTCCATCGCGGCCCTGCAGGCCGGATCCCAGCTGGCTCTGGCCAACAAGGAATCGGTGGTGGCCGGCGGCCATCTGCTCTTTGACGCCGAGATAAGGCCGGGCCAGATTAACCCGGTCGACTCCGAGCATTCGGCCATCTGGCAGTCCCTGCGTTCGGGGCAGCACGGAGAGGTTGCCCGTCTGGTGGTCACTGCCTCAGGTGGTCCCTTCCGTGGTTGGAGCCGCCAAGCCATGCGCGAGGTCACCCCTGAGCAGGCCCTGAACCATCCCACCTGGTCCATGGGTCCGGTGGTCACCATCAACTCCTCCACTATGGTCAACAAGGGTCTAGAGGTTATCGAGGCCAGCCGGCTCTTCTGCATCGAGCCTGAGCGGATCACCGTGGTGGTCCACCCCCAGTCTGTGGTCCACTCCATGGTCCAGTTCCAGGACGGGGCCACCATAAGCCAGGCCTCGCCTCCTGACATGCGTCTGCCCATTGCCTTGGGCCTGTCGGCGCCTGCCCGTCTTGACAATGTGGCTGCAGCTTGCGACTGGTCCAAGGCCAGCACTTGGACTTTCGAGCCGCTGGATGACGAGGCCTTCCCGGCGGTAAACCTGGCCAGGCGGGCTCTGGGAAGCTGCGAGCCCATGACTGCGGTCTTCAATGCCGCCAACGAGCAGGCGGTCCGGGCCTTCCTGAATCACCGGTTGCCTTATCTGGACATCGTCGAAACTATCCGTACGGTCATGAATGCCATGGAAACGCATCTTCCGGGAACATTCACATCCGTGGAGGTAATGGAGCAAGTCGAGCGTGAGGCACGCCAAAGGGCCGATGCTTTGATAGACATGACAGCGTGAGTAGCATTCCCAAGACCGAACAGTCAGCATCCTCCCAAGGGTTCCGCAAGACAGGCGAGCAGGCCATCAGTCAGACTCCGCTGCATCCTCGTCGCCGTTCCCGTAGGATCATGGTGGGACCTGTGCCGGTCGGCGGGGGAGCCCCTATTTCGGTGCAGTCCATGACCAACACGGTCACTGCGGACATCAATGCCACACTTCAACAAATCGCTGAGCTGGCCGCCGCCGGCTGCGACATCGTACGGGTGGCTGTGCCAAGCCAGGATGATGCCGACGCGCTTCCAATCATTGCGAAGAAGTCGCCCATCCCGGTCATCGCCGACATCCACTTCCAGAGCAAGTACGTTTTCCAGGCCATCGATGCGGGCTGCGCAGCCGTCAGGGTCAACCCGGGCAACATCCGCAAGTTCGACCAGGTCGGCCCCGAGATCTGCAAGGCTGCCACGGATGCAGGCATATCCTTGCGTATCGGAGTCAACGCCGGCAGTCTGGACAAGGATATCTACGCCCGCTACGGCGGCCCCACCCCCGAAGCCCTGGTTGCATCGGCCTTGAAAGAGGCCCACATGTTCGAGGACGTGGGTTTCCACGACTTCAAGATCTCTGTTAAGCACCACGATCCCGTTACCACAGTGCAGACCTACAGGCTCCTAGCATCCAAGGGCGACTGGCCCCTGCACCTGGGCGTGACCGAGGCCGGACCAGCCTGGCAGGGGACCATCAAATCCTGCCTGGCCTTCGGCGCGCTCCTGGCTGAGGGCATCGGCGACACCATCCGGGTATCCCTGTCCGCACCGCCTGTGGAAGAGGTCAAGGTGGGTTGCAAGATTCTGGAATATCTGGGGCTGCGCCAGCGTCACTTCGACATCATTTCCTGCCCCTCATGCGGCAGGGCCCAGGTGGATGTGATCGAGCTGGCCAAGGAAGTGACCGAGGGTCTCAAGGACATCACCGCCCCCATCCGGGTGGCCGTCATGGGTTGCATCGTCAACGGCCCAGGTGAAGCCAGGGAGGCTGACCTTGGGGTGGCTTCGGGCAACGGCAAGGGCCAGATCATCATCAAGGGCAAGGTGGTTCAGACCGTGCCCGAGGATCAGATCGTCCCCACCCTGCTGGAACGGGCCAAGGAAATCGCCGCTCAGATGGATGCCAAGGCGGCAGTTCAGGGTGAAACCCTGCCGGAGGTAGGGCCCATGGTGGTTCCGGTCACCGGCCGTGCCAGCTGAGCGCGTAAGCACCATCCTCGCCACCGGTTACAATGGCCGTCGTGTCCCAAGAGGTTGAACGTTCCCTCCCCGCAAGCCGGTGGAGCAGAGTCAGGCGGATGATGACCAGCCTGCCTGTCTTCGTCATCCTCATGGGTCTGCTGGTCTCTGTCTCCCACCTGACTGCCGTCCCCTGGAAATACGAACCAGTGGATCAGAATTTCCCTACCCTGTCTCCAGACACCGCGGTTACTTTCGACTGGCCTGCCGGAGTTGCCAAGGATGCCATGGGGCAGTACCAGGTTGAATCCCGCCACCAGGAACTGAGCGTGGAAAGGCCTGCCACGGGCGAGCGCCAACGCATCCGAATACTGATTCGCACCCCTCAGGGGGCTTCAGGCCATAGGCCGGCTGTAGTTTTCATGCACGGCGCCGGTTACGGCACCTGCGACAATTCCTTCGGAGACGTAGCCCGGACCTTGGCCTCTGCTGGCTTCGTCACTGCCGTGCTGGACAAGCCGGTCTGGTCTACGACGGATGCTGACCGGGATTATCCAGCCTCAGCCAGGGCCTACGAGCGGGTTGCCAATCTGCTGCGCGACCGGGTTGATGTGGATGCATCCAAGGTAGGCATCTATGCCACCAGCGAGAGCACTTGGATCGCCGCCATGTTGCTGACCATGGACCACAGGATCGCCTTCCAGATCCTGCTGAGTCCCATGGTCTATTCACCACGGCATGCTATGGGCTTCTTCGTGGCCCAGGATTTTGCAATTGCCGGGGCCAACCAGGGCTATCAGTCGGTGGTCCGTCGGCTCTTCAGCACTGATGCCACCCTCTTGGGCCTGAACAATCTGGACATAGACCCTACCGACCGCTACACCTATGCCATTCCCACCCTGCTGGCCTACGGGGCCAAGGATGTCATGACTGCCCAGGTTGAAGGGGTGCAACGCGTTCTTTCCCAGGCCCACGCCTCCGGCAATGAGAACGTAACTGTGCGGTCCTACCCCGTCTCCAACCATGTGCTGCGGCTGGGGGATGAGGCCCAGACCGGCACGCCCCTAGCCGACCACTACCAGCAGGACATGATTGACTGGGCGGTGGGTCAGGTCCATGGCCTGCATCAGACCAGTCCTAGCGTTGGCGGGGCCACCATCCACCAGTCCATTGCCGTGCCTACTGACCTGCGGGGGCGGCGCTCACTGACCATTTATATGCTGGTCCTGCACCTGCTGACCTTGGTTCTTTTGCTGGCGGCTCTGATTATGGCCGTGGTGGCCGGTCTGATGAAGTTGTTCCGTCTGCGCCGACGCAAGGACCCGGTCTTGGGCTTCAGTCATGGCTTCGGCGGCACCTTGGTCACCATCACCGGCACTACTCTGGCCACCCTGGTCCTTTTCGGAGCTGGTCTGGGTCAGGTCATCATGGCGGTGGTACGCCTGGGCTGGGGCGGCGTGCCTGACCAGGCTGGGGTCAGCTACTGGAGCTGGCCGGTCATCCAGGTGGTCTGCGCCCTGGTCATCTGGGCCTGGTCGCGCACCTTCGCCCGCATGGTCGAAGTAGCCTCCCTGAGGGGCCTGGACCGGCTGCCCGACCAGGTCCGCACAAGCAAGGCCGGTGGCCCCAGTCTGCGCCAACAGATGCGGAACATGGATCCTAGGCCTGTTCTGGCTTCCACCCGCTTTGGCGTTGCCATCTTCATCGTCACCACCCTGGCCATGTTCGGAGTCCTGCTGATCTTCGCCTTCTGGGGCCTGTTCATCTACCAATGAGAGGACGGGTCCGTCGTGGCCATCTATCGTGACGAGGGCTTGGTCCTCAGAACTGTCAAACTGGGCGAGGCCGACCGGATCGTCACCATTCTGACCAGGGGGCACGGCAAGGTCAGGGCTGTGGCCAAGGGGGTGCGACGGACCAAGTCCCGCTTTGGTGCGCGGCTGGAGCCTTTCATGCGTGACGATTTGCTCATCTCCCGTGGCCGCAACCTGGACATCGTCTCACAGGCGGTCTGCATAGCCCCTTATGCGGATGCAATATGCGCCGACTACGACCTCTACGCCAACGGGGGCGTCATGCTTGAGACCGCCGACAAGCTCGTGGTGGGTGAGCACGAGCCGGCCCCGGAGCAATACCGTCTGCTGGTCTCCGCCCTGGCCAGCCTGGCAGGTCATCGACATGACCCCCGTGACATCGGCTCCTCCTACCTACTGCGCTCCCTGGCGCTGGCGGGCTGGCGGCCCCGGCTGGATTCCTGCATCGTCTGCGGACGGACAGACCAGCTGACCCACTTTTCTGTGCCCGGCGGCGGGGTGGTCTGCAGTCGGGACAGGCCTACTGACGCCGTGGCGGTGGATCCTGCCACCCTGACCCGTTTCCGGGCGCTGAGCAGCGGGGATTGGTCCAAGCTGGACGGCAAGGACTCAACCCCCCTCTGCGATGGTCTTGTCGAGAAATGGGGCGAATATTACCTGGAGCGGCCCATCAGGTCCTTGCGGCTATTAGATTCTTAAAGCATGAGCTTTGACCCTGTCGACTACACCTCTCTGGACGTACCTGCAGCCCCCTTCTCCGACCCAGGACGAATCCCACAATTTCCCGAGGGTTCAGTCCCGCGTCATCTGGGTGTGATCATGGACGGGAATGGCCGCTGGGCCAAGCAGAGGGGCATGGAGCGCACCCAGGGTCATCGGGCCGCCGAGCCGGTGGTCTTTGATACCATAGCCGGGGCCATTGAGGCTGGAGTTCGATACCTGAGCCTGTACACCTTCTCTACAGAAAACTGGAAGCGCTCGCCGGCCGAAGTCCGCTTTTTGATGGGTTTCTCCCGAGACATCATCCACCGTCGGGTGGCCCAGATGGATGACTGGGGAGTGCGCGTGCGCTGGGCGGGCCGTCGGCCCCGGCTCTGGAAGTCGGTCATTGACGAGCTGGAGGCGGCCATGGAGCGCACCCGGCACAACACCAGGATCGATGTGATCTTCTGCATCAACTACGGTGGCAGGGCTGAGCTGGCCGATGCAGCCACCGACATTGCCCGGGAGGTGGCAGCCGGGCAGATCAAAGGTTCCAAGGTGACCGAAAAGATGATCGCCCAGCATCTCTACAACCCCGACATACCGGACTGTGACCTGGTCCTGCGCACCTCGGGGGAGCAGCGCACCTCCAACTTCTTGCCCTGGCAGGCGGCATACGCGGAGCTGGATTTCGTGCCTGAGCTCTTCCCCGACTGCGGGCGGGAGGTGCTCTGGCGGGCCATTGACGATTACATCCACAGGGACAGGCGCTTCGGTGGCGTAGAGAATGCCTGAGAAAACAAGGCCTCACGATTTGTGAAGTTAACTATAGTCGTCCAAATTTACATGTCTGAACACTCTTGCAATGCCCTTGAAAGGTAGTCTGTGTCTTATCGCAGCGGAGCAATCCATATCCGCTGTGGAAATCAGGGCAGCAAACGAAGCGAAGGAGTGACAGGCGTGGACGACAAGCAACGCATCATGCAGATCATCGAAGATAAGTCACAGGAGTTCATTGAGGCCGCCGACCATATTTGGGGTACTCCCGAGACCAGGTTTGCCGTGAAGGAGTCGGTCCAGCAGCACTACAAGGTGCTGGAGCAGGAGGGCTTCGACATCGAAAAGGGCGTGGGCCATATGGACTATGCCTACGTGGCGACCTGGGGCTCGGGCCGTCCTGTGATTGGCATCACCGGCGAATACGACGCCCTGGGAGGCCTCAGCCAGGTGGCTGATCTAGGTGAGCACAAGCCCTTGGTCGAAGGCGGCAACGGGCAAGGCTGCGGTCACAACATTCTGGGTATGGCAGCCGTCGCGGCCGGAGTCGGGATCAAGACCTTCATGGAGGAGAAGGGGATCAAGGGGACCATCAAGGTCTTCGGCTGCCCGGCTGAGGAGTCGGGTTACGGCAAGGCTTTCATGGCCAGGGACGGGGTTTTCGACGGGCTGGATCTGGCCCTGTCCTGGCACCCCTCGGATGTGACCCAGGCCTGGGGCTCCTCCAGTCTGGCAGTCCTGCAGGCTTACTTCGACTTCACCGGCGTGCCGGCCCACGCGGCTGCGGCCCCAGAGCTGGGCCGGAGCGCCTTGGATGCCGCGGAGCTGATGAACGTGGGAGTGCAGTTCCTGCGTGAGCACATGATCGATGAGGCCCGCGTGCACTACGCTTTCATCGACGCAGGCGGCGAGTCGGCCAATGTGGTGCAGTCCCATGCCCGGCTCTATTATTTCGTGCGCGCTCCCAGGATGGATCAGGCTCAGGATCTCTTCAAGCGTGTGGAGAAGATCGCCCAGGGTGCGGCCCTGATGACCGAGACCCAGGTCAAGGAGGAGTTCGACGCAGCCTGCTACAACTTCATTCCCAACCATCCGCTGACCGAAGCTATAGACAGGAACTTGGGCCTCGTCGGTCCCCTGTCTCTGGACCAGCAGGAGCTGGACTACGAACGCCGTTACACCGACACGGTCCCCGAGGCCGGCAAGCAACGGGTGCTCAGCCGCACCAAGGCTGCCTTCCCTGATCTTCCGGATGAGGAAGTTAGGAAGATGGCCGAGTCCACCATGGCCCTGAAGAAGTATCCGCTGGCCTTCACCGATACGGCATCGGGGTCCACCGACGTCGGCGATGTCAGCTGGCAGACACCCACCGCCCAGTTCAGCGGCGGTTTCGAGCCCCAGGGCACCTCTGCTCATTCTTGGCAGTGGGCGGCCAACGGCAAGTCCTCGGTGGCCCACAAGGGTCTGCTGGCTGCAGGCAAGACCCTGGCCCTGACCGCCTACGATGCGTTTACTAGCCCGGACCTGGTCAAGGCCGCCAAGGAGGACTTCGACAAGACCTTCGCCGGCCAGGAGTACAAGGTCGTCATCCCTGACGATGTGATGCCCCACTGACCTACCTACCGTTCGGCTGCCGCCGGCCCCAGTGATCCATGCGGATCACTTTGCCCGGCGGCGGTCGACTTCGACTGAAGGATGACAGACCAATGGCAATAAAGCAATCCTCGAAAACGGCGAGCGGAACGCTGATCTTCTCCCTGATGGCCGGTTACTCGATCGTGTACATGGACAAGAACATGATCTCGACCGCCATCATCCCCATCTCCGAGCAGTTCCACCTTGACTCGGGGCAGACAGGCATCATCATGTCGGCCTTCTTCCTGGGCTACTCGCTCATGCAGATACCCAGCGGCTGGCTGGCCGACCGGCTTGGGGCCAAGCGTGTGCTGATGGCCTCCATGATCATCATCGGTCTGTTCAGCTACCTGTTCGGCCTGGCCAATGGTCTGGCCTTCTTCATCATCGTCAGATTCTTCGCTGGCATGGGCCACGGCGGCTATCCGCCCTCCTGCTCCAAGTCGATTGCGGAGAACTTCCCCCAGGAACGGCGCACCTTCGTACAGTCCCTCATCCTGTCGACCTCGGGCATCGGCGGCATTCTAGCCTTCGTTCTGGGAGCCAACCTGGTTGCCATCAACTGGCATTTGGCCTATGGCGTGCTGGGCACTCTCTATCTGCTGGCCTTTGTCTGCATCCTGATTTTTGTGCCCTTCCAGCCTCGCCAGCCCGAAGTCGACCTGAAGCCGGGAGCCAAGGGGGCAGGGTTCCTCGAGGTCTTGAAGAACCGGAACGTGCTGGTCCTCTTCGTGGCCATGCTCCTGCTCAACATCCTCTTGTACGGCAATATTTCTTGGATGCCCACCTTTATCAAAAACACCTTCGGGCTCTCGATTGGTCAGGCCGGCATCCTGCTGGCGGTCAATTCGGTATTCACGACCGTCGCCACCATCTATGCCGGTCAGTTGCTCTCGAAGCTCTTCCTGGGCAGGGAGAAGGTGGCCATCCTGGGCGCCGGGGTAATCAGTGCCGTCCTGGTTGTCTGCTTTGTCTTCTCGCGCAACATCTGGCTCTCCCTCCTGCTGCTGATCCTGGTCTCCTGCGTCTCTGTGGTGGCCTTCACCGGCATCTTCACCTGGCCACACAAGATCATGGACCCGCACATCATCGGCTCCGCCATAGGCATCATCAACACCGGCGGCACCTTGGGCGGATTCCTGGCTCCCATGATCATCGGCTACCTGGTCAAGGCAGCCGGCGGCTCCTTCGTCGGAGCATTCCTCTTCATGGGCGCGGCAGCCATCGCCTCAGGGCTGATGGCTCTGCTGGTCAAGGTAGGCAAGTAAAGCCGAGGTTGAGGTGGCCTCGTTCAGGCATCGGTTCCGAAGATCAAACGTCTGAGGCCGAGTCATGACTGCCGATTTATGGCAAGGAGTCACTGCCAAAGGATCGCTTCTTCCGGGATCTCAGATTCTTCGGTTCTGACCACGGATGCTGAAAATTGAGGTTTGCAAGAGAAAGGCCCGTTTCTGAGTAATTTCAGGGACGGGCCTTTCTATGCCGACTATATGAGTTGGGTCAGCGATCCGGCTGCTCCCAGATGGTGTCCAATTTGGCGATGGAGAGGGAGCCAATCAGGGCCTTGCCCTCGCCGGACTCGGCGATCAGGCGGATGCCGCGCGGCCCTTCGGCGGGGAAGGAGTAGGAGGACATGATCTCCAGCCCGTCGTTGACGACGACCTCGATCGAGCCCCGGTCCACGATGATATGCAGCTTGAGCTTGCCCGAGGACCTGTCGACGGGAGCTGTGCGGTAGCCTCGGTCCCCGTAGGTGTTGCAGTGGCGGTCAAGCACCACGCGGCCAAGCTGGTCGTCATAGCAGACCAGCGTATGGTCGCCGGATTGTGTCCTGTGGATCTCCAGGCCGATGCGCTCGGCCTGGGACTTGTTCAGATCGATCTCCATATTGATATCAGCGGTCTGCGCGTCGTCCACCAGATCCTGGCTGCCGTTGACCTCCAGCTCGATGTGCCCGAAGTCCTTCTGGTCCTGGTCCAGGTTGGAGAACTCGCGTATCGGCAGGCAGCGCAGATGATCACCAGCCAGAGTGACTTCGCGCGGCACGGTGAACTGGCCGCACCAGCCATCCTCCTGCATGGGAATAGGTTCGGTGAAGGGGCTCATCCAGCCGAAGACCAGTCTGCGGCCGTCAGGGGCTTGGAAGGTCTGCGGTGCATAGAAGTTATGGCCGTCATCCCAGAGGTGGAACTCGGTTTCCTGATGGAAGTCACCGCCGGGCTGCCAGCTGCCGATCACATAGCCGGCGTTGTTATGGTTGCGGGCTTCGAAGCCGTGAGGCTTCAGGCCCATGGCCGAGTAGCAGATCACCCACTTGTCCTCCAGGGGGAACATGTCGGGGCATTCCAGCATGAAAACTTCTGGGTCGGGGTGCCGGTAGACCACCCGGTCGAAGGTCCAGTGCTCCATGTCATTGGAGGTATACATCCAGATCTCGCCCCGATGGGTAGGGGTGCTGACTCCGAAGACCATGTACCAGAGCCCGCCCATCTTCCACACCTTGGGATCGCGGAAGTGCAGGATCTTGTCGTCGGGGCAGGGGACCACGACACCCTTCTTTTCGAAGTGGATGCCGTCGGAGGAGACAGCCATGCACTGTTCCTGGAGGTTGCCTTCATCATCGTTGACCCCATTGCGCCAACGGTGACCGGTGTAGTAGATGGTCAGACGGCCGTCGTCGCCCACCACGGCTGATCCGGAGAAGACCCCGTCCTTTTCGACCTCCAGGGTGGGCGCCATGGCCAGGGGCTCGCGCCGCCAGGTGACCAGGTCGGTGCTGGATACATGCCCCCAGTGCATGTTTCCCCACTCGCTCCCGTACGGGTTGAGCTGGAAGTAGGCATGATAGCGCCCCTTGTAGTAGGTCAGACCGTTGGGGTCGTTGATCCATCCGGCTTTGGAGGCGATGTGGCACTGGGGATACCAGCGGTCATTGCGGGTGGCGAAGAGCCGATCGATGCTCTTCTGGGCCTTGTCCAGCTGAGCGCTCATATCGGCGTTTTCCTTGGTTACTGACTGGTTCATCCTTGAATCCTTTCGGGTTGGATGGGTCCTGATTATGGTTGACGTGGTGATCAGCCCTGGGTCACGACGGACTTCTGTGAGTCCCTGATGAAGGGATCGCCGTCCACCTGCTGGTCATCGCGCTTAAGCACGAATATGCCGTAGATCAGGGCAACCAGCACCACCAATGAGATGGTGTAGAAAGTGACCCGGTCGCCGGCGCGGTCATGGAGGATGCCCAGCGGGGTGGACATGGCCACCTGGCCGACCTGAGAGGCGATCTGGAAGCCCACCATGTAAAGGGTGGCGGACAGCTTGGGGTTGAAGTGCAGGGTGAAGTAGCGGAAGGCCGGCAGGCTGAAGAGCGGGACCTCGATGGAGTGGAAGAGCTTGACGATGGAGACCATGACCGGGTCGTGGAAGAAACCGCACAGGCCGATCCTGGCGAACATGACCGTAGCCCCCAGCAAGAGGGAGTTGCGCACGCCGATCTTGCGCATGATGACTGGAACCACGCCCATCATGACCGATTCCAAGAACACCTGGAAGGAGTTGAGAATGCCATAGACCTCGTGGCCCTGTTCCGGGGTGGGGAAGAGGTTGGCGTAGTAGTTGGGGAACATCTGCTGGTCGAAGACCGTGTAGAAGGTGTTGGTGAAGATCACGAAGACGATCAGGAGCCACAGGGCGGGCATGCCCAGGACGTGGATCATGTCGCGCAGGGAGGGCTGGGCCTTTTCGCCCTCGGGGGTGGACTCCCGCTTGATTTCTTCGCGCTGCTCATCGGGGATCCAGAAGGCGTAGACCAGGAGCATGCACGCGCCGAAGGCGGATCCCAGCCAGAAGTTGATCATCGGGTTGATATTGAAAGCGAACCCGGCAATCAGGGCCACAACGGCGTAGCCAAAGGAGCCCCAGGCGCGGGACTGACCGTATTCGAATCCGAATTTGCGGCTGTACCGCTCGGTGATGGCCTCGATCAGGGAGCAACCTGACATGAACCCTGCGGATAGAACGACTGAACCGATTACGGCGCCCAGGATCAGGTTGGAATGCATGAGGGGGGCGTAGATGAACTGCACGAATGGTCCGACCAGCGCCGCAATGGCCGAGATGAAGATGGCGAGCCTACGCTTGACCCCCAACTCGTCCTGGATGACCCCGTAGACAAACATTATTATCAGTGTGCCCAAGGAGTTGATGGAGTAGATGTTGCCGACCTGGGCGTTGGTCATACCGAGGCCGTTGATCAGCCAGGGCGAGTAGAAGGACCACCAGATGCCCCAGGCGCAGAAGAAGAAGAATATTCCGGTAGAGGATTCCAAATATGATGGATTCCTCCATGCTGATGATTTGGCGGCCATGCTGCCCCTCCCTCACTTGTTGTGCACCGCTTCCCCGCAGTGCCTCCCGGTCCGATGCACTTACTGTGTGCAGAGCGAATCCTGGTAGGTATAGTAGGCCGTCAATCGATTTACGTCAAACGATTGACGATTGTTGTATCTTCCTATCGAACATGATGAGCAACTAGCAGAGGATGCTGACTGATTGGTGACTGGCGCCAAGCCAGCCAGAATCTGACCTTGGTTCACCATCTTGCGATGGGGAAGGGGGAGATGTGATTCTTGCTTTAGGGGTTGGCTGGGACCGGGTCCGAGGCGGCATCGAGACGGGTGGAACCCTTGCGGATCAGGGCGCAATGAATGCGTACCCCGCCAGCTTGATCAAGCGGTGGCAGGACGGCACGGGTATCGGGTAGAGGCAGGACAACGCGACGGGGGTTGATTTGCGCCAGCAGTCGCCGCGCTGCCCAGAATCCCATTTCGTAGTGGGGCAGTTCGACCGTGGTCAGTGGGGGTGCTGTGGTTTCAGCGATGACCTGATGGTTGTCCACGCCTACCAGGTTCAGATCTCTACCGATGACCAGATGACGGGCTGCGGCGGCCTGGTATAGGTAGAAAGAGCGCGAATCATTGAAGCAGAAGACCCCATCGGGGTGTTGGCTGTCCACAAGATCGTTTGCTTGGTCCATGGCTTCCTGGTTGAATCCCACCAGTCGGATCAAGGCCTTACTTGCAGCTAGGCCGGCTTCCTCCAGGGCGGTCTGATATCCGCGAATTCTGTCTTCTTGCGCTGGCAGATTCTGTGTGGTGCCTAGGTAGGCCACACGTCGGCAGCCTGATTCGATCAGGTGATGGGTTGCATCGTAGCCGATTAGAAACTCGTCAGGTGCGATGCTGGGACAGCGGTCGCCGCGTTCCACAGCGTTGACCACTACGGCGGGATAGGAGCGTAGGGCCTGGGGCAGGTCAACATTCTGGTCGTACATCTTGGCGAAGAGGAAGCCGTCCACCCCATAGCGCTTTAAAGCCTGGATCTGTTCGGATTCTCGGGCGCCTCCATCGGTGGAGACGGTGAGAAGCACATAGCCGCGCTCGGCTGCCGCATCCTGCGCGCCCTGAATGATGGCTCCTGCGTACGGTGTGGTGGCTACCTCTTCGCTGATGAAGCCCAGCATGCCGGTCTTGCTGGTACGCAACGACCTAGCCATGGGATTGGGCCGATAACCCAAGGCTTTGGCTGTGCTGCGCACCTTTCGCGCGGTTTCCGACTTGACTCTGCCCTTGTCGCGGCCGTTGAGCACCAGAGAGACTGTGGAGACGGATACGCCCGTGCGTTCGGCGATCTGCTTCATCGTGATCATGGGCACACCTTAACTTGCTCTGGCGATTTCAGCCCGGCCGATCTTCGGTGACAGGGAGTTTTCAGCGGTTTTCCTCGCCCAGGATCCGGTCGATCCGCTCAACCTTCTCGTGGATCTGATCCCGCTTCCCGGGACGGATGTCCAGCCTGAGGCTGACGCCAGTCCGATACCCCTGTTCGGCCAGAACCCGTGTAGCTTCTTCCACGACCTCCATGACCCGATGCAGATCCCCTTCGACGACGGTGCTCATGGCATTGGTCTGATTGGGCAGACCTGAGTCCCTGATGACCTTGATGACCTGGGCCACATAGGTGGACAGCTCCTCACCCTGACCAGAGGGAGCAATAGTGACTTCAGCTACGGCGTTTAGATAAGATTGGTCATTCGTATCAGGCATATCGGGAACCTTTCCACATCGATTGGTGTTCGTAGGCAGGGTGCCCGGTGTCCTCAGCGGTCATCTGCGCGGCCTCCCACATCTGCCTCGATGGTAGGCCTCTACGCTGACAGCAGGTCATCCGCCGAAGGTATGCTGGAGGCCGGTCATCAGGTCGTATGCCCCCCAGGAGGGGCTCCCGAACAGAAGGTGTGATCAGTGGCAGTATCGAAACTGGATGAGGTCATCTCCCTGGCCAAGCGCCGAGGGTTCGTCTTTCCCGCAGGGGAGATCTATGGCGGGACGCGCTCGGCCTGGGACTACGGTCCTTTGGGTGTGGCCCTCAAGGACAACATCAAGCGTGAGTGGTGGCGGACCATGGTGGTCACCCGCGACGACGTGGTCGGCGTGGACACCTCGGTCATCCTGCCCACGGCGGTATGGGAGGCCTCGGGCCATGTCTCCGTTTTCAACGACCCCCTGATTGAGTGCCTGAACTGCCACAAGCGGCACCGGGCTGACACCCTGGAGGAGGCTTACGTCGAGAAGCACGGCCATGATCCGGAAAACGGCCTCAAGGACATCCCCTGCCCGGACTGCGGAACCAAGGGCCAGTGGACCGAGCCGCGCGACTTCAACATGATGCTGCAAACCCACCTGGGGCCAGTCCAGGACGAGAAGAGCCTGCACTACCTGCGTCCCGAGACTGCCCAGGGCATTTTCGTGGACTTCAAGTCCGTCATGGCTTCCTCCCGCTCCAAGCCCCCCTTCGGCATCGCCAACATGGGTAAGAGCTTCCGCAACGAGATAACGCCCGGCAATTTCATCTTCCGCACCCGCGAGTTCGAGCAAATGGAGATGGAGTTCTTCGTACATCCCGGTACCGACGAGGAATGGCATCAGTACTGGATCGATGCCAGGACCCGTTGGTACGTGGACCTGGGTGTCAAGCCGGAGAACCTGCGGCACTATGAGCACCCCAAGGAGAAGCTGGCCCACTACTCGAAGCGGACCGTGGACATTGAGTACCGGTTTGGCTTCCAGGGTTCCGAGTGGGGCGAGCTGGAGGGCGTGGCCAACCGCACCGACTACGACCTCAAGGCCCATGCCGAGCACTCGGGCGAGGATCTGAGCTACTTCGACCAGGCCAGCGGGGAGCGCTACATTCCCTATGTGATCGAGCCTGCGGCCGGTCTGACGCGCTCGCTGATGGCCTTCCTGGTGGATGCCTATGACGTGGACGAGGCTCCCAACACCAAGGGCGGGGTCGACCGGCGCACCGTGCTGCGTCTGGATCCGAGGCTAGCCCCGGTCAAGGCCGCCGTCCTGCCCCTGTCTAAGAAGCCGGATCTGCAGCGGATCGCCCATGACTTGGCCGCCGACCTGCGCCAGAACGAGTGGATGGTGGACTATGACGAATCCGGCGCTATCGGCCGTCGCTACCGTCGTCAGGACGAAATCGGCACGCCCCTGTGCATCACCGTGGACTTCGACACCCTTGGCGACAAGGCGGTTACCATCCGTAACCGTGACTCCATGCAGCAGGACCGAGTGGCCTTGGACCAGGTGGAGAACTACGTGCGTCGGGTCGTCGGCGAACAGCGGGTGCGCTATCCCATGGGCCCCTCCGACCTGACCGGCGCGCGCGCCGCCGACGGCTACACGGACCTAGCCAGCGAGCCGGGCACGGACGAGAGCGAACCCATCAAGGTGGCCGAGGCCGGTGGCCGGTACTGAGACTGATCGCTCGACCCAGAAGATTGCTCCGATGCAGCTGGGCCCTATAACCGTGCCTGTGCCGGTCATGCTTTCGCCCATGGCGGGCGTGACCAACTGGCCTTTCCGTTTGCTCTGCCGGGAGTATGGACCCGACGGACTGTATGTTGGGGAAATGGTTACGGCTCGGGCACTTGTGGCGCGCAACCCCAAGGCCTTCCGGCTGTGTCGCTTCGCTCCTCAAGAGAAGGTACGCTCACTGCAATTGTATGGGGTGGACCCTCAGATCATGGAGCAGGCCACCAGAATGGTGGTTGATGCGGGCTGGGTCGATCATATCGACATGAACTTCGGCTGCCCAGTCCCCAAGGTCACCAGACATGGTGGCGGATCCGCCCTTCCCTGGAAGACCGACCTCTTCACCGAACTGGTTCATCGAGTGGTTGCTGTCTGCTCGCCTGCCGGAATCCCCGTCACCGCAAAGATCCGGGTGGGCATCGACCACCAGCACGAGACCTTCTTGGAAGCGGCGCACATCGCCCAGGAAGAGGGGTGCGCCGCCGTGACTCTACATGCCAGAACCACGGCTGAATACTATGGCGGCCATGCCGACTGGGATCGGATCGCTCAGCTGGTCCAGGCCGTCGACATCCCCGTCTTCGGCAACGGCGATATTTGGACAGCCGAGGATGCCCTGGACATGTTCGCCCAGACCGGTTGCGCAGGCGTGGCCATCGGCCGGGGCTGCCAGGGCCGTCCCTGGCTCTTCGCCGATATCGCTGCGGCCCTGGCCGGCTCGCCGGAACGGCAGGAACCCACCCTGGGTCAGGTCGGGGCCATCATGGCCCGCCATGCCCGGCTCCTGGTCGAGTTCTACGACGGCGACGAGCGCATGGCCGTCCATGATATGCGCAAGCACGTGGCATGGTACCTCAAGGGTTTCGCCGTGGGGGGACAGGTGCGCCGCGACTTCATGGCATGCGAGAACCTGGAGGATCTGGATCGCTGCATCGCCGACTTGGACCAGGACATGCCCTATCCGCGTGCCGTGGCCGGCAAGCCCCGGGGCCGGGTCCGCTATGCCAAGAAGGTTCGCCTGCCCTATGGCTGGCTGGATTCGCGGACTACCACCCATCAGGAGCGCGAAACGCTCTTTGGCAATGATCCCATGGACGCCTCCTACTGAAGCCGGAAATATCCCTCTCGCCAAGCATGTGCATCCGGGTCTAGAATCAGGGTTTAGAATACGGACAGAACGGCGTGGAGGTTCTTTCGGAAGACCAGGGCGGTTGGCTCTGACCTCCCGGACCCTAGGCCCACGGCCGTCAGGGAGGGTCGGAACGCCTGTGGGCAAATGCGTGTTGGCGTATATGACCTGCGCTAGAGTTGAGCGTAACGTGAGTGACGGGAGCATACTGTGAGCGAGATTGCCCAGAATGACAATTTCAATGACAAGACCAACATCAAGGTCGTTGGTGTTGGTGGAGCCGGTGGCAATGCTGTCAATCGCATGATCGCCGAGGGTCTGCAAAATGTCGAGTTTGTGGCCATCAATACCGATGCCAAGGATCTCCTGCGCTCAGATGCCGATGTGAAGATCTCACTTTCTGATGCCAACAGCCGTGGCCTGGGGGCCGGTGCCGATCCGGAGAAGGGCGCCAAGGCTGCCCAGGACCATCAATCTGACATTGAAGAGGTCCTCAAGGGTGCCGATATGGTCTTCGTCACTGCAGGAGAGGGCGGCGGCACAGGCACCGGCGCCAGCCCCCTGGTTGCGCGTGCAGCCCGTCAGCAAGGCGCGCTCACCATCGCCGTGGTCACTCGGCCTTTCACCTTTGAGGGGCCCAGGCGCTCCGCTTCCGCCGAATCGGGCATCGAGAACCTCCGCAAGGAGGTCGATGCCCTTATCGTTATCCCCAATGACCGGCTTCTGGATCTCTCGGATCGCACGGTCTCGGTCATGGATGCCTTCAAAACCGCCGACACGGCCCTGCTGGCCGGTGTTCAGGGCATCACTGACCTGATTACCATGAACTCCTACATTCACGTGGACTTCTCCGATGTCACCGCTATCTTGAAGGACGCTGGCACCGCCCTCTTCGGCATCGGCGCAGCCAGGGGTGAGGACAGAGCCACACAAGCTGCTGAGATTGCCATCTCTTCCCCGCTCTTGGAGGAGAGCATCGAGGGCGCTCATGGAGCTCTGATCAATGTGGCCGGCCCCAGCGATCTGAGCATGCAGGAGGCATCTGCCGCCGCCCAGCTGGTTCAGGATGCCATCCATCCCGAGGCACAGATCATCTGGGGTCTGGCCTTGGATGATGCCTATGGGGACGAGGTGCGGGTCACGGTCATCGCCGCCGGATTCGATCCCACCCCAAAGAAGGATGAGACCAAAGCTCCCGCAGCAGACTCGACTACTGCACCGGCAGCGGCCACCCCGGTCCAGGAGCCCCAGCAGCCTATGGCGGATCCGTCCGTCCAGGCGGAGTCCGATGAGACCTCCGAACACGATGTGGTGCCCCCCGCCTCCGGCGACGACGGCACATCCGACCCGGGATATCTGGATATCCCTGACTTTCTGCGGTAATCAGGCGAAGGAGCAGATATGGCAGGATTGATGAAAAACGCGATGTCTTTTTTCGGCATGTCGGACGTTGTGGACGACGATGACGACGATCTGAACGACGATGACGAGGCCCGTGATGGTTTCGACACCGATCACTCTGTGACCCCCATGGCTCAGCAATCCACATCCAACAGCCAGGAGCCCGAGTCCACACCTTTCCAGAGCCGGATCAACCGCATTACTACCATTCACCCCAAGTCCTACGAGGATGCCCAGATGGTCGGCAGGGCCCTGCGGGACGGGGTGCCAGTGGTCCTCAACCTGACTGGCGTGTCCGAGTCTGTGGCCTACAGGATCGTCGATTTCTCCGCCGGCGTGGTCTTCGGGGTACGCGGGTCCATTGAGCGGGTCACTCCAAGAGTCTTCCTGCTTAGTCCTGCACAGGTCAACATCAAGGTGGAGGAGCCTGAGTCGGGCTCTTCGGCCAAGGGGCTTTTCGCCCAGTGACTGACGCCCTGGCAGTCGTATCCGCAGGAGCCTGAAGACGCATGCTTGTTCCTTTTGTTCGTTATCTGGTGGACATCCTTATCGAGACCTACCTGCTGGTTCTCTTCGTGCGGATGATTCTGGACTGGGTTCTGGTACTGTCGCCTCGCTGGTACCCTCGTGGCTTCGTAGCCTCGCTCATTCGGGTGATCTATGCCTTGACAGAGCCGCCGCTGCGTTGGCTGCGCCGGTACATTCCGCCCCTGCCCATGGGCAGGATCCAGCTTGATGTCTCCTTCATGGTGCTTTACGCCGCACTGATCATCATCCAGGTGCTTCTGGGGTAGAAGACAAGACCGCGGATACGGCATACTCCGTGCTAGCATGCAGTAAGAGAACACAATCGGGCTGGTTGGCCTGAAGCGAGGTGGAGAAACATATGGCTCTATTGACGCCTAATGACATAAGGGAGCATACCTTCCAGACAGTGCGGTTCAAGGAAGGCTACGACGTCGACGAGGTCGACGACTTCCTGGATCAGGTCACTGATACGGTTGAAGCCCTGGGCAAGCAGGCCGTGCAAGGCAGCGCCGCTTCAACCCAGTCTCTGGGCACCGATGTGGCCTCGTTGAACTCCAAGATCTCCGATCTTACGGCTCAGGTGGAATCGCTGCAAAAGGAGAATGGGGATCTGAAACAGGCCCAAGGCTCCGCAGCCCAGCAACCGGCCGTGGATGCGCAGACCAAGCGGCTGCTGGCCGAGTCCCAGAGTCAGGTCAAGACCCTGGCCTCCCAGAACGACCAGCTCAAGCGTCAGGTCGAGCAACTCAACTCCCAGATCGACCAGCTGACTGCTCAGGCCGCCGCGGGCAACAACACACAGGCTCTGACCAACCAGCTGACGGCCATGCAAAAGGAACGCGATCAGGCCCGCCAGCAGGTCCAGGCTCTGACCAACCAGCTCAATGCCTCCCAGCAGAGCATGGCTACAGCTCGCCAGCAGATCACCCAGGCTCAGAAGGCCTCTCAGGAGCAGCAGCAGCGCACAGAACAGTTGAACAAGCAGCTGGAGGAGTCGCGCAAGCGCGAGGAGCAGTTGCGCCAGCAGGTTTCCAAGGCTGAGCCCTCCACCGAAACGGGCAGCCTGCAGCGGATTGCAGGTGCTGGCGCCGAGGCCAGCAGCGAACCCGAGAGGGCCACCGCCATGCTCACCCTGGCTATGCAACTGCATGATCAGTACGTGGACAAGGGCAAGGCCAACGCCTCACAGTTGGTGGCCGAGGGCCACGCCCAGCATGACGACATCGTCAAGAAGGCTGAGGACTACTCCAAGAGAACCCGCGCCGAGGTGGACGAGTACTCTAAGCGAGTGCACTCCGAGGCCGATGGCTACTCGCAGCGCGTACGTTCTCAGGCCGACGAGTACTCAGTTAAGACCCGTTCCGATGCTGACGCCTATTCCAAGCGCCAGCACACCCAGGCCGACGAGTACGAGACCCAGGTGCAGACCCGGGCACAGGAGTACGACAAGAACACACGCGACAGCGCCGACCGTTATGCCGCCGATGTCAAGAACAAGCTCATGGATCAGTCCAAGGTTCTGGAGGAGAACATCCAGGGGCTCAAGCAGTTCGAGGCGGGCTACCGCAGCAAGCTGACCGAGTTCCTCAACCAGTTGATCAACCAGATCTCGGACACCAGCAATTACCAGTCCATGGAAAAGAAGTCCGAACAGGCCCACTGATTCCATCCGGTAATGACGAAGAACACATCTATGAGACGGCTGCGCGGGCGCGTGGCCGTCTTCGTCGCTCTGGCGGCAGTGGCTATAGCCCTTGATCAGCTGACTAAGGCCCTGGCTCTGGTGTGGCTAGGCAACGGCGTGAGGGTGGCTCTGCCTGGACCATTGCGTGGACTGCGTCTGGTACGCAACCCCGGAGCTTCTCTTGGATTGGGGTCGGGGAGTACCTGGATCATATCCCTGATCGCCCTGGCAGCCTGTTTGCTCATCATTGTTCTGGCTCTGCGCACCACCTCCATGGTATGGACCCTGGTTCTTTCACTGGCCTTCTCCGGGGCAGCAGGCAATTTGATCGACAGGGTGGCCTATGCCTCCGGTTTTCTTGACGGTGCCGTGGTCGACTTTCTGGACTACGGCTGGTCAGTGGGCAATGTGGCCGATGTCTATCTGACCTTGGCAGGTGTGGCCGTAGTGGTGCTCATCATCTGCAATGTGCGATTCAGCGACAGGGACAGGCCCAAAGAACATGGTGGAGCGGCCAAGTGACCCGGCTTCTTCCCGCGCCGGATGCCCTGGTGGGTCGGCGCCTGGACATGGCCCTGTCCAAGATGTTGGGCCTGTCCAGGGCCAAGGCCAGCGAACTGGTGGCCCAGGGCCATGTGCGAATCATGGGCCGCCGGGTGAACAAGGCCACCACCCTGATGAGTGGCGATCTGATAGAGCTGGACGAGCCTGAGCAAGCCAAACAGGTGGAGCCCGTGGCCGAGGACATGCCCGTGGTCTACGAGGACGAGGACGTAGTCGTTGTCGATAAGCCAGTTGGGGTGGCGGCACATCCCTCCATAGGCTGGACTGGGCCAACCGTTCTGGGCAGCCTCCTGCAGCGGGGCACCCACATCACCTCCATGGGGGCCCAAGGTCGTCAGGGCATCGTCTCTCGTCTGGACGCGGGCACCAGCGGCCTCATGCTGGTCTGCAAGTCCGACCTGGCCTACAAGGAGATGCGTCGGCAGTTCGCCCGACATGAGGTGGTCAAGATCTACCATGCGCTGGTCCAGGGCAATCTGACCGAGGACAAGGCCACCATCGAGGCCCCCATCGGACGTGCCCGGGTCTCGGACTTTCGCTTCACGGTCACCCCTGCAGGCAAGGAGGCCATCACTCACTGGGATGTGCTGGAGCGCTTCGGCTCGGCCACCCTGGTCAGCGTCAATCTGGAGACTGGGCGCACACATCAGATACGCGTGCACTTCTCCTCCATAGGCCATCCCCTGGTAGGCGACCACATGTATGGGGCTAACCCCGACCTGGCGGACAGGCTGGGCCTGAAGCGGCAGTGGCTGCATGCCATGCGCCTGGAATTCCGCCATCCCCGCACCAAGATTTGGACCAAGGTGGTCTCCTCCTATCCGGTTGATCTGCGCCGCTCTCTGCAGATCGAACGTCAGGGCGCCACCGGTATACGCAGCTAGCGGACTCCGGCGATTCGGCCAGGGGCCTGGGTAAATTGGAGATATGTCCTCAACCCGGTCAGACTTCGTTCATCTTCACACCCATACCCACTATTCAACCTTGGACGGGGCCAGCAGAATACCCGACCTGGTTGCCGAGGTGGGACGGCTGGGGCAGCCGGCCGTAGCCATTACCGACCACGGCAACATGCACGGGGCTTATGAGCTTTGGCGCACGGCTGTAGATGCTGACATCAAGCCCATCATCGGGATTGAGGCCTACGTGACCCCTGAGACTGCTCGCCAGGACAAGAGCCGGGTCCACTGGGGAACCGACGAGCAGCGTTCTGACGATGTCTCCGGCGGCGGCTTCATCACCCACATGACCCTCTGGGCCAGTGACGACACGGGCCTGGTCAACCTGATCAAGGCCTCATCTGTGGCCAACTTGGAGGGTCTGGTCGGCAAGTGGCCCCGCATGGACAAGGACCTGCTGTCCACCTATCACAAGGGGGTCATCGCCACCACCGGCTGCCCCTCGGGCATCGTCCAGACCAGGCTGAGGCTGGGCCAGTTCGACGAGGCCCTGCGGGCCGCCGGGGAGTTCCAGGACATCTTCGGCAAGGAGAACTACTACGTCGAGCTGATGGACCATGGGCTGGAGATCGAGCATCGGGTGACCAAGGATCTGCTGGAGATCGCCCGTCGTCTGGATGCCCCCCTGGTGGCCACCAACGACTCGCACTATGTGCGCAAGGAGGATGCCTCGGCCCAGGACGCCCTGCTCTGCATCAACTCGGGATCCCGGCTGACCGACCCAGGACGCTTCAAGTTCGACGGCACCGGCTACTACATCCGCTCGGCCCAGGAGATGCGCGAGATCTTCAAGGAGTTCCCCGAAGCCTGCGACAACACTCTGGAGATCGCTGAACGCTGCAACGTCATGTTCGATGACCACGAGGACGGGGCCTTCATGCCCCGTTTCGACTGCCCGGAAGGTTGGGACGAGACCTCCCTTTTCCTAAAGAAGGTGGACGAGGGGTTGAAGAACCGCTATCCGGACGGGGTGCCCGAGGAGGTATCCCACCAGGCCGACTACGAGTGCGGGGTCATCTGCCAGATGCAGTTCACCGGATACTTCCTGGTGGTGGCCGATTATATCAACTGGGCCAAGAACCACGGAATCATGGTGGGACCGGGCCGTGGATCGGCGGCAGGGTCCATGGTGGCCTACGCCATGGGCATCACCGAGCTGGACCCGCTCAAGCATGGGCTGATTTTCGAGCGATTCCTCAACCCTGAGCGCGTCTCCCTGCCTGATATCGACGTGGACTTCGACCCCGAAGGGCGCATGAAGGTCCTGGACTACGTGGGTCGTAAGTACGGCTCCGACAAGGTGGCCCAGTGCGTGACCTACGGCACCATCAAGACCAAGCAGGCCCTGAAGGACTCAGCCAGGATCATGGACTACGAATATTCCGTGGGCGACCAGGTCACCAAGGCCCTGCCGCCTACGGTCAATGGCAAGGACATGAGTCTCAAGGAGATCTTCGATCCTCAGTCCAAGCGCTACCCGGAGGCCAAGGAGTTCCGCGACTTATATGAGTCCAACCCGGATGTCAAGCGGATCACCGAAGAAGCCAAGGGCATCGAGGGCATCATCCGTCAGACCGGCGTGCATGCCTGCGCCACCATCATGGCCTCCAATCCCATCACCGATACCTCGCCACTGATGGAGCGTACCGACGGCACGGTGACCACCACCTTCGAGTACCACACCTGCGAGACCCTGGGGCTGGTCAAGATGGACTTCCTGGGGCTGTCCAACCTCACAGTCATCAGGGACACGGTCAACAACATCAAGCGCAACGGCAAGGAGCCCATCAGCATCGAGAAGGTCCCCCTGGACGACAAGGAGACCTACCAGCTGTTGTCCCGGGGCGACACCCTGGGCGTCTTCCAGCTCGATGGCGACGGCATGCGCTCCCTGCTGCGCATGCTCAAGCCCGACAACTTCAACGACATTTCCGCCCTGATCGCCCTCTACCGGCCAGGGCCCATGGATATGAACTCGCACATCAACTATGCCAAGCGCAAGAACGGGTTGCAGAAGATCGAACCCATCCACCCCGAGGTGGCCAAGCCCCTGGCGGGTGTGCTCGACGAGACCTATGGCCTGATCGTCTATCAGGAGCAGGTCCAGTCAGCGGCCCGAATTCTGGCCGGATACTCCCTGGGCCGAGCCGATGTGCTGCGAAGGGCCATGGGCAAGAAGAAGCCAGACGTCCTGGCCAAGGAGCAGGTTCCCTTCTTCGAGGGCATGAAGGAGCACGGATACTCCCAGGAGGCCGCCCAGGCGGTCTGGGATGTCCTGGTGCCCTTCTCCGGATACGCATTCAACAAGGCGCACTCCGCGGCTTACGCCCTGATCGCATACTGGACCGCTTATCTGAAGACCCACTATCCGGTGGAGTTCATGGCCGCCCTGCTGCAGAATGAGCGGACCAACAAGGACAAGACCGCACTCTACCTGGGCGAGGCCAGAAGGATGGGCATCCGCATCCTGGCGCCTGACATCAACGAGTCCGTGTCCGAGTATTCCGCTGTCGGCGACGTGGTCCGCTTCGGCCTGGGAGCCATCCGCAATGTGGGCGACAAGGTGGTGGCGGACATCATCAAGGAGCGCCACGGACCCCGGGGCAAGTATGTCAACTTCATGGACTTCATCAAGCGGGTGCCCATGGAGGTGCTCAACAAGCGAACCGTAGAATCCCTGATCAAGGGCGGTGCCTTCGACGGCATTGACCCCAACCGGAGGGCGCTTTTCCAGATTCACGATGAAGCCGTCGACCAGGTCATGCCCATCAAGCGCAAGCAGGCCGAGGGCCAGTTCGACCTCTTCGCCGACGCCGATGAGGACGCCCCCCAGCAGGATGCCTTGGGCGATGCCCAGGTGACCGTGCCCGACATCGACGAGTGGGACAAGTCCACCAAGCTCAACTTCGAGCGGCAGATGCTGGGCCTGTATGTGTCTGACCACCCGCTGAGCGGCATGACCTCGGTTTTGGCTGGCATGCGAGACATGTCCATCGCCCAGCTGCTCAACCGGTCTAACAGCATGGACGGCAAGGCGGTGACCCTGGCCGGGCTGGTCACTGCTGTGGACCGCCGGGTCTCCAAGAAGGGCAACCCCTGGGCCATCGTCACCATCGAGGACTTGGAGAGCTCCATCCAATGCATGTTCTTCGGCAAGGTCTACGACGCCCACTCCGACGACCTGGCCCTGGACTCGGTCATCAGGGTGAGGGGAGTGGTCGAGCTTCGTGACGAGGCCACCAACATCCGCGTCAACGATATGGAGGTGCCCGTCCTGGAGTCGGCGGATGAGCGGCCTCTGACTATCACCCTGCCCAAGCAGGCTCTGGACCGGGGGCACATGGAGCGGCTGGCTCGGATACTCAAGTCCCACCCCGGTTACTGTCAGGTCCGTCTGGCCGTCACCGACGACCGAGGCAACGTCCGTCTGTTGACCTTTGGAGACGGATTCCGCACCAGGCACGACACCTCCATGATGGCCGAGATCAAGTCGGTCTTCGGACCCTCCTGCCTGCCGTCGGCCTAGGAGGCGCCCGGAACCGTCTCACCATTTGGGACGGTGGTGAGTCGCTGGCTTTGGCGACACAAAAGTTCACTACCATCAAAGTATGTCAAAGCTCATGATGAGAACCATGGATCTGCGCGGGAAAACCATGTCCCGCGCCCAACTCCTCGCCGCCATGCCCCGAGCCGATATGGGTACACGGGAGGCCAGCGCCCAGGTGCAGCCCATACTTGACCAAGTGCGTGAGCATGGGGCAGCGGCCCTGCGCGACCTGGAGGAGAAGTTCGACCATGTGCGTCCCCATGATCTGAGGGTTCCGGCATCGGCCATGCAGGAGGCCCTGAGGCAGCTGGATCCCAAGGTCAGGGCAGCAATCGAGGAGTCCGTTACCCGCATCCGCAAGGTCTGTACTACCCAGGTGCCCAAGCCCATGGCCACCGACCTGGCGCCTGGCGCTCGGGTCAGCGAGCGGTGGATTCCGATCGAACGCGTAGGCCTCTACGTGCCGGGAGGCAAGGCCCTGTATCCTTCCTCGGTCATCATGAACGCGGTGCCCGCTCAGATTGCCGGCGTCGATTCCCTGGCCGTGGCCACTCCGCCCGCCTCTGACGACCCTCGGGGTCTGCCGGCTGCCATCATCCTGGCCACCTGTGCCATTCTGGGAGTGGACGAGGTCTATGCCGTGGGCGGTGCCCAGGCCGTGGCCATGTTTGCATACGGGGCCAGGGGATCCGAGCCCCAGGACGGGGAGATTCTCTGCGACCCGGTCGACAAGATCACCGGCCCTGGCAATATCTTTGTGGCGACAGCCAAGCAGATGGTCTCCGGCATGGTGGGAATCGACGCCGTGGCCGGACCCACGGAAATTGCTATTCTTGCCGACGGGCAGGCCAACCCCGACTGGGTTGCTGCAGACCTGATCGGCCAGGCCGAACATGACGAGCTTGCCGGTTCGGTGCTGATCACCGACAGCCAGGAACTGGCCCAGGGCGTTCAGGAGGCTTTGGGGCGCAGGGTGCCTCGAACCGAGCATGCCGACCGGGTGCGCACCTCCCTGGGCGGCAACCAGTCGGGAATCATCCTGACCGGCGGGATCGACCAGTCCATCGACGTGGCCAATGCCTATGCCGCCGAGCATCTGGAGGTTCAGACGGCCGATCCTGATGCCGTCATCGACAGGATTCGGAATGCCGGCGCCATCTTCCGCGGCCCCTATTCTCCTGTGCCTCTGGGCGACTATATGTCCGGGTCCAACCACGTTCTGCCCACTGGCGGCACAGCCCGGTTCGACGTGGCCCTGGGCGTCCACACCTTCATGAAGCCTGTCGAAGTCATCGAATATGACAAGGAAGGGCTCAAGCCCATCGCGGCCAAGATCAATGATTTTGCCGTATCCGAAGACCTGCCCGCCCATGGCGAGTGCATCCTGAGCCGGTTCCTGGACGACCCCTACAACAAAGCCGACCTGGAAGCCAACGAAGAGAAGGCTGGTCTGCTGTGAGTGCCATACCAGCTGATCTTCCCCTCCGCATGGACCTAATAGGGGAGGAGCCTTACGGCGCCCCCCAGCTGGATGTTCCGGTCTGCCTGAACGTCAACGAGAACCCCTACCCCCTGGACCAGGAGGTGGTTGATGCCATTTGCCAGCGTGTGAGCCAGGTGGCCCCCGGCCTCAATCGCTATCCGGACAGGGAGCATGAGGACTTGCGGCGGGCCCTGGCTGCATACCTGAAGAAGGAGTCTGGTGCCTCGCTTGAACCCAAGCAGATCTGGGCGGCCAACGGGTCCAATGAGATCATGCTTCAGCTCTTCCAGGCCTTCGGCGGGCCGGGTAGAACCGCCTTGGGCTGCGACCCGACCTACTCCATGTATCCGGAGTACGCCCGTGACACCTTCACTGACTGGGAGCTGGCCCACCGGCTGCCTGATTTCAGCCTGGATATTGAAACGACTATCGAACGCATCAAGGCTTTGAGACCAGCCATGGTCCTGGTAACCAGCCCCAACAATCCCACGGGGACGGCCCTGCCCATGGATCAGCTGACCAGGCTCCTGGAGGTCTGTTCTAAGATTCCCGTGGCGGGCGCGGACCCGTCCGCCCGACCCACCGTGGTCGTGGATGAGGCCTACATCGAGTTTCGAGACCCGGGCACGCCCTCGGCGGTCAGCCTGATTGGTCAGTACGACCACCTGGCAGTCAGCCGGACCATGTCCAAGGCCTTCGCCTTTGCCGGCGCCAGGGTGGGTTACCTGGCTGCATCCCAAGGAATAGTCGACGCAGTCCGCATCGTCCGAATGCCCTACCATCTGAGCGCCCTGACTCAAGCTGCGGCCCTGGCTGCCCTGGAGCACACGGACCTCCAGCTGGCTCGGGTGGATCAGCTTCGCCGGACCCGTCGGCAGACAGCCGAGTGGCTGGCCGGACAGAAGTTCCATGGTCAGCCCTTGACTGTGGTTCCCTCGGCCTCCAACTTCATCCTCTTCGGCATTTTCCCCGACCGGGATGCCGTATTCGAGGCCATGAAGGATGAAGGCGTGTTGATCCGGGCCGTGGGTCCCCAGGGCTACCTGAGGGTCTGCATGGGCACGGACGTGGAGATGGAGCGATTCCGCCAAACGCTGGTCCATGTCCTCAAGCGGTTCTAGGAGGATGCGGACCAGCGGCACGGCTATGCTGGTGGTCTAGACGCCGCGCAGAAGATACAGCGCGAACTGAAATGTGCGGCAGAAAGCGGAGGAGCAGCAATGGCAGGCAGAACAGCCACCATCACCCGCCAGACCAGTGAATCCAAGGTGAGCCTGAGTCTGGATTTGGATGGCACCGGGGTGACCGATATCGACACCTCGGTTCCCTTCTATGACCATATGATGACGGCCCTGGGCAGGCATTCCCTGATCGACCTGACCATCAAGGCAAGCGGGGACACCCAGATCGACGTCCATCACACCGTCGAGGACGTTGCCATCGTCTTTGGCGAGGCCCTGGCTCAGGCCCTGGGCGACAAGCGGGGTATCAAGCGCTTTGCCGATGCCACCGTCCCTCTGGACGAGGCCCTGGCACGAGCCGTTGTCGATATTTCCGGCAGGCCCTATGCGGTCTGCACGGGCGAGCCTGAGGGGTTCCAGTACGCCATGATTGGCGGGCACTTCACCGGCTCCTTGGTCAGGCACGTCATGGAGTCCATCGCCCTGCATGCCGGCATCTGCCTTCACCTGACCCTCTTGTCGGGCAGAGATCCGCACCACATCGCCGAGGCAGAGTTCAAGGCCGTAGCCAGGGCTCTGCGCTTCGCGGTGGAGCCTGATCCCAGGGTGAAGGGCATCCCCAGCACCAAGGGGTCGCTATGAGCGCGGATGAATACGACAACAATGACAGCAGGGATCAAGACCTGCCGGATTCCGGCCATCATCTGAGTGAGGAAGAGGTCGAGCGGGCTCTGGCCAGCTTTGAGGCTGAGTTCAATGAGGGCCAGAATCAAGCGGATCAGCCCGTTGATCACTCCGGATCAGGCGTGGATGACGAGGCTGGTTTGGATTCCGCGCCCGCTGACGAATCTTCGGTTGAACCAGACGGGGCTGATGGCGTTGCTGCCGATTTCGACCAAGAGCTTGAAGGTCTGATCGGCAACCGAGCCAAGGCCGCCGTAATGGTGACACGCCTGGCTTCGGCAGAGCTTCTGGCGGCTTTCTGCCAGATATCCGATATCTCCGCCTATTGCATCCAGGCCCGTGAGGGTGCTGTGGCCGTCCTGAGAAATCTGGACGGGGACGGACCCGAGGCAGCCATCCGCGATTTGACCACGGTCGTATCCGGGCTCAGCGCCATCCTGGCCGTCAACCGGGCGGACAAGCTCGAGGTGACCCTATGGATCAGCGGGCAGTCGGGACAGACGCTCGCGCCGCCCATCCTCTTTGCCGCCACTGCAGACTTCGTAGAAGATCTGATGATCGGGACCACCACAGTGGATAGGCTGCGCCAGGATGGGGCCGCCATCTTCGACTCGGGGGAGTACAACCGCGAGAAGGCCATGGGCATCATCGCCTCGCACACCAGGTTCGGGGCCGGAGGATCGACTCGCAAGGGTCGCGTCGAGTAATCGCGCAAGCAAACGGCTTGGCTAGGAGGAACATGACTAGGATACAGGTGCTTGACTATGGGTTCGGCAATGTCAGATCCATGGTGCATGCCCTCTCCCAGCTGGGGGTTGATGCGCAAATCAGCGCCGACCCGGACTTGGCCATGAAGGCCGACGGGCTGGTCATTCCCGGAGTGGGGGCCTACGGGGCCTGCATGGCGGGGTTACGGGCTGTCGGCGGCGACCGCATCATCCTGGATCGACTGGCCCAGGGGCTGCCGGTTCTTGGGGTCTGCATAGGCCTTCAGGTCATGTTCCAGTTCGGGGACGAGGACGGCCGCAGCGAGCCCGGTCTGGGCTTGATACCTGGTCGTGTGACGAAACTGGACGCTGATGTAGTACCCCATATGGGCTGGGATCATGTCCAGGCGCCCCAGGGAACACGACTCTTGGCAGGGGTCCAGGATCAACGCTTCTACTTCGTCCACTCCTATGCCGCCATGGCGGCGAAGGGGGATGACCGATCCGTTGGGACCCAGCCCGATTTGTCCCTACGAGTGTCAGCATTGAATCGGACGAGTGACAGCCAGCCAAGGTCAGCTCAGTCAGTGTCTGACAAGATTTCACAGGGTGCTTTTTTCGGTGAACCGCTGGTTACCTGGGCCACCTATGGACGCAGCAGGTTCGTGGCGGCCTACGAATGCGGACCCTTGAGCGCCACTCAGTTCCATCCTGAAAAGTCCGGCCAGGCCGGAGCACGGTTGCTGACCAATTGGGTACGGACCCTTTCTGGGGATTCCAGACTCTCCTGCGAGAAAGGTAAATGAGATGCTCACGCTTTTACCGGCTGTCGATGTCCGCGACGGAAAGGCGGTTCGCCTAAGGCAAGGGATCTCCGGCTCCGAGAAGGTCTACGGTGAGCCTGCCGATGCAGCCAAGACTTGGGTCGACCAAGGTGCCGAGTGGCTCCACCTGGTCGACTTGGATGCGGCCTTCGGCACCGGAGACAACCGTGACAAGCTGGCCGCCCTGGTCAACGAGCTGGGGGATCGTGTCAAGGTGGAGCTTAGCGGCGGCATCCGCGACGATGCAAGCCTGGAGGCCGCCTTAGCCGCAGGTGCCACCCGGGTCAACATCGGCACGGCGGCTCTGGAGGATCCGGAGTGGACCAGCCAGGTCCTGGGTCGCTACGGCGAAAGGGTTTGTGTGGGTCTGGACGTACGCGGACACACCCTGGCCGCCCGAGGTTGGACCAGACAGGGTGGGGACCTTTTTGATGCCATGGAGCGACTGGACCGGGACGGGTGCAGCCGATACGTGGTCACCGATGTGACCCGCGACGGGATGATGACCGGCCCCAACCTGGATTTGCTGGGTCAAGTGGCTGACCGGACTCCGGCCAAGGTGACCGCCTCTGGGGGCATATCCAGCCTGGATGACCTGAGCAGGATTCTGGACCTGGCCGATCGGGGCGTGGACAGCGCTATCCTGGGCAAGTCCCTTTATGAGGGGGCCTTCACCCTGGAACAGGCGCTGGACCTGGTCGCGGGGCATTGTTAACGCTATAAGCAAGTCTGCGAAATATAGGAATGGGAGCATAAGCTCTATGGATAAGCAAGAGGAGTTCGCGCTGCGCACTGTCGAGGAGCGCGATGTCCGGTTCATTCGTCTCTGGTTCACTGACGTATTGGGCACCCTGAAGTCGGTGGCCATAGCGCCCACCGAGCTGGAGGTGGCCTTCGAGGAGGGGCTGGGCTTCGACGGCTCGGCCATCGAGGGCATGACCAGGGTCTCCGAGGACGACATGATCGTCAAGCCAGATCCGTCCACCTTCCAGATACTTCCCTGGAGGGGCGGGCCACAGGGCACAGCGCGGATCTTCTGCGACGTGCTCACCCCGGACGGCGAGCCCAGCAGCGGGGATCCCCGACACGTGCTCAAGCGGGCCCTGGCCAAGGCCAAGGAGAAGGGCTTCATCTTCTATACCCATCCGGAGATCGAGTTCTACCTGTTTGAGAACCAGGATGACTGGTCCCAGGTACCGACCCCTATTGACGAGGGCGGCTACTTCGACCACGTGCCCCGTAGCCCGGGGATGGACTTCCGTCGGGCCTGCGTCAATATGCTGGAGCAGATGGGCATCTCGGTGGAGTACTCCCATCACGAGGCCGGACCGGGGCAGAACGAGATCGATCTGCGCTATGCCGACGCCCTGACCACCTCTGACAACATCATGACCTTCCGGACCGTGGTCAAGGAGATCTCCCTGGAGCGGGGAATCTACGCCAGTTTCATGCCCAAGCCCTTCACCGATAAGCCAGGATCGGGTATGCACACCCATCTGAGCCTGTTCGAGGGGGACACCAACGCCTTCTACGAGGTGGGCCAGGAGTTCAACATGTCCCAGACGGCCCGGCAGTTCGCCGCCGGCATTCTGGCCCATGCGGCCGAGATCTGCGCGGTGACCGATCAGTATGTCAACTCCTACAAGCGTCTCTGGGGCGGGGCTGAGGCACCCAGCTACGTCTGCTGGGGTCACAACAACCGGTCTGCCCTCTTGCGCATCCCACAGTACAAGCCCGGCAAGGGAAACTCGGCCAGAATGGAGTTCCGCGGGCTGGATCCGGGGGCCAACCCCTACCTGGCCTACTCGGTGCTGCTGGCTGCCGGACTGGACGGGATCGAGCAGAAGATGACCCTGGGCGAGCCTACCAGCGATGACGTCTGGGAGCTGACCGACGCCGAGCGGCAGGCCATGGGCATCGAGCCCCTGCCTGACAGCCTGGACGCGGCGCTCAAGGTCATGGAGAAGTCGGATTTCGTGGCCCAGGTGCTGGGCGAGCAGACCTTCGAGTACTTCCTGCGCAACAAGCACCGGGAGTGGGCCGGATACAGCCGGCAGGTCACCCCCTACGAGCTGGCCTACTACCTGCCCAGGCTTTGAACCCGGGGCTTACTGGTCAGATCGGCCGAACCAGTTGTTGTAGATGATGACGAAGTTACGGTTGCCATAGCTTGAGCAGCGGTCGCCCTCGCCGTCGCCTGCCCGTAGCGCTGCCTCGTTGGGCTGATAGGGCGTGTAGATGTAGAGCAGGGCAGTGGCATCGTTCTCGATGTAGACCTTGCCGCTGCCACAGGAGGCATCGGGGCTGAAGCGCACATCGTTCAGGGCCTTGGTCTGGTAGGCGTAATGGTCCCGATGAGCCTGGTAGTAGCGGAATCGATGGGCGGCTCCGTAGACCTGGTTGAAGAATCCGGCATAGCTGGCGTCACAGTGTGCATCATCAGGGCAGGAAAGGCCCATGGCCGACTGGAGTTGGACCTGGGTGGCGGGCTGGTCGGTGGCCACCAGATGCTGCTCCTTTTGCAGCATGGTCAGAAGGACCTTCTGACTGATCCCACAGGACCGGGCGGACCCGTCGATGATCTGAGCCGCGCTCTGCCCCTTGCCGCCCTTGTAGGCATTACATAGACCGTCACTGTGACGGTCGGGAACATCCATATGCAGGCTGCGCAGGCAGGTGGATCCGTTGCAGGATGCCCCCTTCTGGTCCAAAAAGGCCTGGACATCGTCGGCATTCATGTCCACAGTGTCGTGGAAGCGGTGATCGGTGATAATTCTGCCTGGATTGAAGATATACTCCTGGGAGAGCTGCTCCTGGTGGCGGATGACGCGGCCGACCATCAGCCGGTAGGAGACGAAGCGGACGGCAAGGATGCACAGGGCGACGACCAGGACTATGGCCATCAGGGTGGTCCCCAGGGTCTGCGCGCGGCGGAGGGTCATTCGTCCGCGTTTGGTGCCGCCCCCTCGTCTTCGTCCCGATGGCCTTGTACTCATGGTTTTTCTTCCAGCGCCTTTCTGATTCGTTGCAGGCTGACAGGGATGGCCGTCCCCAGCTCCTGGGCCCAGATGGAGACGAAGTACTCCTCCATCATCCAACGTCCCCTTCGCGCACGGTCCATGGCCTGGTCTCGTCCGGGACCGGCGGGCAGAGCCTGGGCCGCCTTGGCCGCCTGGTCCACCAAATCCTGGGCGGTCTGCGCCTGCCACGCCCATCGTACGTCACGGTCCTTGTCTCTGCGGGCCTTGTCCAAGCGCATCAGGTCCGCCTTAAGGTATGTGCGCAGACGGGGAAGGGCATAGGGTGGATCAGTGCCGATGAAGCCCTTGGCCACCAATCCGCCGGCGTGCTGTCGTATCCATTGCAGGACAGAGAGCAGGGGAAGATCGGCTGGGCCGGACACGGCCTTATCTACCTGGGCCGAGGTCTCCAGAATGGCGACCACATCCTTGGCCACCTGATATACAGTGTCCTCGTAGATCTGGCTGATGCCGGCCACGGCTTCCTGCAGGGTCTGGTCGTCGGTGATGGCCTCAGTGTGGGGGATCAGGCGCTTGACAGCGGCCATCTGCAAGTCCTCGGCCAGGGCGGAGGTGTCGGGGTAGGGGGCTGAGGCCAGCATCAGGGCCTCCCGGCTCAGCCAGCGCGAGGAGATCCGCTGTGCAGGCAGGTGGAGCTTGTTAAGAGCGGCCTGCCAGATCAGCTCCTCGCGTGGTTTGGTGGTGGCGCCGGACTGATGGAGCAGGTCGGCACTTTTGACCACCTGCCCCTGACGGGCAGCCTTGCTGGCCTGGGAATCCACCCGGGACCGGGCTGACTGCCGGGCTTGTCCGGCCAGGTCGCGTTGCAGGTCGGTCAGGGACTTGGACCGGCCCAGGACCTTGGGGTGGCCCTGGCCCTTGCGGCCATGGCTGTGGCCCTGGCGTCGATCCTCCTCTACCTGGAAGGTAGGCCGCAGGTAGTCAGGCAGTCGTTCCAGCCTGGCCTGGGTAAAGACCTCAGGGTGCAACTGGGCACCGACCGTATCTATGGCTGCTGCGGTGAAGGTCTGCTCGAAGTCCGGCCATCCCCCGGCGGGGATGACTGCGGTACTGTTTTCGTCTTCGTCTGCAGTCTGCTTGTCCGCCGATCCGTAGGTTGCCTGCTCCGCCGACGCGGGATCGGCGCCGGGCAGCAGGGGATAGTGACCGTCTATCCAGGCGCGGATGGTCCGGGCGGCGTCTGGTGCGGGAACGAACTGGACTCGCAGGGCCTTGGGCAGGGACTTGATGGTGGCTGTGATCAGATCGTCCAGAAGGCCTGGCACTGTCCAGGTGAATTGTCCGGGTGTCAGCTGGTTCAGGCAGTGCAAGGGGATGTGAACTGTGATGCCGTCGTCCGGTTCTCCCGGCTGATAGCGATAGGTCAGGGGCAGATCCATGGGCCGACCGTCGATGCCCAAGGTGTGCCAATGGTCGGGGTAGTCCCCGGGTCGGTAGGAGGCGGACTGGTCGTTCAGACGCTCCACTTTGTCAGGATCGAAGTCCAACAGGTGCGGGTCCGCATCGTGATGCTTCCGCCACCAAGAGCCCAGTGCGGCCAGTGATGTGGCCTCCTGGGGAATGCGCTCCTGGTAGAAATCGTAGAGGTCCTCCTCGGTGACGGTGCCGGTTACCTGGCGAGTCCGGCTGGTCTGCTCGCCGGCCTCGCTGAGCACCTGCCGGTTGGCCTTGATGAAGCCGTCATGCGGGAAGCGCTCGCGCACTTCGCCCTGGACCAAGCCCTGGCGTATCAACATGTCCCGGGCTTGGCCGGGGTTGATCCGGGCCCATTGGACCGTTCTGTCGCGCACGATGGGCAGGCCGTAGAGCAGGACCCTGGAAGTGGCCACTGCGGCGCCACGGGAGGCCGACCAGTGGGGTTCGGCGTAGGTGGTCCTGGTCAGGGACTTGGCCAGCGGTTCGGCCCAGGCCGGATCGATGGCCGCACAGCAACGTGCCCAGAGCCGTGATGTCTCCACCAACTCGGCAGCCATGATCCAAGGCGGATTGGCCTTGGCCAGGGCAGAACCGGGGAAGATGGCAAAATGCGTGCCGCGCGCCCCTTGATAGTCGTTCTTGGCTTGCCGGCGCGCCCGTTTCATGGCCTTGGCCCGTGCTGCGCCATGCAGTCCAGCGAAATCGGAAGCCTTGGGCTCGTGGACCACCTGCATGCCCATGCTGGAGAGCAGACCGGCCAGCATGGACCGGTGGATGCCCTGGTCGTCCCAGGAGCAGACCAGGGCATGGGCTGCCTGCTGCCCAATAGGCAGGGCCAGCAGGGCCTGATCCGGTGCTTTGACGGGGACGGGGGAGCCTACCTTCATATGCAGACCCCGGCACATCTGGGTCAGCTGCTGGTAAAGGTCATGCCACTGCCGCATGCGCAGGAAGGCCATGTACTCCTGCTTGCAGGCCTTGCGCAGAGCTCCGTTGGAGGGCTCCTTGTCCTGCGGGAAGAAGCGGTTCCAGATGTTCAGTGCCGTCAGGAAATCGCTGGAGGGGTCCTCGTAGCGGGCATGAATCCGGTCGGCCTCCTCGCGCTTCTCTTCCGGGCGTTCGCGAGGGTCCTGCAGGGAGAGGAAGGCTACGACCACCAGAACGGCGGCCAGGGTGTCCGGGGTTGCATCCTGGCCGGCCTGCAGGATCATTCTGCCTAGACGGATGTCGATGGGGATCCTGGCCAGCTGTCGTCCCAGCTTGGTCAGCCGGATAAGGCCTTGCTGGCGGGAGATGGCCTGCAGCTCGGTCAGTTCACGCAGACCATCACTGACTGCCCGCGTGTCGGGTGGATCGATGAAGCCGAAGTCGGTGACATCCTCGGCCGTATGGGCCACGCCTACCGAGAGCATGTGCAGGATGACCGAACCCAGGGAGGTGCGCAGGATCTCCGGGTCGGTGAACTTGGGGCGGGTGTCATAGTCGTCCTTGGCATAAAGGCGGATGGCAATGCCGTCGGCCACACGTCCGCAACGGCCCGCACGCTGATCAGCCGAGGCCTGGGAGATGGGCTCTATGGGCAGCCGCTGGACCTTGGCCGACTTGGAGTATCGGCTGATCCTGGCCAGTCCAGGGTCCACCACGTATCGGATGCCAGGCACCGTCAGGGAGGTTTCGGCCACGTTGGTGGCAATGACGATGCGCTGATGGCCGTGGCGTTCGAAGACCCGGTGCTGCTCCTTGGCCGACAGGCGGGCGAAGAGTGGGATGATCTCCAAAGCGTCCGGGCGGCGCATGTCGGAGGTCCGCGGGCCGAAGTGGCGTCGCAGGGCGGTTTCGTACTCACGGATGTCGCGTTCTCCGGCGGCGAACACCAGGATGTCCCTGGGGCCGTCCGTGTGGGTGGAGTGAATGACCAGCTCGGCGCAGGCCCGGGCCACCGCCTTGGGGATGTCCGGATCCTCCCTGTCCTGGCCATCCTCGGAGTCGAACCCGGGGACGTGTCGCATCAGGGCCGGAGCCGACCCGGCGGGCTCATAGAGGGTCTGGACCGGATAGGTGCGCCCCGAGACCTCGAGTACGGGCACCTTAGTGTGCAAGGCCTTGGCGAAGTGATCGCGGAACTTGACCGAATCGATGGTGGCCGAGGTGATGATCAGTTTCAGGTCGGGCCGTTTGGGCAGCAGGGCGGTCAGATACCCCAGCAGAAAGTCGATGTTCAGGCTGCGCTCGTGTGCCTCGTCGATGATGATGGTGTCGTAGGCCCGTAGCTGGGGATCGCCCTGGATCTGCGCCAGGAGGATGCCGTCGGTGACCACTCGCAGGCGGGTGCTGCGGCTGGACTTGTCGGTGAAGCGCACCTGGTAGCCGATCTGGTCGCCCAGCCTGGTGCCCGTCTCCGAGGCGATGCGCTCGGCCACGGTTCTGGCGGCGATCCTCCTGGGCTGGGTGTGCACGATCTGATGGCCGTGGTCGCCGCGGCCCATCTGAAGGAGGATCTTGGGGATTTGGGTGGTCTTGCCCGAGCCGGTCTGACCTGAGACGATGACCACCTGGGAGGACTGCACGGCATGGACGATGTCCTCCTTGGCCGCGCTGATAGGTAGCTCGGCGGGATACTCGAACCTCATACCCGGCTCACCTCGATAATCCGGTAGCCCTTGGCCGAGGCATACTTCTGCGCTGTCCAGCCGGAGCCCAGTGCGTCAGCCAGCCAGGGAATCAGGGAGTCGGCGCCCAGATTGTGCTGGACCACCAGATATGCCCGGCCCAGAGGCTTCAGCCTGGGCAGGTAGGTCATCAGCAGGTCGTGCAGGGCCGCCTTGCCCACCCGGATGGGCGGGTTGGACCATATCAGGTCATAGCGCAGATCGTCCGGTACCTGCTCAGGGGTCAGCGTGCGCACCTTGTCAAGGCCCAGGGTTTGTGCGTTGCGGGCAGTCAGATCCAAGGCCCGCAGGTTGGTGTCCACAGCGTAGACGTTGGCCTTGGGCGACTGCATGGCCATGCTCAGGGCGATGGGCCCCCATCCGCAGCCCAGGTCCAGAAAGTCGCCCTCGGCCGGGGGCTGGGGAACGCGTTTGAGCAGGACCGAAGTGCCCAGGTCAAGCCTCCCTGACGAGAAGACCCCGTGGGAGACCTCCACCTGGCAGGTGCGGCCGGCCAGCTCCACCTGGATGGTCCGCCGCTGGTCAGGGGAGGCCGGACGGGCTACGAAATACTGTTCGCCTCCATCCGTCCCGGTCCTGGAGGATTGCCCCCGGCTGCTGCCATGGTCCCTGTCCGTCATGTCCATCCCATCCGTCTGTGAAGTTTGCCCGTCCCTCGGGCGCTCGCTGATGTCTGCTAAGAAGATGATAATAAAGACTGTGTCATGATTCCGCCTATACCGGATTCGTTCCCTAGTCCATAGATCAACGCAGAGGTGCCTTTGACCCAAGAAAAACCGACCCAAGAGCATGGTTCAGCAGTTGTCGATGCCCATCAGGACCCGCTCGCCCACAAGTCCGAGGTGCTGACAGGCAGTAGGGAGCAGGTCGGGCAGGACCGGGATCAGGAGTGGGAGGAGCGCAGCCGGCGCAATGCCTTCCGCCATGTAGAGGGGCTGGGCGAGCTCCAGGACGTTACCGAGGTGGAGTACCGCAAGGTCCGTCTGGAGCGGGTGGTCCTGGTCGGCGTTTGGTCGGGTTCGCGGACCACGGTCGGTCAGGCCGAGGAGTCCCTGCGTGAGCTGGCAGCCCTGGCGCGGACCGCCGGAGCCGAGGTGCTTGACGGACTGCTCCAGCAGCGGGTCAAGCCGGATCCGGCCACCTACCTGGGCTCGGGCAAGGCGCGGGAGCTGGCCGATATTGTGGCACGGCTGGGTGCCGATACCATCATCACCGACGACGACCTTCATCCCTCCCAGCGACGTGCCCTGGAGGATGTCACCAAGGTCAAGGTGGTAGACAGGACGGCCCTGATTCTGGACATCTTCGCCCAGCACGCCACCAGCCGAGAGGGCAAGGCCCAGGTGGAGCTGGCCCAGCTGGAGTACATGCTGCCCAGGCTGCGCGGCTGGGGCGGATCCCTCTCCCGCCAAGCCGGAGGTCAGGCTGCCGGGCAGGCCGGCGGCATAGGATCCCGCGGACCCGGAGAGACCAAGATCGAGACCGACCGGCGAGTCATCAGACGGCGGATTTCGCGGCTGAAGCGCCAGATAGCCCAGATGGCCCCCTCGCGTCAGGTCAAGCGTGGGTCCCGGCGGCGCTACCAGTTGCCGGCCGTGGCTGTGGTGGGATACACCAACGCTGGCAAGTCTTCGCTGACTAATCGGCTGACCGGGTCCGAGGAACTGGTGGAGAACGCCCTCTTCGCCACCCTGGACACGGCCGTCAGGCGTACCAAAGCGGCAGATGGCCGACTCTACGTTTACGTGGACACGGTCGGGTTCGTCCGTCGCCTTCCCACCCAGCTGGTGGAGGCCTTCAAATCAACGCTGGAGGAGGTGGGGCAGTCAGACCTGATTCTGCACGTGGTGGACGGCTCTCATCCTGATCCTTTCGGTCAGATCAGGGCCGTGGATGCCGTGCTGGCAGACATTCCAGGAGCCGAGTCCATTCCCCGACTGCTGGTCTTCAACAAGGTGGATCTGATCGACCAGGATGCCCGGCAACGGCTTGCCAACCTTGAGCCTGAGGCCTTTCTGGTCTCGGCCAGGCAGGGGCAGGGTCTGGAGTCCGTGCGCAGGCGGGTGGAGGAACTGTTACCTGCCCCCGCCGTGCATGTCCAGGCCATCCTGCCCTACACCAGCGGTTCTCTGCTGGAACAGGTAAGGCAGCTGGGACGGGTGGATTCATTGGAATACCGGGCCGACGGGGTTGCGCTGAGCGCTGATGTGGACGACCGGTTGGCGGCCGCCGTGCTTGATCAGGCCATTGACCAGAAGCCCTTGCAAGCTTCGGAGGGTGACACGCCATCGGCCGGGCTGAACTCTTGAGGGCAGATGCACACCAGGTCACCTATGCTGGGTAGACTACGTATGTTGTCAGCGGCAAACCCGTTTCCCGGGTTCCGATAAGAGAGGTCCATAAAACTATGGCGGAATCATCAATCAAGCCAACCAAGCTAGCGATCGTAGGAGCCGGAGCTGTGGGGTCGACCCTGGCATTCTCGGCGGCCCAGCGTGGCGTGGCTCGAGAGATTGTTCTTGAGGATATCAACGCCCAGCGTGTTGAGGCTGAGGTCCGCGACATGCAGCACGGATCCAGCTTCTATCCCACGGTCACCATCGATGGCTCGGACGATCCGCAGATCTGCGCCGACGCCGACATGGTGGTCATCACGGCCGGAGCCAGGCAGAAGCCGGGACAAACCCGACTGGACCTGGCCGGAGCCACTATCAACATGATGAAATCCATCATTCCCCAGATGGTCGAGGTGGCCCCCAATGCCATCTTCCTGCTGATCACCAATCCCGTCGATATCGTTACCCGAGTCTCCCTGGAGCTGTCCGGACTGCCTGTCAACCAGATGTTCGGTTCGGGCACCAATCTGGACTCTGCCCGCCTGCGCTACCTGATCGGCCAGCAGACCGGAGTCAACGTCAAGAACGTCCATGCCTACATCGCTGGTGAGCACGGCGACTCCGAGGTCCCGCTCTGGAGCTCGGCAACCATCGGCGGCGTGCCCATGTGCGACTGGATGGAACTGCCCGGCCATGAGCCTTTGGATGCGGCCAAGCGTGAGGAGATCCACCAGGAGGTGAAGAACGCCGCCTACCAGATTATCGAGGGCAAGGGGGCAACCAACTTCGCCATCGCCATGTCCGGCGTGGACATCATCGAGTCCATCCTGAACGGCACTGACCGAATCCTGCCGGTCAGCTCCCTTTTGGAGGACTTCCACGGAATCTCTGATGTGTGCATGTCGGTGCCTAGCGTGCTCAACCGTGACGGGGTCAACACCCACATCAACACCCCGCTGAGCGACGGCGAGCTGGCAGCTCTGAAGCGTTCCGCCGAGACCCTCAAGGAAACGGCAAGCAAGTTCGGCTTCTGAGTATTTCTTAGAAAACCCTTGCCTTGTGTCCCCTGGTGACATACTTTGGTGACTGATGAAACGGGGTATGCATGAGCGCTCATCAAGGTGGTGTTCAGGGTGGCGGATCCGCCCATCGTCGACAGTTGCTGACGACCCTGGCGCTGACGGGATCGGTCTTTGTGGCTGAAGTCGTCGGCGCCTTGGTCACCCGCAGCTTGGCTTTGCTGGTCGACGCCGGGCATATGATGACCGACATGGCTGTGCTGATCGCATCCACTGTCACCGCTGTGTTGATGGAACGCCGCCCCACAAATCGGCGGACCTGGGGCTGGTCCCGTCTGGAGGTCATCACGGCGGCTGGCGGGGCTTTGGTTCTGCTGGCTGTGGGAATTTACGCCATTGTAGAGGCCGTCTTGCGGCTCTTGTCACCCGGGCGGGACCAGGTCCAGCAACGGGGGCTCCTGCTCTTCTTCGGCATCTTGGGTCTGGCTGCCAATGTGGGGTCCATCCTGGTCCTGGCTTCCGGCCATAAGGACAACCTGAACATGCGTGCCGCTTTTCTCGAAGTGGTCAACGACGCATTGGGCTCGGTGGCGGTCCTGGTATCAGCCGTGGTCATGATGGTCACCGGCTGGGCTGGATTCGATGCTGTAGCGGGAGGCGTGATTGCTCTGCTGATGATTCCCCGCGCGATTAAACTGCTGGCCAGCAGTGTCTCTGTACTTCTTGAGGAGACCCCAGCGGATCTTGATATGGCCAAGGTCAGGAAGCACCTAGAGGGTGTACCCGGCGTACTTGAGGTTCATGACCTGCATGCCAACAGTGTCTCCACCGGCTTGCCGCAGCTGACAGCACACGTGATCGTGCGTCAGGGCACCTCGCCTGTCGAAAACGAACGTATTCTGACCAGCATGCAACGCTGCCTGCGTGATCATTTCCCAGTCTCGGTCGAGCACACTACCTTTCAGATAGAGCAGCAGGGGCACCGGGACAGCAGCGGCGAGCATTTGGACATGTAACCTTCAGACCTTGCGCAGAACAGTGACTACCTTGCCCATGATGACGGCGTGGGTGCCATCAATGGGGGAGTAGGCCGGGTTATGGGGGATCAGCCAAACGTGACCGTCCTCGCGGCGGAAGGTCTTTACCGTGGCCCCATCGTCCAGCAGGGCTGCGACGATGTCTCCGTTTTCAGCCTCCTGCTGACGGCGGACGACCACAAAATCCCCGTCGCAGATGGCGGCATCGACCATGGAATCCCCGTGGACCTCAAGCATGAAGAGCTCGCCCGATCCCGTCAGACGTTCGGGAAGACGCATGACATCATCCACATGCTGCTCGGCCAGAATGGGCTGACCGGCGGCGATTCTGCCGACCAGGGGCACGTCGCGCGACTGCATGATCGCCTCGTCGGTCTGCGTGTCGGGGAAGGGTACGATCCTGGCGGTTCCTGCAGTCGGCTCAGGCTGGTCTTGGACCAGCTCTATGGCACGTCCCTTGTTGGCGGTCAGACGAATGTAGCCCAGATCCTGCAAGACCTGAAGCTGGTGCTTGACGGAAGAAGTGCTGCGCAGTCCCGCGTCTTTGCCGATCTCCCTGTAGGAGGGCAGGAATCCACGCTCTGCCAGGTGCCGCTTGATAGCTTCCAAAACCCTGGTCTGACGATCGGTCAGCTTGGGTCGGGATCCCCTATTCGGGCTCTCGGTGCTGACGGAGGTTTCAGCGGCTTCCTGAGAGTCGGCACTGTCGGTGACAGTGGGCTGGTTGAGGGAGCTCGTAGCCGTGGACCCGGTAAAGGGGATGGTACTCACGATGGGCTCCTTTCCTTGCAAACTGCACTCAGTCTAACCTGCCTGGAGTGAAAAATCAAACAAATGTTCGAATCAACCTTGCCAAACGACTCCCGCAGTGCCACAATGAGAACATCTGTTCGATAGAACAAATGTTCGAAAGAGGTGTGCCATGGTTGTTCGTACCTGTGCCAGTTCCCGCATGTCTGCGCCGTCGAATCTGTTTTCGGCCTGCCGGGCGTATGTAGGTTCTGCGTTCTCGTCCGTCATGGCCCGTCTTCGTGGAGCTGCCAAAGCCTGTGTGTCTGAGCAAGATTTTGTGAGTGTCATTGTGCATAGATTCGCTGTTTTCCTGGCTGTCGGTGCTCTGACCCTGGCTGGAATCGGATTGATGGCTCGACCGGCCAGCTCCGCTCCGGGACCGCAGGAGGTCATCACCAGAACGGTTCGTCCGGGCGATAATGTCTGGTCCTATGCGACTTCGATCACCCCGCAAGGGGAGGATGTGACTAAAAACGTGGACCGCATCATGCAGATCAACAACATGTCTTCGCCCAATCTGCGCGTTGGTGACCGGATTCTGATCCCCAGTGACGATTGAGACAGCGACTTTTGGTCCAGGGAATCAATGAAGGGATCTCAATGACTTGTCGTATGCATGAAGGCAATAGCCGAATTCGAGGAGTTTGTCCAGGGTTGTACGCTGATAGGCCCGGTATACGTGGGTCTTGCGGTCCTTTGGCGCTATGATATTGCGTATGCACTGTCCTTTCTGCCAGAATCCCGATACCAAGGTTGTGGATACGCGAATCAGCGACGACGGCCATGCCATCAGGCGTCGCCGTGAGTGTCCGCAATGCTCGCGTCGGTTCACCACAGTGGAGACCTCAATCCTCCTGGTCATGAAACGCTCAGGCAATGCTGAGCCCTTCAACCGCGACAAGGTCATCTCTGGCGTGAGGAAGGCCTGTCAGGGCAGGCCCATCGATGAGAATGACCTGAAGCTCCTAGGCCAGCAGGTTGAAGAGGATCTGCGTTCACGCGGCCTGGCTCAGGTCGATTCGGAAGAGGTCGGCAGGGCCATCCTGAAGCCCCTCAGGGAGCTGGACGAGGTGGCTTATCTGCGCTTTGCTTCGGTTTACCGCAACTTCAGCAACCTGGAGGACTTCCAGCAGGCCATTGACACTCTGCGCGCTGAAGATCAGTCTGCTGAAAGCCAATCTCCTACTGGGCAGTCCTGAAATTAGCAATTTTGCCACCGGCCGTTGTGACCGGAACAGGTCCACATTGCAGCAGGCTAGCTGCCTCTGTCGGCGTGCAACGGGATTGAACTGTGACGGGGAATAAACGGAGGTGCCAGGCATGATGCAGGCCTGGCACCCAGGTACATCATCCCAGATCCAGCAGCCTCTGATCCTCAGAAGTCTGGGCGATGACCAACTCCTGAGTAGGTCGCGTCATGGCCACATAAAGGTCGGCCGCTGCGCTCAGCCTGGAAGGGGCTTCATCCTGGATGGCTCCAGGCTCAACCAGAACCACGGCATCGAATTCCAGCCCTTTGGTGTGGCCGGTGGTCGTGACCGTGATTTGGTGCTCCTGAGCCTTATCAATATGCAGCCGTGAGCTGACCTCCGTTTCCAGAGCGTTGGGAACGATGATCGCCAGGCGTCCGGTACCGTCTTTGCCCAGATGGCGTTCCGTCAGTTCGCCCACTAGAGCAGGCAGCTGGTCCAGCAGGTTGGCCTGATCGTCAGCTCGCAGGTGGCTGACCGATCCTTCAACCTCGCGGACTGCCTTGAGCGTTGAAACCTCGAGACCCTCGGAGGCTGCGAAGGAGGAGGCCAGGTTGGATACCTGGCGAGGGTTGCGGTAGTCGATGGTCAGCTGCCTCAGGTCCCATCCGTCCGGGCCGAAAAGCCTGTCCATGGTGGAGGCCCAGGACCGGGTGCCACCGAGGGCCGCCGTCTGGGCCACGTCCCCGACGATGGTGAAGGAACGGGAAGGGCAGCGCCGGACCAGCATCCTCCAGTCCATGGCCGTCAGCTCCTGGGCTTCGTCGACCACGATGTGCCCGTAGACCCATTCACGGTCGGCGGCTGCCTGAGTGGCTGCCTGGTTATCGTCCTGACCGTTGATGGAATCCAGCAGCATCTGCGAGGTCACGATGCCTGTGCCGATGCCGTTCTGGGCCAAGGTGTCGCTGGCAAACCGGCGTTCCTCATCGCGACGAGCCTTTTCGGCCTGGTCACGATCCGCCTGGCGTGGATCTGGGCCCAGTAGTTCCATGGCCTCATCCAGAATCGGGATGTCGGATACGGTCAATTCGGCGCCGTCCTGGCGGGTCAGCAGGTCAATCTGTTCCGGGGTCAGCCAGGGGGCGAACCGGCGCAGACGATCCGGCCTGGACCAGAGGTCGTTGACCAGCCAGCTGGGGTTCATAGGTAGCCAGGCCAGATTCAGGGTCCGCCGCACCTGATCGTTCAGCCGCAGCAGTGAGGTGACCCGGGCGAGTTCCTCGGCTCCGGGCTCGTAGTCCACTCCCTCGGCATAACGGGCGGTCATGGCGTTCAGGGCCGAGCGCACAAAGGTGTTTCTGGCCTTGTTGTGGGGCTGATGGCTGCGGCGGGCATCGACCAGGGCCTGTTCCAGGTCGACCGCCAGCATGGGTACGGCAACCCCGTCCACCTTGACCGTGGGCAGGGAGGCAGGCACCCGCTCCCGAGATGCGACGGCGTTGGCTACGGCCTCGGCCATGCGGATGTCCCCCTTGAGACGGGCCACGTGCGGATCCTCCTGCCGTTCGGTGCTGATGCCGGGGATGAGGTCGCCCAAGGTACGACTGAGCACTCCGGTCTCGCCCAGGGAGGGCAGGACCTGGTCGATGTAGTGCAGGAAGGCGTTGCTGGGCCCGACGATCAGTACGCCTGAACTTTCCAGTCTGCGCCTGTGGGTGTAGAGCAGATAGGCTGCCCGGTGCAGGGCCACGGCCGTCTTGCCGGTGCCGGGTCCTCCCTGGACCACCAGCGGGCGGGTCATGGGGGAGCGGATGATCCGGTCCTGTTCAGCCTGGATGGTGGCTACGATGTCGGTCATCTGCCCGGTCCGGCGGCTGGACAGGGAGGCCATCAGCGCACCCTCGCCGGCAAGCGTACCGCCCTGGGCTGCCTTGTCTACCTCGGGGGCCGACAAGTCCAGGACTTCATCTTCGATGCCGGTGACCTGGCGGAAGTTGAGGGTGATGTGCCGACGCATGACGATGTCACCGTGGTCCGCCGGTGTGGCCTCGTAGAAGGGGCGTGCGGCCTCGGCCCGCCAGTCGGTCAGGATGGGCTCGTGGTTGCTGTCCAGAAGGCCCAGCCGTCCGATATATCGCCGGCTGCCCTGGTCAGTATCCAGTCTGCCGAAGACCAGACGGTCCTCCACGGCCCGCAGCTGGGTGAGCCGGTCCTCATACATGTTGGCGAAGGAATCCCGCTCGGTGCGCTGGGTAGGGGATCCGTGGGAGCCGGCGGCCCGAACCGCGTCCAGTCTGGTCCTGGCCTGCGTCCGCAGCTCGTCCAGACGGCCGTAGGCCTTGTCCACCGCCGCCTGCTCTTCATGCAGCTGTGAGGAATAGCTCGACATGTGTGTCCGTTCTGTGGAATGTTCAAAATCGGATGATCTAATATACCGCTCGACCTCTACTTTTTCGGCCCTGCAGAAACTTGTTCGCATCGTCTTAGTCGGATGGCGAAACGCCGGGGTGGACCCTTTGGTAAGGCGAATGGTTGGGTTTGGGCCTGAAGTAGCGTCAGAGTGGTGAGCAATGGGGATAAGTGGGGTAAAGTGGGGAGCATTGCGTAGGGGACGCTACCCGATGGGACCGTCCCTTGGTTACCAAACTGGCATTGGAGGTGGGTATGGCCGATACATACGACGTAGATGTCGCCTCGCCTTCCCTGCCGTCCATGCTTCTGGGCACCTATACCCCCAAGATGGATTCCAAGGGCCGCCTGGCTCTGCCGGCCAAGTTTCGTGCCCAGCTGGGTCAGGGCCTGGTCATGGCCCGTGGTCAGGAACGCTGCGTCAGCTTGCTGCCCACTGAGGAATTTCGTCGGATGGCCGTGCGCATCCAACACACCTCCATGGGCGACAAGTCAGCCAGGGACTACCTGCGCGTATTTCTGTCCGGTGCCGTCGATCAGGTCCCCGACAAGCAGGGTCGCATTCTTGTTCCGCCCATGCTGCGCTCCTATGCACGGCTGACCGGCCCCGTCGTGGTCATCGGAGTGGGCACCCGTGCTGAAATCTGGGATCAGGATTCTTGGACTGCCTACCTGGAGAGCAAGGAGCAGGGATACGCCGACATTGCCGACGATGTTCTTCCGGCGGTGGATTGCTGATGGAGACCCTCATGGAAAATCACAATCCGCCCGATCAGGAGGCCGTGGACAGCGGAATGGTCCATCGTCCCGTCCTGCTGGAGCGCTGCCTTGCACTGGCCCGGCCCGCCTTGGATCACCTGGGGGCCGTGGCAGTGGATTGCACGCTGGGACTTGCCGGACATGCCACCGCCTTCCTTAAGTCCTGCCCTGAATCACGTCTTATTGGCATCGACAGGGATCGCCAGGCCCTGGATCTGGCCATTGGCCGGATGCGCGACGAGGGCTTGGCTGAACGCTTCACGCCAGTGCACGCCCCCTTTGACCAGCTGGACCAGCAGCTGGATGCACTGGGAGTGGGCCAGGTGAATCTGGTCTTCATGGACCTGGGGCTGTCCTCTCTGCAGATCGACCAGCGAGACAGGGGATTCACTTACCGGCAGGACGCCCCGCTAGACATGCGCATGGACACCAGCCAGGAGCTGACAGCCGCACAGGTCCTGGCCGAGTACGACCAGGAACACTTGGCCCACATTTTCTCCCAGTATGGGGAGGAGCGCTATGCAGGACGCATCGCTCGAGCCATCGTCCAGGCCAGGCAGGAGCAGCCACTGACCACCTCGGCCCAGCTGGACCGTCTGGTCGACAAGTCTGTGCCGCGTGGTCATCGTCCCCCCGGCAATCCGGCCAAGAGGGTTTTCCAAGCCCTGCGCATCGAGGTCAACGGGGAGCTGGACCGTCTTAGGCGCACCCTTCCCCAGGCCATTCTGCGACTGGCCCAGGGGGGTCGTCTGGTCGTGGAGTCCTATCACTCCCTGGAGGACCGCATGGTCAAGCGCTTCATGGCGCCTGGGCTGCACGTGGACCTGCCGACAGGCATGCCGGTGGTGCCCGATCAGGCCCGTCCCTATCTGTCAGATCTGACTCATGGGGCCATCAAGGCCGATCCGGCCGAGCGGGAACGCAATCCCCGGTCCGCCTCAGTGCGCCTACGGGCCGTGGAGATGATCGGATCTATTCCCGAGGAGCGTCGTCGTCGGCTTCAGTCCGAGGCCCGTGGTGAGGTCTCAGATGGTCGCCATCGCCATGTCGTCCACGGTTCGGAATCGAGGCGCCGGTCATGACCATGCCAGCACGTTCAGTCCGTTCCAAGGCATCCCCGGACAAGGGACATCCCCGCATCCAAGAGATGCCTACCAGGCCTGAGCTCAGTCTGATCAAGGGCACAGGGAAGGTAGGCAAGGCGCGCCAGCCAGAACGAGGTCCAGTGGCTGAGGGGGCCCGGCGCATGATCGGCTGGACGCGGACCCGCGGCAACCCCCTGCTGCGCATTATGACTTCGGTGGTTTTTCTGGCAGCCTGCATGTTTGGCTCCCTAATGCTGCGCACACAGATGGTCCAGGACTCCTTCGAGGCCACCCGAGTCCAGCATGAGATCAGCAATCTCAACCAGGACGTCCAGGATGACCAGAACAAGCTCGACCAGCTCCAGGCCTCTCTGCCGGACAAGGCCCAGCAGTTGGGCATGCAGCCTCAGCAGGGTCTGAACTCCATCGATCTGCAGGGCTACAAGCCCCCTCAGGATGCTCAGGGCAGGGTGGGGCATCCATGAGCGGCAAGGGCACCAAGCGCTCCTGGCACCTGTCCTTCTGTAAGCGTTCGCTGTCTGTGGGCCTGATTCTGATCCTGGTGGCTGCTCTGGCCCTGGGCAAATTGGCTTACATCCAACTCTTTGACGGAAGGTCCATGGCCCAGGCTGCTGCGGCGAATCGCACTGTGCCGCACACCATCAAGGCCCAGCGTGGCCGGATCCTGGATGTCAATGGCCGTGTGCTGGCACAGAGCCTGGAGCGATACAACATCATCGGTGACCCCGAGGCGGCTGCCTCCTTCATACCTATCAACTGCACCAAGCGCACCGGCAGCGACTGCCACAGCATCAAGGGCCATCCGGTTGGCGCTGACGGTGCTGCCGGCGTAGCACGCCTCCTGGCGCCGGCTCTGGGGATGAACGCCATGGAGCTGGGCGGCAAGCTCAGCGTCCCTGGACGGTACGTGGTCCTGGCCAAGCGGGTGACTCCTGAGGTCAAGCGTTCCATCGATAAACTGGGGCTGCAGGGGATCATCACAGCCGAACTGAGCAGTGAACGCACCTATCCGCATGCGGATCTGATGGGAGCCCTGATCGGAGGCATTGACGACAGCGGCAAGGGCGTGGCCGGGATCGAACAGATGGAGAATCGGCGGCTGACCGGCACTGACGGCTATACGGTCTATCAGCAGGGGATGCTGGGCCAGGAGATTCCTGGAACCATGACCCGTCAGCGCAATCCAGTCAACGGCAAGGATGTGAGACTGACCATCGATCAGGACGTGCTCTGGTACGTCCGTCAGGCCCTCAAGTCAGGCTGCCAGAACTATCATGCGGACTGGGCTCTGGCAGTTGTTCAGGACACCCGTACAAACGAGATCCTGGCGCTGGCCGATACCGACGATTACCAGGCTGGCAGCGATCAGGCCAAGGTTAACTCCTCCAGGGCGGTGGCGGAGACCTTCGAGCCCGGTTCGGTCGGCAAGACCATCTCAGCTGCGGGCATGCTCCAGGAGCAGGTGCACTCCATGACCGACCGCTTTACCGTGCCCGATCACATCACCGTCGACAAGCAGCAATACAAGGATTCCTTCAACCATGGGGACGAGCATTGGACGCTGGCCGGCATTCTGCAGAATTCCTCCAACGTGGGCATGGTCATGGCAGGCCAAAACTACCCGGACCAGAAGCGCTACGACTATCTGACCCGCTTCGGCATCGGCCAGGTATCGGCCCTGGGTCTGCCGGGGGAGTCCAAGGGACTGCTGACCACGCCTCAGACCTGGGACCGGCGCACCCGCAACACAGTTCTGTTCGGTCAGGGCTATGCCACCAATGCCGTCCAGCTGACCAATGCCATCGCCACCTTGGCCAACAAGGGGGTCCGTTCCGACCAGACCATCATCCGTGGTCAGGGCGCCGTCAAAACCAATCAGGTCAGGGTCGTGGACGAGAAGGTGGCCGCTGAGGTCATGAACGCGATGGAGTCAGTGTCAGAGAAATACGATAAAATGGTCAAGGTAGAAGGCTACAGGATAGCTGCCAAGACCGGAACCGCCGAGGTGGCCGACAGTTCCGGCAAACTGAGTGGCATCGTCAGCGATTGGGTGGGTATACTGCCCGCTGACGATCCCCGCTTCGTGATTACCGTAGTGCTGAAGAACCCCCAGGGCAGTGCCGGGATTTTCGGCGGCGTCACCGCTGGTCCCATCTTCGCTCAGATCGGTGAATTCCTTATGCAGAAATACCAGGTCCCTACGTCCACGCCCAGAACCGATGCTATCCCGGTAACATGGTGATACCGGCAGGCATCAGGGCGTTCCCGGACAAAGGAGAGATTGCAGCATGAGTGCGCTGAGTGAATCAATCTCCCGACGGTTGACCCTGGGTCAGCTCAAAGGGCGCTATGGGCTTACCTTGGTCCCCGACTTCGCTGAACCAGTTACGGTGACCTCATTGGTGGATGATCTGCCTTCAGTGCGGCCTGGCAGCTTGTACGTACCTGCAGGCCAACAGGTGGACCAGGGCATGATCGAGGAGGCCGAGCGTCGTGGGGCCTATGCAGCCCTGCTACCGACTTCGGCCCGTCAAGAGGTGGGACGAGCCCGCATACCTCTGCTCTTCGGCACCATGCATGCCTGGCAGATGGGCCAGTTGCTTGCCAATACCGCAGGGGACCCTTCGGGAGCCTTGGCTGTGTTCGGCTTGGTCGGTTCTCAGGTGCAGGATCAGGTGGATCTCTTGGCCGACTTTCTGCACGTGCTGGGCAATCCAGTTGGCATTCTCAGCTCTAAGGGTTCATACTCGTTGGATCGGCGACTGGACCTGGAATACCCCCTGAGCATGTTCGATGTGCAACGCAGTCTCTCCATAGCTCTAGAGGACGGGGCGGCCGCCATGGTCATCTCCGTGGATGAGCAGACTCTGGCCAGGGATGCCCTCCAGGCTGTGGACCTGGATGTGGTGGCCCTGGGTGCCCAAGAAGGCTCCACCCGTGATATGCGGCACGTGCGCCTAATCTCCAAAGCCCGTCGATACGGGTTCAACCTGGGCGGGCACACCATCGTGGCCCGGCGCAACGAGGAATCAGATGGGCTGGCCCGCCAGTCACTACCCGCGGATGCAGAAAGCGACGATCTGTCCCTGTGCATCGCCATGACCATGGCCGCCGGTGTCAAACGCAACAACATCAGGAGCGCCCTGCGCGTCTCCCGCGAAATGTCCTGAGAGGTGAGGATGAGTCAGTCTGTAGGGGCCGGGTCCATGCCCATGACCCTGGAAGAGGTCGTCGAATATGTGCACGGTCGGCTGGTTGAGGCCGATCCTGGTCGCGAACCCGACCGTCGGTCCGTGCGCATGCGGGTGGTGACCGACTCCCGGCAGGCGGGGGCCGATGGACTCTTCGTAGCCATCAAGGGCGAGCACGTGGACGGGCATGACTATGTTCCCGGCTTGGGGACCAAAGGCTGTCGCGCGGCTCTGGTCGACCATCTCGTTCCGGACGCTGACCTGCCGCAGATTCTTGTGGATGATACGGTTGCTGCCCTGGGGATGCTGGCACGGACCAACATGGACCTTCGGCGTGATGCCCCGGGCCCCTTCACGGTCATCGGCATCACCGGTTCTGTCGGCAAGACTACGACCAAGGATCTGCTGGCCTCCCTGCTGGCCCTGCTGGGCCCTGTGGTGGCCCCGGTTGGGTCCTTCAACAACGAGATCGGCCTTCCTCTGACCGCCTTGGAGGTAGGGCCGGACACCCGCTATTTGGTGGCGGAGATGGGTGCCAGCCACGTGGGCGAGATTGCGGGCCTGACCCGGATGGTTCCCCCGGACATGGCCCTGGTCCTCAAGGTCGGAGTAGCCCACCTGGGCGAATTCGGCTCCGTGGAGCGCATCGCCCAGGCCAAGAGCGAGATTGTGCAAGGCTTGGTGCCGGGCGGGACCGCCGTGCTCAATGCAGATGATTCTCGGGTGGCCGCCATGGCTGATCTGGCCTCCGGGCCTGTTCTGCGGTTTGGCATGGCCGTTCAAGGAGGCGGGCAGGGCAGCGACCTGGACGGTTCGGCTCGCTACCTGGACAGTGACAGTCTGGACAGGCCGGCCTTCGAGCTGCGCCTGCGCGGCCAGCAGCCGGTTCGACTCCGTCTGGGCATTCCGGGACGGCACAACGTCATGAACGCCCTGGCCGCCGCCACGGTGGCCCACGCCTTGGGTCTGGACGCAGAGCGCATTGCCTATGAACTGGGTCGACAGCGGCAAATCAGTCCGCATCGGATGGCCCTGTCGTCGGTCCGGCTGCCGGATGCCTCCTTCACCCTGATCGATGATTCATTCAACGCCAATCCCGACTCCGTGAGAGCCGGTCTGGACGCCCTGTCCGCCTGGAAGGGATCCGATGGCCCGGTCTATCGGATAGCAGTCCTGGGGGTCATGCTTGAGTTGGGTGATCGAGGGGAGCGATTGCACCAGGAGATCGGTGCCTACTGTCGTTGCCAGGGCATTGATGCATTGGTCGCGGTGGGTTGCCGAGACCAACAGATGGATGCTCTGGTCCAGGCCCTGGTCCGTGGTGCCGGTAGCCCTTCCGATCCGAACGAAAATCAGCCTGGGTCCATGTGTGTCCTCTTTGCCCAGGACGCTGACCAGGCCGACCAGATGGTTCGCCGCCTATGCGTCAGGCATCCGGACCGGCAGAATCTGGTTCTGCTCAAGGGCTCGCATATGTCTGGCCTGTCCGATCTGGCCGACCGGTGGCAGGGCTGAGCCATGGGTCCACTGGCGTCCCCGCAGCGGGGTCTAATATTCAAGGACAGAATCCAAGAGTTGGAGTACACACTGTGATTGCCCTCATCATCGGAATCCTGGTCGCCCTGGTGGTGACGCTGGCGGGGACCCCCCTGCTGATACGACTGGTCCACCGCCTGCACTACGGCCAGTACATCCGCCAGGACGGGCCCAAGTCCCACCTGGTCAAGCGCGGCACCCCGACCATGGGCGGGCTGGTCATCAACCTGGCCATCCTGCTGGGCTGGGCGGCCTCGGCGCTCTACCGCTACCTGTCGCGGGGGGAGTCCGTGTCCCTGTCGGCCATGCTGGTCCTGTTCGCCATGCTCTCCATGGGCTTCCTGGGCTTCATCGACGACTTCGCCAAGGTGCGCAAAAAGCAGAACCTGGGCCTGTCGGTCAGGGCCAAGTTCATCGGTCAGTTCATTCTGGCCACCATATACGCGGTGCTGGCCCTGAAGCTGCCCACCAAGAACGGCTACCCCAGCGCCCAGGCGGGCATATCCTTCGTGGAGCAGCCCATCATCGACTTCCGAATGGCGGGCAGCGTCCTGTCCGTGGTGCTCTTCATCATCTGGGTCAATCTGCTGATGACGGCCTGGAGCAATGCGGTCAACCTGACTGACGGTCTGGACGGGCTGGCTTCAGGCTCCTCTATGATCGCCTTCGTGGGTTACACGGTTATCGCCTTCTGGGAGAGCTACCACTTGAAGGGTGGCGGCCATCCAGGCCATGCCTATGCGGTCTCTGATCCCCTGGACCTGGCCATCATCGCCTGCTGTGCGGCTGTGGCCTGCTTCGGCTTCCTCTGGTACAACACCAACCCAGCCTCCATCTTCATGGGCGATACCGGATCCCTGGCTCTGGGTGGGCTCTTCGCAGCCTTGTCCATCGCCACCCATACCGAGCTTTTGGCGGTCATCCTGGGCGGGCTTTTCGTGGGAGAGGCCGCCTCCGATGTCATCCAGGTGGGCTACTTCAAGCTCACCCACAAGCGGGTCTTCAAGATGGCGCCCATCCACCACCACTTCGAGCTGATGGGCTGGCAGGAGTCCAAGGTGGTTGTCCGGTTCTGGATGGTGGACCTGATCTTCGTCCTGTTGGCCTTGGTCTGCTTCTATGCAGACTGGGTGGTCCGCTCCGGGTTGCCCATCTGAGCGCGTCCATTCACGGTACCGGACTTCGGCAGCCGGTATCATGCCAAGCAAATGCCGGAGCTAGCGGAATGAGGTGTTCATGGATATGGACTTGAGCCAGAAGCGCGTACTAGTCGCCGGGTTGGGCATTTCCGGACGGAGCGTAGCCGCAGCCCTGCGAGGCCGGGCTGCCGGGGTGATCACTGTGGACCAGCGCGCCCCGCAGGCCGATCTTCATGACTTCGACCAGGTGGACTGGAGTCGGGTGGATCTGGTCATGGCTTCGCCAGTCTTCAACCCGCGCACCCCATTTATCCTTGAGGCGCAGCGTCGGGGCATCCCCGTGGTCAGCGAGGTGGAGATGGCTTGGCTGCTACGGGTGCCCTCGGCCCGGACAGGCCGGCCGGCGCCCTGGATCGGGATCACCGGCACCAACGGCAAGACCTCGACCACCAGGATGGTCTCCGCCATGTTGCAGGCCAGCGGGTTCACGGCCCCTGCGGTGGGCAATATCGGCAAGGCCGTCTCCACAGCCGTCCTGGATCCCGACAATGACATGCTCTGCGTTGAGCTGAGCTCCTTCCAGCTGCATTTCACCTTCTCGCCGGCCCTGGAGTGCGCGGCCATCACCAATCTGGCCGACGACCACCTGGATTGGCACGGGGGCTTCGAGGCCTACGCGGCCGACAAGGCACGCATCTACCGTGGCGTGCGCAAGGCCCTGGTCTACAACGTCGATGACTCCCGGGTTTCCAACCTGGCCAGACAGGCGCAGCCAGCCCCAGGTTGCCGACTGGTGGGCTTCACCCTGGGCCGGCCTGAGTCTGGGCAGCTGGGCGTGGAGGACGGCTGGGTCATGGACCGCAGCGGAATGACCGGTCAGGACCGTGATGAGGGCGTCAGGCTGGTCCGGGTGGCCGACCTGACGGATCTGTGTGAGCCTGACGGCACGGTCTACCCTCACCTGCTGGCCGACGCTCTCTGTGCCCTGGCTCTGGCACTGGGTGCTGGAGCCAAGGTCGATGCGGCGATCGAGGCCATGCGCGCTTTCACGCCCGGCGACCACAGGATCAGCACCGTGGCCTCTCTGGGCCAGGGTGCGCAGGCCATCCGCTTTGTAGACGATTCCAAGGCCACCAACGCCCATGCAGCCGAGGCTTCCCTGGCCAGCTACCATGACGGCCAGGTGGTCTGGCTGGCCGGCGGACTGGCCAAGGGCGCCCGCTTCGACGATCTGGTCCGGTCCCGCAGGTCCAAGCTGGCCGCAGCCGTGGTCATCGGTCAGGACCAGCAGCCCATGGTCCAAGCCATCAAGGACCAGGCGCCCGATCTGCCGGTTACCGTGATTGATCCTGATGCTGGAGATCAGGTCATGGCCCGGGCTGTTCGTGCGGCTGGCTCCTATGCACAGCCCGGCCAGGTGGTTCTGCTGGCACCTGCCTGCGCCTCTATGGATCAGTTCGCCTCCTATGCTGACCGGGGCGACCAGTTTGCCCAGCAGGCCAAACAGTGGGTCCACGAGCATGAAACGCGACACTGATCCGAGCAAGGCCCACTCACGAGGGTCTGGCAGCAAGGGAGACTACCGGGGCTGGCGGGCCATTCTCAACCCGCTCTGGTGCTACTACGGCTTTCTGGCCACAGTCGTCGCCACCACGGTCTTTGGCCTGATGATGGTATTCTCCTCTTCGGCTGTGGATCTGGTGGCCCAGGGCAGCTCACCCTGGAGTCAGGTCATTCGCCAGACCATATACGCAGTGTTGGGGCTCTTGCTGGCCCTTCTGGCCGTGAGGATCAGCATTGATCACTACCGGAACTGGAGCACCTGGTTTCTGATTGCCAGCCAGGGCATCCAGCTGTTGACTCGTACCCCGCTCGGGCGCTCCGCCAACGGCAACGAGGGATGGATCTCGATAGGGGGCATCTCCATGCAGCCGGCCGAGCTACTCAAGCTGGCCCTGTGTCTGTGGTTGCCCCAGGCGCTGATCGAAGCCCAGCGGCAGGTCGGCAAGGATTCCAATCTGAAGAGCCTGGCCAAGGCTTATGCCAAGCCGGCTTTCGGCTTTCTGATCAGCTTCATGTTCATCATGCTGGGCAAGGATCTGGGGACCGCCATGATCATCGTCATCATCGGCTTCGTGGCCTTCCTGGTCTCAGGCTTCCCCCTGCGATGGCTGCTCAGCCTGGCGGTTCTGGGGATGGCTGCGGTCATCGGTTTTTCGGTTTACGGTAACAGCAACCGGACCCAGCGGATCATGGCCGCCTATGGCAAGTGCTCGACTGATGACATTCAAGGGGTCTGCTACCAGTCCATCCATGGGCTCTACGCCATGGCTTCGGGAGGATTGACCGGGGTCGGTCTGGGCAACTCCAGGGAGAAGTGGAACTATCTGCCCGAGGCGCACAATGACTTCATCTTCGCTGTCATTGGCGAGGAGCTGGGCTTTGTTGGGGCGGCTATGCTTATTCTGGTCTTCGTGGTCATGGGCTGGTGCATGCTGAGAATCGCCCTGACTACCAGGAACCGGTATGCGGGCATGGTGCTGATTTGCCTGGATGTGTGGCTGGTGGGCCAAGCTCTGATCAACATCTGTGTGGTTCTGGGCCTGCTGCCGGTCATCGGGCTGCCCCTGCCCTTCGTGTCGGCCGGAGGGACCGCCCTGATCTCCTGCCTGACTTCGGCCGGGGTGGCTCTGAAGATGATTCGGACCCAACCAGACGTGATGGCGGCCACAGACGGGTCCTGAGATGCGGAATGGACATGGCGGAAAGGAAGCGGATTCGCGGATGACGACAGCGACGAGGACCGAGAAAGGGATGCCTGGGGATGCCCAGGAGCATTCCGGGAAAGGTGCTGGTCCCCATCTGGTGCTGGCCGGGGGAGGGACGGCAGGGCATGTCAACCCCCTGCTCAGCGTGGCTGCGGCCATTAAGGAGCGCTGCCCGCAGGCTTTTGTCAGCGTAATTGGCACTGCTGTCGGGCTGGAGCACGACCTGGTGCCGGCCGCCGGACTTCCCCTTGACCTGATTGAGAAGGTGCCCTTCCCTCGTCGTCCTGGCAAGGCCGCACTGGACTTCCCTCGGCGTTGGCGGCGTGAGGTGCAGCGAGTACGAGTGTATTTGCAGGATCGGTCAGCCGACCTGGTGGTCGGCTTTGGCGGTTATGCCTCGGCGCCGGCATACAGGGCCGCACGGAACCTGGGTCTGCCCATCGTCGTCCACGAGCAGAATGCCCGGGCGGGCATGGCCAACAAGTTGGGTGCCCGCTGGGCTGATTTCGTGGGTACGGCCTATGAGGATACCGGCATCCGGGCCCGGGCCGGAGTACCAGTGCGTCGTGTGGGCCTGCCCCTGCGGCCGGCCATCGCCCGACTGGCCAAGCGGATGCAGGCTGACCCTGCAGGAGCCCGCCGGGAGTCTGCGCAGTCTCTGGGGTTGGATCCCGATAGGCCCATCCTGCTGGTCACCGGGGGATCCTTGGGAGCGCTCAGCCTGAACAAGGCGGTGGCTGGCGCAGCCCGGCAGCTGCTGGATCGGACACAGGTCATCCATCTGACGGGCCGTGGCAAGGCCGACCAGGTCAGGGAGCAAGTGACGGCTGACCTGGGCGATGCGGCTATCAACGATCTGGACCCGGCTCATCGGGGCCAGGGGGACTACCACATGGCAGAATACCTGGAGCGGATCGATTTGGCCTTCGCCTGTGCTGATCTGGTGGTCTGCAGGGCTGGTGCAGGTTCTGTAAGCGAGCTGGCCGCCCTGGGCGTGCCCGCCGTCTACGTGCCCCTGCCCATCGGCAATGGTGAGCAGCGGTTCAACGCGCAGCCGGTCGTTAATGCCGGGGGAGGGCTCATGGTGGACGATGCGGCCCTGGATGCTAAATGGGTGGCTGATCATGTCCCTGCTCTTATTGCCGACGAGGATAGGCTGGCTGACATGCGCCGAGGGGCTTGGGAGTACGGGATTCGCGATGCCGCCCAGGTGATGGCCGAGCAGATCCTGACCATGGCCGACCAACACCTTGCCCGCAAGGAATCTGGGAGGGCCTAATCGGGCATAATGGAGGCAGGCGACGGGCGACCGTCCTGGATGGTCATGAACTGTTGGAGGAGATGCAACTACTGTGCCCAAGCATGAATTGAATACAGTGCCCGGTCGGCAGGATGGCGGTGACCGGTCCCTGCCGGTCCTGAACCCCTGCCTTCCTGCCCTGGCTCAGGCCGGAGTGCGCGACCCCAAGGATCTGGGACCTACACACTTCATCGGCATCGGCGGGGCAGGGATGAGCGTGCTGGCCGAGATGCTACACCAGGAGGGGGTGCAAGTTTCCGGATCCGACCGTGCTGAGGGGGACAAGACCCGACGCCTGCGTCAGCTGGGAATCCGGGTCACCATCGGTCAAGAAGCCTGCAATGTGGCCGGGGCCCGCACGGTGGTCTGGTCCAGTGCCATCAAACCTGACAATCCCGAGATTCTGGCAGCTCGTGACGCGGGTGCCCGGCTGGTCCATCGCAGCGACATTCTGGCCCTGCTTATGGCCTCCAGGATTTCGGTCACCGTGGCTGGAGCACATGGCAAGACCACCACCAGTGCGCTCTTGGCTCACCTGCTGACCAATGGCGGCCGAGGAGATCTGGCCGATCCCAGCTATGCCATCGGGGGCAGCCTCCAGAGCAGCCAGGGGCCCATGGACGGCGGGCACGTGGGAGCCGGACGGGTTCTAGTGGCCGAAGCGGACGAGTCCGACGGCAGCTTTGGCAAGTACACTCCTGACATCGCCGTCATCACCAACGTGGAGCCCGACCATCTGGACCACTACGGCACGGCTGATGCCTTCCACCAGGCCTTTGTGGAACATGCCCGGCATGCCCGACGTTTCCTGGTGGTTTGCGGGGACGACCAGGGGGCCCTGGAGGTGTTGCGGCGGCTGCAAGGGGACTGCCGCGCCAAGATCATCGTCTATGCATCAGATCCCCGGCTGAGCGTTGACTCCCTGCCTGGGGTTCTGGGCCTGGTCCGCATCGGGTCCGAGTCCGAGAGCAGCGGCAGCGGCCGTGAACATTGCCGTCTGGCTCTCCCCGCGCAAGTGCTCCAGGCGGCAGGGTTGGATGCCAGCAAGCCTCTCGATCTGCAGGTGGATTTGGCGATTCCCGGCATCCACAACGCCCGCAATGCCGCCGCAGCCATCATCGCCGCCATCCTGCTGGGGATGGATCCTGATACGGCCTCCGCTTCCGCCGCCGACTTCCGTGGGGCCTCTCGACGCTTCGAGGTTCGCGGATGCCAGCATGGGGTCACCGTAGTGGACGATTACGCCCATCATCCTACGGAGATCGCCGCCCTGCTGACCGCGGCCAGACGACGTTATCCGGGCCGGACCATCAGGGTGCTCTTCCAACCCCACCTGTATTCGCGCACCGCCATCTTCGCCGACCGTTTCGCTGCCGCTCTGTCCCTGGCGGACGATGTGACGGTCACTGACATCTTCCCCGCCCGTGAGCTGGCCAGCGATTTTCCGGGCGTGGATGCCGGAACCATCCCTACCGCAGCCCGCAAGGCATCGGACCAGAAGTCTCAGAATACTGGGAATAGGTCGACCGGGGCCGTCTTCCGGGCCTGCCCGGATATTCATCAGGCAGCTCTGGATCTGGCCGAGCGGGCGGAGCCGGGGAATGTAATCCTGACCGTGGGCGCCGGTGACGTCACAGACATGGGGCCGGTCATTCTTGACAGGCTGGCTGAACGGGACAAGCAGTGAAGACCGGCAAGGGCCGCAGCGCCTCCAGCGGAGCCTCGTCCAGAACCAAGGCCGTCCGGGCTGCCAAGGCCGCACGGACGGCCAGGTCTGGACATACCAAGCCTTTGGAAGAAGGACTGCGGACTGGCAGAACCGCTAGATCGGGCAAGTCAACCGTCTCAGATGCTTCGGTACAGGCCAGCCGGTCCAAGGTTGAAAAAACAGGCGATGAGGGCAGACGCCTTAAGCGGTCAAGGTCTCTCAAAGGTTCGAAGCGTCTCAAGGGTCGTCCGAGTCGTTCCAAGAATACAAGCGGCTCACGGACTCGTAGCGCCAGATCCGCCTCATCATCCTCCCGCTCGCTGGTAAAAGGCAGTAGCGCATCAGTCTCCAAGTCTGTGGCATCCAAATCCGCGACTTCTCATTCGACAAGTTCGGCCGAAGGATTTGTCGATGCCCGGGCCATACCGCCGGACCGACCCGTCTCGGGCAGAATAGGCACCGACCAGGAGGACCAGGGTCTGGGGATCTTCGTCCGGCCCAAGGTTCTGGATTTTCAGGCCCGAGTGCGCGAAAAGAAGAAGGTCAGCCGCAGGCTGGTCTTGATCCGGACAGGTGTCGTCCTCCTGGTTATAGCTCTGATAGCAGGACTGGCATGGCTGCTCTTTCTTTCGCCGGTCTTTCGCCTGCAGACCGACAAGATCAATGTCAGCGGCGGCAATGCCTGGGTGTCCAACGATCGAGTGGTCTCAATCGTGGCCAATCAGGGGGATCGCTCTCTGCTGCTGATTTCCACCAATGGCGTAGAGCAGGAGATCAGCGGCATGGCCGGGGTGACCGATGCCAAGGTCAGCAAGAGTTTTCCGCACGGTCTGGAGGTGACCTTCGATGCCCAGGAGCCTACTGCGGTCTTCAAGGATGCGCAGCGCAAACTGACGGCCGTCGACAGACAGGGGAGGGTGCTCAATACTGTGTCCAAGCCGGTCGAGGGGGTGCCGGTCATCCAGGTGGCTACCGTCAAGCGTGCCCAGCAGGATCAGGCGGTCAGGCAGACCCTGCGGATTCTGTCAGCCATGCCCGAGGCCATGCGCCATTCGGTGACCAAGGTGACTGCGGAAACCCAAGACTCCATTACCACCGAGCTGGACCAGGGCAAACATGTCATCATCTGGGGCGACGGCTCTGACCTGAAGCTCAAGCAGGCCGTGGTCGACAAGATCATCAACGATCCCTCCAAGATCGGCGACAAGCATCAGCTGGATGTGTCGGCGCCCCTGAGGCCCATTGTCAAATAGTCGCTGAAGGAGCTGCCGGCTTCATCAACCTGTCGGTGTCCAGCAGGATGGTCACCGGTCCGTCGTTGACCAGATCCAATCGCATGTGTGCGCCGAAGCGCCCGACGGCAACTGGCACACCGGTTGCTGCCAGGGCCCGGTTCAGATCATGCCAGACGCTTTGGGCGTGTTGTGGCTCTCCAGCAGCCATGAAGCTGGGACGGTTGCCGCGACGCAGATCCGCATAGAGGGTGAACTGGGAGATGGAGAGGATGGAGCCGCCGCAGTCCAGGATCGACCGGTTCATCCGGTTCTCCTTGTCGGCAAAGATGCGCATCCGTGTCAGCTTGCGGACGGCATAGTCCACCTGGTCAGCCCCGTCCCCGTTCTGAACGGCCACCAGGAGCAAGAGGCCCATGCCAATGCTCTGGGGTTTGAAATCTGGATCCTGCTGCCCCTGCTCGTCGACCACATCGACCCTGGCACGGCTGACCCGCTGTATGACGATTCTCATGCTTTTAGTCTAAAGACTTCAGGCGTTGTTGTAGTGTCGCTGGGAAAAGCTGGATCGGTATCTGGTTGGGGTCAGGCCGGAGAACCGTTTGAAGACGCGCATGAAATATTTGGGGTCGTCATATCCGCAGGCTTCGGCTATCTGTCTGACGCCCATGGAGGTCGACAGGAGCAGCTCCTGAGCTCGTTCGATGCGGATCCGCCTGATCTGTCCGGTGATACCGATGCCGAACCGCCGCTTATAGATGGTCGACAGGTACGAGGGCGAATAGTTGAAGTTTTCTGCTACGCTGGCAACACTGATCCGGTCGCAGGCGTTGATACGGATCCAATCTTGGACCTTCTGGAGGGTGCTGTCCTCGTCGTCAGCTTCTTGACGGCCCTTGGGCGCGGGCCTTCCCATGGCGATCTCCATGAGCAGGCAGGTCATGAAATAGCTGCAGTAGGGGCTGGGATCCGGGTAGGTGCGCTGGTAGATGTCAAGCAGCTGGTTGAACATGACGGTTAACCGATTGTTGTCTGCCAGACGAAAATCCAGGGGCAGCACCACGCGTGCCGCTCCCTGGTCATTTCCATCCCTCGGTTCGTCAGGCAGGCCTTGAACCTTGTGCCAGTCAGGCAAGGTGAAGTGGGCCCAGTAGAAGGTCAGCGGCTCCTGTCCCAGCCGTCGACTGCCCTCATGAGGAGTTCCGGGCGGAATTAGCAACAGGCCGCCTGCCTTCAGATCATGATGCCGCCCGGCTACCGTCAGCGGGAGGAGGCCCTCTTCAACCAGGATCAGCTCAAAGCTGTCGACGGTGCGGCGCTCGTGGATCCATCCGGGGGTGCCGATAAAGCGCCCTGCGGATTTGAAGACCGCCGCATCGTTGGGGAAACTGGTGATGATTGCCTGATCCGTGCTGACCGTCCTCCCTGTAGCTGAAACCTTGGCCTTATTAGGACGCGGTCAGTGGCTGGCCACTTCGACGTAGGCATGATATGGCTGGCTTTCGTCAATGGTCCAGAGGGGGACGAATTCCAGGCCGCTGTCCCGGTGACGGAAGACCAGCTTCTCGCCCTGGCGCTCGAAGGCGGATCCGGGGTCCTTCCGGTCGATGTTAAGGCTTTGCATATCGGTGCTGGGGCTCAAGGCGGCAAGCACGTAGGGTCCCCAGGCCACGGCGGCCAGGGAGGGCTTGTCAGGGGTACCGATCAGCCGGATGGTCGGGTCGAATGTCAGCGTAATGGTGGTTCCTCCCCAGGTACCCAGACCACAGGCGCTCGCCTCCAGGACCGCCACAGCCGGGTCGGCGCCCATGAGAACCTGGGACACCGGGGTTCCGTCGATGTCAATGTGGACCCTGCTGCGGGTCCAGGCGGGAATGCGCAGGGCCAGGCGCGGCCTGTCCAGGGCCTCTATGGTGATGGTCACTTTCTCGGGGTAGCGGTCGTCCACATCCACGCTCAGGGCCATCTTCTGGTCGATGTCGTTCAGGCTGCAGGGAAGATACTGCTCGATCCACAGGGTCGTCTCGTCCGTGTAGAAGGCTCCATCGGCGTAGTAGAAGTGCGATTCCAGGCCGGTGCCGTGGCAGCAGCTGTTCTCCTCATCGAATTCCTTGTGGCCGCCCGGCTGAGTGGGGAAGAAGTAGAGACTGCCGCCCTGGGGTACATGGTCGGTGCTGGCGGCGATGTGGTTGAGTGTGGTCAGCTCGGTGTAGTCTGCATACTCCTGATCGGGGTCGAAGGAGAACAGGAGCGCAGACAGCTTGAGTAGGTTATAGGAGGCGCAGGACTCAGCGGTGTTGTCCTTGAGCAGGGCGCCGATCACGTCGGGCTGTTGGAACATTTCGCCCTGACCGGTGCCGCCCATGGCGTAGATGTGATGGCCCATGACCGACTTGAGGAAGAACTCGGCCTGCTGCAAGTAGTAGGGCAGCCCGGTCTGGCGAAAGAGTTCCACCGAACCGATGACCTGGGGGATGTGCTGGTTGCCATGCAACCCGCCCAGTGCATCCACCTTCTGACGCATGGGAACCATGAGACGGTCGTTGTCGAAGAGGCGAGCGGCATCCAGGTGCTCCTTACGTCCGGTGATGGCGTACAGATGGGCCAGGGATTCATTCATGCCTCCGAACTCGCCAGCGATATACATGCTCCACATATTCTGCAACTGCTCATGGGGGAGTCGGTGGACGCGGTCATAGACCCAGTCGCCCAGGTCCGAGGCCACGCGAAGAGCCGTTTCATTGCCGGCGAAGTGGTAGGCGTCGATCAGCCCGGCCAGGATCTTGTGCAGAGTGTAGTAGGGCGCCCAGATGGTGGGGTAGGGCGCGTACTGCTCCAACTTGTCGAACTGGCTCTCATCGTAGGCCGACAGGAAGCCCGGCTTGGTGGTCCCGCTCTTGGCGAAGGCGGCCTGGACCTCGGCCAGCCCGTCGACCAGATAAGTCAGCTTGGCTCGAATGTCCTCGTCGCCGGTGGCGGCATAACCCAGGGCGTATGCGGACAGGACGTGCCCGGTGGTGTGGCCGCGCAGGTTGGAGTCCGGAGCGTCCCAACCGATCATGGGCTTGGCGCCCTTGGTGTCCAGATGGGCGGCCCGGCGGAACTCCACCAGGAGCTGATCGTCGTCCAGGGTCTTCAGAAAGGCTATCCGTCGGCGCTGGTTGCCTGCCAGCATTCCATCACCCTGGAGCCGCACCCGGGAGATGGGCACGCGGCGGACCTTAGGGCTGGAATCCACTGGCTGTTCGGGGTCTTCGTCAATCACCTGAACCTTGCATTGCAAGCGGATGTCGCTGCCGTCGATGGATCCTTGGAAGTCATGTTCGCCGGTCTGTTCGTCCCGCTGCTCAACGCCTTCGTCCCAGTTGACCCGCTGGGAGACCTTTTGTCCGTCCTTGGTCAGCACGGCCGTGAACATGGGCAAATAGTAGGTGATGCCCTTGCGCGCCTTGATCTCGATGGGGTAGACCTTGCGCACTTCGATCTTGTTGGGCATCTGCAACACGGTCACATCGAAGTTGCGCTGGGCCTCGGCGCCGCCCTTGGTGACGGTCGCGGTCAGGGTTACGTTCCGGTCGCCTAGGCCGTATTCGGGCTGATTGACCTTGCCTTGAGGGTTCACCCATCGATCGTCGCTGCTGGTCCACTCGATGGTGGTTCCCTCCACCCCTTCGGTCGGCAGTTTCAAGTCGAAATCCACGGTGCCCGTGTTGCCGATGTAGATCTGACGGGCCGCCTCGTCGACGCAGTCCTGATCAGTGTGCATGGATGATGTCATGATGAATTACCTACTTCCTCCGTTGACAGGCGGATTCTGGCCGGTCATGGTTTCCGTCGGGTCGTCTCCGATCCGTCGGCGCCGCTCTGCCCCGACGCCTTGGTGCGCCTTACCTCATCAGTCTATGGACGAAAGCCCGATTGTGAAGGTGGGGGAAATCGTCGAATGGGTGGACAATCTTGTGTCTTTGGTTTGGAGTTGTTCTTGCTAGCTTCTATATCCTCCTAATCCTTGCAATGGCGCGCTTTCTGAGCAAGGAACGAGCTGCCAGGGTAGTCTTGTCGGATACCGAACAGATGGCATTACCGAGAAATATCCACCTTTTCCCATTCTCTTTGCACCTACGTCCAAAGGGCTGAAGATTTACCGTTCCAAGTGGAACAGCCTGTGGTTCCACGCAGAGCAAAAGGGTGCCGAACAACGAGGGTCGGTGCCATTGAGAAGCGAGGAGAAGCGTATGGCAACATCATCGGAACATGTCGACGAGCAGTCGGACACGGACCAGCAGGATTCAAACCTGGTGGTCGATGAATCCGGTCTCAAGGTCGACCATCGTCAAGAGGAGGAATTGGAACATCTAAGATCAGATCGTTCCTTCTTCGGTTACCCCAAGGGTATTGGCATACTGGCCACGGGCAACCTTTTTAACTCCATCTGCTGGGCCTCTTACGGGGCTGTGATGATTTACTATCTCTACAAGCCTTGGACCAAGGGATTGGGATTCACCCAGGGTGAGGCGGCCCAGCTTATAGCCATCGTGGCGGCCATCAATTCCATGTTCGAAATACTGGGCAGCTGGTTGGCTGATCGAGTTTTTGGCGCTCGCAAGGCGCTGGTCATTGGCAATATCACCAAGGGGCTGTCCTGTGGCCTTCTTGCTATCCCTGCATTCTCAATCGGTCAGGGTCGGGCTTTTGCCATAGTGGGCATGGTCCTCATGAACATTCCTATCGTCGGTGCCTCCAACGCCTCGTTGACCGGCATGCTCTTCCATCGCGATGACAGTCGCCGTGACGGGGCCTTCGCTATTCACGCCATCGCCAATAACATAGCGGGCTTTATCACTCCTGTGATTTCTGCGCAACTAGGGCTGGTCAACTATCATTACGGTTTTGCTATTGGGGCTGTCGCGGCTCTGCTCTATGCCGCTATTATCGGCTTGCCCGGTAAACGTTTCTTTGGATCCTTGGGTTCAAAGCCGTCCAGACCCTTGAGCGTTCAAGAGAAGAAGCGCTATAGTCTAATTGCTCTGGTGGCCCTGGTTGTCATTGCTGCTTTTATAGCCGTGTTGCTCTTGTCCAAGAAGGTCAGTGTGAACAGCCTGGCCAATACCGTTAGTTCGTGCACATTTGTGGTGGCGATTCTCTTCTTTGCCATTATCTGGCGTTCCAAGCGCATCAGCAGCACAGAACGGCATCGGTTGCGTGCAGTGACTCCACTGTTTATCATGCAAATCGTGATTGGTGTGGATTACGCCATCCAAGGAACCACCTTGCTGATGTTCTTGGATCAGCGGATCAACCGCAAGTTCGGGGGCATCGAAATCGCGCCAGGATCTTTCACAACTATTGTGGGTATTATTTCTTTGCTCTCGGGGCTCTTCTTCAGCTGGTTCTGGGTCACCGACCTGGGCAAGCGTTGGAAGTCGAGCAGTCGTCTCTGCTTTGGTTTCTTCTTCACCGGCATCGCCAATTTCCTCCTGATTGTGCCGACTGTCGTGCTCAATCCTCACGCCGGAAAATACTCGGTGGTATGGCTGCTGGTTTATTACTTGGTCAGCAATTTCGGTGGATTCCCCTACGGTGTTGCAGCTAACTCAACTGTTGCTGCAATTGCTCCGAAGTCTTACGAGACGCAGATGCAGACCTCACTAACCTTGTCTGCAGCCATCGGTACCGCCATCATGCTGGTCGTCTATGGAAGGTTGAAGTCTCTGGATCAGCAACTTCCTCTATTCCTGATCATTGGCACTTTGGAAATTGTTGTTGCTGTTGTGGTAATGATGTTCAGCAAGCGTTTCGAATCCATGATTCTCGATGATTAGTGAATGGATCGGTCTTTGTCGAGCGAAGATCTCTACAAAGACCGGGTGATAGTGAAGAGGTAAGCAGTTTCGCAATAGCCCTTTGCTGTTGTCAATAGCGGCACCGGAGGCCATCCGCAATTTTGTGGCTTTCGGTGCCTCGTGTTTGCACAGAGGTAGCTATTAATTGATTGCTGCGGTCATGATCCAGTCGGTCTGAATGTCAGCGCCCAAGGTGAAAGTGTGCTCGCCGGTCCGTTTGAAGCCCATGGCTTGGTAGAAACGTTGAGCGGGTTCATTGTGCTCCTATACACCCAGCCAGATTTTGCTTAGTCTCTGGTTCCTTGGCTCGTTCGAAGGCCTGATTGACCAGCAGTGTGCCCAGTCCCTGGCGTTTGAAGTCCGATAGGACGTAGAGCCGCTCGATTTCTATTGAAGTGTCACCGAACTGCTCCGTCTGGGCCTTCCCGTTGTTGAGCTGCATGTAGGCTGCGGGAGTGCCTTCCACGCTGGCCAGCAGAAAAACGGATTCAGGTTCGGACAGTTGCGACTTGACAAGTTCAGGGGAGAAGGAGTGACGGAGGTAGTCTTCCATGTTCTCCCGACTGTTGTCGGCGGCGAAGGTGTCGCGGAAGGTGGTAATGCCCATGGCACGTATCAGCCCGGCATCATCCGAGGTGCATTGCCGTATTACTGCGGTCATGATGGTGATTCCTGCTTTTCTTGATTTTGTTTGTTGCTTGGGTGTATCTGCTTTGTTGGGTGTCAATCCTTAATTGACGATCTTGAGTCCGACCACGCAGGCGACCAGACCGATGATGAGCAGAATGCGGGCGAGTGAAATAGGCTCCGAGCCCGTAGCCATAGCGTATAGGACAGTCAATGCAGCTCCGATGCCGACCCAGACCGCATACATAGGCCGTGCTGGTAGGGATGCTGCGCATGGCAAAGGCCAGACCCACCATGCTGAGAACCAGCCCCACAACAAAAACGATGTCGGGGATGATTTTGGTAAAACCTTGAGACTTGTCCAGAGCTGTGGCCCAGACCGATTCACAGATGCCGGCGAGTATGAGTATGATCCACGAGGACATGGTTCCCTTTCGGCAAGTCTTGTCGCTGTCCGGGTACTTGACCATCGTCTGGGAATCTGAGTCAGATTCTGAGCATCAGAGTAGCACGTGTGCGACTTTGATGGCGGACTAAGCAGGGGAGTGGTCGACGGTCCATTGTGAGAAGGAATCAGGGTTGATTCAGGGTCGTTTCAGGGGTTTGCCGGATGTTGTCCTCCGCGTCGGTCGGCTATTTATATAAATAAAGTAATCCGGCAGAGTGTACGCACGAGGATGTGGCAGGTGAATGAATCATGACTTGGGCCTTGCGTGATCTGAAAGCCAATAGTGGCATCTGGGCTGGCGTCTTTATCGTTCTTGTGGTCACCCAAACCCTGCTCTGCGCCATGAGCGTGAGCATGGGCATCAACAGCTATTACCAAAGTTTGTCAGTCAAGACCAGTGATCCTGCCAAGAGTCTCGCATCGGCCCTAAGTCTGGTCTTTCTCACAGTCATTGTGCTCGGTTGCCTGGTGATCAAGCAGACCCTGCAGGCATCAATTCGCCAACGTCGGCAGGGGCTGGCCCTTCTCTCGCTGCTGGGAGCCACGCCTAAGCAGATTCTGCTGCTTACCCTTTTGCAGGTGATGATTTTGGTTCTACCAGCCTCCCTTGTTGCTGTGGCTCTTTCACCTGCGCTGGCTGGAAGAATCCTGGATTGGTATTCCACAGGGATGCCAATGCCGGTACATTTCGCTTTTACCTGGGGCGGTTTTCCCAGGTCTGCCCTGACTGGTCTTGTAGTGGGATTGGCCACGGCTGTCTTGGCGACCAGCCGGACATTGCGGGATTTGGGGAAGATGACACCCGTCCGGGTAGTGCGCCGTGCTGAGGAGAGCGAATCGATTGACCGGCCCCTACATGGACGGGGTCTTGTATTCCTTTTCCTTGGGTTGGCCTTGTTGTTATTGCCGTTGCCTGTCTTTGCCTATCTTTCGGACCCTAAGCAGGTCCAGGCAGTCATAAGTACCGTTGGGAGTGGGCCGCTGTTTGCTATTCTCCTGCTGCTGATTGCCTTGGCACGTTCTGGGGGGCCTGTTATAAGCAGGGTCACTCAACTTTGGACTGCTCTAGTGCCGTTGTCGTCTGCCGTTTGGCGGATAGCACGTTCGCAGGCTGTGGTCAGGAGTCGAGACACTGCATTCGGCTCAACAGTTATAGCTCTGACTGCCTGTATGTTTCTGGTTGGCGGTCTGTTGGCTGCCGGAGGCACCAGTACCATCGCCATGAACAAGATACCAGGAATAGAGAACGTCACATCGGGCGGAACCTTGGAGTTGCTCTATGGTTTCTGGGCAGCGCTGCTTGTCGCCCTAGTCGGTGTGATCGCGGGGTTCGCGATCGCCGCTCGGGATCGTGATATTGATCTGGCGCTCCTGTCGATTGCCGGCGCAAACTCGCAGCAGCTTACTGCTATATCCATATTGGATGGCACCATCGTGATGACTACAGGCATTATCATCGCAGCAGGTGGCGCCGGACTGGTCGGACTGTGCGCTGCTTTGGTTTACTGGCCACTAGTCCACAGTCTGTCCATGGTCTTTCCCTGGCAGTTCTTCCTTATATGCGGGTTGCCGATCATTATCGTCGGCTCGCTGGCGACCATGCTGACGGCGCGGCCTGCATTGAGGCGTTCGCCCGTAGCCATTCTGCAAGGGGCCGTAGGCGAATGATTCACACCAAGCAAATGGAGTAGGTCTATAAAGATCGCTCTAGAGGTTTGATTATGGACTGTTGATTGTTGCAAATGCAATAGGGAAGTTTCAGACCTCTTTGCCTGTCACGCTGTTCTGTTCCCCTTCGTTGCGCAAAAATAGAAAGCTCTGTGGGTTTGAATGTAGTAAGTGGGACCGAATGATCATTCATGCTCCGATAACAGAATCAGGAAGTCTCCAGCATGCGGGCCTCTTGCACTACTGAAATGAAAGCTTCGGATTCGTGCGCAAACCGGCCCAAGAACAACCCGTCGACAGTTGGCCATAATTCAGTCAGAAGCCCGGGTCCTGCCGAACCTCCATAAATGATGGATATGTTATCGTCGTACTGTTGGAAATGTTCAGAAATAGCAGTACATACTTCGCGCACATACTCTGTTGATGCGGGATGCTGGGCTCCTATGGCCCATATCGGTTCATATGCGACCCATAGCGGGCCTGATTGATGACCATCTACAGCGTTATTGATTTCTTCGATACATACTTGTGATGCTTTCTCTGCAGTCATGCGTTCTGGCTCGCCCACACACAACAATGGCGTCAGACCGTTGCGCCAAGCAGCGGCCACCTTACCTGAGATAAGGGCATCGTCCTCGTGATAATATCTGCGACGTTCTATGTGACCGATTTCTACAATCGAAGCACCCAGAGCAGCCAAATCTGAGCCGGATACTTCTCCTGTGTACGCTCCTCTGTCGTTGGGACAGACATCTTGGGCTCCGATTCGTACCCCTGCCTGTTTTAGCAACGATGCCGCTGAAGCAATCGTGAGAAAATCAGGAAGCACGGCCATAACGACAGAATCGGCGTCATGGATGGGCTTCAGTAGTTGACTCAGACGCTGACAATAGTCAAGCGTCCTCTTTCGGGGGAAATACATCTTGGTGCTTAAGGCAACGATTGCCATGACTTCTACTTTCGCATGATCGAATTATGAGTATCTACTGTCAATTTGTTTGCAGGCATAGCTCCTGGGCAGAAGCAGCGTCACTATTCCTGCAACGTCTTATCACAAAGGCGCGCAGAGACATTTTTGAGCTGCTTACCGCGCGCCTGAACGCATTTATCCACTTGCACCGGCCGTCTTAGCAGGTTCCGAGAGTCCCTCGTTCATATTCGTTAATTCGGTCCACCTTGGGAGCGCTGCGCGATTTGGGGTCAAACGTATGACTCAGGTACTCGTCCATAAACATCTTGGCCGACTCCACTCCTACTACTTGTGCTCCCATTGAAATGAGATTCGCATTATTGCTGAGCACAGCTCGTTGAGCCTGATAGATATCCGTAACACATGCACAATAAGCGCCGGGGACCTTGTTTGCAGCGATGGACAACACACCTATACCGGTTCCGCACAGCAGAATTCCACGATCCTCTTCACCGGCGGCAACCGACTTTGCCACCGCTATGGCGGTGTTGGCATAAATAGGATCCCCAGAGGGGAAGTCGACCACTTCATGACCGAGCCGCTCAGCCTCTTTTATCAAGGCCTGCTTGAGCTCAGTGGCATTGGGATCACAACCGAAAGCCAGCTTCATATCTACTCCTCTTTCCCTGCATTCTGTTCCTGCGAGCGCTTGTAATCCATGCCCATCTTGGCGTACACTGCAGCGACCCGAGTCGCCTCAATCATGCTGCGCCCCTGAGCGGTCCCTTTCCCGGCAATATCGAAGGCAGTGCCATGATCTACGGAACTACGCATAAAAGGCAGCTCCAGCGTTATCGTCACTGCATGCTCGAAGTCCAAAGTTTTGCAGGCGATATGGCCTTGATCGTGGTACATCGAGAGAATGCAGTCATTGTGTCCGTCTAGGTTCAGTGCGAAAATGGCATCAGCCGAAAGAGGGCCGTCTGCGCAGATTCCGAGCTTTTGTGCATCTTCGACAGCTGGGCGGATATCGGTGATTTCTTCGGTGCTGAACATACCGCCTTCGCCCACGTGGGGATTCAATGCAGCGACGCCGATGGTCGGGTGCTTAAAACCGAGTTTCTTGAATTCTGTGTCGATATTCTTGAGAAACTCTAGAATGCGATCATGGTTGGCCAGATCACAAGCCTTGCGTAACGAAACATGACGGCTGACGAAAAAGACACGCAGCTTATGGACGTTAAACATGGTCAAGGCATAAGGCGAATGCGTGAGCTCCTGATAGATCTCGGTATGCCCAATATAAGGAACGTCCGTCATTTTCAGCGCGGCCTTATTGATTGCTGCAGTGGAGACTGCATCGATCTTGCCGGCCATTCCTAGGTCGATGGACTTGGTGATGTATGAGTAAGCGCGAAGAGCCGCATCACGCTGAGGGTAGCCATATTCGATCTTTGCGTCATTTGCCACATCGGTCTGTAACAGATCGACTGTGCCATAACGGTAATATGCTTCGCTGGGATCATTAATCATATGGATCTTCAGAGCACCTACATTGCATACTTTCATAGCCTGCTCAAAGCTGTCGCGATGCCCGATGACGAATGGTTTGCATATGTCGTAAATCATCGCGGACCTCATCGTCTGGACTACAGTTTCAGGTCCGATTCCAGCTGGATCGCCAAGGGTTATGGCCATGACTGGCTTTTGCAATTCTTCGCTCATATCAAATAGTTGCTTTCTCTGATTGGTTTATTTGGACATGCTGTTCATCGAAAAGGCGGTTGACGACCTGAAGGGAGGTCTCTTCTACGCCGGTCAATCCTCCTTTGCATATGACTGGCGTGCCCGAGAAGGGTCCGCCGACAATAACTGATGATCTACTTGAGGAATGAGGTAGTCGACCATGTGCAGCCCCTGTGCCTCGATGGCCTTGCAGAAACGCACCGTGGTCTCGCCGCCCGTCAGATAAAAGCTGGCGCAACGTTCGGGAGTAACTATATTGGCCACCGTGCGGGCGACTTCACTGAATTTTTCCGTTATCAGATTCGAGGCTTCTTCGGCAGGAAGGCCGCTGATCATGGTCAATTCGTCAGGTTTGGCAGGGAGCTTGTCTTCTAAGGCATTGTCAACAGCCAGAAGTACCACCCTCGGCTGATGGGAGCTTGACGACAGTATTTGTCTAGCTTGCTCTTTGACCCGCTGCATCTCCTCGCTGCATACTGGAGGCTTATTCGAAATCAGTTTCATGGGATCAACTGATAGAACCGCTGTGCCGGGTTCCGCAGCCAAACGCATCATCTGCATACGAGTGGTCTTCGTGGCGCTGCCGGCACAGGTAAGTACGATGCCCTTGTCGAATTTGCTGGCCTCTGTACGTACTGATCGATCAGGGCGAGGGCTTGGATGAATGGAGTTGTGCCTCATAGCCAATGCCAGTGTGAACGGGCCCGGATCCACGGCAACCACTTTCCATCCCAAACCGACGACGGCATCGGCGATCCACTGAATCTCCTGCAATGTAGCGGCATCAAGCACAAAGACCCTGCAGCCTCTCGTCCGTTGCAGCAGCAGTTGAGCTGCTATGGTATGGGCGCCGAGCACTACATCGTCGACCGGGACATAAGCCACCTTTTGTTTCATCTGAGACTGCACAAGATTGCGCACATCAGAAAGCACCACAGGTGTGCGCACATCATGTGCGACGTCGGTCATTGCCAGGGGAATCGAGTCAATCAGCAGATATCCGCCGATCATGACTTTTTTCGATTGAGGCATCGCCGGCACCACAAGAGCGACATAGTCGTCATCCAGGGCCGATAGCATTCCTTCCACCTCAGCACCTATGTTGCCGCGCATGGTGGTGTCGATGCGTTTGGAAAACTGTGTGGCGCCGAGTGAAAGTAAACTCTGTGTGGCTTCACGAACCGCTTTATATGCTTCCTCTGGCTTCATGGCACGAGAATCAGTGCTGGTGATAATCACGTCTTCGTCGGGGCTTACGATATCCGCCATGGTTCGCGCGTCGTAGCACAATGTGGGCTCTATTCCTTCGCGCGCCAGTAGTGCTCCCACGGTAGTGCCATCAGTGACGTCGTCGGCAACAATGCCAAGTTCGGTCATAATTGCTCCTTACTGCTTTCAAAGCTGTACTGATAGGGTGGAGCAACTCATTCGGCAGCTGTTTCCACTTTGACGGCCTCGTCCTTTCTGGGCTCAACAGCAGGTTTGAACTCGGTTAGTGTGAGCAAAATGAAGAAAGCGAGGACCAATATCAGTACAAAATAGCTGAATGCCACTGTGTAATTGTGCGTGGCATCGAGCAGCGCACCTACGATCAGCTGAGCGAAGAACCCACCGAGATTGCCGCCGCTGTTGATGATGGAAATGGCAAATGGATAGGTTGAATTGGTCGTTATATTCATTGCAAAGGATGTAAAGCCGGACCAACCGATGTTGAGGAAGAAACCGGCAAGAATCAGTACGATTGCTAATAGTGCGGTGCTGTTGGGCGTAATCAGCAGAATTGCCATCATCACTGCTGTCATCAGCATCGCAGGCTTCCTGCGTCCTCGGAAAATACGATCTGAGACAAAGCCGCCAAGAATAGCGCCGATCAGACCTCCGATATACGGAGTGGACGACATCTAGCCCATGGAAATGGTTCCATAGCCTCGCGCGCTCTTCAAATAGTCAGGAATCCAGGTAATCATCCCATAGAGCACGTTGTTCATGCAGAAGTAGGCAAGCGTAACGCCCCAGATGTTCCAGGACTTGAACACTTCGCCGTTACGATGGAGACGACGGCCCTGGCGCAGTCTGATAACCTTGTCGATCCAGCCCATATTGCCGAAATCGACCGCTGTGGCCTTGCCTCCGTTCTTGTCGCTTTCGATATACTCAAGCTCAGCTTTGTTGACGTGCCTGCTCTCCCTGGGGTGAGAACGGACGACCAGATAAAATACCAAGGCCATGATGAATCCGGGGACCGAGAACCAAATAAATACGGATCTCCAGCCAAATGCTTGAGCCAGGAACACGGAAACTATTGGGACAAGAATCGGGGCCACCATGGTAGAGCCGATGTAGACACCTGTCGCGATGCCCTTTTCTTTCAAAGGGAACCATGAGTTGATTGTCGATGTCATGCCTACGGGTGTGGGCCCTTCAATCAGTCCTAGGAACAGACGCAGGACCAGCAGCGCCAACGCTCCGCCCACATGGCCCATGAGGAATGTGACGATCGAAAAACTTAGAATCGCCACGGAAACGATCTTCCTAGTGCCAAACTTACCCATGACCAAGCCGGCGGGAATTTGCGAAACAGCATATCCCAGGAAGAAGAGGCTGGATACTGCTCCTGCCTCAAAGTTTGAAATCTGGAATTCGCTTCTCATCATTGGCAGAACGGCACCGATATTGGAGCGATCTGCCATGCAAATAACGTAGCCTACGAAGATTGTCGAAAGGACAACCCAGCGATAACCGCTACGGTGCGGTTGTACCGCTTTCTGTGTAGATGCCATATATGCTTCCTTGCAATATGAGTACGGTTAAAACATGAAAATTTATACCAATTGTTATTGTGATTTGAAACCTGATACAGTATTTTTGAGAAAAGAAGTCAAAATACTGTAGCGAAGATGATACAAATGACGAATAAAGCTGATAACGAAATGTCTCATGACCGACTTGCCGATGTGGCGGAATTGTATTGGATCCAAGGGCTAAGGATAGAACGAGTGGCACGGGAGTTGTGTATTTCACGCTCAACGGTTTCCAGACTCATTGCAAGGGCCAGAAAGGAGCATGTCATTGAATTCGTTGTCCATAGAACAAAGAATTCAGCACTTGAGCTGGAGAACCGGCTCATCCAGAAATACCATGTCCGAGTACTCGTTGCCGATACCAGCGACAACGCAGACAACACATTGAAAAGAATGGCTGTAGGAAAATGCGCAGCTATCTGGCTCAATACTCTTGTTCATTCCAACACCACAATCGGGGTTGCCTGGGGCCGCACCATAGAGGCTATGTCCTTGCAATTGCAACAGCGTCATTTGCCCGGCATGCGAATACTTCAGCTGCACGGGTTCGGTAACTCGCAGACCTTCGGAGAGAACTATGCCACCCAGATTCTTTCGCGGTTTCATAAGAACTTTGATGCATCAGTGCGACTTCTTCCTCTTCCCGCTATTTTCGACTCTGAAAATACCCGGAATCTCATGTATCAGGAATCGAGCATACGTAAGATTCTTGAATTGCGGAAACACATGAATATGATGGTTACCTCTGTCGGCACACCGAACGGATCTGACCCGAGCCCGTTGTTTACGCCAGGACTGTTGAGCAGTAAAGACATCAAGGTCCTGCATGAGCAAAAGGTGATCGGTAATCTTGCATCCACTTTTTACCGGGCCGATGGCAGTACCAGTGACATCGACCTGAACAGCAGATCGACCGGATTGAACCACACCGAGCTGATGAGTGTGGCAACGCGGTTGTTTCTTGTAGCTAGCCCCAGTAAAGTCCAAGCTCTGCATGTCGCTCTCAGGTCCGGATTTGTAACACATCTGGTGGTTGACCGCCAAACCGCAGCGACACTGCTTGAGCTATAACTAATGCAAGTAGGTATATGTGTTTGATATATGTGAACATTGATAATATTGTTGTTGACTCGAACATCTGTATTGTTATACAGATGGCGTGGATCTATTATGGCTGTGCACAATTTACTGATGACAAAGAACATAGTATATAATTTCCTAAATAATGCGATAAGATCTCTCCACTTATAAATTCACTTTTCGAGTACATTACCCAAATAAAAAATACTCTATATAAGAATTCTAATCTTCATAGAAATTGAAATGACAAACCAATAGTTAACTTTGACAAAAGCAAGATTTTTGGTCTACGACCGGTGTCAATCAAAACTGTTCGGCCGATATATATATTTCAACATTGCTAAAATAGCTTAGTGTACGTATTTCATCCTCTTGAAAAGCCGCCTATCAGAACTCCAATATGAAAACTTGCTGGTATTGCTTAGTAAGAGCCTGAAGATCGTTTGCTTACACACAACTTTCCGCTAGACAGGAATTGTGTGGCTTTAATTTAATTGTGTTGATGAATACTGGCTGTATAAAGGAGCCTGGTCGCTGTACAAATGTTGTTGTTGCGTTCGTACGAGACTGTAAATATTATCAGATCGTTAAATCTTTCTTTTCCTTTACTCTGCTATGATCATGAATGCCAACATGCCTGATATCTAGTTGCGTAGTATTTTACAAAGAAATTATCAGATTTAGTAATGAGGAATCATATGAGGCAATTTGATAATTGTATAAATCAAGTTTGTTTCTCCTGTAATTTTGCGTTTGTTAATATGGAATTATTGAGCGCCTTTTCTTAAATTACAATCGCGGCAAAGCATTTGGCAGTTTTCTTGAGTCGTGTGTCCACCCTTGCTCCAAGGTTTAATGTGGTCGCCGTGCATTTGTTCGAAGTCAAACTCCTTCCCGCATATCGCACACTTATGTCCCTGCTTCTCATAAGCGGCTAGCTGCATGCGACGATCAAAGGCACGAATATTTAGCTTGCTTTCATTTCCAGTCAGAAGATACTCGTATATACCAGTTTTCTTCGTAACATCCTCGTCACCTAGTAGATGCTGGATGCTCTGCTCTAATGCCTTAGGGTTGAGATCTTGACGATTATGATGTTCATTGTAAAGCAACCCCCACGGTAGACCTTTCATCTCTCGACGCACCGTTGGGAAAACCGATTGTACCCAATCGATGACACTTCGGAAATAGCTCCAAAGAGCTTGAGCTGTCTGATCATGTTGATGCTTGGCCATATAGCTTTCGATTGTAATATTATCCGCGGAAGAGGCCCATTTGATGGCCGTTTCAAGATATTCTTGACGGATACTAGAACCTTTGAGATAATCACTCGCTAACGTGGACGCTGCACATCCCGTCTTAGAGAAGTAACGTTTAGCGTCGGATACCCACGACCCAGCATACACTGCATTCCGCAACTCTTGATCGGTCAACTGCTCACCAGCAATGTTAATAATGCGGAACCATTCAAGTTTTTCGGAATCTGTACCCTCACATACATATACCAACAATTTGTAATTGAGGATCTGCTCTTGTTTGTCACTAGGAAGATTGAAAAATCCCATGTCATCTACAGAGTAATTCCCCATTACGTATTCACAAATCGAAATTGTGCGTTGCTGACCGTCTAGAATTTCGTATCTCGGCTCATCTTTTCCTCTCTCGAGTTGCTTTCCACGGTCTACCCAGTACATTACATTAAGAGGCAATTTCCTCATAACAGTTCGAATGACCGCATCACGTTGTTCGTCTTTATATACGAACTCACGCTGGTACTTTGGTCGAATGTCTAGTTGATTGTCGTAACCAACTACACCTTCTTCAGCATCATTAAAATAATTTTTCGTTACTTCTCGAATAGTTACATTTCGTTCTTCGATATGCATTATGATCACACCTTCCTTGGCTCTTCAGGGTACCTATTGCGGATAAGAACTCTTGCATATACGAGTTTACCGCCAACAATACCTAATCCACCCTTATCAGTATCGGTATGGACATACCCGACGTTACGCAATGTATTTAGATCTGTGTTAGTACGTGCGTTGCCATTAGCCATCATTATGATTTCGAATTGTTCTGGATTATATTTTCCAAAGAATGAAATCGGAACACCCATTATTCCTGGATAATCACATGGTATGTCTACCGTTTTATCAACATTAATCGCATTGTAATTTTGGTACTTCGGATACACTTCGGCTTTATAGCGTTTAACTAAAATCAATTCCTCATGACGTTTCTTCAAGTCAAGATTGGTAAACCAGCAAATATTACCGAATTTTGCGATAACTGTTCCGTCGTCACGGATATAAGTATTTTTACGGTCTCTCACTTTCACCGGGGCTATGAGTTCTTTAGGGGACGTACAACCAAGCCAAATGTGGTTATTCATTAATAAGCGAAAAACCTCTTTGTACGTAATGGCATTTTGGTTACCGATAATAATAAATCGTTTCTTATGTTCAACCAAAGTTGCAATGTATTCGCGGAACAGTGAGAAAGGCGGATTGGTGACCACTATGTCTGCTTCGTCGAGCAGCTCAAGACATTCCGGCGAGCGGAAATCTCCATCACCTTTCAACTCGGTCAATTCATTCTCATGTGATTTAAATAACTCAGCTACGTCGAGCATGTTAACACCACCGTCTCCTGTAGTGTCATAAACTCGTGTCACAACGGCCTTGTAAGGCTTGCCTTTTGCTGCCTCGTCGCCGTCAATGTCAAATAAAGATAGCTGTTCTCCGGCAATCGGTGAGCCGGAATAACAAGTCGCAATAAGCTTCTTCAATCCTAGGCGATTAAAATTTAACACAAAATACTTGAAAAAATTAGATTCAAAAGGGTCATCGCAGTTACAAAATATGACTTTTCCGAAGAAATGGTCTCGGTAGTTTTTCATTTCTTTCTCTATGTCAGTCAGCTGAGTGTAGAACTCGTCGCGTTTCGCTCTGCCTGCAGCATTTAGATTTTTATTTCCAGCCATTGCTAATCCGACTCCTTGGAATGCTTCGAAATTAATCCATTGATAATTGCAGCATTGATATCCGCTTGCCTCTTCCGCGGCATTGCAAACCCTCTACTGTTCGTAATCGACAAATGTGATTAACGAGTAAGTTCTTCGGGGTATTCTTGTAATGGATGATGTCAATGCAAATTATTGCTCACTCCTTTTGCTTAGGTTGACATCTGTCATTTTACTCGTTGCACAAATGCAACATCGGTTCGATCCTGTTTCGAATAGGAAGTATATAGTTATAACGTTACTTGCAAGGGCTGTTTTTAAATGCTACTGAGATATTTTCTCAGTAGCATTTTCCCTTTTATTGGACTATATTTTTACTTAGGTATTATATTAGTTCTATTAACACGCTCTCCGGTAAAATCAGTTTCCATCATTTTTCTGACACCATAGCCGCTATGAACTAAAATTAAATATCCTTCACTCAGTAAAAAATAAAGATATCAATTTTATTTCTTTAAGAAGACTTATTGATAAACGAAGTGGTTTTAGGAATAGCTAATTGTTTCCACCATTTGCTGCAGTTGAGTAATGAACAGCATCGCTTCTAATTGATAATTGAATAATAAAAGTTAGGTATTCATGTTCGATTCTTGAGAATTTTTTACATTAAGTAGAAGAGCGTACGTGTTTGGCTAGAATATTCCTATATAGCAATATATGTAAATATCAATAGACGATATGTTCTTCAGAAAGACTATAAGTTTTATTTCTCATGTAACATAAGAATATAACGGTCCACGTTTAGGGCAACGGAGCTAATGTATAACGTAAATGCATATGTTGGATGTAGTAATTCGTATTTGAACTGTTAGCCGATGCCGTCTCAAGCCGCAATTTCGCTACATATCTGACTTTAATATATACCAGATGATTATAGACTCTGTTAGCTTATTGCTTAAGAAATGCTGAATTCTGTTGAATCGGTTTAAATATACAAAGTTAAAATGCAGAAAGTCAACTTTCGAACTCTGGGCATCGTGATACAAAAATTTCTTATGCCGACGCAACTTTTTATATGTAATACAAGTATGCATCCATCTTGATCAAGCCTAAATCTATAACAGTTAAGCATTTCCACCTTTGTGGAGCTGCGGGGAATTGAACCCCGGTCCGGTGACCGCACCCTCAGTCTTCTACGTGCGTAGTCTGCTGGCCTTTGTGGCTATCTGTCTGCCCCCACCTGTGTCGCAGACAACCGGTGGCGGGCATAGCCGCAGTAAAAGTCCCCGAACCGCCCTGTGGCGCGGCAGTTCAAGCAAGTCTTCTTGATGACGCTCAGCATCCCCCCGAAGGCGAAGGGGAGTGAACGGAGCAGCTGCTCACTGGTTAATCCTGGCGCGAAGCTCAGGCAGCGAGAGCGAACTCAGTGCGGTTAGATTTAGCACTTGTTGTTTGCGGGAGGACATTAACGAGCGGACCCCCGCGTTCTCGGCACGCTTCCCTGCGACGAACAGGTCACCGTCGAAACCGATCAGCCCCAATCTTGAGTTATCAAGCTCCGCTGGTGCCATTTCGGACCAGCCTCGTAAGTATACAACAGATGGATGCTGCGGTTATTCCCGCTTCTCCCTGGGCAATGACTTGCATTTGGTCAAGCCACGGAGCTCAGTCGGCTGGTGGCATAGTCGCTGAAGGCATGCACCTCCTCCACATCCTCGTGGAAGGCCTCCCGCTTGGTGTCGTTGAAGAGGAAGATGTTGAAACGGGGCATATCATCCCCGTCAAAGGGGATGAAGCGCAGGCCTTCGCCAGGGTGCACGCCAGCCGAGGTGATCAGGCTGCAGACCAGACCGGATGTGGTCACCATCTTCAGGGTCTCCACGTCGGAGACCTCAATCAAGTGGCTGACTGGTTCAGATAGGTGGATCAGCCGTTCCGCTGCCTGGGCATGGACGAAATCGCGGTTGAGGGTGGCGAAGGGAACGTCCCCGGGAAGCATGGCCAGATCCTCAGGGTGCAGACTGGTCATTCCTGCTGTACCCAATCGTTCGACCATGGACTGGGTACATACCATGCCGAAGGGGAATGAGGCCAGTTTGGTCGTCTCCACGCCATCCACGCTCAGCGATTCATCGACGCTGGCCACCGCCCCGTAGTCCACACGGTGGGCCTCTATCTGGCTCAAGAGCTTTTGGGATCCTATGGTTTCTACGGTCGTGTTCTTGTCTGGTCCGCACCGCTCTTGCTCTTCTTGTTCGGAGCTCAGTAGCGATGAGATGATGGGCGGCAGGCCGATGGTTCGCCGTCGAATCCCGGTCCTCGCAGCCAGGGCCTCGGGCAGGGTGTTGATCAGGTCCAAGGCCTGGCCGACATGGTCCACCACTGTTCTTCCAGCCTGGGTGAGCTGTGTGCCGTCACCAGCGCCGAAGCGCTGCCTTTGAACCAGTCTGGTTCCCAGACGTTTTTCCAGCCTTCTGATGGCCTGCGAGACGGCAGGCTGGGAGATGCCCGCCTCCAACGCGACATCGGTGAAACTGCCGTACCGGGCCAGCATGGTAAGCAGCTCGAGGTCGCGGACATTATCCATATAGGTCATGAGCCGCTTCCCTTGGTCGTTGCTCAGATTATTGCTTATCCGTCAACTTTGGCGAAAGACCACTTACGACCACACTATCATTTTCAGTTGGATTTAAGAGGATTGACCTTTCAGAATATTGATAGGGTCTGACTCATGATGAGAGTCCGGTCGCCACGATTATCGGTTATCAATCGTGCCAGCCGGACCCAAATTTCAATATCACAAGAAGCGAAGGTGCCGGTTTTGCTCAGGCGTCGTAGTGCCACTGGGCCTTGGCCACGGCGGTGTCTACATCCTCAATCGGCTCCCGGTTCAGACCCTCTTGGACCGCCTGCGCAGCCACAGCAGTGGCCACCCGACGTGAGATCTCCTTCAGATCGGCCACCGGTGGCAACACGGCGGTGCCAGGCTTGTCCACGTCGATCATGTCGGAGATGGCATAGGCTGCAGCCAACAGCATCCCCTTGGTGACCAGCCGTGCCTTGGCGACGATGGCCCCGAAGCAGATGCCGGGATACATGAGAGCGTTGTTGCCTTGTCCGATGGAATAGGTGACCCCCTGGTAGTCAACAGGCTTTGAGGGGGTGCCGGTGATGACGAAGCCGCGGCCGTGGGTCCAGGCGATTACGTCGGCAGCCTTGGCCTCGGCCAGTTCCGTAGGGTTGGAGATGGGGCAGATCAGCGGCCGCTCCACATGCTTGGCCATGGCCTCAACAACATCCTGGTTGAAGGCTCCGGCTCTGGTCGAGGTGCCGATGAGCACCGTGGGCTGGAAGGCATCGACAACCTGAGCCAGCGAGGTCTTGTCAGTCACTGAGGTGAACTCATCGGGCTTGCGGGCGTATCGTGTTTGCCCCTCAGTCAGATCATCCTGTCCCTGCTCGATCAAACCCTGACGGTCGAAGAGCAGAACCCTGCTCCGCGCGGTCTCTGAATCCATACCCTGGCGGATGATCAGGTCGTCCACGATCTGGTCGGCGATGCCCACACCGGCGGTCCCTGCGCCGAAGACCATGATCCTGGTGTCCTTGGGGTCGGCTCCGGCGATTTTTCTGGCGGCGATCAGAGCGGCCAGTACGGTTACGCCGGTGCCCTGGATGTCATCGTTCAGAGTCAGGATCCGATCCTGATAGCGCTTGAGGACGGGCGCCGCCTCGGGCCTGCCGAAGTCCTCCCAATGGATCAGGGCCTCCGGGTAGCGTTGCAGGACCTGCTGGACGAAGTCATCGATGAAGTCGTCGTAGCGCTTGCCTCTGACCCTGGCGAAGTGGTTGCCCACGTAGTCTGGATTGTCCAGAAGAGCCTGACGGTTGGTGCCGACATCCACCATCACTGGTAAAACGCGCGAGGGATCGATGTTGGCAGCGGCAGTGTAGACGGCCAGCTTGCCCGTCAGAATCTCAGCACCCTGGGCGCCCCAGTCGCCGATGCCGAGAATGCCTTCCGCGTCAGTGCAGACCACTAGGTCGATGGGTCGGTCGCCGGCGTACTGGTCCAGGGCGTCGCCAATCCCCTCGGGGTGATCAATGGAAATGTAGGCCACGTCGCTGCCTGAATAGAACTCGTCGTAGCGTTGGATGGACTGGGCCACAGTCGGGGCGTAGACGATGGGCATGTACTCAGTCAGGTGCTTGTCCATGCTCCTGTAGAAGAGCCGACGGTCGGTGCGGCAGACACTCATCAGGTAGAGCCGCTTGTCCAGATCGGTGGGCTGGGCTAGGAAGCGGCGGTAAACGATGCGCTCGCGCTGTTCATCATCCTGTATGGCAGCAGGTAGCAGCCCGTCCAGCTTCAGTTGCCGCCGTTGCCCATAGTCGAATCCCAGTCCCCGGTTGGCATAGGAATCGTTGATGGTATCGAATCCTGTCATGGTCTCACTTGTCCTTCACGATCGGGGCCGGCCGCGTTGCCGGACCTCTGCAATCAGCCTAGAAAAGCCCTTGGTGGCCTGGCAAATAAGCAATGCCTATATGCGTCAAGCGCCTATTTACCGGTCTTTGGCGGGTCTGAGAGGTCATAGACGGCTGCCAGTTATGGCGTCCTACATATAGGAGGCGCTTATTTGTCGTCCTTGTCGCCTGCCGCATAGCATAAGTCCACATGAGCAAGCCGACGAAGAGGTCGGCGGTTTCAGGCGGTCATACGCCGGACCATGAGCGAAGGAGCAAAGATGGGTGAAACAGTACGAACAAGCGGGGGCGGGGGAGACCCCCAGACACGGGCCAGTCAGCCTTTCAATACGGGTCAGTTGGTCAAGGCTCTGATCTGCGTAGCGGTAGGGCTGGTCATCTTCCTGATTCCGCCCCCCAAAGGGCTGACTCCTCAGGGCATGCACATGCTGGGAGTTTTCGTGGGCACCATCCTTGGGCTGATTTTGCAGCCCCTGCCCACATCAGCGGTGGCTATCATCGGCATGACAGTGGGGATGCTGACCGGGGCCCTGGATCCCAAGAAGGCGGCTTTCAATGGACTGGGCAGCGCCTCCATCTGGCTGATTGTGGCGGCCTTCTTCATTGCTCAGGGATTTGTCTCCACCGGACTGGGCCGCAGGATCGCTTTGGTCTTTCTGTCTCGATTGGGCAAGTCCAGCTTAGGCATAGCATACGGGCTCTCGGCTGCCGACTTGGTCCTGGCGCCGGCCACCCCGTCAAACACGGCTCGTCTGGGCGGCATCCTTTTCCCGATCATTACGTCAATCAGCGATGTGCAGGATTCGAAGCCGGACACTGATGAATCCCGGCGACGCATCGGCGCTTATTTGGCGATTACGGCCAACAACGTCAACGCCATCACATCGGCCATGTTCCTGACGGCTATGGCAGCCGGCCCGGTCGTCGGACAGCTAGCCCAGAAGTTCCATGTGGACATCGGGTGGGGTACCTGGGCCCTGGCCGGCATCGTGCCTGGCCTTATCTGCTTGATCATCGTTCCCGCCCTGATCTACCGCATCTTCCCGCCCACTCTGCGGAACGTTCCTCAGGCTCAGGAGGATGCCAAGGATGAGCTCAAAGGACTTGGCCCGCTGAGCATGCATGAGTGGATCATGGCCGTGACCTTCCTGGTCATGCTGGTCCTCTGGGCGACAGGCTCGGTGATCCATATCAATTCCACCACTGTTGCCTTCCTGGGCGTGGCGGTGCTGCTGTGCACCAAGATCATCACCTGGCAGGACATGGTGGCCAACAAGTCGGCCTGGTCCACACTGATCTTCTTCGGTGTCCTGGTAGGCATGGCGGAACCCTTGAACACCTTGGGCGTCACCACCTGGGCAGGGGAGATCATCGCCGGACTGGTCAAGGGCATGCCCTGGGTGCTGGTCCTGGTCATTCTGACGGTCTTCTACTTCTTCATCCACTACATGTTCGCTTCTGAGCTGGCTCAGGTGGCGGCCATCTACACGCTCTTCGTCAGCGTGGCAGTGGCTGCCGGGGTCCCTGCGATGCCTGCGGCGCTGATGCTGGGATGCGCCAGCGGTCTGATCGGCGCCATGACCCATTACGCCTCCGGACCGGCGGCTTTGATTTACGGTGCCGGATACGTCAAGACCTCTGAGTTCCTGCGTATTGGTCTGATCTGCGGACTGGTGACCGTGGCCATCTTCCTGACCGTGGGTCTGGGCTGGTGGCGGCTCATCGGCATCTGGTAAATTCCTGATACCGTAGATATAAGTTTGGTCCCGCCCAGTCAACTGTTCGATTGGGCGGGACCAAATCATGCTCAAAGCTGAGGGATCATTGACTCTGCTGGCCCAGGTAGTCGGGGATATGCTCGGGATATTCGGGCCAGGCGCCCTGCTGGGTGCAGACAAAGGCGGCGGTGTTGACGGCAGCCCGGTGGGCCTGGGTCAGAGAAGCCCCCAGCAGGCGGTTGATGGCGAAGGTGCCAGAGAAAGCATCCCCGGCTCCGACCGTGTCAGCCACGGTGACTTCAGGCGTGGGCAGGTGTGAGGACTGGCCGTCCGCCAGGTAGATCGTGCTGTAGTCGCTGCCGGCGGTCAGCACGATGGTGTCCAGATGCCACTGGTCCATGAACCAGCTGCAGAGCTCGTCGTCGGTGGCTCCGGGGACGTGGAACATGTCGCGCAGGGTGACCAGCTCCTCGTCGTTGAGCTTGAAGACCGTAGCCATGTCCAGCAGCTCCTGGATCAGATCCTTGCTGTAGAAGGTGCCGCGCAGGTTGATGTCGAAGAAGCGCATAGCATGGCTCTTGGTGTGGCGCAGGACCTGCAGGCAGGTCTCGCGGGACCCGCTGCTGCGCATGCTCAACGTGCCGTAGCAGACGGCGTCGGCCTTGCTGGCCAGCCCGGCCAGGTCATCCGTATATTCCAGATGATCCCAGGCCACATCGGGCTTGAAGACGTACTGGGGAATGCCGTCGGTCAGCTGGACCTCGACGGTGCTGGTGGGGTGGTCGTTGTGCTGTAGGACGGCATCGACGCCGGCCTTCTGGACCGCCTCCTCAAGCTCTCGGCCCAGGTCGTCGCGTCCCACGGCGCTGATGGCGTAGCCTTCCGCCCCGTTCTTTGCGGCGTGATAGCTGAAGTTGACCGGTGCGCCACCGGCCCGCTTGCCTGTTGGCAGGACGTCCCAGAGGATCTCGCCGATGCTGAGGACCACGGGTTTACTGGTCATGGTGTTCCTTTCCTGATGACGGGCGATGCGCCCGCCTTGTGCTTGTTGATTTCACAGCTGTGCGACCGATGCTGGCCGGATGTTCTAAAAATTGGCTGGCAGCTACCGCGGCGGCCCCGGTCAGCGTCGCATCGGCAGGTAGGTTGGAGAGCAGAATCTGCGTGTGCTCACGCAGCCCAGGCAGGGCACGCTGGGACACAATGGTTCGAACCCGTTCCAGCAGGCGGGTACCGGCGGCGCCCACCATGTCTCCGATGACGATCTGGGCAGGATTGTAAGCGTTGACGATGGTCACGCAGCCGTAGCCCACGTAGTCAGCGATCTGATCCGCCAAGTTCTGGGCGACCTGCTGACCCGTGCGGGCCAGGTCGAACAGACTTGCGCAGGCCTCAGCGTGGGTCATGGCCTCGACTCCAGGGAAGTGATCCCGCATATCCGGCTGGCACATGCGGCGATGGATGGCTACCGCCGAGCAGTAGCATTCCAGGCAGCCGCGGTTGCCGCACTCGCAGGGTAGGCCGTTCAGATCGATGCTGACGTGGCCGATTTCGGTAGCCGCTCCCTGGCTTCCGTCCACCAGGGTGCCCCTGTCGATGACTCCCAGCCCAACGCCTTCGCCCACCAGGAAGTATGCCATGCTGGATGCGCTGACGCGGGGATCGAACAGGCTATGTGCCAGCGCGCCGGCTCGGGCATCCTGCTCAATGAACGTGGGAACACGGAAGGCCTGGCCGAATTCGTGGATAAAGTCCACACCACGCCAGCCGGGCATGCTGGTGACCAGGGCAATACGGCCGGTCTCGCGCAGATAAGGCCCCGGCACGGCCATGCCCACGGCCACGATGGCAGGGTTCGTCTCCAGTCGTCCCTCCACGCGGGTTCTGACCTCTGCCACGGCGGCGGGAATGTCATCTGGGTCGACGGGGGGCAGCCCTTCCGAGTCCAGCAGGCGGCCGCTGATGTCGAACAGTCCGATGGTGACCAGGCTGCGGGCGAACTTGACTCCGATGACCTGGTAGCGGTGAGCGTTCAGGGCCAGGCCTATAGATCGACGGCCGCCCTCTGAGTCCATGTTGCCGGTCTCGCTGATCAGACCCAGCCCGATCAGACGGCCCACCAGCTTGCCCACCGCAGCTGGCGTTAGATTGAGGTCCCGGGCGATCTGGGCTCGCGAACTGGTGCCGTGCTGGTGCAGATACTGCACGATGCGTGACTGGTTGAGCTCGGAGAGGGCCTTCGGCGTGCTGGCGTGTGGACTGCCATGCATGTCAACCTCCTCCTTGAGTGGTGCAGTCACGCTAACTTCGCGTACTTTATGAACAACGTTTATATATTAACACTGTTTATTATTCTTCCGCAAACCCCGTCAAAGCTGTTTAAGGTTTCTCAACAGAGGCAATTCCATCGTTGGCCACGTCTCCCTTACCAGAGCGATGGATCGTAGGTTCTTGCAGGCTCACCGCCATGTGTGAGCTGCTTATGCGTTGGATATTCGACTCTGCCGGTGCCCGTTCACCATGAATGCCGGAATCTCTTCTCGTCCCAGGCAAATGGGTAGATTGATGGGTGACCATCGATGGTCATGGCTGGAACATGCCGACGATACGGTTGTCATCGGCATCAATCTGCTGCGGGAAAGGTATGGAGAATGAGTCTTGATAATGGCATCGACGCCGTCGCCGATCCCCCGAGAGAGCCGCCATTAGCTCTGATTCCCCGGCCGATCCACATGCAAAGGGATCGAGGCCAGCTGCTGTTGCCGGTGGTGGGCCGAATTGTCTGCGGTGCAGCAGTTGACAAGGAGCTGGGTTCTGTTCTGAGTGACCAGTTGATAGATACCATTCAGCAGGCTACTGGGATGGTCTGGGATCATTCGCGAGGGCAGGCGTGGAATGGCACGATTGGGTTGGATCTGGACCAGAAACTTGGTCCCCAGGAGTATCTTCTGCGCATCGCTGATCAGAGGGATCGTCGCCCGATTGTGGATATCCGCGGCGGAGACGGTCAGGGACTGCGGTTGGGGGTGCAGACCCTTCGCCAGATCGTCATGCAATGTGGTCCGGTGCTTCCGGCTCTGCGCATCCAGGATCGCCCCGCCTATCCAACACGCATCTACAGTCTGGATGTGACCCGGGGTCGGGTGCCCACCATGGACTGGCTGCTGCATTGGGCGGATATATTGGCTCTGTATAAGTTCAATCAGCTGCAGCTCTATATTGAGCACACCATGGCTTTCCCGGGCATGAGCGAAGCCTGGAGGGGCACAAGCCCTCTGAAGCCCGGGCAGATCACCGACTTCGATGACTACTGCGCCCGCCTAGGCATCGAGTTGGTGCCTTCGATTTCCACCTTCGGCCACCATTACACCAACCTTCGTACTCGCGGATTCAGGGATCTGGGCGAGTTTCCTGAGCAGGCGGACCGGCCCTACTCTTTTATAGAGCGCCAGGAGCATCACACCATCAATGTCAACCACCCGCAGGCCCTAGATTTCTCGACTGAGCTGATTGACGCCTATGCGCCGCTTATGCGTACGCGAAACTTTAATATCGGTGGGGACGAGACCTTCGATCTGGGCAAGGGGCGTTCGCGGCAGGATGGTTCCAGCAAGGAGCCTGCTGACATGTATGCCGACTATATGATCGGCCTGTGTGATCACCTGCACGCGCAGGGCCGTCATCCCATGTTCTGGTGCGATGTTGCTGTGTCCATGCCCAGAGTCCTGGACAGGCTGCCCAAGGACTGTACGCTGCTCAACTGGCTCTATGACCCGCAGGTAGGGCCGGAAAAGGTTGCGCTTGTGGCTTCTACCGGGGCGCGGCAGATAGTCTGCTCGGCCGTTCACGCTTGGAATCTTCTCCTTCCTCGAATCGACGATGCATGGAATAATATCAGCCGTCTGAGTCGATACGGGATCCAGTACGGTGCCGTCGGGGCCATGGTCACCGACTGGGGCGATTACGGGCACATCAACGATCCGCGCATGAGCCTGCCTGGCATGGCCTACGCCGCCCAGTGCTTCTGGAACCCGAACGACGATAATCGGGACCGAGTGGACAGGGATCTGGGTCTGCTGATCTACGGGGATGCGACGGGAGACTATCTGCCGGCACTGATCCAGGCAGGCTCCAGTTCGGTTTTCGGCTGGGACGACATGGTGCGCTACTGGGAGCTTGATGACGGCCATGGGGGCCTCAACCAGGATGTGGCCCACTTCCTTGTCTCCACATTGCCAGGCATGCCTGGGCTGGATTCGTCTGCTGATGCATGCGAAGCTCGCCGGAGCCTGCTCATGGCTTTGCGCATTCGTCTTGAGCAGGTGGATCAGCGTGACGCTCTGCTGCTTGACGCGGCTGTGCGCATGGGCAGAGCCGCCGTCGGATGCCGGTCTGATGCGCGCAGAACCCTGCAGGCCCAGTTGATGGCTGTCCATGGCCAACGCCTCTTCAACGCACTGGGTCGCAGTCTGGCCGTCCGCCATAATGTTCTGCCTGGAGCTCCGGATGCCAGAGCCGACCGGGACCTGGCGGATGCTCTGGAGATCTGGTTCGAGTCTTACGCCAAGCTTTGGCGTCAGGTCAGCCGTGAATCGGAGCTGGGGCGGATCGCCTCCATAGTCTGGGGCTTTGCCGATATGTTGCGACGGGGGACAAACTGCTGATTAGATCGGCCGCGATGGTCCCTTGGTCCGATACAATGGTGCTATTCCAGGGCGGGGTTGACAGGAGGTTCTATGCTCAGGGTGGCTCTGGTCGAAGATGACCCGTCTGCTGCCAGCACCCTGTCGGAGTACTTGCGGCGGTACGGAAACGAGTGCGGTCTAGGCATCAAGGTTGTGGTTTTCTCTGAACCCACCGCTTTTCTCCAGGGATACCGTCCGAATTGGGATCTGGTCCTCATGGATATCCAGCTGCCCAACATGGATGGCATGGAAGCGGCCCGGCGCTTGCGGGATTTGGATCGATACGTGGTGCTGATATTCGTGACGAACATGGCCCAGTATGCGGTTCTTGGCTACGAGGTGGATGCCTTGGCCTACATGGTCAAACCAGTTGGCTACACCGAGTTTTGCCGGAAATTGGATAGGGCTGTCGCTCTTATTCAGCAGGGCGCCTCGACTATCACGGTGAGTAGGCGGGACGGTATACGGCGATTACGTCTAGCGGACATAGTTTATATTGAAGTCCGTGGTCACAGGCTGATCTATCACGGTGACGGTGAATCGGTGGAGGCCACCGGTACATTGAAAGCCGTTCAGGGTCAACTGGCAGATCGTGGATTCCTACGATGCAATAAGGCCTATTTGGTCAATGTGCGTCACATCCTGGCTGTCAAAGGTAAGCAGGTGATTGTTACAGGAAACTGTCATCTGACTATTGGCAGATCGCATCGCAGGCAGTTCATGCAGTCCCTGGCTCTAGAGTTGGCCAGGGAAAATGAGATGGTGCGCCCAACTGCTATGGGTTTGACATGACGGTTCAATGGGTGCTGGATCTTGTTCTTCTGTTTCTACAGCGGAACGGTTTTATCTTCGAGATCGTGATTGCCACACTGATCTACACCTATCGCTTGGAACGGCGCCGACGGGGCATCTTTTGGGGCGGTGTGGTGCTGGTGGTTATGCTCGCACAATCCGTCGTATGGAACAGATACGCGCGTGATTCCCCTTGGTTGGCTATGGTTGATAACCTGGTGGTCTTCCTCCTGCTGGCTCTATGGATCGCGGTCATCTGGCGAGTGGATTTGCGGCAGGACCTCCTGTACTTCGTGCTTGGAGGCACAACCCAGCATCTTTGTTATCGCGGTGCAACGATGGTGACCCTGATATCCACAGACCGAGTGAGCGCGTCCTTTCGGCCATCGGTCTATGGTCTTGCCTTGATACCTATGCTGCTGTGCTCGTACCTGCTCTGGGCGAGAAAGCTCAAAAATCATCGTGAAATCCGCATCCAAGGGCAATCGTTGCTGGCAACGCTGGCAGGTATGTTTCTGTGCGTCAGTGTCTTCACTAATGTAATCAATGCCATAAGGCCGCCCATTGGACCTCGAGTTACAGGTGTTTTTAGCGCTTTCGACATGCTGGCCTGCATTCTTCTGCTCTCGCTGTGCATTGGTCTGGAAGACAAGCAGGAGGCGCGGTACGAGGGGGAGCTGCTTCGTCAGCTCCTCCGTCAGCAACGCAGGCAGATGTCGGCATCCAAGGAAACCATTGAACTGGTCAATGTAAAAGCGCATGATTTGAAAAAACAGATCACCCAGTATGGCCAAGCGCTATCCTCCGATCAGATGAACAGTCTTACCAATCTGGTAGATGTCTATGATGCTTCGGTGCACACTGGCAATGATGCTCTAGATGTGCTGTTGACTCAGAAGGCTCTGGTCTGTGAACGTCGTGGCATAAGGTTCGACAGGATGATAGACGGGGCTCTGCTCGGGTTCATGAATCCTACTGATGTTTATGCGCTCTTCGGTAACGCCATGGATAATGCGTTGGAGGCGCTCGCTGGTTTCGAGCCCAAAGATGGCCGATATATCAGCCTTGATGTGAAAAATCGCGTGGGTATGGTGCTTATCCGGGTCGAGAATCCCTTTCCTGGCGAAATCAGGTTCCTCAATGGGCTGCCTATGACCACCAAGGGCGATGAGCGTGATCATGGCTTTGGCCTACGTTCTATGTCGATGATCGCTAAGCGATACCATGGCAAGCTGTTCATCAAGGCTGAGGATCACTTGTTCATTCTCACCATTGTCTTGCCGAGCGCTTCTTGACGTTCGAGGCCGTAATTCGACCGTTCAGGCACCTGGTCTTGCCGGTGGAACCTGCCGGTTGCAGAATGAAATCTGCAGCGGCCGGGATGATGCGTTGGCCAATGAAGGCGACGGCCATAACTCGCGGCCAATGCGAGAAAAGGAGAATACATGTCGAAGAAATCGCGGCTATGGAGGGCGATGACGTCCGTCGGAGCCCTGTTGCTCGCTTTGGTAATCATGGCGAGCCTCGTCTTGGAGACTTATAGAACATCGATCGATGCCTTTTTTGGCACAAGGAGCCAGAGAATCGTCACTGATCAATCCGCCCACGGCAAGGACGCCTGGACCTATGCCTCCGAATTCAAAAGTGCAAGAAGCGCATATCAGGGCTTCAGAAAAGAAGCTCTTCAGGAGGCGCCGGAAACTTTCGCCCTGCTCAAGAACGACCATGAGGCTCTCCCGCTTGCCGAGCATGCGAAGGTGACCATGCTGGGCGTCAGAGGATTCGCGCCAATCTATGGCAGTTCGGGAGGTTCCGTCACTGACGGGCATTCCACTAAGCAGATCACCCAGGCTTTCACCAAGAAGGGACTGCGGCTGAATCCATCCACGCTCCAGGCATATCAGCAGTATTTCAAAGGCAAGAAATGGACGGTTCCCAAGTTCGGCGGTGGCATATTGCCTGAATACGCGGAAATCACCAAATACAACGACCCATGTGAATTATCGATTGATGAATTGACAGGCCTCAATCCGGACTTCAGATCGCAATATGCACAGTTTGGCGATGCGGCTATTGTCGTTGTAGGCCGACCTGGCGGAGAAAACGGCGACGGATATTATCCAGGCAAGCGCGGCCTTGCGCCCGGTGTCTCGACTTCGACCGGCAATATATTGGCCTTGTCTCAAAAAGAGAAGGATATTATAGGCGAGGCAGAGTCTCACTTCAAGAAAGTCGTTGTCCTCATCAACTCGGTCAACCCCATGGAGATAGGCGATCTGAAGGATGACCCGCGGATCAGCGCCATCATGTGGATCGGCTTCCCTGGAGCTTATGGCTTCGAGTCCCTGGCTGATGTGCTTACCGGAGTGGTGTCGCCCTCGGCGCGATTGGGTGATGTCATGGCCCGCAACAGCGCTTTGGCGCCGGCTATGGGTAATTACGGCAATATCCCCTGGGCCAATGCAGCCGACTTCTCGAAGGAAGCTGCGGTCAATTCCTATCTTATAGAGGCTGAGGGCATTTACACCGGTTACCGGTACTACGAGACCAGGTATGCGGACATAGTTGGCGGCAAGGGCGGCAAACAGGCTAAAGCGGGGACCTGGTCCGACCGTGACGGTGCTCCGGCCACAGCTGATGGGGAGTGGTCCTACGACCATGAGGTCGTGTATCCATTTGGATATGGCCTGAGCTATACGAGCTTCCGTCAGCATTTGGATTCTGTAAAAATTGCTGGCGACAAGCGAACGGCAAAGGTGCGCGTAACCGTATCCAACACAGGCGGGCGTAAAGGCAAATCAGTGGTCCAAGTCTATGGCTCTGCGCCCTACACTGACTATGACCGTCGGCAGCATGTTGAGAAATCGGCCATAGCCCTGCTTGACTTTGCAAAGACCGACACGCTCAAACCCGGAGAAAGCCAGACTGTGACCATGACAGTCGACTTGGCCAACTTGGCCAGCTATGATGCCTCTGGCGCCGGCACTTACATTTTGGATCCAGGCGACTACTTCGTTGCCATTGGCGATGACGCACACCAGGCCTTGAATTCAGTACTTGCTGCCCAGGGAACGTCGGTGCCTGGAGGACATGCAGATGCTGCCAAGGCCTACCGTTGGTCCTGGCAGGGTGGAATAGATGACAAGACCTTCTCTACATCGAAGACCGGCAAAAAGATTGTCAACCATCTTTCCCGTGGCGATTACGCTATGGACTACAACGCATTTAAGCCAGGGAGCGTCAAGTATCTGACCAGATCCGACTGGTCCGGTACCTTCCCATCAACTTACAAGGGGTTCAAGGCCGATGGACGATTGGCGACTTTGCTCAACAACGATTTTGTGCCTCTGAAGCACGATGCTGATGCCAAGGAGACTCAGACGGGGAAGGCATCGAGTTCCCTGACTATCAATGATATGAAGAACGCTCGATTCGATGATCCTCGATGGAAAGAAATCGTAGACAAGGTTCCGGTCAAAGAATTCATGTCATTCGCTGAAAAGGCCTTACATGCCATCGGCGCCATACCTTCCGTCGGACTTCAGGCAATGACGGCTGATGACGGTCCTGGTGGATCGGACTCACATTACCTCAAGGAGGGCACTTATCGCGGCAAGCCTTACGCCGATGCTGACCAATATGCAGACAAGAGCTCTCGTGTAGCTCCATCTCCCGTCAACCTGGCATATTCATGGAACAAGGCTCTGGGCTACCGGCACGGTCAAATCACTTTGGGCGAAAGCAGCCTGGTCTTCAATCTTCCAATCATGATCGGCCCGGCCATGAATCTGCATCGGCATGCTTACAATTCCCGTGCTGTCGAGTATTATTCCGAGGACCCTATCCTTTCGGGATACATGGGAAGCGCTGTCACCCAAGGGGCACAATCCAAGGGCACTCTGGTCAATATCAAGCATGCTGCCTTCAACGATCAGGAGATCAATCGTTCTGGCATTGCGGTCTTCATGAGCGAGCAGAAGGCTCGCGAGATGGATCTGCGCAATATACAACAGGCTTTCGAGGCCAAGGGCAAACCGGATGACTTCGACGGCCGTGCTCACCCCCATGGCGACTATCGTCAAGGAGCCTTGGGTGTAATGACTTCCTTTAATCGCATCGGCGCCGTGGCATCCAGTGCCAATGCTGGTGTCATGAACGACATCATGCGGGATGAGTGGGGATTCACAGGCTACTCGGTGACTGACTTCACCTCGGTCTCGCCTCATGCGTCTCCCAAGGAGTCTCTGCTGGCAGGAACCACGGCCTTTTGCGGATTCGGCAATCAGGGAGTCGAATATTGGAATCCCGAAACCCTAAGCTCCGACAAAGCCATGCTGTCGGCAATCCGGAAGGATATCCACTACGCTTTGTGGGCGCTGGCCAACTCCAATGCGATGAATGGTGTCAATGAGACTACGCATACACAGAACACGCTTACCTGGTGGCGTGGATTGTATCTTGCGGGCATCACCCTTACAGCTCTGGCCACCTTGCTTGGATTGGTTGGCTGCGTACTTGATTGGCGGCGTTCGTCAGGTAAATCGCTTACATCTGGTGCAGATATTGACGAAGGAGGTGCTCGATGATCAGGTGGCACATGGAACGTAAAGGCAGCCTCTGGACGGCATTGGTGTGTTCCGTGGCGGGCTTGGCTATTTACCTGGCCTCGTCAATGACGGGGTATCTTGCTGGAAAAGGATTGAGCGCAGTAGTGATCGTCTGCACGCTGCTGGCATGGGTGTGCCTGGCACCGGTCGAGCTGGCCCGGCTTGATGGAGAGCAAAGTGTTGTAGCTTCCATGAGGTCTCTTGCGGCTGAGGTGCTCCTGTTGATTGCCTTCGCAGTATTTGCCATGTCGCGGGTCAGATTGGCGGCGGATGTCTATTTCATCCCGGTCAATTACCCCCCGTCTGAGCAGACGGCGCTCAATTGGTCCATTCTCGGAGTTGCGGGATATGCGGTGGCCATCGTGGCAGTAATTGTCCGCTTCTGCGGTGAGCCCCGACCGCTCGCCATTTCCGCAGGCTCTGGGTCTAAGGTCTGATTTTTAAGGACGCAGTAAGGGTCGGCACCAGTTTTAGGCATCGGCCGGCCTTTTCTCGAACTGGTCTTGTCGGCTGCCACTCCGGCTTCAAAGGATGGCGGTTGGCAAGACCTTACGACACAGTGAAGGAACTTCATGAAAGCAACTGAGTGGAACCAGGGGTGGCGATACCGCCATTTGCAGGAGAGGGATGAGCCTTGGACGTCTGTGGAGCTTCCCCACGATGCCATGCTGGGGGAACCCAGGAGACCCGATGCCCCGAGTGGGGCCAACAGCGGATGGTTTGTGGGGCGTGACTACGAATACGTCAAGGAAATCCGCACGGACGGACTGGGTCCGCATGAGACAATGATTCTTGAGTTCGAGGGGGTATATCAACACAGCGAAGTTTGGCTGGACGATCGCAAACTGAGCTTCCATCCTTATGGGTACACGGGGTTTTTCGTCGATCTGAGCGGGAAAATGCAGCCAGGCGGCAAGGGGACGATTCGTGTTGTCGCGCGCAATGCTGAACAGCCGAATTCCCGCTGGTACTCAGGGGCGGGCATCTACCGCCCCGTCACGCTGTGGACCGCTGAGGCGCAATGCATCCGCCCCGGCGGCATCAAAGTCTCCACCCTGGGCACCGACCCCTGCGCCATTCACGTGTCTTTGCAGGCCTCGTCCGCAGGGACTGCGCAGATTCGCATTCTGCCCACCGATGCGCAACAGGGAGAATTCTTGGCTGATGTCGAGGTTCCTGTGGATGCGGAAGGAAAGGCCCAGGCGGATATCGATCTTCCTGATGCGAGCCCGTGGAGTCCTGAGAGCCCGACGTTGTATGAATGCCAGGTCCTCTTCGTCTCCTCCTCGGGCTGCCAGGACCTCGCGCGGGCTAGGTTCGGCATACGGACTGTCGCCTGGGGAGATCAGGGCCTGCTCATCAATGGTGTCCGCAGAATCCTCAAAGGGGCCTGCGTCCACCATGACAACGGGATTCTTGGCGCCTGTGCTTGGCCTGAGGCCGAGGAGCGGAAGGTCAGGCTGCTCAAGCACAACGGCTACAATGCCATCCGCAGTGCCCACAACCCCTGTTCCAAGAGCTTTCTGGAGGCCTGCGACCGTCTAGGTATGCTGGTCCTGGACGAGTACATAGACCACTGGTACATACACAAGACGCTGCATGACTATGTGCAGTACTTTCCGCGATGGTGGCGTCGGGATCTGGCCGACATGGTGGCAAAGGACTTCAACCATCCATCGGTCATCATGTACTCTGTCGGCAACGAGGTCAGCGAAACCGCACAGCCGAAGGGGATTGAACTGACCAAACGCATGGTCGAGGTTCTGCACGGGCTGGATGCCGGTCGACCCGTGACATGCGGCGTTAATATCTTTTTCAACTTTCTGAGCTCCATCGGACTAGGCGTGTATTCGGATAAAAAAGCCGAAAAGGAGGCAGCACAAGGCGCCAAACGAAATACAGGTTCCGCACAGAGCCGGCACCGTGGTGCGGTAGGCAGCCAGTTCTTCAACGACATGGCGGGAATCATGGGGGCTAATTTCATGAAGACCGGGGCCACCCTGCCAGCCTGCGACCGTCGGACGCGCGGAGCCTTCGCCTGCATGGACGTTGCTGGATATAACTATGGCATCAAACGATACGCAAATGATCTGCGCCGGTACCCTCATAGGCTTATTTTGGGCACCGAGACCTTCTGCAGTGATGCTGACGAATTCATGCGTCTGGCCCACCGGAATCCGCGTCTGATCGGCGACTTCGTCTGGGCGGGAATGGACTATCTGGGCGAAGTCGGCGTAGGAGCCTGGGAGTATCGGCAGGAGGCGCCGCGGTTCAGCGGCTTCGGTTGGCTTACTGCAGGTTCCGGACGTCTGGACCTGACCGGCAGGCCCCTGGGCGAGGCCCTGTATACCCGTGTGGCATTAGGGGCTGAAACTGGTCCCTATCTTGCGGTTCGACCCGTCAACCATGCGGGGGAGCGGCATTCCCCCAGCGCTTGGAAGATGACCGATGCCCTGGATTCGTGGAGCTGGGATGGATGCGAGGGCCGGACTGCACAAGTAGAGGTATATGCCCGAGCATATGAGGTTGTCTTGAGGCTCAATGGACGTTGCGTAGGGCGCTCGCGTTCGCACGGAAGCACTAGGTTCCGCTTTTCCTGCCCTTATGAGCACGGGATGCTGGAGGCTTTGGCATACGACCGGTCCGGTCAGTTGATTGGCCGACAGGAGCTACGCTCTGCCGGTACAGAAACGATAATTACCTTGGATGCCGATCGAGAGTATGTACGTCCAGGCGGGCTGTGTTTCCTGCGGGTGAGATACACGGATGATCAAGGAATCGATAAGCCGATGGTCCATGGGGAGCTGGCCTGCCATGTGCAGGGCGGTCGGCTGCTGGCCCTTGGATGTGCGGCACCATATAATCCTGAGGGATTTCTCAAGGGGCATACGCGCAGCTATTACGGCCAGGCATTGGCAGTGGTGCAGGCCGATCGGTCAGTTAGCCTTCAGAGTCCGTCAAAGCTTGACTTTGAGATTTCCGACGGCCGTCATCAAAGCGCCATCTGCATTCCGATACGTGATGAGGAGTTGACAGCGGAGGAGAGCCATGCGTGACATCCGTTCGGTTGTGGTCCTGCGCTGGAGACGATTTGCATCCCGTCATCGGCGGATCGCCCAGTTTCTCACCTTTTATGCCTTCTCCCTGTTGGTGACGCTTTTGCAATATTTGATGCTGACTTTTTTGCCGGAGGTCGTCTATCGGTTTACGGATTGGTGTTCGATACCTGCTCAGCTTGGGCATATTCATATTGGCGTTGTGGATACCTATGTGTTCGATTACCCGGTGACCGGCGATGCCACTGGTGGCATGGGATATTTCGCTGCCTTTGCGTTCACCCTTTTTGTTGCCCAATGCGTCAATTTTCCTATGCAGCGCAATGTCACTTTCAAGTCGCACGGCAATATCTGGTATCAGATTTTCTGGTATATCATCGCCTTTGTCGCCATCACCGTCGTCTGCTCTGTGCTGATGGGGCTATACGTGCCCGTCTGCAAACGTTTCTTTCCGCCGTCGGTTTATAACGTGCTGATCACCGTGATCAATGGTGGCGTGCAGATGGTCATTTACTTTCCCGTGTACGCCATCATCTTCCCCGAGGGCAAGCCGCAGACAGTCTCGGGGAAAGGCCAGTGAAGGATATAATTCAACGAATTGACAAAATCGATCCATCCTTCTAATCTTGTTGATCAGGAGGAAGGAACCGGTTTCCTCCCCTGTGAACGCTGTAAAAGCAAATGCAATAGGCAAAGGAGCATTTCGTATGGGTCTGTGGGACGTCGACAAGATCGAATACGTGGGTCGCCAGGGCGTGAAGGAGGGCCTGGGCTTTCGTTACTACGACAAGAATAAGGTGGTGGCCGGCAAGCCCATGAAGGACTGGCTGCGCTTCGCCGTAGCCTGGTGGCACACCTTCAACCAGGGTCTGGTGGATCCCTTTGGCGATCCCACCGCGCAGAGGCCCTACTACCGCTACACCGATCCCATGGATCAGGCGCTGGCCAAGGTGGACTACGCCTTCGAGCTCTTTACCAAGCTTGGGGTCGAGTTCTTCTGCTTCCACGACCGCGATCTGGCTCCCGAGGGCGACACCCTGCGCGAGACCGATGCCAATCTTGACAAGGTGATCGACCGCATCGAAGCTGCCATGAAGGACACTGGCGTCAAGTTGCTCTGGAACACCTCGTCGCTCTTCACCAACCCCCGCTTCGAGGCCGGCGCCGGTACCTCGCCCTTTGCTGACATCTATGCATACTCGGCAGGCCAGCTCAAGCACAGCTTGGAGATCGGCAAGCGGCTTGGCGCTGAGAACTACGTCTTCTGGGGCGGCCGTGAGGGCTACGAATCCCTTTGGAACACCCGCATGAAAGAGGAGCAGGACCATATGGCTACCCTCTTCCACATGTGCGTGGACTACGCCAAGGAGATCGGCTTCGACGCGCAGTTCCTGATTGAGCCCAAGCCCAAGGAGCCCACGCTACACCAGTACGACTACGACGCGGCCACCACCATCAACTTCCTGCGCACCTACGACCTGCAGGACAACTTCAAGCTCAACATCGAGGGCAACCACGCCAACCTGGCCATGCATACCTATCAGCATGAGGTCCGCGTGGCCCGCGAGGCCGGATTCCTGGGATCCCTGGATGCCAACCAGGGCGACAAGCTGATCGGCTGGGACATGGACGAGTTCCCCTCGGACCTCTACGATGCCACCGCCGTCATGTGGGAGGTGCTGGCCAACGGGAGCATCGGGCCCCGCGGAGGCCTGAACTTCGACGCCAAGCCGCGCCGTTCCTCCTTCCTGCCAGAGGACCTCTTCAGGACCCACATCGTGGGTATGGACACCTATGCCGCCGGTCTGCTGGTCGCGGCCAAGATGCATGAGGACGGCTACATCGAGCAGCTGCAGCAGGAGCGCTACTCCTCCTTCGAGTCTGGTATCGGCGCCACGGTTGAGGACGGCACGGCCACGCTGGCCTCCCTTGAGGAGTACAGCCTTGACAAGCCGCAGGCTGAACTGATCGCCGCCGACAAATCCGACCATCTTGAAGTGGTCAAGGCCACCATCAACAACTATATCGTCGAGGCTCTGGCTCAGGCCTGAGATCTAACCAAGCATCGCTCAACCCTGTGCGAGGGAATTCGCCCCGTCGTGCAGGGGTTTCTTATGCGCTTTGGGCTATCCGGGATTGCTGCGTGTCATGGTGAGGAGACACTCGGATATGTCTGCGGAAAAATAAAGCGGGGATTTTCTGATTTGAGTAATGCCTAAGGCTTGAGGAATAGCCATTCCGGAAGTATTCGCATTTCTGTTCTTTTAAGCGACTTTTCTGTGTTTCCGAGGATTGTTGTAGTTCTTATGTGGTAAGGGGCTATAATGGAACTAAATCGCTTTAGTAAATCATTGAAGAACTACTGCGAACAACATGGAGGTTGTCGATGTCGAATGAGGCTGAGGGCAGGCCAGACAGTAATCGCGAAAGTGATGAACCAGGACCTATTTTGGCCGGTTATTACCGCGCATGGCACGATAACTGCGGAAAGCCGAGAGGGGATTCGATTTCGCTTGGCGATGTGCCCGCAGATCTGGATCTTGTGTCAATCATCACCAATGGAGAAGTCGATGATGATTTTTGGGTTGCTCTGCCGGCCTACATCGAAAAACTCCATTCGCAAGGCACAAAGGTAGTCAGAACCTTGTTTTTGGACTGCCTCTATCAGGATACCTACGAGGATTGCGGCAAAGTCCACACTTTCAGCAGGCTTGGCGAAGAAAACGGCGGACCAGATCGCCGTGCCGACGAGATAATTGCCAATTACCTGAAGCCCTTTGACTACGACGGCCTGGTGATCGATGTCGATCATGAACCTGAGTCCGAGCAAATGGCTGCTACAGCCGAGGTGTTTCATGCTTTGGCGAAAAAGTGGGGCCCTGGTTCAGCGTCCTCGCGCCTCATGATTTTCGATCAGGATATTCTTCTGCCTCAGACCAGTCTGATTGCTCAGGTCTATAAGGATTGCTCCTATTACTTTGCTGACACCTATGGCATGGATGTTCGTCGTATTCAGGGACTTTTCGAGCAGGTTCGTGACTTTGTCCCCGCTTCAAAATTCGTCACTGGTTTTTCATTCTATGAAGAAGGAGGCCCTCGATGGGGTGATGTCACATATCCGTTTGAAGAAAGCAGGGTCAAAGACCTCCTATTCTGGCATCCGGCTGGTTCGAACCGCACAGGAGGACTGTTCGCCTATGCAATAGATCGCGATGGGGTTGCCCAAGGTGACGATCGGTTGAGGCGAACCGATTTTAAAACTATGCACTATGTAAAAGAGCAATTGGAGAACAAAGGAGTCTCTCATGAATAAACTAGGGAAAATATCAGTCATGTTGCTGGCTGCGGCTACCAGCGTCGGGATTTTATCGTCGTGCGGCTCTTCCGAATCGGATAAGAAAACAGTCAAGTTTGCCTACCAGGCCACCGGAGACACCAGTGCCATAAGCAAGTGGATGAAAGACGTCAAAGCCCAGTTTGAGTCTGAGAACAAAGGCGCTACTCTGAAGCTGGAGCCTATCAAGTCGAACGGGGATGACTACGGTAGCAAGCTGGCCTTGATGAGCAAATCCGAAAAAACCGCTCCAGACCTCATGATCCTTGACACGGAAATGATCCGTCCCTATGTCGCAGCTGGTTACCTGAAGCCCATTGATGATCAACTGAAGGGATGGAAGGACTGGTCGCAGTATTTTGACAGTTCGAAGAATGCCGGCAAAGCCGATGATGGAAAAATCTATGCAGTCCCTCTGGGCACTGACACCAGGGGTATCTGGTATAACAAGGACATTCTCAAGAAGGCCGGCCTGAGTGACAACTGGCAGCCTAAATCCTGGGATGAGGTAATCGATGCGGCGACGAAGATCAAGAAAACGCAGCCCGATGTAATACCGATGAACCTCTATGCCGGCCGTCCTTTGGGTGAGGTCTCCGTCATGCAGGGCTTCGATATGCTTCTTTATGGCACCAAGGGCGGCACACTGTACAACACCAAGACTCAGAAGTGGGTCACTGGTTCCAAGCAATTCAAAGACTCCCTCCAGTTCATCAAGGATATTTACAGCAAGGGTCTGGCACCCACGCCTCAGCAGGCTCTGGATCCTCAGCTTGGTGACAAGGTCGGGCAACAGTGGATGCCTCAGTCCAAACTAGGGATGTCGATCGAGGGCAACTGGCTTGCTTCATCGTGGATGCCCGGCGGCGACAGCGAATGGGCTGACTGGCAGAAGCATATTGGCTGGTGTGGATTCCCAACTCAGAACGGGCAGAAGCCTGGTCTGATCTCCATGTCTGGCGGTTGGGGCCTGGCGCTGTCCAGCCATACGCAGAATCCTGATCTTGCTTTCAAAGCACTTAAAGTTTTCCAAAATGAGAAGCACGCTGCAGCGTACGACACAATCTCCGGATCAATCGCAGTACGCAAGGATGTAGAGCAAGACAAGAAATACCTGGGATCCAATCCCACTATCAAGTTCTTCACGGATTTGGCCAAGTACAGTCAGTACAGGCCGGCGAACTCCCAGTACAAAGAGGTGTCCGACCAGGTCGCCATAGCCACGGAAAGCGTATTGACCGGCCAGAAGTCAGTCAAGGATGCAGCAGCCGAATACGATTCTGCGATAACCAAAACTGTAGGTGCCGATCATACAGAAGCCGCGAAGTAACCGAATTCCATTCGCTGGTTTTCTTTCGTGACTGAGAGAAGAAAATGAATAGCAGCACAAGAAAGAAATTGATAAACGCTGAGCACTACACCCCGATTCTGCCAGCAGCGGCGATGATGGTGCTTTTCCTGCTTGGCCCAATCATATGGTCCTTATATGCGTCGCTGACCGACTATTCAATGGTTGGCTCAACGGCTGTCAACCCACACTTTGTCGGCCTGAAGAACTATGTAGCGCTTTTTACGGATCCTGTTTTTCCCAAGTCCCTCTGGCTTACCATTCTTCTGATTCTAGCCTCGGCACTAATTGGGCAGAACATTCTGGGCATGGTATTGGCTCTGCTCAGTCAAAAAGCGCCCAGAAGACTGACGAAGGTCGTGGACTCAATAGTGGTTCTGGCTTGGGTCATTCCGGACATTGTCGGGTGCTACTGCGCCTATGCGCTCTTTGCTGGCGGAGGCACTCTTGACGCTTTGGGCAAGGTGGTGGGAGCTGATTGGTCGGCTCTTCTTTACTACCATCCAATGACCATCGTCATCATTGTGAACGTCTGGCGCGGTACTGCCTTTTCCATGCTCATCTATCAAGCTGCACTGAACGACATCTCCAAGGATGTTATCGAAGCCGCTGAGATAGACGGCGCGAACGCCTGGCAGTCTTTCTTCAGAATCAAGCTGCCTATCATGCGGCACTCGATTCTTACCAATCTGATGTTGATCACCCTGCAGACGCTCTCTGTCTTCAGCATCATCATTGTGCTGACCGGCGGGGGACCTGGCACGAATTCGAGCACCCTTCCCGTTCTTGCCTACCTGGAGGCTTTCAACTTCTCGAAGTTGGGATATGGAACCGCCATCTCGGTGATATTGGTCGTCGTGGGTGCCCTCTTCTCGGTGCTCTATATCAAGCTGCTAAGGACGAATGATGAAGACTGAAGCCACTGTTGATCCACGGATGAACGCGCCACACAGGTATGACTGGATGAAGCTGGTCGCTGCGGTACTGACAGCCCTAATAGGGTTTCTATTCGCTGCGCCTATGCTCTGGCTGCTGGTGGCCTCCTTCAATACGCATGCAACCCTGTCTTCGTTCAACTTGGGTTTTTCCTTCCAGAACTTCGTGAAGGTATTCAACATGCAGACCTTCGGGTTGCCTATTGTCAACTCGCTGATTATCAGTATTGGTACATCGGTCCTGGTGGTGACTTTTTCGGTCCTGGCAGCCTATCCTCTCTCCAGATTCCGTTCCAAGACCACCAACCGGACCGTTAACGCCATCCTCTTCGCCAGTTGTTTGCCGATTACAGCCATGATGGTCCCTGTTTACGGGATATTCGTTCAGCTTCACCTGATTGATTCACTGACCGGGACCATCCTTTTCATGACTGCCTGCGGATTGCCGCAGGGCATCTTCATGATGAAGAATTTCATGGATTCTGTCCCGGTTACCTTGGAGGAAGCTGCTTGGGTGGATGGAGCCACGAGAATGCAGGCCCTGTTCCATGTGGTCGTGCCTCTGATGGTTCCATCGCTTCTGGTTATTTTTATTTCGGAATTCGCTGGAAACTGGGGGAACTTCTTTGTTCCCTTCATGCTTCTGATGTCTCCGGATAAGGAACCGGCAGCCGTCAGCATATACACTTTCTTCGGGCAGCATGGCACGGTTGCCTATGGCCAGCTGGCAGCTTTCTCGCTGCTGTATTCGATACCTATTCTGATTATTTACGAAGTTACGAATAGATACATTGGCAATCAAACCCTGCTTGCAGGTGCAGTCAAGGAGTAGAAGCGAAGTGTCGATGCTATGGAGAGGAGGGAATCGACATTTTATCTGCTTCTGTTAAAGCAAAGGCAAGTTTGAAAAGAGATCAACCATGAAAATTCGGAGATTGATAACGGCATCAATAGCCATTCTGGCCTTAGCCGGAACGTCCGCGGTAGGAGCGGCTACTGCTTGGGCTGAGCCTGCTGTTCAGGGGAAGACCCACGAGATGACGGTTGCCTATTTTAGAGCCTGGAGGGATACGCATTCGGATCCGACGGTCAATTTCAATTCGATGTCGGATCTGCCCAAGCAGGTGGACATAGCTATCGCCTTCCCTAACCCGGAGACCACTCAGGCCTTCTGGGACACTTTTCCTGGGCAAATTGAGTCCCTGCACAAGCAGGGTACAAAAGTGATCAGGAGTCTGGATATCAGCCTTTTCTATAAGGATGATTTCAACGATTCTCATGACCATCAGTCTCTCTCGCCCATGGAGAGCAATGCAGAGGGATATGCCAAACGCGCCAGCGAGCTCAAGAAGTCCTATCTTTATTTCCCTGGACTTGACGGCTTTGTCGTCAATGCCGAGGCGAGCATGACTTCCACTGATGTTCAACGAGCCACGGGGGTTCTCAGGGCCATGTCGAGCTACTACGGGCCCAAGTCACCTGAGCCGAGTTCCATCTTTGCTTATAACACCAACAAACCTGGGACCAACAGCCTCTATAGAGGAGTGTCCGACGTGGTCTCTTACGTATTCGCCGACGCTTATGGGCGTTCGGTCGGGGCCCTCCAGCGGGACTGGGAGACCTACAAGGGCACGATTAAGAGCAGACAGTACATTCCGGGTTTCTCGTTCTATGAGGAGCGTGGCGGATGGTGGTATGACACCGAAGAGCCGATGTCGACCAGCAGGGCCATGCAGTACGCTCTTTGGGAGCCTGATAACGGGGCTGATGGCGCACAAAAAGGCGGCATTTTTGAGTATGCCGTCGATAGGGATGGAGTGCGCCGTGGCGACGACAAGCTTCAACCTACAACCTTCGAATGGACCAAGGCCCTCTCGGCTGCCATGAACAAGGAGTGACGGCCATTTGAAAGATTGAGGGTCCTTCTGCGTTCCGGCACCTGGACCCTCTTTTATTGTTGATAGTCTGTCCCGATTGTTTAGGCTGCATTTCGGATTTTAAGGGGGACCGTTGATTGCAAAATGCCGCTTCAACATATAGGCGGTAAAGATACAATCTCGGACATTGACCGCTGGAAGTTGCCAATTCGCGAACGGTGAACAAGAGTCCATTTTGAGAAGCTGCAGCATAATGCTGAAAGTGTGGTCGAAGAATGCAAACTGTCATAAGTTTGGGGTTTTCATGAAGCGTGAGCAGGTTTCGAAAATGTTCTTATATCGCTTTTGCCAGTAATGCATCCTTGTGAAAGGCAGGCTTGTGTCACATTTCGAACTTGTGAACAGCTAACACGCCATTTTCTCCGAGACGGTATCGTTTAGAGATTGGATAATGTACAATTAAACTAAACCGCTTTAGTAGAGATGCGAAGCGGACCTACGAGGAGGTTGTGAGGATGCAGCTGAAGATAGAACGCGTGCTTGACAAGTGCGACCGTGTCATGCGTCAACGCGTGCTACCGAAGATTGAGCGGCCCATGGGCAAGGTCCAAGTCCGCTCTTTCGTCATTTCCGGGGAACCGATACCGTCATCGGAGTTCTTCGAGAAAGTACAGAGCAAGAGCGTGGACTTTCGGCCTCTCTCCCTGGGGGATACCTGGGGCACGACCTGGGGGACCACCTGGATGGAGGTGACCGGCCGCGTCGATGCCGACTGGGCGACAAGGGCCCCGATCGAGCTGGTGGTCGACCTGGGTTGGCATCCTGATGCGCCCGGCGGCCATTTTGAAGCCCAGGCCTATAGGAGCGATGGATCGATTATCAAGGCCGTTAATCCTCGCAACCGCTGGATTCCGCTCGACGGGACCGACCTGGACGGGAATCCGACCCGTGACGAGGCTTCGGTTATTAACCCTGATGGAACCTTTACCATCTATCTGGAAGCGGCCTGCAATCCGCTCCTGCTTGGCACCCCCGCATTTGTGGAGACGCAGCTGGGCGAGGGAACCACAGGTCGTGCAGATGAGCCCAATGTCCTCAAGCAGATGGATGTCTGCCATTTTGACCATGAGGCATGGAACTACTACATGGATCTCGAGGTCACGGCCCAGCTGATCCGCGAATGCAACGAGAGCCAACCTCGGTATTGGCGTCTGGGCAAGGCCCTGCAGCGCTCGCTGAATATTTATGATGAGCGTGACCTGGCCACACTCGCACCGGCTCGGCAGGCCCTGGCTGGTGTACTGGCAGTGCCGGCGACCCCCAGTGCCCTGGATCATGCGGCAGTGGGCCATTCCCATATTGACTCCGCCTGGCTCTGGCCCAAGAGAGAGACCAGACGCAAGGTTGCGCGGACTGTTTCGAACATGCTTGCGCTGATGGAGCGCGATCCTCAATTCATCTATGCCATGAGCTCGCCCCAGCAGTATGCATGGCTGGAGGAGGATCATCCTGATCTCTTCGCTCGTGTCAAGCAACGCATCCAAGAAGGCAGGTTCATCCCCGTCGGAGGGATGTGGGTGGAGTCCGACGGCATGCTGCCATCAGGGGAGTCGTTGACCCGCCAGTTCACCTATGGCAAGCGGTACTACCGGGAGCATCTGGGGGTAGACACGACCGTGGTCTGGGAGCCGGACAGCTTCGGTTATACGGGCCAGTTCCCACAGATTGCCCGCCGTGCGGGAATGACTTCCTTCCTCTCGCAGAAGATCTCCTGGAATGATACAACCAAATTCCCGCATCATACTTTTGATTGGCAGGGTATCGACGGCACGGCCATCTTCACGCATTTCCCTCCTATGGATACCTATGCCTCCAGCATGACGGCCCGTGAACTCAACCATTCTCAGGAAAACTACCAGGACAAGGACATCTCAACCAAGGCCCTGGTTCTGTTCGGCTATGGCGATGGCGGCGGCGGCACCACCAGGGAGATGCTTGGACGCTATGAGCGCCTGCATGATGTAGAGGGGTCGGCCAAGGTGCGATATCAGGCTCCAGCAGATTTCTTCCGCCAGTCCGAGGAAGAGATCCGCGCGGAGGCCGGTTCCGAGATGCCCGTCTGGAAGGGCGAGCTCTACCTGGAGCTGCACCGCAAGACCCTGACTTCTCAGCAGGATATGAAGCGGGGCTGCCGGCAGGAGGAGGCCATGCTGCGCACGGTCGAATACCTGTGCACCTACGCCGGCTTGGTCGATGACTCATACACCTACCCGCGTCAGGAGCTGGACAAAATCTGGCGCACGCTTCTGCTCAACCAGTTCCATGACATTCTTCCAGGTTCCGCCATCTCCTGGGTGCACAGGCTGGCCAGGGAAGACTACCGCAGGGACATCGCTCGCCTGGAGCAGATTGGCGATGAGGCTGCCCGCGCTATAGCTTCCGCCCAGCCGCAGGCTTCCATGGTGTCTGATGCCAAGCTGGTACCTATGGACGGCAAGGGCCAGACGGCTTGGGAGGCCGTCGGGCCAGTCCAGGCCCAGGAGGGGTCTGAGGACATCAGGCCTGTCCAAGTCAGCCAAGAGGGCGACGGATTCGTTATGGATAATGGTCTTATTCGTGCCGTAGTCGCTTCGGATGGCGAAGTCCATTCCATTCTTGACAGGACCTCCGGCAGGGACTTGGTCCCGCAGGGCTCCTCGGTGGGTGGATACGAGCTCTTCAAGGATGAGCCCTACATGTGGGATGCCTGGGATCTGGAGCGCGATGCTCTGCTAACTGCTTCTCCGGTCGATGATCCAGTCACCATGGAGGCTTTGGATTCAGGTGTTCAGGTATCACGCCGGCATGGCGAAACCACAATCGTCACCACGATCGGGCTGACCCCGGGCGGCAGGCAGTTGGACTTTACGGCTGATGTGGATTGGCACCAGGATGAGCAGCTGCTCAAGGTGGATATTCCCGTCGCCGTTCAGGCCAGATATGCGCAATTCGAGTGCCAGTACGGCTTTATCGACAGGCCCATTCAGAAGAACAACGCTGCTGAAGAGGCTCAGTTCGAGAGCTGCACGCACCGATTCGTCAGGATCAGCGACGACGACCTTGCCGTCGGCGTGGTCAACGCCTCGACATACGGCGGCGATACCACGCCGATCCACTATGACGAGAAGGTCGGCAAAGAGGCGGGTACCCTGGTCAGACTGACCCTCCTGTCCGCTCCAGTCTTTCCCGATCCGCATACCGACAGGGGCAAGCACAGCTTTGCCTGGTCCATCGTCCCTGGGGACACCCAGGCCGACATCCTGCAAGCAGCCTATGCCCTCAACACTCCGGTCTTCCATCATGGACTGCCTGCCGTTGAGCCCCTGGCTGGCGTCGAGGATATCCAGGGTACTACCGTCATCGACTGGATCAAGACGGCTGATGACGACAGCGGCGATGTGATTGTCAGGGTCTACAACCCGGATTCGTCGCCCTCCAAGGCCAGGCTGCACACTGGGTCCGTCCTGCAGGGCGCGACTGTGAAAGAGACCAACTCCTTGGAGGACGGACTTGTGCCCGAAGGCGTGCGGCCTGGCCTGTGCTCCGAACAGGGTGGGCAAGCTGACGGGGCCCTGCTGGATCTCGTTCCCTTCCAGTTCACCACCTTGAGACTCTCCAGGCGCTGATCGCCTGACCGAGGGTGTCTGTCCGGCTGGTTCGTTCGTCGATTTGGACCGGTCGGAAGCCCCCACAAAGAAGTGAGTAGTAAAAAGAAAGGAAGCTCCGATGAGAGCACTGAAGAAGGTAGCAGTATTGATCTGCGCGACTGCCATGGCGGGTTCGTTGACGGCGTGCGGAGGAAGCAGCAGCAGTTCAGGCGGGTCAAAAGATGGCAAGCCGTCAGGCGAGATCTCCTTCCAGACCTGGAACCTGAAGAATGACAAGTACACTCCGTACTTCAAAAACCTGATTGCGGCCTATGAGAAGTCGCATCCCGGCACCACTATCAAGTGGATCGATCAGCCCTCGGACAACTACGAGCAGAAGCTGTCCGCCGACGCAGCAGCCAACTCCCTGCCCGACATCATCGATGCCGGCCCCTCACTGATGTACGGCCTGGCCAAGGCCGGGGCCCTGATGAACATCAGTAAAGAAGCTCCCAAGGCCCAAAACAACTATTACAAGAATGCCTGGAATGCAGTCACCTTCAAGGGCAAGGACATCGAGGAGGGAGCCTATGGCTTCCCCTGGTACGTCAACGATGGACCGACCTATTACAACACCGAGCTCATGCAGAAGTGCGGACTGGACCCCAACAAGCTGCCTGTGACCTGGGACGACTACTTCTCTCAGGCAGACACCATGGTCAATAGCGGTTGCGGGGCCTATATGTCCACCATGCTGGGTGGCGCCGTCGATGACTATGCATCGGCCGGGATCCCCATCATGAACAAGGACCACACCAAGTACATCTTCAATTCCCCCGAGGCTGTCAAGCATCTGCAGCGCTTCGTCGACCTCTACAACAAGAAGGGAATCCCGCCGGAGGCTCTGAGCGCACAATGGTCTCAGCAGGGCGAGTTCTTCCAGAAGGGCTCCATCGTGGCCATGGGCGGTAGCGCTTACTCGGCGGCTGACTTCAAGCAGAACTCTCCTGACTTGTACAAGCATCTGGCTGTGGGCACCAAGATCAGCGATCAGGGCAAGTCTGCCAGCCTGGCCTATGAGATGCTGGCCGTCAACGCCCAGACCAAGAACAAGACGCTCGCCCTGGACTTCGTCCAGTACGTAACCAATGCCAAGAACCAGCTAGCATTCGCCAAGAAGTCCAACACCTTCCCCTCCAGCAAGGGCGGTCTTGATGATCCCTACTACGCCAACATCGACACCAGCGATGTTCAGGGCAAGGCCCTGAAAATTACTCTGAACTCCGTAAAGAACGGGTACTCAAGCCGTCCTGCCGAGTTCACCGATGCCAATGGCAAGGACTATCTGCAACAGCAGGCCGCTCTGGCCCTGCAGGGCAAGCAGACCGCTAAGGAGTCTTTGGACAAGGCCGTCAAGTACGCCAACGAGAAGCTGCAGTAACTATGAGCCGCGCTGACTCTTCCGCCATCCGGCCGAAGGCTTCTGCCCTCGGCCGGCATGGCGGGCCCCAAGCCGGGGTCCAAGGCGGCAAGGGGACCCATTGGACCACGACCCTGGCCCCCTACCTGTTTGTCTTCCCGGCCTTTGCCATCGTCTTCATCTTCGTCATCGTCGCTGCGCTGAATACCTGTCGGCTGGCCTTTACCGATTCCACGCTGTTGCGACCGGGCAAGTTCGTAGGCATCGAGAACTTCGTAAAGATCGTGCATGACGACTATTTTTGGACCGCGCTGCTCAACTCCACCTTGTACGTGGTTTGCGTGGTCCCCTTTATGGTCATTCTTCCACTGATCTTGGCCAACCTTGTCAAGGGGAACTCTAGGATCATGGGGTTCTTCAGGACCTCTTTCTACACTCCCGTGGTCATGTCAGCCGTAGTGGTGGGAATGATCTGGACCAACCTGCTCGACCCCAAGGGCTTGGTCAACTCGGTTCTAGAGTCCTTGCACATCATCCACAGCCCGATCCCATTCCTCAGTGATCGCTGGCTGATACTGTTCACATCCATGTTCGTCACCATATGGCTGGGTCTGGGATACTACATGGTCATCTACCTGACCGCCCTGGCCAACATCGACGCCTCACTCTACGAGGCCGCCTCGCTGGATGGGGCAGGACCGGTAAGACAATTCCTGTATGTCACCATCCCAGGAGTGAGATCCACCATCGTGCTGATCATGATGCTGTCGACCATCGCGGCCTTCCGCGTGTTCAACGAAATCTACGTGCTCACCAACGGCACGGCTGGTCCCGGCGGCGAGGACATCACCATGTCCATGCTCATCCAGAAGGAGGGCACGGGCATCCAGGCCAGAACGGGCTATGCCAGCGCTCTGTCGCTGATTGTCTTGGTTGTGGTTGGAGCCATGCTGATTCTTCAGCAGATCATCCAGAAGCGGGGGGAGGACTCATGAAAAGCAGTCACTCCAAAGTCACTGTTGGCAAGGTCATTCAGTACCTTGTGCTCATACTGGTCTTTATCCTGCTGGTGGGGCCCTTCGTCTGGGAGCTGTCGCTTTCCTTCAAGGGCAAGGGCGACAACGTCTATGCGGTTCCGCCTTATATCATCCCGAAGACGCCCACCTGGGACAATTACATATCCGTCTTCAGGCAGGTCCCGGTCTTCCGGTATATGCTGAACACAGTAATTGTCGCCATCCTTTCCATAGGCGGCAACGTCATCTTCTCGACCATGGCCGGATATGCGCTGGGCCGGCTTAAGTGGCGCGGGCGCAATCTGCTCTTCACGATTTTCATGGGCACCATGGTCATCCCCGTCGAGGGCGTGGTCATCTCTCAGTTCCTGATTGTCAGAAGCGTCGGACTGCAGAACACCCTTTTGGCTGTCGCCCTGCCGGGCATGGTGGGCGCTGTCAACATTCTGCTCATGACCAATGCTTTCAAAGGCATTCCGGACGAGCTGGAGGAGGCGGCAGAAGTGGACGGCGCCAATCTTTGGCAGCGGTTCTACCGGATCTGCGTGCCTCAGGTCAAAGGTACCATGACTGTCGTCGGCATATTCGCCTTCGTGGGCGCCTGGAATGATTTCCTCTGGCCCCTGATCGTCATCTCCGACGAGTCAAACTACACGCTCACACTGGGCATGAATCGACTCAAGGGCATGTTCATTTCGGATCCCAGATTGATAGCAGCGGGTGCCTTGGTCTCCCTGATACCGATCCTGGTCTTCTTCGCCTGTTTCCAACGCTACTTCTTCCGTGGTCTGGAACAGGGTGGCATCAAGGAATAGCATCATCATGAAATTTGGAGTCAATTACACCCCCTCCCATAACTGGTTCTATTTCTGGCTGCATCCGGATTGGGATGCCGTCGCCAAAGACCTCGACGACATTGCTTCCATTGGGCTGGATCATATCCGCATCTTCCCGCTGTGGACGCTGCTCCAGCCCAACAGAACCTGGATCAACAGTGCCGCTCTGGACGACCTGAGGCATATGGCCGCCCTGGCGGATGAACGAGGGTTGGATGTCTATTCGGATGTGATTCAAGGGCACATGTCCAGTTTTGATTTCGTGCCCTCCTGGTTGGTCTCATGGCATGAAACCAATATGTTCACGGATCCGGATGCAGTTCAGGCTCAGGCCCGGCTGGTCGCATCAGTCTATGAAGCCCTGGCGGACCTGCCGCATTTCCGTGGCCTGACCATAGGAAATGAATGCAACCAGTTCACTGACCGTGTCCATCCGCGTCGAATGCCCTCCACCTCAAAGGAGGCTGAAGACTGGCTGCTGGAGTTGCTGACCCCGTTGAGGGAGAAGGCATCCCAGGAAGGCCGGGTGCTTCTGCATTCCGAAAATGATGCAGCCTGGTATCAGGATGGCCACGCTTTTCTTCCTCGATATGCGTCCAACATCGGAGACATGACCTGCATTCATTCCTGGGTTTTCAACGGCGCCGCGCAGGAGTGCGGTCCCTTGGCCGAGGAGAGCACGCGTCATGCCGAGTACCTGGTGGAACTGTCGAAGGCCTTTGCCAATCAGCCCCATCGGCAGGTTTGGCTGCAGGAGATCGGTGCCCCGCTCAATGTAATGGGCGCAGATCAGGCCGCTGACTTTTGCAGGTCTTCAGTGGAACATGCTCTCGATTGCAGCGACATGTTCGGCATCACCTGGTGGTGCTCGCATGACGTCGACCAACAATTCGGTGATTTTCCACCCTTTGAGCATCAGCTGGGTCTGTTCGATCAAGAGAAGCGTCTCAAGCCCATAGGCCAGGCCTTCGCTCAGGTGGCGAAGGACTACTCCGGCAAGGAGGCCTCTCGTTCCAGGTCCACCGCTCTGGTGGTGGACGTGAACGAGCACGATGATCCTTTGCTGAGATCTGCCTGTGCGCCTGGCGGGTCTATCTTCAACAAGTGGATGGAACTCAGCCGTCAAGGTGCAAGGCCGGCCCTGGTCACATCCCTGCACGCGGCGGATAGCAGCTGGCTGCAGGACAGGGGCATCAGTGAGTGCATCGCCATCAAACCTGTTGGCGGAAGCTCTTACAGCGCTGTATCCGATCCCTCCCTTCTACGGAAAAAGTCCTGATCAAGCCCGATCGAAGGCATGCTGCCGTCTATCTGCCCAAGCGGTCCACCCAAGCATCTTGACCGCGGCATACCCGCGGCTTTCAGATTCGACTCGTGGTCTTGTCTGATGCTACAAAGTGAGCGATAACAAATGCTTTGGCCTCAGGCGAAGTTGTTGACCATGGTTTTGTGCGTATGAGGGTCTAAGTTAGGGTTAAAGGCCGATATTCATATAAGCCCAAAGCGTGTGGCAGGCAGTCTGGTCTGCTGAGTCGGCCGAGCCGGATCACGGGTGTCGACGAGGATGGTTGATATGAGGTGGCGCATGGACGGCGAGTCCGATGGCGGAGAAACAGAAGCCAGAAAGGGCTCGTCTGTTCATAGGGAAATGGACGATGCCAGGGTCAACCTAAAGGACATAGCCAACGAGCTGGGGATATCCCAGACCGCGGTCTCCTTCGCCATCAATGACAAGCCCGGAGTCTCGGTCCAGACCAAGCGCAGGGTTCGCGAAGCAGCTGCCAGGATGGGATGGAAGCCAGCATATGCTGCCCAGGCTTTGGGTAGTTCAAGGACCATGACTGTCGGTTTCGCTCCCGCCAGGTCCATGGATGCCTTCCAGACTGAAGGATTCATGCTGCACTTCATGGCCGGCATCCATGCCTCCTTGAGCCGGTCGGGCTACGGCCTGCTCTTTCGCCCCTGCGCCACGTTGGATGAGGAACTGGACACCTATCGGGACTGGGCCCGGCGCAAGCGCGTCGATGGGGTGGTGCTGGTGGATCTTCTCTCCGATGATCCCAGGCCCCGGCTCCTGCACAATCTGGGTCTGCCCGCAGTCTTGGCCGGAGGGCCAGACTCGAACAACTACCTGCCCTCACTGTCGATCGACGATTCACGAACCATGACGACGATCATGGACCATTTGAGCTCGCGTGGGCATGCGCGGATTGCCTACTTGTCGGGGGATGAAAACCTTGACTATAGCCGCGCCCGTGTCTCCTCCTTCAAAGAGTTCGTCCGTCGAAGGAACCTGGGGGAGCCGAAAGTGGAGTTCACTGACTTCACACCAGACAAGGCTGCAGCCCTCACTCTTCTTCTGTCATCGGGTAAGAATCCGTATACGGCTTTTATTTACGAGAACGAAATCATGGCTGCGGCAAGTCTGCGAGCGATGCTGGAAAGCAGAATGGCGTCTGTGGCAGGTCAGGAGTCTGACAATAAGATTGCGGTCCCTGTTTCGGTCTATATGAGTCTTCCTGCCATGGTCAGCTTCGAGGACAGTTTCATCTGCCAGAGCACCTATCCCTCCATCACTTCGGTCCACCGTGATGCCGGGCTTTACGGGACCAAGGTGGCCAACCTCCTGCTGAAGATCTTCCGAGGGGAGCAGGTGGGGGGCAACCGTCGCATCCTGACACCTAAGCTGGTCATTCGCGAGAGCACGGCACGTCCGGTTCAATGACGCCTGTGACAGGCGTAGGAAATTGTGTGCCATGGCACCGGTATCATGGTCGCATGTGAGCGTAAACAGTCATACCTGTAAAACGTCTGCTGCCAAGGCCACCGAGGAGGATGGAGTCGTCATGTTCATACCACGTTATTACGAGGATCCAGCCACACTGCATGTGGGGACCGAACCCAACCGTGCCTACTATGTGCCGGCCGGCGCACCCATGGACTTGCGTGGCGACCTGCGAAGGCGCTCCGACCGGTACCTGGATCTGGATGGAGACTGGGACTTCCGCTATTACGCCAGCATCGACCAGCTGGATGCCGAAGTCCAGTCCGCCATCGAGGCTGAGGATCCGGTCTTCTTCGAAGGCGACTACAGCCCTTCTGGGGATGCGGGCCGAGGAGTTTACAAGCCCATCCATGTGCCAGGAGTCTGGCAGACCCAGGGCTATGACAACCCCCAGTACACCAACGTGCGTTATCCCTTCCCCTTCGATCCGCCTAGGGTGCCGGCCGACAATCCCTGCGGCATCTACCTGCGCGCCTTCGACTACGAGCCCGATCCCTCGGCACCTCGTGCCCTGCTCAATTTCGAGGGGGTGGACTCCTGCTTCTACCTCTGGGTCAATGGAGATCTGATTGGTTATAGCCAGGTCTCGCACGCCACCAGCGAGTTCGATGTGACCGACCATCTGCGGCAGGGCCGTAATCAGTTGGCCGTTCTTGTGCTCAAGTGGTGCGATGGTAGCTATCTGGAGGATCAGGACAAGTTCCGCATGAGCGGCATCTTCCGCGATGTCTACATCCTGCGTCGGCCCAAGGCACGTCTGCGCGACTGGTTCGTCCACACCGACCTCGATGAGAACATGGATCATGCCTGTGTGACCGTGGATCTGGATCCGACCGGCGTATCTGGTCATGACGATGCCGCTCTGGACATCCAGGCTCTGTTGAATGATCCCGATGGGGTTGAGGTGGCCCGGGCCGAGCTGACGGGTTGCAAGGAGCATGCGCAATTTGTCCTGAAAGTCAACCATCCTCACCTCTGGAATGCCGAGGACCCTGAACTCTACCGGCTGACGTTATCGACCAGAGCCAGCACATCTGACGCCGGCGATTCAAATGAGCCCATTCCGGGGGAGCACCCCGACGAAGTCATTACCGAGTACATCGGTCTGCGTACCATCAGCGTGGACGGCCAGGTGGTCAAGGTCAATGGCAGCTCCATCAAGATCCACGGGGTCAACCGGCATGACGGAGATCCGCGCACCGGCTTTGCCATCGATCAGAAGCAGATCATGCGCGACCTGACCCTGATGAAAGAGCACAACGTTAACGCCATCCGCACCTCCCATTACCCTAACAGCCCTCAGTATTACGCCCTCTACGACCAGCTGGGCTTCTATCTGATCGCCGAGGCCGACCTGGAAACCCATGGCATCGAGACCCTCTATCACAGTCCGGAATGGAAGGAGCCCGATTACTGGAATGGTCGCATCACCGACGAGCCTCGGTTCACTAAGGCCATCGTCGACCGGGTCCAGCGCAGCGTGGAGCGGGACAAGAACCATCCTTCGATTCTGATCTGGTCCATGGGTAACGAAAGCGGATACGGTTGCGGCATCGAAGCAGCCCTGGCTTGGACCAAATCTCGGGACCCATCCCGTCTGACCCACTACGAGTCGGCCATCCACGGCTCGCCCCGGAAGGATCTGGATTACAGTAACCTGGACATCACCTCGCGAATGTATCCCAGCATCAAGAAAATTGAGGATTACTTCACGCCGGAAGGTCCTCACGGCATCAGCAGCCACGGGGATGACGGAGATGGAGGTCGGAAGCCTTACTTCCTCTGTGAGTACTGCCATGCCATGGGGCTGGGCCCAGGGGATCTGGAAGACTACTTCCGGGTCATTCAGGCACATCCCGGGCTTCTGGGCGGCTGTATCTGGGAGTGGGCAGACCATGCCATCGACCAGGGCAGAGACCGCAAGGGCCATCGGATCTACGCCTACGGGGGAGACCACGGCGAGTACCCCCATGATGCCAACTTCTGCATGGATGGTCTGGTCTATCCCGACCGGCGGCCCCACACCGGCCTCAGGGAGTTCAAAAATGTCTTCCGCCCGGCCCGTCTGGTCGGATACAATTCGCAGACTAAGCTGCTCACCCTGCACAATTACCTGGACTTCACCTTCCTGGATGAATACCTGAGTCTGACGTGGACCCTCCTGTGTGATGGGGAGCCGGTGGCTTCCGGGACGCCGGAGCTGGATCGGGGAACCGGCCTGCACATCGCACCCCATGCTGAGGGCACCGTAGGCCTGCCGCCCATGGATCCGCCCGAGCATGGCCGTCTGACCCTGCTGGTGGAGTACATCCTGGCCAAGACCGATCCCGTGCTTCCACAAGGGCATTCGCTGGGCTTTGACCAGCTTGAAGCTGCGGATATGGGGATGCCTGAACGCCCCAATGGCGTGGCCAGGGTCATCAGTGCCGATCCTGGTAGTGGAGCCCGGGGCGCTCACCGGCCGGTGGTTAGGCAGACTGATACCCGCTTCGATGTGGAGGGGTCCGACTGGCGTTACGTCTTCAACCGCCGCACCGGCATGGTGGAATCCATGAGCATCGACAACCGTTCCCTATTGACTGCCCCTATGGAGGTCAACCTCTGGCGGGCGCCTATCGACAACGATGCCATCATTAAGGAGGAATGGCGTAAAGCCGAGTATGACCGGGCTAGTACCAGGGCCCTGTCCTGTCAGCTGCAGACCGATCAGGACAGGGGATTGACCACCATCAAGGCTGCACTGTCCGTGGTAGCACCCTCCATCCAGCCCATGGGCAGTATCCTTGCCACATGGGCCCTGAGCGACCAGGGTGGGCTGGATCTGAAGATGGAGCTGCATCGGGATCCTGAGTTCCCCTATTTGCCCAGGTTCGGCCTGCGACTCTTCCTGCCCAAGAGCCTGCAGCGGGTCACCTACTGCGGCTATGGGCCCTACGAGAGCTACCGGGACATGCACCGTGCCAGCCACTACGGAGTCTTCCGTGACACTGCGTCAGGCATGGTCGAGCACTACCTGCGTCCCCAGGAGAACGGCTCCCATTATGGCTGCGACTACGTCCTGGTGGAGGATGACTGCTCCCTGCTGCAGGCAGCGGGGGATGGACCCATTAGCTTCAACTGCTCCCCCTACACGCAGGAGGAGCTGACCGCCAAAGGGCACGACCACGAGCTGGAGGAGTGCGGCTCGACCGTGCTCTGCCTGGACTATGCCACAAGCGGCGTAGGCTCCAACAGCTGCGGACCCGAGCTGGATCCCGCTTACCGCTTGAATGAAACCGATCTGGTCTTCGGACTGCACCTGCGAGTCCGTTCCAAGTGACCCATGCTTGCGGGGCCTTTCATCCCCGCCAGCGCAGATACTGCTGGTAGACCTGCTCACACGGGTCTCCCGTCAGCGTGGTGTCGATGTTCACCGACCAGACGGGGGGCTCCTCTTCTCCATTCAGAGCCCAGGCTGCCTGGCGGGCCGCACCGATGGCCACATACTCGTCCGGCCGCGGCAGCTGGACATCCATCCCTAGGATTCCTGGGGCATAGGCTCTGACTGCTGGAGACTTGGCGCCGCCGCCGACCAGGAGAATTCTGGAGACCGTGGTGCCAAGCCGTTTCAGCAGTTCCAGACAGTCGCGCTGGGAGCAGAGCAGTCCTTCCACGAATGCTCTGGCCAGGTTGGGGCGCGTGGTGTTGGCCAGGGTCAGCCCCTCCAGTCTGGCGTGGGCATCAGGGCGGTTGGGGGTGCGCTCGCCGTCGAAATAGGGAATCAGAGTGATTCCTTCGGCACCCGGCGTGGACTTCTCCGCCAGCTCAGCAAGACCGTCATAATCCGTGCCCAGGGCGGCCAGACCCGCGTCCAGGATGCGTGATGCGTTGATGGTGCAGGCCAGGGGCAGCCAGTGGCCGGTCGCATCCGCAAATCCTGTCACCGAGGCGCTCATATCGTATGCTGGAACCGGGCTGACCGCTGCAGCGACACCAGAGGTTCCCAGGGAGATGGAGACGTCGCCCACCTGCATGGCCAGTCCTAGTGCCGTCATAGCGTTGTCGCCGCCACCCGGTGCGATGATGCAGCCGCCGGGTACATCCCTGCCGGCGATGCGGGGGTCGGCCTTGGCTCCGACCTGGTGGGGGCCAAGAACCTTAGGTAGGATCACCCGCTCGGCCATGTCTTCAGGCAGGGCCATGTCCAGAAGGTCACGCCGGTAGCGGTCGGCGGCGGGGTCGTAGTAGCCGGTGCCGGAAGCATCTGAGCGATCGGTGAAGAGATCCTCCAGCCCGGGTTCGGTCCCCGGGTTGGCTGCTGGGCCATGACCGGCGATGGCCCAGCTTAGCCAGTCGTGGGGGAGACATATGGCCGCGATGGCCCTGGCATTATCCGGCTCAACCCGGCTGACCCAGGCCACTTTGGTTATGGTCAACGAGGCTACTGGGGAGGAGCCTACAGCCCGCACCCAGGCTTGTTTGCCGCGCATGGCCAGGTTCCGGTCCGAGTCCGGGTTCTTGCTTGCCCCGTCGTTTTCCGCCTGAGCGCTTCCAGCCTCTCCGGTCTTTGACTTGGCTAGCCGGATGATGAGCTCGTCGGCATCAGGAGCCGAACGGGTGTCGTTCCAGAGCAGGGCATCTCTGATCACTTGCCCTTGACGGTCTAGCAATACCATGCCGTGCTGCTGGCCACCCACACTGATGGCTGAAACGTCGTTCAGACCTCCCGCCTGTGCTGAAGCCTCTTGAAAGGCCTTCCACCAGGCCATGGGATCAACGCTGGTGCCTGCCGGGTGAGGAGCTTTGCCGAAACGGACCAGCCGACCGGTCCGGGCCTCGGTGACCCTTACCTTGCAGGACTGGGTCGATGTGTCCACTCCCGCCACCAGGATCTCATTCATGTCAGCCTCCTTGCTTTCTGGGCTCCGGTCATTGGAGTACTTCACCATAGTATCTCAATTATTAAATCGATAAACTAAATGACCTTGGTCCGGGCCCTCCAATTGCTGACCTGCCGTCCGATTCGAACGTAAGATGTTGAAGAGGCCCAGGATTCAGCGGGCCTATGTTCGTTCATGAAAGGTTGTTGAACCGTGACTGCCCTGCGCTCTATCAATCAGGATGATTTGAGGAACCACAACCTCTCAGTCATCATCGACACCATTCTGCGGTCGCCTACCTCGCTCAGCAGGGCGGATCTGGCCAAGGCCACCGGGCTGACCAAGGCCACCATGTCGCTCCTGGCAAACATACTGCTCAATAATCATGTTGTTCGTGAAGGTGAACCTGATATTTCTCAGACGACCCATGGACGGCCAAGCACACCGCTTTCCGTGGCTCATGGCAGATGGGCTGGTTTAGGTCTGCAGATCAACACTGACGGTTTCGGGTGCATGGCTTTGGATCTGGATGGCAGGGTTATCGATGCCAAATGGATTCACAACGATATGCGAAGAACTAATCCTAAGGATATTTTCGATGAACTCGATGATTTGTCTAGACCTATTGAGAAGGCTCTGAATCATAAGCACTATCGCCTGGTGGGTTCTGGTCTGGCTTTGCCAGGGTTGGTAACCGATGATAATACTTTGCTCATGGCGAGGAATCTCGGATGGGAACGCTTGGATCTTACTCAGTTTTCTGTGGTCAGACGATTAACACCAAGAGCGGGCAACGAGGCAAGACTTGCAGCATTATCGCAGATTCCAGGACAGGCAACGCAAAGATTGACAAGTTCGCATGAGTGCACACTTGCCCCTACAGATTCATTTATCTATTTATCCACGGATATCGGCATTGGAGGTGCGGTGGTCCGTCGTGGCTCTGTAGAGACGGGAGATCACGGTTTCGCCGGCGAGCTTGGCCATGTTTCTGTGGATTTAAATGGTCCTACTTGTCGTTGTGGGCGTAGAGGATGCCTGGAAACCTATGCAGGGCGGCGAGCTCTCGTTGAGGCAGCTTGCATAGCTTCCGGGGATGATGCCGTGAAGTCTGAATCGATGGATGAACTTTACAAGCGTTGGCAGCAGGGCGATGCCAACGCAGTTGATGCCATAGATCGTGGATTGGATGCCATGATCTCTGTGATTGTTACCGTAATTAACATAGTTGATGTCGATACCGTGATTCTAGGAGGGTTCTGGTCTAATTTTGGCTCTGAATTGTCTGATCGTCTTGAACAACGTTTGAATGAGCTTTCTCTTGGACGGGATGCGGTCAATATTCGTGTGTTGATGCCCTTGGTGGCTGATTATCCGGCTCTGAGGGGAGCGGCCCAGGTGGGCTTGCGCAGGTTCATTGACAATCCATTGGACTTTTTGTCGGCATGACCGATCTGTATATATCTCTCTTAATCGGCTTAATTGTGAAAAATACACTGCAAAAAGTTGTATAGGGCCAAATGCCAATTGCCAGAGGAATGGTATCGCATAGGAAATACATCGAATCGGGTATTTTTGCCTGGCTCCAGTCTGTTGTCAACCTTGAGCAGGTTACGGTAGTCATTAAGTTGTCCTGCCAAAGCGAAATCAAAACTACCGCTTGATGCATATAGGTAATGGATTGGATATGTGCTAAACGGGTAAGCACAGGCAGTTGTTTTGAACTCATGTGCACTGGTTCGGCTGCCGCTAAATGTGCCGAACCAGGAATAATAATCTAGATTTTGCTCTATTGCTGAATGGTAGGTGGTGACTGCTCCTCGCGACAGGCCAGCGAACGCTCGGTGATTACGGCTTGCTCGGAATCCTTGGTCATCGATTTTTTTCGCATAAGTGGAATAGCGGGACTCGACCGCAGGCATAAGATCTCTGCGCAGCTCTTTTGCGAAAGAATACGTCAAGGTATCCAGATGGTCTTTTGCATCATTTTGAACATAAAAAGAAGGGGTAACGATAATCATTGGCTTGATGATTCGATGATCGATCAATTGATCAACCATGTGAACATTTTCGGGATGCTTCTTCAGCCAGTAACTAGCGCTATCTCCTGTTCCATGCATGAGATAAAGGATGTCGTAGCTCTTGTGCTGATCGTATTTGAAAGGAAGGTAAACGTAGGCTGTTTTCTGAACTTCGCGTCCGTCGCTGCTGTAGGCATGGGTTCGATACCCAAGGGGCCGGACAGTGCCAGGGTGATTGGACGTTGATTCGAACTCACTTGGGACCGACCATATACTTGGCCCGGCTTGAGTTTTGTCCCTGGCCAGGGTCATACATGTCTGCCATAAGGTGGCCGCTGTTACACAAAGCACAATCAATACAGCCAGGATTTTCCGGCAGGCAACCAAATCAATCTTGGTATGGCCTTTTGCCATAGCTAAACTGCCCATACAAGCTGCTAGAAATGCAATACCTGCGATAATGAAGAAAGCTATGTTGTCCATAGCCGTTCCCCGATTGTTCATAAAATCTCCAAGTGCAAGGTTTATGCCAACCACCAGGATCAGTATTGGTGAACAATGTGTCATTACGGTCAGAACGCATAGGAGTATGGAGCACAGGTCGACGAATGCGATTGTCAATACAGGCAATAACGATCCGTATGTTGCATATCTCAGAACATCGAGTACCGAGATTATTGTAATTGCGCCTGTCCCAACGACATTGATGCAGTCTACCGGAGTGTTCAAAAGGGAACGGATATGAACGAACATAGCCAGGTTTCACTTGTTTCTGTATGGGTAAATAACCGTGGTAGCACCAGCTAGGATCAAAGTCACCACAATGAGCACGGCTGATACAATCCAGGAGGTGCTGAGTCCCTCCATGTTCATCTTTGAGAAGATCGCATAAAGTTCATCAGCTCCTGACTTGGTAAATAATAATCCGGCTACAAGTAGACTTAAGAAGGGGATATACTCCACAAACTTCCAGCCCGGGTTGAACAGTAAGAGTATTTCAAGCAGTGCCCCGAGTATAAGGAACAGCATTATCGCAATAACGTGGCCTTGGGCCTTGGAGGTTATATAGACCAGTGATGTGATAAGAGCGATTGCTGCTGTTGCTATGCAAACAAAATTGGTTATCGCCTTATTCATTTCAATTGTCGCTTTCAATAGTGATATGAGCGGAATTTCTGCTCTTTCGAATCAGGGTTATGAAGAGTGCAAGATCGATCACGCATAGCAACCCAACTACCGTATAAGCCAATTTCAGCCATGGCGGAGTCACTTTTACCACCCTTGAAGCTGTGGACAGACCATTGACGCCATTGCTGTTGACAAAGGTGTAAAGAATGATATGTCCGGACTGGCGCAAATTGGACAGCATTTTCTTATCGTGTGCTGCTTGCTTGACAATCTGGTCGTGGAAGGTGGATGCTGAGGTCGCCCACATGGTGTTGCCTGCTTCCAACCCGGCGCCGGCATTCTGCAGGATTGGGTTAATAGCCATATCAGTATCTACAATCGCCATAGATCCCCATTCACCCCTGATCAGGTTTTTGATCAGCTTTTGGTGCGCTCCCGTCCATATGCATCCAATGCGGTTAAACGAGCCCATTGTGGCTTTAACGTGGCCATCAGTGAAAGGTCGTTCAAAAGCTTTGAGGTAGATCTCTCTGATGGTTTGCTCATCAGCAAATGTGCATACGCCTTGCCGGTTGGTTTCCTGATCATTCATGGCGAAGTGCTTGGCAAAGGCCACAACACCGTGTTTTTGCAATCCCGTGACTGCTTCATAGGCAAATTCGCCTGACAAGTAGCCATCCTCTGAGTAATACTCGAAGTTGCGCCCAGAATACGGTGTGCGATGGATATTCATCGCAGGAGCATAAGCACCTGCTGTGTCCGTTCTTATCCAATCCTCTGCCTTTGCTTCGTTTTCCTGATGTATTAGAGAACGGTTAAATGTAGAAGCATCAGTAACCTCACCACAATATCCAGTTGCCTTGCTTCCATCCTCTACATATGGTCTGACGTTGTTGCCTTGAGGCCCGTCTTTCATGAATTGAGCAGGGAATGAAATTGATGGAATTGCGACCTGTCCAGAACGTGTTACTAAAGTCACCAAATCATCCACGCTCATTTGATCAAGTAGTTTTTCCCATCTTGGATCATTGAACCGAGCCTTATGCATTTGAGCGAAGGTTAAGCCATTTTTGGCCTTAGTGGTGATCGACGATGTATCCTTGTCTCCGGCTTGATATCCGCCAGCGGCATCTATATCATGAATCATCGCATCGGTGGCTTTGAGCTTGTTGTATGGTTTCGGGAATGTTGTCCAATCGCTGCGTGTCAGATACCCTGTTCGCTTTCCATAATGTTCCAGCCCGGCTGATTGGAATATGTTGCCGATGACTTTGCCTGAGTAGGCTTTGTCCAACTTGATAGGCTTTTCGTTGTGCCACAGATGCACGCATCCTGGATCACCATGCTCATCCATTCTTGCGGGATTCGCTCCACGGCTAGCAAGGATGTTATTCAGTGCTTGGTGGGCATTGTTGCCAATAGCAAAGTAGAAATCACCCTGATCGAGAACATATGTTTTCAAAGTATGCGCATCGTAGGAGGAATAATCGCGTGCTTTCACTTTGATAGTGACCAAAGTACTTTGCCCAGGTTGAAGAACCGGTGTCTTGTCAAAACCAACAAGTTGAATTGCCGATTTTTCGATGCCCCCACGTTGATACGGCTGCTGTGCATACAGTTGTACGACGTCCTTGCCGGAAACATTGCCTGTATTGGTCACTTTGACTTCGAAAGTCGCTCCCCGCTCGTCTGCAGAAGAGGAAACAAGTTGTTGCTGGAAAGGATGACCTTCACTATTGCCATAACTGAGACCATATCCGAACGGGAACACTACTTCACGATCGTAATTCCAAGTTTTGTCTGCAAAGGCGCCAGAGGACGAATTGGCCTTTGTCCCTTCCGGGTCGAGGACACTGTCAGCATATCGAGTTTCATAATAACGATATCCTGTATAAATTCCTTCGCGATAAACCAGATATTTGTCGCCTTTGTTGGCAGGACCAATACGTTTGTTGATAGCTTGGCCATTGGTGAAGGTGAAGTCTCCGAAATTTTGCATGGCAGGTGCCGAGAACGAATTTGACGCATAGGTGTCAACCAGGCGGCCTGAAGGATTAACTGTGCCATCCAATATCCTGGCTATTGCTCTGGCTCCGCTTTGTCCGAGTCCGCCTGCCCACAAGGATGCATTGATGCCGTATTGGTTTTGATCCATCCAACTGAGTTCCATGGCATTGGATGTGTTGATAAGCGCGATGACTTTCCCGAATTTTCCGCTGTCATGGATTTCCTTGAGCACTTGCTTTTCACTGTCCTGAAGGGCAAGGTATCGGTTTCCGTCGCCGAATTTACCAGTTGGCATGTCAGAGCCTTCACCGCCTACGCGTGAGAACACTACGATGGCTGCGTCTGCGAAGGTATCGTATGATTGGTGAACGGCTGCTGTGTATTCGCTGACGGGTGGTTCGGCTATATGCACATCCTTGGGTAGTGTGCCCATGTATGTTCCATTGGAACGAATATAACCAGGCTTACCCTTGTAGGATTGATAAAAGTTCCACATGGTTTTGTTGACTTTGAACCCTTCTGCGGTCAAAGCCTTGTTGAGGTCGACGGCTCTGTCGGGATCTATGCCTCCAGCTCCAGTACCACCCAGGACCAAATCGGTGGATGATCTGCCAAACAGAGTAACCTTCGAGCCCTTTGCCAGTGGTAGCGTGTTCGCATCATTTTTCAGTAACACGATGCCTTCACCGGCAACCGTCTGTACAAGCGAGTCTGCTTTGGTCTTCCATTTGGAGAGGGGCATTCCATTGCCTCTGGCTTCGTAAATTTTATTGGCTTTTTCTGTATCCTTTATTGTGAAAGGGCTCCCACCAAGTACGGTGGTCACATAAGAGCTGTATGTCCTGGCACCAGATACTGCTCCTAAAGAAAGGGCAAGTACAATGCTCGTTGCCGCCGTGGCAACACGCACAGCTCGTTCGGCGCTGTGTTTGCTCATTTCGGTATTCTCCTCACGGTTCCACTAGGCTGAACCACGGCCAGACTATGACATACATAATCTGAGGAAAATCATTTGGCAAATATCGGCCGCTTTCGGGCAAGGAATCATAGAAGGAGGCTGGCAACGAAAAGATCGCCCTCCATGCCCAAATGCAAAGTGCCCTTGTATTTGTTCGTAGTGTATGCAACGCTTCTCAGGCCAAATCCGTGGTTTTTCCTGTCGTCCTTTGTGCTGACAGGCAGGCCATTGCTCATGTTTGGCTTGCTTCGACAGTAGTTTTCCACTCGAACTCCTATTAAGCCATCGATGGTGCGAATTTTAAGACCTATGTATCTTTGAGTATGATCACTTACTTTACGTTCGTATTCAATCGCATTATCAAGAAGGTTGCCGAATATTGACGCTATATCACCAGGATCGAGCCGAGAAAGGGAATCAGGCTGAACCATGATAGAAAAGACAATTTCATCCTGTCTGCACAGCATTTCCTTTTGGCTCAGAATCAGGTCCAATTCCTTGTTGCCGGTATGGGGACTGTTGTCGTAACTGTCAAGAATCGAACTAATTTCAGACAGGTCATCCTTATCTTCTCCCAATCCTTCCTGTATGCGCAAGAGTTGATGTTTGAGATCGTGTGCCTTCATATTGATTAGATCAATATTCTGCTTGGTCAGTTCATATTGTTTGGCTTCCTGCCTCATAAGGCGTTCCAGTGCAATTCGCTCTCCGCTTGCAGTTTTCAGGGCGACAAAACCGTATTGCACGCAGAGACCTGCTACGCAGCACAGCATCAAGGGCAGATGAGATACCCAATAGTTTCCGATTCCAGTGATTTGATATTGATATTGCATGAGATACACAAACACGGCTGTGATCAAGGCGAAGGAATAGACGTATGTATCGTTAATTTCGGCTGTAGGGTGCGGCCCAGAGCGTTTTGCTATGACTAGATAGGTCAGACCGTATGTCAAACAGGTACAAGTGATTGAGAGAGCCAGGCTCCCAACAGCGTTGAAATGCTGGGCAAAAGGCTGATACAGTGCTTGTTCGAGGTTATACGACAGATTTTGCACCAGTTGCGCACTAACACAACAGAACAAAATATCCTTGAAGCTTTGGAGAAGACAAGCCCACCATAAAATTAGAGACAAAAGAAATACCGTCAGCGAGAAAAGACCTGACCAGTGGTTGTTTATCCAGTTGGGGACGACGACCATCAATGGAAGAACGACGATCAACCCGATAATCAATCGGCTGTAAAAATGCGTGCGTTTGCTCAAGCGATAAGTGAAGAGCGTTTCAGCTAGGAGGATTTGTGGAATATATCCGTGAGCAACGGTGATGGCCAGATAAGAATTCAAGTATTCTACGCCTTTCCAGCCAAATAAACAGCTAATTGCTGACGAAACTCTTGCTTATGGGAATGCGCAACGGGCAGGCAAGTCCCATCCAAACCAACAGTGTCATTATCAACGCGGGTGATGTAAGCCATGTTTACCAGAATCGATTTTCTGATATTCACGAATCCTTGGACAAGCAAACGTTCATTCACATCTGACATGCGACCGCGCATTCTGTATTCACCTTGTGAAGTATGAAAAATAAGGTAATGCTTTTGGCTTTCGACATAGAAAATATCTCGAATGGAAAGTCGTCGAAAATCATCCCCCGGTTGGTTTATTACGATGCTTTCATCTGGATGAATTGATCGCATGGCTTTGTTCATCTTGATCTCAAACAAGTTGTAATGCAACGGCTTAACAATGAAGTCGAAGGCTGAAACCTCGTATCCGTGCAAGGCATATTGTGGCTGAGTTGTAATGAAGATAAGACAAAGATCCTGATCTTTCTGACGCATTTTCGCAGCCGTCTCCAAACCGTTGGCTCCAGGCATGATGATATCCATGAAAACCAGCTGATACTGTCCAGCAAATTTATCGAGAAAGCTGAGTCCATCAGAATAAAAGTCGTACGAAAGGGCTAGATGCTGAGTACTGGCATAACGACGCAAATAGTTTTTCATACGTGTTGCAAAATTTTGATCATCTTCTACTACAGCGACGCGAAACATGTTTTTATGATACGTGATTAGCGGCGCTGGAAGTTTGGTGAAGAGTGTAGAAGGCATGCTTAGTGCAGGCTTTGTCCCTGTTGCTTTCGCCAGAATGCAATGCAGGAAAGGTGATTAGAGTCTTCTCTAACGACTAAGGGACAACCCCTGGTAATAATGCAAAGTAGGAGCGGGCCACTCAATTGGAAAAAGTGGTTGCTAATTTCTAACTACGAGCCGGTTCAGCAGTTGTCTGAAAGGTCACTCAGCCATTAAATGTGGGTTAGCGCTTTTCTGATAATGCAGGCAACTCCCTGCCGCCGACCTTGAAGAGGGCGTGGGCATCTCCGCCTTGCAGACGTTTCAGATAGGTTCGAGCTCGGGCCATGCGTTCCACAGTGGTTTGGGCCAGCGGGGCTGGGAGTTGACCGGGGTTGAACCAGCCGACTGACAGGCTCTCCTCGTCACCCACATAGGGGTCGGCATTACCGCTGGGGTCGGGCCAACAGATGAACAGATGATCCATGTACATGGTCTTATCCCCGTTGGCATAGGTGACTATCTCTTGGGAGGATGTGACCGCAGCCAGGTCGGTGACGATCACATCCACCCCGGTTTCCTCCTTGACTTCGCGGACCACGGTGTCGGCCGGATCCTCGCCAGGTTCGTTGATCCCATAGACCAGAGCCCACTGGCCGGTGTCGGAGCGCCGGCCCAGCAGGACTCGGCCCTGGTCGTCAGTGACGAAAGCCGTCACACCGTTCAGCCAGAGCAGGTCATGGCCTATGAACCGGCGCAGTCTGAGTACGAAGTCAGGAGTGGGCATATGTCAGTCCCGGTCCGGGTCGGCCAGCGCAGCCCGCTGCGCCATCCAGGCCTCCACCTCTTCCACCGTCTTGGGGATGCCCGCAGACAGCCACTGGGGCCCCTGTTCGGTCATGAGCACATCGTCCTCTACGCGCACGCCGATGCCGCGGAACTCCGGAGGCACCAGCAGGTCGTTCTCCTTGAAGTACAGTCCGGGCTCGATGGTGAAGATCATCCCAGGGGCGATGGGGGCACCTTGGTAGGACTCGTACCTGGCCTCCGCGCAGTCGTGCACGTCCAGGCCCAGGTGGTGGGCGCATCCGCAAGCGTGCCAGCGGCGGTGCTGCTGGCCCTGGGGGGAGAGGGACTCATCCACGCTGACCTTGAGGATGCCCCACTCGTGCAGGGTTTCAGCCAGCACACGCATGACGGCATGATGGATGTCCGAGTAGGTGGCACCTGGCTTGGCGGCTTCGAAACCGGCCTGCTGGGCCTTGAGCACGGTCTGGTAGATCCGCTTCTGCAGGGGGCTGAAAGTGCCGCTTACAGGGAAGGTGCGGGTGATGTCGGCCGTGTAGAGGCTGTTTACCTCCACGCCAGCGTCGATCAGGAGCAGGTCGCCCTTCTGGACTGTCCCGTCATTGCGCATCCAGTGCAGGATGGGGGCATGCTTCCCAGAGGCGATGATGGATCCGTAGCCTACGTCGTTGCCCTTCTCGCGGGCGTTGGCGTTGAAGACGCCCTCCAGCATCCGCTCGGAACGGGGCTTGCCTATCACCTGGGGCAGATGGGTCAGAATCCGGTCGAACCCGTCCTTGGTGGCGGCGATGGCCTTGCGCAGCTCGTTCACCTCGTAGTCGTCCTTGATCATGCGGGCCTCGGAGGTGAACTCTTCGAGCTTGTCGTCGGCTTCCTCATTGCGGTCCGGACCCCCGATGCCGTTGGCCTTGCGGGCGGCCTCCACCTGGTTCAAGACCTCCTGGTCGGCAGTGCGGATCACACGCAGTTTGACCGCTCCCTGGTCCGGTCCCAGATCCTTGGCGATGGCATCAGGGAAGGAGGCGATGTCCTTGGTGGGGATGCCGGTCATGATGGCCAGCTCCCGCAGTCCGGCTCGGGGACCAACCCAGTACTCCCCGTATTGGGCGGACCGGTAGTAGTCGCGGGTGGACTGATCGGCCCGGGGATGGACGAAGAGCTCAGGGGTATGGGTCAGGCCCTTGGCAGCCTCAGGACTGTCGGGGTCCACCGGGTCCAGGACTAGGATGGCTCCAGGTTCGTAGTCTTCGCCCAGACCCGTGTAGTAGGCGAAGGTGGTGTCTGGGCGGAAGGCATAGTCGTTGTCGTTGTTTCGGGTCTTGTAGGATCCGGCGGGGATGACCAGCCGTTCGCCGGGGAAACGCCGGCCTAGTTCCCGCAGGCGACGCTCGGTGTATTTGCTGGACTCCAGCGGCTCGATCTGCGGCTCCTGGGCCTGCCAGCCGGTTGTCATGAACTTCTGGAAGGCGGGGGAATTGGGGCGCAGGGTGCGGTTGTTCACCCGATCCTCCATGTTCTGCTCATCCAGGTCCACATTCTTCGGATCGATGTCTCCTTGTAGATGCTCCTGTGCGGATGCGGTCACGTCCAGCCTCCTTGAAATTCCGGTTCCGACCATGTTGATTCCATGGTAGTGCGTTTCGCCAATGTGTCAGTCGGCTGTTTCGGCCTTCAATCGGGGCCGGTCGCGCATAGAATAGGCGGGAAGCATCCACAGCCAGCAGGAGGCACAGGCAGAATATGTCATTCGAACACCCCAACAGCAAGGGTCAGAATATTCGCGATGTCGAGCGGGCCATCATGGCGCGTCCCGCCGAGCATGACAGCCCCAATCTGGACTTGGACAGGATGGGGATGATGCTGGACCTGCTGGGCCATCCCGAGCACAGCTTCCGGGTCATCCACGTTACCGGGACCAACGGCAAGGGGTCCACGGCGCGTATGGCCGAGGCTCTGGTTAGGGCCTACGGTCTACGCACCGGGCTCTATACATCGCCCCACCTGGAGCGGATCAACGAGCGGATCGCCATCGACGGCCAGGAGCTCTCAGACGAGGACTTCGTGGACCTCTACCAGCAGATCGAGGATTTCATCGCCATGGTGGACGACCGCTTCGCCCAGCAGGGCAGGGCTCCCATGAGCTTCTTCGAGGTCCTGACCGCCATGGCTGTCTGGGCCTTCGCCGACGCCCCCGTGGACGTGGCCATCGTCGAGGTTGGGATGGGCGGCCGATGGGATGCCACCAACGTCCTTGATGGCGACGCAGCCATCATCGGTCCGGTGGACATGGACCACATGCAGTGGCTGGGGGATACGGTCGAGCAGATAGCAGGGGAGAAAGCCGGGATCATCAAGCCCAAGTCCACGGTCATCGTCGGTGCCCAACCTCATGAGGATGCCGTCATGCCCATCATCGAACAGGCCGTACGCGAGCAGGGCGCCCCCACCCTTTTAAGGGACGGCAGTGAGCTGGAGGTGGTCTCCCGTATGCCCGCAGTGGGCGGCCAGGTGGCCACCCTGCGCACGCCTCAGGGACTCTATAAGGATGTGCCCATAGACAAGTTTGGCGAGCATCAGGCCCATAACGCCCTGGCCGCCTTGGCCGCGGCCGAGACGGTCATCCCTGTCAACGGGGCCCTGGACCAGGATTTGGTGGCCGAGGCCTTGAGCCAGGTGCGCATCCCCGGACGGATCGAACAGGTGCGCACCTCGCCCACCATAATTATTGATGGCGGACACAACCTGAACGCGGCCCAATCCCTGCGGGCAGCCATCGAGGAGAACTACGACTTCAAGCAGTTGGTGGGTGTGATCTCCATGATGGCTGACAAACAGGTGGAGGACTATCTGGGCCTGCTGGAGCCCGTGCTGGACAGCGTCGTGGTCACAGAGAACTCCTGGAAAAGCCGGGTTATGCCAGCCGAGGATTTGGAGCGGGTCGCCGTGCGGGTCTTCGGACCCGACAGGGTGGTCCGGCGCGACCGGATGCCCGATGCCATCCAGACGGCCGTCGACATGGTCGACAGCGAGGATCAAACCGGAGTGGGCTATGGCCGGGGGGTGCTGATCTGCGGCAGTTTCGTCACTGCCGGCGATGCCCGCACCCTGCTGGCCGAGCGTCCCAACCCTGATCTGGCTAAACCTAAGGCGGAGCGCGCCTGATGTATCTCAAGGAGCTGACCCTCAAGGGCTTCAAGTCCTTCGCCTCGGCTACCACCCTGCGCTTCGAGCCGGGCATCACCGCTGTGGTGGGTCCCAACGGATCAGGCAAATCAAACATAGTCGACGCTCTGGCTTGGGTCATGGGCGAGCAGGGGGCCAAGAGCCTGCGCGGCGGATCCATGGAGGACGTCATCTTCGCCGGCACCTCCTCCAGGCCGCCGCTGGGCCGGGCGCAGGTCACCCTGACCATCGACAACACCGACCGGACCTTGGACATCGACTACACCGAGGTGACCATCAGCCGGACCATCTACCGCAACGGCGGGTCCGAATATGCCATCAACGGTTCCGACTGCCGTCTGCTGGACATTCAGGAGCTGCTCAGCGACACCGGGCTGGGCCAGCAAATGCACGTGATCGTCGGTCAGGGGCGGCTGGATGCCATCCTGCGGGCTGATCCGGCCGGCCATCGGGCCTTCATCGAGGAGGCGGCCGGCATCCTCAAGCACCGCAAGCGCAAGGAACGGGCCCTGCACAAGCTGGCCAACACCGAGGACAACCTGTCCCGTTTGGACGACTTGATCGGCGAGATTCATCGGCAGTTGGGGCCGCTGGGTCGCCAGGCTAAGGTCTCCCGCCGGGCCGACATGATCCAGGTCAGTCTGCGGGACGCCCAGGCCCGCATCCATGCCGACGACGCCCTGACCTCGAAAAAGAAGCTGGAAGATCTGCGCTCGCGGTTGGTTCAGACTCGGGGGCAGCTGGCCAGGGGGCAGGAGGACCTAACCAGGGTCAAACTGCGCATCGAACAGCTGGAGGGGCTGGACAGACAGTCCAGTCCGGCCCTGGAGGCGGTCAACCAGCAGTGGAACGACCTGACCAAGCTGGGTGAGCGGGCCGGGTCCCTGGCATCCTTGGCCAGGGAGCGCAGCCGTTCGCTGGAGGCCGGCATGGTGGCCGACCAGGGGCAGGATCCTGGGGTGCTCAGGCGGCGGGCCGACGAACTCAGGGGCCAGGCCGACCAGGAGGAGGGCCAGGTCGGAGCCGACCGGATCGCCCTGGATGGCTGCGTTCAAGCCCGTGCGGATCTGGAGCGGCGGCTGGCCGCTCACCGGCAGACCATGACCGAGCTGCGGCAGGCTGCCAGAAAGCGGCAGGCTCGGCTGGGCGACCTGACGCAGCTGGTGGCCAAGGAGGAATCGGCCCTGGAACTTTCCAGGCAGCGCGAGCGTGACCTGATCCGACAGCAGGATCAGGTCAGGGAGGGTCTGGAGCGTGCCAGAAACCGGGTGCGGGACCTGGACAGCCAGGAGGAGAGCCCTGACCAGGACGGCAGACAGGCTCTGGACCAGGCAGGCCGGGTCAGGGACCAGGCTCGCAACAGGCTCAACGACTTGCAGGAGCGGGAACGCCGGATCCAGTCCGATGCCATCTCGGCCCAGGCCAAGGCTGATGCCCTGGCGGACACGCTGGACCATCGCGGCGCCGGCGAGGCCCTGTCCCAGGCCGGGGATCCGGCCCTGCTCGGTCAGCTGACCGACTTCGTCAGTGTGGAGGGGGGCTGGGAGGAGCCCCTGGCCCAGGCCCTGCACAACTATGCCTCGGCCCTGGTGGCCAGGGATGGCCAGACGGTCGACCGAACCCTGGAGCGGGCCCGCCGGGACCGTTTGGGACGCGCCGCGCTGATCTCGGCATCAGGCCCGCTCAAGGGGGCAGGAGTAAGTCCCGGCGATGGCCCCTGGCGGTCGGCCGCCGACCTGGTGGTCCTGCGCGAGCATCCTGCCGACCCCGACCGTGCCCAGGGGGTGCTGGCGGCTGTCCGCAGTCTGCTGGCCTCCACAGCTGTCGTCGATGACGCCGATCAGGCCCGCCGTGCCCTGGAGGACGGATGGCAGCAGGCGCTGACCCGCCCGGGCGACATCTATGACCGGGTAGGTGCTGTAGGCGGATCCGCTCCAGCAACCAGCGACCTGGCGCTGACTGCGCGCAGGGATAAGGCCTTGGTGCAGGTGGAGGCCCTCCAGGAGGAGTCCCAGACCCTGCAGCCGCAGATGGATGCGGCCCGTGCCGCCCTCGAGCAGGCTGAGCAACAGCTGCAGGAGGCGCGCAACCAGTGCACAGAGGCCCGGGTCAAGGCCGAGCAGGCCGCCAGGGAACTGGCAGCAGCCCGCAAGGAATCGGATCGGGCACAGGCCGGGGTCAAGGATCTGGATGACCGGTTGACCCAGGTGCGCGACCAGGTGCGCACCCACGAACTCAAACTGGAGGATTTCAAGGCAGGTCTAGCCCGTGCCCAGGAGGACGGGGGGTCTGACTCTGACGACCCGGAGGGCCTGGAAGACCGACAGCATGAATTGGAAACAGACCTGGATCAGGCCCGCACCGCCGAGATGGAGGCCAAGCTGACCTGGACCGAGAGCGACCGGCGGCACGCCTCACTGCTGCGTCAGATTGATCTGCTGCGAGATCAGGCCGACCAAGCAGAACGCCATCGTCAGCGGATAGGCAAGGAGAACCGTCGGCGCAAGGCTGGCATGGCCTCCCTGGAGCTTATTGTGCTCAGGGCCGATCTGCTGGCCCAGCTGATCAAGGAGAGGATGGAGCGTGCGGCTCGCCGTCGGGATCATCTCAGAGCCAAGGCCTCGGCCCACGACAAGGAGCTGACCGATCTGCGGTCCAGCAGGGACGCTTTGGAGCCGAAGGTGGCAGGTCTGCGACAGGATGAGCACGGTCTGGATCTGGAGCGGGAGCGCCTGGCCGGCGAGGACGGCCGTCTGCGTCAGCGCATCCAGGATGACCTAGGCATGGAACCGGAGGAGCTGATCCGCGAATACGGCCCCGACCGTCCGGTGCCTGTCCTGGATGACGAGGGCAACCCGGTGCCCCTTGACCAGGAAGCGACAAAGGAAGACGGGGATTCGCCAGCCTTCAAAACAGTGCCCTACCAGCGCGGTGAGCAGGAGAAGCGGCTGGCCAAGGCCAAGCGGGACCTGGCTGCCCTAGGCAAGGTCAACCCGCTGGCCACTGAGGAATACGAGGCCCTGGAGTCCCGCAACCGCTACCTGCACGAGCAGCGTCAGGATGTGGTAGGGTCTCGGGACGATCTTATGGCCTTGGTCAAGGATCTGGATTCGACCATGGTCACGGTCTTCAAGGAGGCCTTTGACGACACTGCCCGGGCCTTCGAGCACATCTTCGCCACTCTTTTCCCTGGTGGACGCGGGCGGTTGCGGCTGGAGGACCCGGACGACCTGCTGACCACAGGCGTTCTGGTCGAGGCCAGCCCGGCCGGCAAGAAGGTCCGCAGGCTCTCCCTGCTTTCGGGAGGAGAGCGGTCACTGACGGCTCTGGCCTTGCTCCTGGCCATCTTCACGGCCCGACCCAGCCCCTTCTACGTTATGGATGAGGTTGAGGCCGCCCTGGACGACGTGAATCTGACCAGGCTGCTCAAGGCCTTCAAGCAGCTGCGCGAGCATGCACAGCTGATCATCATCACCCACCAACAACGGACCATGGGCATCGCTGACGTCCTCTACGGGGTCACTATGCGAGGGGATGGGGTGACGGCCGTCATCTCTCAGCGGCTGAAGAATCCGGATCCTTCAGGTCGCGAAGAGCCTGAGCACGATCAAGGGTGACCCGGGCCAGAACTTCTTGAGAGTCCACGATGGGCAGCTGCGGCATGGGGTAGGCTTCGTTGAGCACCGAGAGTTCGGTGCAGCCCAGCAGGACCGAGTCGCAGTGGTAGTCATTCAGGAAGGCATCAAGGACGCCCAGGTAGCGATCCCGGTCCAGGCGGCCTTCCTTGACGTCGTCGTAGATCAGCGCGCTTACACGGTCCTGTAGGGCCTGGTCCGGGTCCACCAGCAGATAGCCGGCCCTATCGGCAGGGCCCTGGTAGATGGCGGCATGACGGGATCCCTCCGTGCCCATGTACCCCATGCGCGGATGGGTTTGCGCCGGATATCGCTTATTTGCCCAGTCGATGGTGGCCTGGGGCATGTCCAGAATGGGCACCGGGGTCAGAGCCTGGAGTCTGGGCAGAATCTGGTGGGCCGTGTTGCAAGCCATGACCATGAAGGAGGCCCCCATGGCTGTGGCCTGACGCACGTCCTCGGCCAGATAGGGGAAGGGATCATCCTTGCTGCGGCCCAGGATGAACTCGGTGCGGTCGGGCACGCTGGCATGATTGAAGACCACATAGTCCAGAAAGTCCTGATCCCTGCGTGCCCCGGTCAAACGGTCTAGCACCCTGACGAAGCTTTCGGTGGCCAGTGTACCCATGCCGCCCAGAACAACGAAGAAATTTTTCATGCCAGCGTCCTCTTGTCGCGGAAATAGCGCCGGTAACGACGCCGATAGATTGAGAACATGTGACGGATCAGCATCCAGCGTTTGAAATTGAGGTCCTTGCTGTACTCCAGGGTGGTGCCCCAGTCCCCGCGTCGGATCATGGCCATGGCCTGTCGCTTGTCCTCGGAGTCTGCGCAGTACTTGCGGAAGATGTCCCTGGGAATTTCCATCCATAGACGATGTCCCCGGCCGAAGACGGTGCGTCCGTTGAAGGGGGTGTCCAGGACCAGGTCGTCCACAAAGCAGCGGGCCAAGTTGAAGCCATTCAAGGTGACCACATAGCTGCTGCGGCCTTGGCGGAGGTTGATCTCGAAAAGCTTGTAGACGCCGTCACGCGGATCGTACTTCATGTCGAAATTGGCCACACCACTGTAATTGATGTCCTCCAGGAAGGCCTTGATCCGGTCAAAGATGTCCTGGTTGTAGTCGGGCATGATGGCCGCATAGTTGCCCACGGCTTCGGGAGTGGGATCCTCCAGCAGGGGATGGCCCAGAAACATCATGCGCACCCGGTGGTGATGGTCCACGTAGGCATTGAGCACCCTCATGTTGTCATCGCCTCCTGGCACGAAGTCCTGGATGACCATCTGCGAGGTGTACCCGGCCTGGTAGGACCTGCGGATCATGGTGTCTAGCTCGTCCGGGTCGCTGAATATAAAGGCCTTTTTTCGCCCGGGGAAACTGATGTTCAGCCACTCGTCGCTGTCGGCTGCCTTCATGGCCACCGGGTAGTCGAAGGGCAGATTCCGGTGGCGGCCGGCTTTCACGTCCTCAGCATCTACCGACACTGTCTTCGGGTGGGGCAGGTCATAGCGATCGCAAAGCTCGTAGAAGGAGGATTTGAGCGAGAGGGACCGGTTCAGCTCCTGGTCGATGGCGTTGAAGGCGAATCGGTCGCGCAGGGAATTGCCGAACTTGTCCAGCAGGTTGGCGTAGCTGTCCCCGCAGGGCAGTAGGAGCAGGGTGGCCCCTGGATGGTCCCGGTGATAGGCGTCTGCCCATTTATTTAGGGCGGGCACAAAGACCTTGGGATTGGTGAAGTCGGTAACCAGGTGCACGTCGAGGATCCGGCTGTACTTGGTGGGGGATAACTGGTAGTGGCCGAATACAGTGGAGACCAGTCCGTAGGCCTCGTGGAAGGCCCGCGCCATCCCGTAGGCGTTGATGTCGGTGCCCAGTATGACCGGTTGGAACTCTTTCATCTTTCTGAAACCACCTACCATGTACTCGTGCACACCATTCTGCTGTGGGGCATTCGGCTTTCCATATTAGGGAACCGTCGGGATCGTCAGCTGCGGGCTGCGCCTGTGGCTCCCAGGTCGTAGCTTTCCGTACCCAACAGACGTGCCACAACGTGGTCGTCGCCCTCGTAAGGTACATGGCTGCCGTTCTTTTTGAACCAGCGCTCCTCACCCTTGCCGATGACCAAGGTGATTCGCAGACGATCCTCCGGCCGACCAGGATCTCCCAGGGCTTGCTTGATGGCCTGGGCCCTATCCGGCACAATACTGGCCTCCAGTCCCGGGTTGGTCACGAAGCCCAGCATCTGCCTGTCCACCTGGTCCGAGCTTTCTCCGTCCTCGTCATCAGCGGTCAGGATCAGCCGGTCGACGCGGTCCTGGGCGGCACTGACGATGCCCTTCCTGCGGTCGATGGCCTTGCCGCCTGCAGAGCCGGAGACCAGGGTGATCAGGGGTCTGCGCTCGCCGTAGCGCTCGTCCACGAAGTCCAGCAGCGCAGTGACCGAGGCCTTGTTGTGGGCGTAATCGACGTAGACCACCCGGTTGTCGGCCTTGAAGCGTTCCATCCTCCCGGCTATCCTGACCCTCTCCATGGCCTGAAGGACGTTTGCGTCAGGTTCCAGACCCAGACGGATCAGCATGGCCAGGGCGGCAGCCGCGTTCAGGGCGTTGAAATCCCCGTCCATGGACAGGCTGACTGGCATCATGACTCCGCCCGAAGGCCCTATCAGATAGTCGTCGCCTCCGCCAGGAGTCCTGTGGACCAAGATGTCGTCATGCTTGGAACCATCGCCGAAGGTGGTCACTGGAATGCCGACGAATTGGGCATCCTGACGGATCAGATCGGCTCCGCAGGCTTCAGCTCCCAGGACCAGCTGCCGGCTGTTGTAGATTATGCGACGCTTGCAGTAGAAATAGTCCTCGAAGCTGGGGTGCTCGATGGGGCTGATGTGGTCGGGGGATATGTTCAGGAATGCCCCCAGGTCGAATGTCAGCCCGTAGACGCGATCTACCTTGTAGGCCTGGGAGGAGACCTCCATGACCAGGTAGCGCATGCCGGCGTCTGCCGCCTGGCGCATCATGCGGAAGAGGTCCAGTGACTCGGGTGTGGTCAGCTGGGACTCCTGGTAATGGCGGCCGTCCAGACAGTTGTCCACTGAGGAGAGCAGAGCCGCTCGGCCTGCGGAGATCTTGCCCAGCATGGCATGCAGAAAGTAAGCGGTGGTGGTCTTGCCCTTGGTGCCGGTAATTCCTACCAGGGTCAGCTGCTTCTGGGGATAATCGTAAAAAGCGGCAGCCAGCAGGCTCATGGACTTGCGCACGTCGTTGACGATGATCCCCGTGGCTCTGGTGTGGGAGGATAGATCCTGCTGGGCTACATAGGCAGCCGGTCCTTCGGGATTGCAGGCATCCAGATATTCGGGCAGGAAACGGCCCTTGCAGAAGAGCAGACTGCCGGCTCCAGCCTGACGGGTGTCGTAGGTGATATTTGTGAATGGTTTGGATGACTGGGTGTCCTCTGGAGTATTCAAAGTCCACTGATCGCCCTGGATTACCTCGCGTAGCTGGCCCTGTTCGCGCAGCAACTCCAGGGTTGAAGTCATCGTCAGCGCCATGCCCGTCTTCCCCTTGTCTGTTGATTGTCACCTGACTTGTCCAGCCCCGATTGGTGACCTTGATCGAGACCAGACCCAAGTCTAAACCGCCTTGGAGCCAAGGCAGGAGAATCCGGCGACCCCTTGACTGAATGGACAAAAGCGGGCGGCGGGTCGGCCTCGGATCTGAGCCTCAGAGCCAGGAGTCGGTGACTGGACGGCGGCCTTGGGAGAGCAGGTATTGATTGAAGTGTTCCCGCCACTTGGCCTGTGCCTGCCGCTGCCAGTCCATAAGGGAGTCCATGGTGATTCGCGCTACCTGCGGGAATAGGGTGGTCATGGGCTTGATCAGGTCCACGGCCGCCACAGTATCCGCCGTGGCATCGTGGAAGTTTCCATGGGGAATGACGCCGTAGTACTCGCTGGTCAGCCCCAGGGTGCGGCGGCCCGACCGGTGGGAGATCTCCCTGTCCAGGACCAGAGGGTCCACCACTAGCAGATCCCCCTCGCTCAGGGGCTTGACTGAGCCTGCGCACCAGTGGGCGATGTCCCCGTCCAGCATCTGCACGTCGAAAGGGGCGTTGTAGGCCAGCAGGGGGATGCACTTGTCCTGGGCGCGGGCGATGAATCCGGCCATTTGCTTGGTCGCCAGTTCAGGCTCCATGCCCTCGGCGGTCAGCTGCTGATCGGTAAACCCGTTGACCCGGCTGGCCCCCTTGCTGATATGTTGGTGCGGATTGACTATCCAGGTGGCTACTACATCCCCTGAATAGCCCTTTGTCGGGTCGCGCAGAACCAGGCTGGCCGAAACAATGCCGTCCTTGCCCGGTTTGGTGCCCGTGGTCTCGGTGTCGAACCCCAGAAGCCAGGAGTCCCCTAGGCGTGTCGATCCCCTTTGTTGGGGAGCGGACTGAAGCGCCTGCTCCATGCTTGTGTACTCGGTGTTTTCCATAAGCGTGATTTCTCCTCAGTCATTATGGTAACCGAGGACCGACCGGCCCGCGACCGGGTCGGAACCGCGACGGGCGAGGGGGGATGGCACAATAGGGGTGTGGCAGATACCAGCGAACTCGAAAGCAGAAAACGTCAATTCGAGGCCCTGGCCATGCCTGCGGTGGATGTGCTTTACCGACAGGCCATGCGCCTAACCAACAACCCCGACGACGCCCAGGATCTGGTTCAGGACACTTTCGAGCGAGGATTCAAGGCTTTCGACCGCTTCCAGCCCGGCAGCAATTTCGAGGCCTGGATGACCACCATCGAGCGCAACGCCTACTTCAATCAATACCACAAGGCCAAGCGGCGCCCACAAAGGGCCAACGACTCTACTGGCGAGTACAACGACTGGGATATTTACTCGGCATCGGAGCACGGGTCCGAGGGGCTCAAATCCGCCGAGCAGGAGTACATGGAGACCTTCGCCCCCGAGGAGATCATGGCTGCCCTGAACCGGCTTAGTCCGGAACGCCGACGGGTCTTCATCGACGCTGCCATCGATGGCAAGAGCTACCAACAGGTGGCCGACGAGGAGGGCATCAAGATCGGCACGGTCATGAGCCGACTGAACCGTGCGCGCTCGCAGCTGCGTCAGGAGCTGGAGCGGTATGCCAAGGAGCGCGGCTATCAGCAGGAGCGCGGGGCTGCAGGCAAGCCCTCAGCGGAACGCAGTAGACCTGTTGAGGCCAGGCCTAGTATAAAAAAAGAGATCAGTAGCAAGGGGCATTGAGAGCCCCCGAAGATCGGGTATCAGGAAGTGGGCAGGAGCATGGACGGACGCGTGGAGATGAGTCACTACGCATACGATGGCGGCGGCTCTGTCAGGGTGACCCACACCAGCCTTCGCATCTACCAGGATGCCTCCTGCGTTGACCCCAGCGACTGCTTCGATCCGGATTCCTGCTGCGACGAGCGGGAGCGCATGGTCATCGAGGAGCTGCGCCGGTACCTGCGTCCCGAATGTGCACCGGACTGTCTGCTGGACCGGCTCAGGCACATGTTCGATCAGATGGATGAACTGGAGCAGGGGACCACGGAACGCACTACGGACAAGTAGATTCAGTTAGGTAGACCCCGTCGATTTCTTGGCAAAACGTCGGTTCTATCCGACTGTTCAGGCTATTGCAGGGATCATGGCTATGCCTATGCAGCCATGGTTTTTTTTTTTATTTATATATGCAAAACCCCGGCACCGTTGGTGCCGGGGCAGACGATCAGGTGTTCGGCCTCTTGCCGTGGTTGGCGGCCTTCTTGCGGCGATCCCTGCGCTTGCGTCCGCGCATGCCCATGATTGGACTCCTTTGCTACTGATGAACCTATAAGCCTTGCCGATTATCGCACACCGGGCTGACCTTTGTCGACCAGCCAGGCTGCTCAGACGCTGTTCAGACCTCTTGTGCCCGGTAGCCCACCTGGGTGGTATAGACGGCGGCAGGCTGCAGAATGACCAGATTCCGACCAGTTCTGAAGGCGTTAGCGTAGGCGGTCATGGGCTCCACGGCAACACCGGCCGGGCGCATGCCCGCGTCAAAGCCGGTTCCAGTGCAGACCTGCCATGAGGTGATGGTCTCATCGCCCCAGAGCTGAATGCGTATGCCGTCCGGCCGGGTGAACCAGGCCGAACAGGTGCCGTCGTCGTCCCGCTCCACATCAGTCCAGGCATCGTCGAAGTCCGCATCCTCACCCAGCGCAGGGCCCTGGCGCAGATCTGTTCGCCCTTGGACGGGTTCGGTACTAGTGGGCAGCAGCCTGTCGGGGTCGACCACCACGTGGGTGCGGCAGGGAATGGACAGGGTGCAGGGGGCGTTGTCTTTCTGAATCTGGTCACCAACCCCCTGTTTGCCGTTGGCTAGCCAGGGGTGGATGCCGAAGGCCCAGGGTGCAGCATCGTCGCCCAGGTTCAGAGCCCGGGTGGTCATGGTCAGCCCCTGGTCGTCAAGGGTGTAGGTGACGGTGACAACCACGTCGAAGGGGTATCCGCCCATGTCGGGCACCCGCCAGGAGAGGCTGACGGAGTCCTCAGTCAGGGCTTGCAGCCGCCAGTAGGCGCGGTATCCGTACCCGTGGATGGCGGTGTTCCGGTCGTGCTCGTCGATGGGCAGGGTATAGGTGTGGTCCTGGAATTCGTAGGTGCCGTCCTCGATCCGGTTGGGGAAGGGTACCAGCACGTTCCCGTTGCTGCAGGGTACGGTCCCATCCGGGTCGAATGAAGCCAGCAGGTCCTTTCCCCGGTATTTCAGGACGCGCAGAATGGCTCCCAGCTCGGTCACCACCGCTTCGTAGTCCCCATGACGGATGCTGTACTGCTGTCCTGTCCGGGGCACGGCCCCGCCCATCATCTCGTTCGTATGCATGCTCCCACTTCCATAGTGCCGTTGATGCTTGGTACGCCACCATCCTAGCGCCTGGGTGGTCTTGGGTTCTTGGTGAAAGAGTGGCGGATGGACTACCGGGGGCCGTCCTGGCTTTCTACCATGGACTTGCAGTGTCCGGAACCGTCCGGATTGACATCGTTAAGGAGCGGCAGTGGCAGGATTTCGGACCACCGTGTGCGAACAGCCGACCCCACAGGGGCATGGGCGGGTCGTCCTGGCTGATCCGCGCGGGTTCTGCGCGGGGGTGGACCGTGCCATCCAGACCGTGCAGACCATCCTGGATGCGGACAACCCCCACCAGGGCCTGCCCCCGGTCTATGTGCGCCGACAGATAGTCCACAACCGGCATGTGGTCGAGGACCTGTCCCGGCGGGGGGCCGTGTTCGTGGACGAGCTGGACCAGATTCCCGACCAGGCCGTCCGTGCCGGGGTGCCTGTGGTCTTCTCAGCTCATGGCATCGCTCCCTCGGTCGTCAAGGAGGCCCAGCGGCGGGGAATGCGTGTGGTTGATGCCTCATGCCCCCTGGTCAGCAAGGTCCACCGGGAGGTGCAGCGCTTCGTTCGGGACGGCTACCGGATCATTTACATAGGTCACCGGGGGCACGACGAGGCTATTGGAGTCATGGGGGAGGCCCCGGACCGAGTTCATCTGGTGGAGCATGAGGCCGATATCGACGCTTTGGACTTCGGGCCGGACACGCCTCTTGTCATGCTGACCCAGACCACCCTGAGCCTGGATGAGACCGCCGACCTGGCTGCGGCCCTGCGTCGACGCTTCCCCTGGATAGAAGAGCCGCCGGGCTCAGACATCTGCTACGCCACCCAGAACAGGCAGCAGGCGGTCAAGCTGGTGGCCGGGCAGGCGGACTGCATGATTGTAGTGGGGTCAGCCAACTCCTCCAATTCGGTGCGTTTGGTCGAGGTGGCCCGTCAGGCCCTGGATGTCCGCTTTCCTGGTCAGGGTGAGCGCAGGGCCCACCGAGTCGACGACGCGAGCGAGCTGGACCCGACCTGGCTGCAGGGCATGGATTCGGTAGGGCTCACCTCGGGTGCGTCGGTTCCCGAGAACCTGGTTCAGGGGGTACTGGAGACCCTGGCCTCCCGAGGGTTCACCCAGGTGACCCGGGAGCGAGCAGTAGACGAGCACATGCACTTCGTCCTACCTGCTGCCCTGCGCTCAGCACGCGCATCTAGAGAGGTTCCACAGCCACAGGATTAAGCCCCAGCGCTAAAACTCTCAGTCGGTGGCTAGGGGTGCGGTCTTGGCCTTGAGGACACGGATCAAATCCCGAGGATCCAGACCCAGGCTGATGCCGCGCTTACCGCCGGAGACCATGATGGTGTCGAAATCCAATGCGCCCTGGTCCAACACGGTGATGTGTGCGGTGCGTTGTCCGAAGGGCGATATGCCGCCTAGAACGTATCCGCTCTCCCTCTCGGCCTGGGCCTTGTCGGCCAAGCGGGCCTTTTTGGCGCCCACGGCTGCTGCCAGATGCTTGAGGTTTAGGTGTCCGGTCACCGGAACAATGCCGATGACCCGCTCCTTGCCCGTGTCGGCCATCAGGGTCTTGTAGACTGTGCGCGGATCCAGGCCCAGTTTTTTGGCAGCTTCGATGCCGTACCCCTGGTCCATGTGGTCGGCATTGTGATGATACTCGTGGACGGTGAAGGGAACCCCTAGACGCTCCAGCTGGGCCATGGCTGGAGTCGCGGCATCCGAATCCGCTCGCTTCTTCTTGCTCATGACTCCATGCTAAGGTACTGACCGTTTAGGTTGGCTGAGGGGTGTCTTTGGCCCCATTTGCGCGGAAAGGGTAGTCCATGACCGCTGTCAATGCCTGGCTGCTCGATGCGGTGACAGGCGGCTGGGGGCTGGCCGTACTTTTTCTGGCAGCTTTTCTGGATGCGCTGATCATTCCCATACCTACGGAGCTTATGGTCCTGGCCACGGCTTCGGCCTTTCGGGCCACAGGAAGACCCTTTCCCGTCCTGGTCTTTCTGGTTTGTGCCTTGGCTTTCGTGGGCGGCGATGCCTGCACCTATGGGCTGGGACGGCTTGTCCCGTTGAATCGTCTAGCCGTCTTTCGAGGTGCCGCAGGCAAGGCTGTGACATCATGGGCCCACCGGGCGCTATTGCAGGGAGGCGGCTTCTTCACACTGGCCTCGCGGTTCGTGCCCTCGGGCCGGACCGTGGTAAATCTGACTGCCGGGGCGGCGCGGTATCCGCTGAACCGTTATTTGCCTCTGGCTGCACTGGCCGGTCTGCTCTGGTCCATCTATATGTGGACCTTGGGGTATCTGGCCGCCTCCTGGTTGGAGAACAACCCTTTGGCCGTCATGGCCATCGGCTTTCTGGTGGGCATGGTCGTCGGCCTGGTCTGCGACCTGGCCATGCGGGCGCTCACCCGGAGGCGCTGATTACACAAGGGGTCCGTCCCCCGTATAGGGAACGGACCCCGTAAACGCTATGGCCGGAAGAACCGGCCGGATGCTCAGTCGCCCAGCTTGGCGAAGTAGAGCAGGGTGCGGATCATGTTGCTGGTGAAGCCATATTCGTTGTCGTAGAAGGCAACGGTGCGGACCAGCTGGTCGTCACCGTGGGTGTTGACATCGGTCTGGGTGGGATCGAAGACGCCACCGTGGGTGTCGCCGATCACGTCGGAGGAGACAATGCCCTCGTCGTTGTAGCCGTAGTAGTCCTTGCCCTCGAAAGCCTTCTTGGCGGCGTCGTTGATCTCGTCAACGGTGACCTTCTTGTCCAGGACGCAGGTCAGCTCGGTGACGGAGCCGGAGGGAACGGCCACGCGCTGTGCATGGCCCTGCAGCTTGCCGTCAACGGAGGGAACGACCTTGCCGATGGCCTTGGCGGCACCGGTGGAGTGCTCGATGGTGTTGATGGCGGCGGCGCGGGTGTTGCGCGGCTTGTTGCCCTTGGGGCCGTCCAGCAGCATCTGGGAGCCGGTGTAGGCGTGGATGGTGGTCATGTAGCCGATGCGGATGCCGAAGTTGTCATCAAGCATCTTGACCATGGCGGCCAGGGAGCCGGTGGTGCAGGAGCCGGCGGAGATGATCTTGTCGGAGGACTTCAAGGTCTCCTCGTTGACGCCGTAGACCACGGTGGGTGTGGTGTCGTCCTTGGCGGGAGCAGAGATCAGAACCTTCTTGGCTCCGGCGTTCAAGTGGGCCTGGGACTTCTCGGCCGAGGTGTAGAAGCCGGTGCACTCCAGCACGTAGTCCACGCCGTCGTTATTGACCCAGGGGATGTTGTTGGCATCCTTCTCGGCATAGACCGGGTACTCCTTGCCGTCCACCACGATGGCGGTATCGGTGGAGGTGACCGAGACAGGGGTGCCGTCGTCGTGACGGAAGGTGCCCTGAGTACTGTCGTACTTGAGCAGATAGGCCAGAATGGCCGGGGTGGTCAGATCGTTGATGGCGGCAACCTCGATGTTGGAGGCGTCGCCGCCACGGGCCTGGAGCTCAAAGATGCGCCGGAAGGCCAGACGACCGATACGTCCGAATCCGTTGATGCCAATCTTTACTGTCATTCAATTCTCCCTTGGAGATTGGCCGTATACAGCACAAAAATTACCGGACCGTATATGGCCGATTACTGATAACATCTCATAGTTTATAGAACCCTGTGTACTTATAGCAAGCGACTACGCTGGTTGTGCCGAGGAAAAAACGAACAAAAAAAATGGTAGATTTTGTTGTTTGTTTGCGCAACAAAACGATCAGGAATTGTGAGAATTTTCGTTCGTATCGGCCAGCCAATCCTCCCACTGCTGCTGACGGAATCCGACCAGGACATGGCGGCCATCCAGCAGGATGGGACGCTTGACCAGCATGCCATCGGTGGAAAGCAGCTGCAGAGCCTGCTCCGTATCCATCTGCGGCAAGCGTTTGCTCAGCCCCTGGCTGCGATAGGCCTGACCCGAGGTATTGAAGAACCGCCGGACGGGCAGGCCGCTTATGTCCAGCCATTCGGTCAATTCTTCCTGGGTGGGGCGGTGCTCCTTGATGTCGCGCTCGGTGAAGTCCACATTGTGATCACGCAGCCAGGTGCGGGCCTTGGCGCAGGTGGAGCAGCGGCTGTAGCAGATGAAGAGCGGGTGTTCGGCTGTAGGTGCTGCCGATAGTGTGGTTGATGATTCCGCCATAGGTTTTCCTTTCCAAGTGGGATTCCAAGTCAAAAGAGGTTCAGGCCAGCCGACGGGAGGGTCGAGTCTCCAGGGAGCCTAGGTCGGCCTTGGGCTCCAGGTTGGTGCTCCAGACCGGCTCGGGCGCCGAGGTGGGGTAGGCGACGAACACTGTTCCCTGTTTCAGTGCTATGTGGGCCGGTTTACCGGGCAGGAACTCGTTGCTGACACCAGTGACCTGCCGGTTGGTCATGGTCATGCCGTCCGTCTGGTATTTGAGGCCCTGCTCAACCACACCCAGAGCCTGGTCGTCGGCCGCCAGGACGGAGACCATGGACCTGGGCGGGCAGTCCCAGGCGGGAAAGTCCAGGCTTCCAGGGCCAAGAGCTGTGACCAGCATTCTTTGGCCCCAGAGTTCGGCCCGGCCACCGCTTGCAGCAATCAGATGGATCAGGTTCAGGTTGGCTAGCGTGTGGTCCATGCGCCCGCCCAGGCCGCCATATATAAGGAATCTTCGGCAACCGTACCGCCAGCCCACCTTGACTGCGGCCAGCAGGTCCGTGTCGTCTTTCTCAGCAGGCAGGACCCGGCGGGGGATGTCTGTACGCAGCTTTTGGCTGCCAGCGGGCAGGGAGTCGAAGTCGCCCACGACCAGTTCCGGCTCGTCACCGTGCTCCAGGGCCGGCTCCAGCCCGCCGTCCGCTGCGATGACCATGGCCTGTCCGCCGCGTGCCGTCTCTTCGCCAAAGTACTGTCCTGCGCCCCAAATCCGGCAGAGCGGTGCCTGACTTGCCTGGTCCGTACGGTCCGACTGACCGTCATTCTGCATTAGGTCCTTCTTTCTGCGCTCGCCCATTGGCCGCATCCCCATCATCCCAGACCAACCAGACGGATCAGGAAGATCAGCCACCCTTGCACTAGGGCCATATAGGTCAGGGTGCCGCAGGCGATGCTGATCATCATGTTTCGCCAGCGCAGGTGGACCAGGGCTGTGACCAGCAGAGCCAGGGCCTCATAGAGTCCGTGGTCGCCTCCTGCCAGGTTGGTGTGCCTGAGCGAATAAACCACCAGCAGTCCCATGACGGCAGCGGGCAGCAGATGTCCCAGCCTGGTCACCAGGGCCGGTGGCCGACGCCCCTCCGGCCAGATTATGAAGGGTAGGAATCTGGTGGCCATGGTTCCCAGGACCACAATGCCTATGGTGATCAGTTGCTGTGCAGTGGTCATGAGGCCTTCCTTTGGCTCCGGGAGTCCAAGAGGATGAAGACGGCCAGGATGACCGCCATGGACGGGATGATGAATCGGTCGGGTCCGAAGACAAGCAGGCAGGCCAGCGAAGCCAGCAGACCGATCAGGGCCGGCACGCGGGCCTCGGCCTGCCGCCACTGCTCCAGGAAGAGCACCAGGAACATGGCAGTCAGCACGAAATCCAGCCCCCGGGTGTCGAAGTTCGCCAGGTTGCCCAGCACAGCGCCCAGGGTGGCTCCGCCCACCCAGTAGATCTGATTAAGCAGGGTGACGAAGAAGAGGTACCAGCCCTTGTCGGTTCCGGCGGGGTGAGGGTCGGCGGACTCCAGGGCGAAGGTCTCATCGCACATCCCGAAAATCAGATAGGGCTTCTTCCGGCCCGTCCCTCGAAAGACCGGCAGCATGGCCAGGCCGTAGAAGAGATGCCGTGCATTGACCATCAGGGTCAGCATCAGCGCGCCCCAGGGATTGAAGGTGGACATGAGCAGGTCCACGGTCACGAACTCCATGGATCCGGCGTAGATCAGGGCACTCATGGCCAGCGGGTAGATCACCGGGAATCCACGGCTGGTCATCAGAAAACCGTAGGAGGCTCCCAGCACCATGAATCCAGCCAAGATGGGGAGGGTCCGTGGAAAGGCTGCAGCCAGGGAGTCGAGGACGGTCCCGGAGGACTTCGCATCGTCGTCTGCCTCTTCCTGCGCTCGCTGCATGATCAACCTCCTGGCTTCGATTTGGAAATGGTCATATGATAATCGCCTCTTGCGCCGCAGGGGCAGACTGGTCGACAATGTGAGAAGGCTGTCAAGAGGCTGGAAGGGCGGAATAGGGACTCTCCGGCTCTTGTTGAACCTAACGATAGGCACCGGTACGTGAGGAGGAATCATGGACAAGAACAAGGTTTCGACCAACGACCTGGCCACGGTCGTCCTGGCTGGGGGATGCTTCTGGGGCATCGAGCGGTTCTTCCAAGAGGTGGACGGGATCATTGACACCCAGGTAGGATACGCCCAGTCCACAGTGCCCGCCCCCAGCTATGAGCAGGTATGCAGCGGTGTCACCGACGCCGTGGAGAGTGTGCGGCTGACCTATGATCCCCAAACCGTCACTTTACGGACCCTGACCCTACTTCTGTTGGATTTGATCGACCCATTCTCGGTGGATCGCCAGGGCAACGACCGGGGCAGGCAGTACCGCAGCGGCCTCTACTGGGATCCCGAGCATCGCGAGCAGGAGGAGCCCGTCTTCCGTCGCGCCTTGGAGGAGTTGGAGCGCCGGACCGGCCGTCATCCCGCTGTGCAGGTGGAGGCCCTGATCAACTTCTATCCGGCGGAGGAGTCCCACCAGGACTACCTGCTCAAAAACCCTGGCGGATACTGCCACATCCCCCTGGAGGCCATTGCCAATGCCGCTTCCCGCCAACGCTACATCGAGCGCATCTGGTCCCTGGACCCTGAAAGCTACGAGGTGACCCAGCACTCGGCCACCGAACGGCCCTTCACCAACGCCTACGACGGAGAGTTCCGTCCGGGCATCTATGTGGACGTGGTCAGCGGGCAGCCGCTCTTCTCCTCGGCCGACAAGTACGACTCGGGCTGTGGCTGGCCGGCATTTACCAAGCCCATTGACCCTCAACTGCTGGTCAATCGCAATGACTACAAGTTGCTGGGTCGGCCCCGGATCGAGGTACGGACAGCACAGACCGGCATCCATCTGGGGCATGTCTTCGACGATGGCCCGGCTGACCGTGGCGGGCAGCGCTACTGCATGAATTCCGCCGCCCTACGATTCGTGCCGCGGGACCGGATGGAGGCGGAGGGCTACGGAGATTACCTGCCCCTGGTGGATGCAGCAATATAATGACAGTTCTGCTGTCATTGGCACGTCGGAGCTTTCAGCCTATGGGGGTTCCGGCGCAGTCTACTCACAAGGTTCGTTTGTTTCCTGTTTCTGTTGCCCTCTTGGTCTATTGTGGGCTCTTGGTGAACTAATAAGGAGTCAGGCCTATGTGCGGGATTGCTGGGTTCGTCAACGACACCTCTGCCGAGGAAAAGACGGCAGTGCTTAAGCGGATGACAGATATCATCGCCCACCGTGGGCCTGACAGCGAGGGTCATTTCGTGGATGAGCGGGTGGCCTTGGGTTTTCGGCGCCTCAGCATCATCGATTTGCAGGGCGGCGACCAGCCCATCTTCAATGAGGACTCCTCCATGGCCATCACCATGAACGGGGAGATCTACAACTACCGCGAACTGCGCCGCCAACTGATCGACCTGGGCCATACTTTCTCCACCGAGTCGGACACCGAAGTCATCCTGCATGGTTACGAGCAGTGGGGCCACCAGGTTGTCAACCGTCTGCGTGGCATGTTCGCTTTTGTCATATGGGACCGTGGCCGCGGCGAGCTCTTCGGGGCCCGGGATCATTTCGGTATCAAGCCTTTTTATTACGCTCGGATGGGCGGTACTTTTATGTATGCCTCGGAGATCAAGAGTCTCCTGCAGCATCCAGATTTCCACAAGGAGCTCAACAACCAGGCCCTGCGTCCCTACATGACCTTCCAGTATTCGGCGCTCCCTGAGACTTTCTTCAAGGGCGTATTCAAACTTCCCGAGGGTCACTGGTTCACCTTTCGGGATGGAAAGATGGACATCCACCAGTATTACGATCCGGCATTTGGAGAGAGCAAGCAGAGCCTGAAGGACTTGGTCGACGCGATTGACAAGACCGTTCAGGACTCTGTCAAGGCCCACCAGGTAGCCGATGTGGAGGTGGGTTCCTTTCTCTCTTCGGGGGTGGACTCCAGCTATGTCACAGCCCTGGCGCGTCCCCGGCATACCTATTCAATCGGATTTGGCAAGGGGACCTACAACGAGTCCGACCAGGCTAGCGAACTGGCCTCCATGCTCAATCTCAACAACACCAGCGAGTCCCTGGACGGCGACCAGGCCTTCAGCTACTTCCCACAGATCCAGTGGTACATGGACGAACCTGACTCGAATCCCTCCTGCGTGCCGCTCTTCTTCCTTTCCGAGCTGGCCAGCCGAGACCTGCGCGTAGTACTGAGCGGGGAGGGCGCCGACGAGCTCTTCGCCGGTTATATAGACTACGGGGTGCATACGCGCTCGCGCATCATCAAGGATGTCACCCGCCTTCTGGGACGATTGCCCCGCAAGGCTCGGTACGCTATCGGACGCTGGGCCAAGGGCAAGCACTTCCACGGAGCCTGGCACCTGTATGCCAACCTGGCCCCTGCTGAAGAGAATTTCATCGGTCAGGCCAGGGTCTTCGGCGAGGACGAGGCCGGAAAACTGCTCAAGCCGGCCTATCGCAAGGCTCCCAGAGTCTCTGAGATCACCGGAAGGATATATGCCCGACTCAAGGGGCGCAACTTGTCCGAGATTAAGAAGAAGCAGTATCTGGACATACATCAGTGGATGCCCGGGGACATCCTACTCAAGGCCGACAAGATGACCATGGCCCACTCGGTGGAGTTGCGGGTTCCCTTGCTGGACCGCAAGCTGATGGATGTGGCCGAGAAGGTGCCTACCAGATACCTGATCACTGATCAGAACACCAAGTTCACCTTCCGCAAGGCTGCTGACCGTCATATTCCCAGAGAGTGGTCCGCCAGAGAAAAGCTGGGCTTTCCCGTGCCAATCCGGGACTGGCTGCATCAGGAGCGTTACTATCGGCTGGTCCGCAGCCTGTTCGAACAGGAGTGGGTGTCCGAGTTCTTCGACCAGGAGGCCCTGCTGCGGATGCTGGATGACAACTATGCCAAGCGCAACGATGCCCGCCGGAAGATCTGGACTGTTTACTCCTTCCTGACCTGGTATGACGTTTACTTCAACCACGACGGGGCCAAGCCAGGGTTGCTGGATCTTCATGCCTAGGGATCTGTCCTGAAGGCTGTGTTATACTATTATCCGGCTTGAGAAATCAAGAAAGCGGATGATCCCACCTGGGAGCCTTCCATGGCTTCGGGTTCGACCTGCGCCGGTAACGGCTGGCTGTCATTATGTGCGGTGCAGGCATTGGCTGTTTCGTTGCCGTACGGCTGCGAGGGTCATGTTCGAAACCTATGGGTTCTTCGCCGGGCAGTGGATGTTGTGGTATTTGAGAAGGAGTCATCATTAGCGACGAACCAAGGATTAACGACGATATACGAGTGTCTCAGGTACGCCTGATCGGGCCCAACGGCGAACAGGTGGGAATTATTGCGACCTCCGTCGCCCTCAACCTGGCCAAGGAGGCCAACCTTGACCTGGTCGAGGTTGCGCCCAAGGCCAAACCCCCGGTCGCCAAGCTCATTGATTACGGCAAGTTCAAATACAACGAGAAGATCAAGGCTCGTGAGGCGCGCCGCAACCAGAGTATGTCGGAGATCAAGGAGATCCGCTTCAGATTGAAGATCGACGACCACGACTTCGAGGTCAAGGAGGGGCACGTGCGCCGCTTCCTGTCCGCCGGAGATAAGGTCAAGGTCACCATCATGCTGCGTGGGCGCGAGCAGTCCCGGCCCATCGGTGGCGTGGAGCTCCTGCGCAAGCTGGCTGACGACGTCGCGGATCTGGGCTCCATCGAGTTCGCCCCCAAGCAGGAGGGGCGCAACATCATCATGACCCTGTCGCCCAAGGGCAAGAAGGTCCACACCCAGTCCGAGCAGCGTCGGCGGGGCGGCCAGGCCCGTGCCGAGCGCAAGGCCCGTCAGGCGGCTCATTTGGCTGCCAAGACCGACAACAATACTTCTCCCAAGCAGATGAAATCCAAGGAGGGCAGCAATGCCGAAGATGAAAAGTAACTCCGCCGCATCCAAGCGCGTCCGGACCACGGGTTCGGGCAAGCTCATGCACGCCGGGACCGGTATGCGCCACAATCTGGAGCACAAGTCGGCCAAGAAGCGTCGTCACCTGTCCACTGACGAGGTGCTCGCTCCGACCCAGTCCAAGAACATGAAGAGGATGCTGGCCCGCTGAGCGGGTGCTGTCGCGTCGAGTGAGATTTTAGAAAGCTGAGGAATATCTATGGCACGAGTCAAGCGGGCAGTCAACGCGCATAAGAAGCGTCGGGTCGTCCTGGAGCGGGCGTCAGGCTACCGTGGCCAGCGCTCCCGTCTCTACCGCAAGGCCAAGGAGCAGCTGCTCCATTCATATACATACAACTTCCGGGACCGCAAGGCCCGCAAGGGTGACTTCCGCAAGCTGTGGATCCAGCGCATCAACGCCGGATGCCGCGCCCAGGGAATCACATACAACCGCTTCATTCAAGGGCTGCGCCTGGCCGGGATCGAATTGGATCGCCGCGCTCTGGCCGACCTGGTCGTCAACGACATCGACACCTTCAACGCCATCGTGGCTGAGGCCAAGAAGGCCCTGCCTGCCGATGTGAACGCTCCGGTCACTGCTTGATCAGCGGATCTGGATACCGTATTTCAAGAACCTCGTCTTTGGCGGGGTTCTTTGCATATTTGACCATTTATCAGCGGGACGGTAAGTTGATTGACGACAATGATGCCGGGAGCCGCCATGAACGATGATCACAGCGTAGTCGAGTCGGCTGTCTCGGCAGAATCAGCAGTTCAAGCCAGTCCATCTCGCGGCAGCGGTAGATCCAAGCTAACCAAAATCAATCAGTCGCGCCCCATCCTTCGGTCGCGCATCTTTCTCTATGTAACGGAGTTTTTCTCGGGGATGGCCGTTATGGCCGCTGAGCTGGGGGCCTCCCGCCTGCTGGCTCCTTACTTCTCGTCTTCTCAGATTGTATGGACCATCATCATCGGGACCATCATGATCGCCCTGGCCCTGGGTGCCGTCGTCGGCGGCCGCTGGGCTGACCGGAACCCTGACCCGGACAGGCTCTACCTGAGCATTATGGCCGCGGCCGTCTGGATCGCCCTGATTCCTTTGGTCGGCAAGTATCTGATCATTCTGATTTCGGGACTGCTGATCGTGGCCGTCTCTACCAACTTCCTGGTCCTGGCGGCCTTTATCTCCTGCCTGATCATCTTTGTTCCGCCCCTCTTCCTCCTGGGCACCATCACACCGGGCCTGGTCAAGAGCGCCACCGACTCCCTGGACGATAACGCTTCGGTGGTCGGCCGGCTCAGCGCCTGCAATACCGTGGGATCCATCCTGGGCACCTTCCTGCCCACCTTTGTGACCATCCCTGCCGTGGGGACCTTCGTTACCTTTCTGATCTTCTCAGGGATATTGCTTCTGGTGGCCTTGGTCTATTTTCTTTCCTCCCATGCGCACCGCCTGGCCTGCCTGATCGCCACTGTGGCCTTTGTAGTCTCAGCTGCCCTCTCGCCAATGACGGGATTCGCATTCTGGGAGAAGGGCCTGGCCTATGAGGGCGAGTCCATCTACAACTATCTGCAGGTCAAAACCCTGGCGGATAGAACCATCCTTTCCACCAACGTTCTCTTCGGCGTCCAGTCGGTGACTATGAAGCATCCCGGGATGACCGGCATGTACTACGACACGGCTCTGGCAGCACCGCTCATGGCCGATCAGTCCCGCTCGGCTCTGATCCTGGGCATGGGGACCGGGACCTATGCCCGGCAACTGAGGCGGTACTATCCACGGATGGCCATCCAGGGGGTGGAGATTGACCAGGCCATCAGCAACCTGGCCATCAAGTATTTTGATCAGCCCTCCGATATTCAGGTTTCCACCTACGACGGCCGAGCCTGGCTGGCGGCCAACAGCCAGCACTACGACCTGATTATGGTCGATGCTTACCAGGACATCACCATACCCTTCCAGATGAGTTCCACCGAGTTCTTCACCCTGGTTAGGAACCACCTGAATCCGGGCGGGGTCATGGTGGTCAACATGAACATGATCGACGACGGTCAGGGGTCCATCAATGCGGCCCTGACCAATACCATCACCAGGGTCTTCGGCTCCGATGCCATCCTGACGGCCGATGTGCCCCAGACCACCAACCGCGAGCTCTTTGCACGTCGCCTTGTTTCCGCAGATTTCTCGGAAGCGGGAGGGGATAAGAGGAAGGCTATGAGGGACTATCCGGCCTCCGAACTACTGGCGGAGGAGGCAGCCAGGGTCAGCCCTGATCCGGACCTGTCCGAGATGATGGAGCAGGTCAGCTCCCGCCTGAGCACGGTTGGGGATATAAATGGGAGGGTATTGACTGATGACAATGCGCCAGTGGAGCTGCTGGGCATGCACGCTATTGACGGAATCATCAGCAGGGAGGCCGGCCCCTATCGACGGATTCTTCAGCAAGAAGGGATTCAAGGGCTGATTCGGGAAGTCTCTTGAGCGTTCGCTCCAATCCACAACGCGTTAGAATATGCTCTAAAGACCAGTACTGATGAAGAGAACCGGAGGTTAAGCGGTAGTGGACGGTGATCATCAGGAGGGGCTGACCGCTCTGCTGGATCAGTTCCTGGCCTACACTGGTCTGGAGCGGGGTCTTGCCCCCGCCACGGTCAAGGCTTATAAGTCCGATCTGAACATGTACATTCACTGGCTGTCCGCTAGAGGCATCACCAGCGTGGAGCAGATTCAAACCGCCGATGTGGAGGGCTTTCTGGCCAATCTGGCCGATGAGAGCTCAGCCAGCCGCTCACGGAGGATGGCCGCTGTCCATGAGTGGCACCGGTTCGCCCTCAAGCAGGGGGTGACCGACCAGGATGTCTCTCGTACCGTCAAGGCTCCCAAGGGCACCTCGGCCCTGCCCGATGTGCTGGACGTGGACCAGGTGACCCGGCTGTTGGATGTGGCCGCAATGGGCGGGTCCAAGGATCCTGTGGTCCTGCGGGACAAGGCCCTGCTGGAATTCATGTACGCCACAGGCTGCCGGGTCTCGGAGGCTGTGGGGACCGATCTGGAGGACATGGACCTTAACGAGCGGGTGGTCCGTCTGACCGGCAAGGGCGACAAGCAGCGTCTGGTGCCCATGGGCTCCTACGCCTGCCGGGCCATGCAGACTTACTTGAATCTGGGGCGGTCCAGCCTGTGTAATCGGGCCACCAAGGGCAGGGAGCTGCGGGCCGTCTTCCTTAACAAGCGGGGCAAGCGGCTGACCAGGCAGACGGTCTGGCAGGTGGTCAGGGATGCCGGACGCCGGGCGGGACTGAACAGGCCCCTGCACCCCCACACCCTGCGGCACTCCTTCGCCACTCATCTGCTGGAGGGAGGCGCCGATGTGCGTTCCGTCCAGGAGCTGCTGGGCCATGCCTCGGTCACCACGACACAGATCTACACACACGTCAGCCCGCAGGCCCTGATGGAGACCTACCAGACGGCCCATCCCCGCGCTCGCTGACCCGCCAACCCGCGAATGCGGTCGGAAACTTGATAGGGTAGAGGCATGCCTACGGATTTGTTAGGGCGCGAGTATGAGACGTTCGCTGCCCCGGAGCCTTTGAAACAGCACGGCCCGGCCCGTGTCCTCGCCATGTGCAACCAGAAGGGCGGCGTGGGCAAGACCACATCATCCATCAACATCGCCGGGGCCATGTGCCAGTATGGGCGACGGGTGCTGATCGTGGACTTCGACCCCCAGGGCGCGGCCACCGTGGGTCTGGGCATCAATGCCAACAGTGTGGACAACACCATTTACACCGCCATGTTCGACACCTCCCTGGATGTTCACGAGGTGGTCAGGCACACCCGTTTTGACGGTCTGGACATCATCCCGGCCAACATCGATCTGTCGGCCGCTGAGATTCAGTTGGTCACCGAGGTCGGCCGGGAGCAGGCCCTGGCGGCAACCATCCGGCCCCTGCGGCAGGAGTATGACGCCATCATCATCGACTGCCAGCCCTCGCTCGGTCTGCTGACCGTCAACGCGCTGACTGCCGCGGACGGGGTCATCATCCCTGTGGCGGCCGAGTTCTTCGCCCTGCGCGGCGTGGCCCTGCTCATGCAATCCATAGAGAAGGTCCGCAGCCGCATCAACCCCGACCTGCAGGTTTACGGAGTGCTGGTCACCATGTACACCAAGACCCTGCATTCGGACGAGGTGCTTCAGCGCATCTACGAGGCCTTCAAGGGCAAGGTCCTGCACTCCATCATCAGCCGGTCCATCAAGTTGCCCGACGCCACGGTGGCCGGCGAGCCCATCACCATGTTCGCTCCCGAGCACAAGACCGCCAAGGAGTATCGGGAGGTCGCCCGGGAGCTGATCGCCCGCGGCATCGTGGCGTGAGCGGATCAGCGGACGGCTTCGCCGTCGACCTGGATGTCTACCAGGGGCCCTTCGACCTGCTGCTGGGCATGCTGGCCAACCGAAAGCTCTCCCTGACGGAGGTATCCCTGGCCTCCATCACCGGGGAATTTCTGGACTATGTGCGCACCCTGGACTTCAGTCAGGGGTTGGACCAGGCCAGTGCCTTCCTGGACGTGGCCTCGGTGCTGGTGGAGGCCAAGAGCGCCGCCCTCCTGCCTGTGGAGGACGAGTCCATGCGCGACCAGGCCTCCATGGACGCCCTTCGGGAGCGTGATCTGCTCTTCGCCAGGCTGCTGCAGTACCGGGCCTTCAAGCAGGCGGGACAGGACTTTCGAGCCAGGTTGGCCGCCAACTCGGGCCGCTACGCGCATCCCGGCCATCTGGAGCCCCAGCTGACCCACCTGCTGCCTGATCTGGTCTGGACTCTGAAGCCGGAGGATCTGGCCCTGCTCTGCGCCAATGCCCTGGTCAACGCTCCGGCCTCAGAGGTACGTCTGGACCAGTTGCACGTGCCCCTGGTCGACCTGAACAAGGAGGCCGACCAGGTTCGCCGGGCCCTGCTGGCACGGCCCGGTCAGCCGGTGGCCTTCGCCGATCTGGTCGCCTCATCCAAGGGCCGGGCGCAGGTGGTGGCCCGATTCCTGGCCGTTCTGATCTTCTTCAGGCAGGAACTGATCCAGTATCGTCAGGATGGTCCATACCAGCCGCTCTACCTGCGCTGGATAGGGCCGACCCAGGAGCCGGAAACGGCCTTGATCAGTGAGGGGGACTTCGCATGAGCCAATCCTCGGCTCCCGACACCCGTCCCGAATATGTGGACTTCGACGTGCAGGACTTTCCCGGTGGACTGACCGCCTGCCTGGAGGCCATTCTGGTGGCCACGGACCGGCCGCTGACTGCAGAGGACTTCTCCCGGGTGCTGGCCGTGGACCCGGCACCGGTCAATGCCGCCCTGGAATCGCTGGCCGAGTCCTATGGCGACCGAGGATTCGAACTGCGTCGGACCGCCCGGGGCTGGCAACTGACCAGCCGGGCCGCCTACCAGCCCGTTGTGGCGGCCTTCGTCAAGGACGGTCAGACGGCACGGCTCTCCCAGGCGGCCCTGGAGGCCCTGGCCATCGTGGCCTACCGCCAGCCCATGACCCGTGCCCAGGTGGGTCAGATTCGCGGGGTCAACTCAGATGGGGTCATCCGGGCTCTGTTGGTGCGCGGCTTGGTTCGTGAGGAAGGCCTGGACGAGCAAACCCACGCCGCGCTGCTGGTTACCACCGACCTTTTCCTTGAACGGATGGGCCTGCAGTCCTTGGAGGATCTGCCCTCACTTGCCCCCTTTCTGCCCGATGAGGACTCGGCTCTGGCCCAAGCCCGCCAGGAGCTGTATGGGCAACCCGAATCCCCGGATCTTGCCCATGGTTCGTCCCAGGGCGAGGAGGAGTGAACGCCTGTCACACAAGGCGGTTACACTTGTCTCTGTTTGTCCAATTCCTGGACCACGCCAGCCGGCAGCTAGGCCGGTGGGGGCATGGATAGCATTCACGAGAATGAGGTTTTGATGGCGGTACGCGGCGATATACGAAATGTGGCGATTGTGGCACACGTTGACCACGGCAAGACCACCCTGGTCAACGCCATGCTGCAGCAGTCGCACGTCTTCTCCGAGCGGGAGGAGGTGCCCGACCGGGTCATGGACTCCAACGACCTTGAGAAGGAGAAGGGCATCACCATCCTGGCCAAGAACACCGCCGTCAAGTACACAGGCCCCCTGGCAGCCAAGCTGGGCGAGCCCGACGGCATCACTATCAATGTGGTGGACACCCCCGGCCACGCCGACTTCGGCGGTGAGGTGGAGCGCGGCATCTCCATGGTCGATGGCGTGGTTCTGCTGGTGGACGCTTCCGAGGGGCCCCTGCCCCAGACCCGCTTCGTTCTGCGCAAGGCCCTGGAGGCCAAGCTGCCCGTCATCCTGGTCATCAACAAGACCGACCGTCCCGATGCCCGCATCTCCGAGGTGGTCTCAGAATCCACCGATCTGCTCCTGGGTCTGGCCCAAGACGTGAGCGAGGAGGGAGTGGACCTGGATCTGGATTCCCTCCTGGACCTGCCGGTCATCTACTGCGCAGCCAAGGCCGGCAAGGCCTCTGTGAACCAGCCTGCCGACGGTGCTGTGCCCGACAACGACGACCTGGAGCCCCTCTTCGAGGCTATCCTGAACAACATCCCCGCCCCGGAGTATGAGGAGGGCGCCCCCCTGCAGGCCCATGTGACCAACATTGACGCGTCCGACTACTTGGGCCGGCTGGGTCTGGTGCGCATCTATAACGGCACCCTGACCAAGGGTCGCCAGTACGGTCTGTCGCGCGTTGATGGATCCATCGAAAACTTCAAGCTGACCGAGATCCTGCGGACCAAGGGCCTGCAGCGCTCCCCAGTGGATGAGGCCGGCCCCGGCGACATCGTGGCTGTGGCCGGTGTTGAGGACATCATGATCGGCGAGACCATCGTCGACCAGGACGATCCCCGCCCCCTGCCTCTGATTCACGTTGACGACCCGGCCGTTTCCATGACCTTTGGCACCAACGACTCGCCACTGGCTGGCACCGAGGGCAAGGACCACAAGCTGACCGCCCGCATGCTCAAGGACCGTCTGGACCGCGAGCTGATCGGCAACGTCTCCATCAAGGTGCTGCCCACCGATCGGCCCGATGCCTGGGAGGTTCAGGGTCGTGGCGAGCTGGCCCTGGCCATCCTGGCTGAGCAGATGCGCCGCGAGGGCTACGAGCTGACCGTAGGCCGTCCCCAGGTAGTTACCAAAACCGTGGACGGCAAGGTTCAGGAGCCCATGGAGTCCGACACCATCGACGTGCCCGAGGAGTACATGGGCGCAGTTACCCAGCTCATGGCCGATCGTAAGGGCCGCATGGAGACCATGACCAACCATGGCTCCGGCTGGGTCAGGATGCAGTTCACCGTGCCATCCCGTGGCCTCCTGGGCTTCCGTACCGCCCTGCTGACTGCCACCCGTGGCACTGGCATCTCCTCGTCGATCTCTGCCGGCTACGCTCCCTGGGCAGGCGACATCAAGACCCGGCAGAACGGATCCATGGTCTCCGACCGCTCCGGCAAGGCCAGCCCCTACGCCATGCAGAAGCTCCAGGCCCGGGGTGAGTTCTTCGTCAAGCCCCAGTCGCCCGTCTACGAGGGGCAGATCGTGGGCATCAACAACAAGCCCGGCGACCTGGACATCAACATCACCCTGGAGAAGCACATGACCAACATGCGTTCCTCCACCGCCGACGTGCTGGAGACCTTGACCCCGCCCATTGACATGAGCCTGGAGGAGTCCCTGGACTTCGCCAACGATGACGAGTGCGTGGAGGTGACCCCCGAGTCCATCCGCGTGCGCAAGATCATCCTGGACAGGGATGCCTGGTACAAGTGGAACGCCCGTCAGCGCAGGGCCAACAAGAAGTAAGCCTTCTCTCACAATCAGAACAGTGCGACTCGGCCGCCCCATGGTGACCGGGTCGGACTAGTCTTGAACCCATGAAGTCTCAGGTTTCCAAATCCAATGACCAGGATCCTTCCCATTTGGCGGAGGAGTCTGGTCAGACAAGTCCCTTCCGTTGCTTGCTGGGCCTGCCTATTGGCCTGGCGGTGGGCGTGCTGGGAACCCTAGTCCAGCGCTCCGGGGCCGCTCAGGGTCTGCCTTGGGGGATGGCCTTGGCTTATCTGCTGGTGGCTTTGGCCGCCTGGTGGGTCCGCAGCGACAGCGGCACCATGGGTCTGGCCCTGCATTTGGTAGCATCGACGGTCGTGGTTTGGTTGCTCTCCATGCGGGGGCCGGGTGGCGATGTGCTCATGCCCTATGCCAACTTCCCTACGTTCTTTGCCAAGTATGCGGTCTTTCTCTGGATGGGCGGGCTGGTCCTGATCCAGACCCTGGCCATTTGCTTGCCTGCCTCCTGGTTTGCTGACGGCCCCCTGCGTCGTCAGGAGCGATCCGCATGAGCCAGGTTCTATCAGGAACTTCGTTAACTCTGCCCGACCGAATACCCTTGCACTTCCTGGGACCCGAGGGGACCTTCACCCACCAGGCTGCCCTTGAGGCCGCCAACCTCATGGAGACAAGGCTGGACTGCCAAGCGGATCTGAGGCCCTGCCCGGATGCGGCTGCCATTGTGGCTGCAGTCGAGGAGGGCCGAGGCTGGGGCGTACTGGCCTGGGAGAACAACGTAGAGGGCCATGTGGTGCCCAACATGGATGCCCTGATCGACACCCAATCGGTATCGGGCTTCGGCATGGTCCGCCTGCCTATCGTTTTCGACGCATTCGTCCAGGCTGACCATGGCCCCCTGGTCCAAGTCGACGCTCACCCTCATGGGCTGGCCCAGTGCAAGGGCTTCATCAAAGAGACAGGCCTCACTCCGGTGACAGCCAACTCCAACGCTGCGGCCTGCCGTGATCTGGGCCCGGATCAGGTGGCTCTGGGTCCGCGCATCTGTGGGAGCCTCTACGGACTGGAGACTTACCGGCGGGAGGTGCAGGACTATCAGGGGGCTCGCACCGACTTCCTTCTGCTGGCTCCCCGGAACCAGGCCGCCGAGCTGGCACGCCGCCTGGCGCCAGGCGGTGATTTCGAGTCCATCGTCACCTTTATTCCCCTGAATACCGGGCCGGGCGTGCTGGCCAACCTGCTGGACCGTCTGCGCGATGCGGGCCTAAACATGACCTCATTCATGTCCCGGCCCATCAAGGGGCACGACGGGACCTACAGCTTCGTTGCCAGCATCGACGCCGCACCATGGCAGAAGGGTCTGCATCAGGTGCTGGCTGACCTGCTGGACAGGGGGGACTGGCTCAAGACGCTGGCGGTCCATCCGCGCACCCCGCATCCAGCGCCCCCTATCCGTGAATGGATGCTGCCCAGGGCGGGGGCCTTCCGGGGTGAGGACCCCGATTCCGAGACGATTAGTAAGGAGTTGTTATGGTAGATGAATCCGCCCCCTTCCCACACATGGACCTGTCCGGCCCCGAGCACATGCACCCGATAGCTGGCATGGCCGCCTCGCCGGTGCTGACCTCGGCCCACAAAATTGCCGTGGCGGGATTGGGTCTGATCGGCGGATCGCTGGCTCGTCGCCTTGCCGCTCGAGGCAGGTTCGTGATCGCGTGGAACCATAACAACCGTCCCTATGAGCAGGCCCGCAGCCAGGGAATCCATTGCGTGGACACCCTAGAGGAGCTGGCCAAGGGCAAGCCCGACGTTCTGGTGCTGGCCACCCCCTTGCGGGTCATGCCCGACGTGCTCCAGGCGTTGGCCCCGATGCTGACCCGTGGCACCACCCTGACCGACGTGGGAAGCGTCAAGGGTCCGGTCCGCAGACAGGTCAAACAGGCTGGTCTGGCCGATCGCTACGTAGGCGCCCATCCCATGGCCGGCAGCGAGGGCACCGGCTATGAGGATTCGGACCCGGCCCTCTTGGAAGATGCTCTCTGGGCCCTCTGCGTCGATGAGCATACGGATTATAGCCGCTTTTTGACGGTAGCCGACATGGTCACCCAGGGGCTGGGCAACCGGCTGATCGCCCTGGATGATGCCACCCATGACCGGGCTGCGGCATTAATTTCGCACATGCCCCATGTGGTGGCCACCGCTCTGGCCAACATGCTGACGAGGTCGCCTGACCGTCGTGTGGCTTCGGCTCTGGCGGCCGGATCCTGGCGGGACATGACCCGCGTAGCCCTGACCGATCCGGAGCGGACCAGGGCCATGGTGGAGGAGAACGCTGACCAGGTGGCCGACCTTCTGGATGCCCTGGTCAAGAATTTGCAGGGCATGGCTTCATTTTTGCGGGATCAGGGGCCGGAGGCCGCTGAAAAGCGTAGGGACTTCTTTCTCCAGGCCGATCCCTTCCGGCGCTACAAGGCTGCCTTGGGCGACCAGGAGCAGACGCCCACAATTGATTTGGAACTGGATCCGCAGGAGGGCAACTGGCGGCAGGAGCTGCTGGATTCGGCCCTGCGCGGCGAGCAGGTCTCGGCCTTCCTGACCACCAGCAGGGCCCGCGTGCTGCACCCGCCGGTCATCGACTGAGATCCGGATGGTCCGGGCGGGGCGAACGGCGTTCCGGAACCGGCTTCAGCGCCACCATATCTGCCGCCTGAAGGGTCACGCGCTCCCCGGGGCGTGACCCATTGGCCGCCGGATCCCTGTCCAGGATCAGCCGATGTCTGTCCCAGTCGACCACATGGCCCACGTAGTCGCGGAACTTGGGCCTTCCATCTTCCGGATTCAACCCCAGGGCAATCCTGACCACCAGACGTGCTCCGGCCGGTATGGTTGCTGGCAAACGCATGGCCATCCACCTCCTTCGTCAGTATCGCCTGCAGCTGCGACGAGGGCAAAAACGCCTAGACTGTATTGCACATACTGCACAGCTAAGCGAAGGGAGCACCCGTAGTGGACCAGGATCTGCAGGACTTTACCGACTATCTTTCCCGGGTGGCAGGCAAGAGTCCCAACACCGTGCGTTCCTACCGGGCCGACCTGGCGGGCTTTCTGCACCTGATGCATTTGCGCGGCATCGATGACCCTGCGCAGATCGACCTGGCCACCATCAGGTCCTGGCTGGCCCGTGAGGCAGCCACTCACGCCCGCTCGACCATGGCCCGGAAGACGGCCGCACTAAGGTCCTTCTTCGGTTGGTTGAGCAGGCACGGCCGGATCAAGACCGACCCCACTCTGGCCCTGAGCAGTCCCAAGCAGTCCGAGCACCTTCCACGAATCCTGACGCATGATCAGGCCCGCACCTTGATGGATACGGTTGACCAGGATCCAGTCGAGTCCAGGGAGGACGAGAAAGTTCAAGCGGCCCTGCAGGTGCGGGATGCGGCCATGCTGGAGCTGCTGTACGCCACGGGTATGCGTGTTGCCGAGCTTTGCGGACTTGACCTGGATGATGTGCATCGGCACAGCCGCACTGTGAAGGTCCTGGGCAAGGGTTCCAAGGAGCGGGTTCTGCCCTATGGCCTGCCCGCCGACCGCGCCCTGGATCGCTGGCTGGGGGAGGGGCGGCCGGTCCTGGCGGGCGCAACGGCTAAATCGGCCCGCAAGGCAGGTCAGGCCCTCTTCCTGGGTCAACTAGGCGGCAGGGTTGGCCAGCGGCAGGTTCGCAAGGTGGTTCATCAGGCGGCTGGTCAGGCTGGGGTGCCCGACATCGCCCCCCATGCCCTGCGGCACTCGGCCGCCACGCATATGCTGGATGGGGGAGCCGACCTGCGCGAGGTTCAGGAGATGCTGGGCCACTCCTCCCTGCGAACCACCCAGCGCTACACCCACGTCTCCATCGAGCAGCTGCGGGACCGGTACAGGCAAGCTTTTCCGCGGGCTTGAGATTCGGCAAGTGAGACGAGACTTGCTTTACGAAATATCTTCGTACCAGAATATGGCGTATTGTGGCTTACACGTCTGTCAGGGATCTTTGAGGTTCGGTCATCCTAGTGTCTCTGGTTGCAGACGTGAAGTTGACAGTTAGTAAATATATGAATATTAGGGAGCAGCAGCAATGAAGAAGGGTTCACAGCTCACGCTCGTGTCCGCGACCATCTGTGCCTTGGCGCTTTTGGCAAGCGGCTGCGGTAGTGGTTCAGACACCAAGGGCGCTCAGCAATCGTCCAGCAGCCAGTCAGGCAACAATACCGTCGTTTCGGTCCATGGGTGTGAGCCTGCCAAACCACTCATTCCCAGCAACACAGTGGAGAGCTGCGGCGGGCAGGTGGTGGACGCCATCAATGCCAAGCTGGTCCGCTTCGACGACCAAGGCAAGGCCCACAATGATCTGGCTTCAGAGATCAAGGGCAACGACGACATGTCCCAGTACAAGGTCACCCTGGTCGACGGGCGCAAGTTCTCGGACGGCACTCCCATCACGGCCCAGTCCTTCACTAAGGCCTGGTCCTGGGCAGCCAATGTGAACAACGGCCAGTTGGGTTCCAGCTTCTTCGCCAACATCAAGGGCTATGACGATCTGCAGAAGCAGGGCGCGCCCGCGGATGGACAGCTGGCCGGCCTGAAAGTCGTGGACGACAAGACCTTCACCGTGGACCTCAGTTCACCCTCGTCCACCTTCCCCATCCAGGTGGGCTACACCTCCTTTGCGCCGCTACCCGAGTCTTTCTACAAGGACACCAAGGCCTACGGTGAGAACCCGGTCAGCTCGGGACCATACAAGTTTGAATCTTGGCAGCACAATGCCATGGTCAAGCTTCGCAAGAACACCACCTACAAGGGCGATGTCAAGGTCCGGAACGGCGGCATCGACTACAAGGTCTACACTGACGTCGGTTCGGCTTACTCCGATGTGCAGGCGGGCAACCTGGACGCGATCGATACCGTCCCCACCTCAGCCCAGAAGACCTTCATGACTGACAACTTGGTTCAGGGCTACAACAAGCCTGGTTCCGTCCTGCAGATGTTTACCATCCCTACCACCATGGAGCACTTCGGCCAGGACGAGGAGGGTCACCTGCGCCGTCAGGCCATCTCCATGGCTTTGGATCGCAAGATGCTGATCGACAAGGTCCTGGGAGGCTTGGGTGTGCAGCCCACTGATTTCACCGCGCCGGCCATCCCCGGTTATTCCAAGAACCTCAAGGGCTCCGATAATTTGAAGTACAACGCTAAGAAGGCCAAGGAGTACTGGGCCAAGGCCGATGCCATCAGCCAGTGGCCTGCCGACAAGAGCTTCCAAATGGTCTACAATGCTGACGGGGGTGCCAAGGATTTCTATGACGGCATGGCCAACTCCATCAAGAACACGCTGGGCATCAAGGCTGAGGCCACTCCTGTACCCACCTTCAGCGAGTTCCGTGGCAACGTTAACAAGCGCGCCTACAAGGATGCGGCTTTCCGGTCGGCCTGGTCACCTGACTATCCTTCTCCTGAGAGCTACCTGTTGAGCAACTTTGCCAGCTCGGCGGCTGACGGCAACGGGTCCAACGATGGCGACTACAAGAACCCCAAGTTCGATGACCTGCTGAAGCAGGCCGCAAAGGCCAAGGACACCAGCGAGGCCAACAAGCTTTTCCAGCAGGCTGAGGAGATCCTTCTGCAGGACATGCCAGCGGTTCCGCTCTACTACGCCAACAATAAGGGTGCCTCCGCCAAGAATGTGCAGGGATTGACTCTGGGCTGGAACAGCTATCCGAACCTCGCGGAGTTGTCTAAGAAGAAGTGATGATCGTGCCGAAAACAGCATAATCCGTCGTCGACCCGGCCGGACCCGCAGCAAAGCGGATTCGCGCCCGGGTCTTGTGTACTGGCGGCGGATTCGGGAAACCAACCAAAGGAAAGAGCAGCACATATGAAGAAGCAATCGGCCCTGACCATTGCCGGCGCCGGACTGTGCGTCATGGCGCTCACGCTGAGCGCCTGCGGCGGATCCGGTGGATCTGACTCCTCAGCCAATAGTACCAACGGCGGCAGCTCGGATGCCGTCATCTCGTTCTTCAACCCTGAACCGACCAATCCTCTCATCCCTGGCATGACCAACGAAGTGGGGGGCGGCAACCCCATCGACCTCATGTTCTCCAAGCTGGTACGCTTCGATGACAAGGGCAAACCAGTCAACGAGATCGCAAAGCAGATCAAGGCCAATGAGGACAACACCCAGTACACCGTGACCATCAACGACGGCTGGAAGTTCTCGGATGGCACCCCGGTCACCGCACAGTCCTTCACCAAAGCCTGGTCCTGGGCGGCCAACATCGGTAACAAGCCGCTGGCCTCCAGCTTCTTCGCCAACATCAAGGGTTATGACGACCTGCAGAAGGAGGGCACCCCTGGCGAGGCCCAGCTGTCCGGCTTGAAGGTCATCGATGACAAGACCTTCACCGTGGATCTCAGTTCGCCCTCGTCCACCTTCCCCATTCAGGTGGGCTACACCGCTTTTGCGCCGCTGCCTGAGTCCTTCTATAAGGACACCAAGGCCTTTGGCGAGAAGCCAGTGACCGTGGGGCCCTACAAGTTCCAGTCCTGGGAGCACAACAAGTCCATAAAGCTGGTCAAGGACTCCACTTACAAGGGCGGTATCAAGGTCAAGAACGGCGGTGTTGAGTTCCGGTCCTACACCGATCCCACCGCGGCTTACCGCGACGTGCAGGCCGGCAACCTGGATGTACTCGACACTCTGCCCGCCTCGGCTCGCAAAACCTTCCAGACCGACAACACGGTCCAGGCCGTCAACGACCCGGGTTCGGTCATCCAGATGTTCACCATCCCGACCTACATGAAGCACTTCGGCCAGGATCAGGAGGGCAAGCTACGTCGCCAGGCCGTCTCCATGTCTATCGACCGAGCAAGCATCATCAAGAAGGTGCTGTCCGGAACCGCCAAGGAGGTCCACGACTTCACGGCCCCCGTCATCCCCGGCTATTCAACCAGCATCAAGGGATCCGACGTGCTCAAGTACAACCCGTCCAAGGCCAAGGAGCTCTGGGCCGAGGCCAACAAGATCTCCCCATGGGGCGAGGGCGACACCTTCAAAATCGCCTACAACGCCGATGGTGCTCACAAGGAGATCTACGATGCCGTCACCAACTCCATCAAGAACGCCCTGGGCATCCAGGCTGCGGGCAACCCTTTGCCCACCTTCAGCGAGTTCCGCTCCAACGTGCAGAACGGCAAGTTCAATGACTCGGCCTTCCGCTCTGGCTGGCAGCCTGACTACCCCTCGCCTGAGAGCTATCTGTCGAGTAACTTCTCCAGCTCGGTATCCAACGGTAACACCTACAGGAACCCCGAGTTTGACGCCCTGTTGAACAAAGCAGCCTCCGCCAAGAGCATCGACGAGGCCAACAAGATCTACCAGCAGTCCGAGGAGGTGCTCTTCCGCGATTTGCCAGCAGTCCCGCTCTACTACCAGAACTCCAACGGCGTGGCCGCGAAGAACATCAAAGGATTTTCCTTCACCTGGAAGGGAACCCCCGCCTACTACAACATCAGCAAGTGAGGTGACGGGAGCTTGAATCACACACCCCAAAACTGATACTGCCTGGGCCGGCGCGGGAGGATTTACTCCGCGTCGGCCTTGGTGTTTTTGCACCCCTGTTGAGGTGTGCTGGTAGACTCAAACAAGAATTTTTGCGGCGGCCCCGATCCCCATGCCGATCCCGGTCGCGGATGACAAAGGAGAATAGCCGATGGGTAAATATCTTCTGCGACGTATTCTGCAGATGATCCCCGTCGTTCTTGGCACGACGCTTCTGATATACGCGCTAGTCTTTGCGCTTCCTGGTGACCCTGTGGCCGCCATGTTCGGGGACAAGCCGGTCAATCAGGCCGTTGCCGCACAGATACGTTCGGAATACAATCTCGACAAGCCCTTCATCGTGCAGTACGTGCTTTTTCTGAAGAACGCACTGACCCTGAACTTTGGCAATACCTTCGCCGGTCAGCCTGTGATCAGCGTTATCGGCAGGGCCTTCCCAGTGACCATTAAGCTGGCTTTGATGGCCTTCGTCTTCGAGGGCATCTTCGGCGTGATCTTCGGCATCATCGGCGGCCTGACCAAGGGCAAGTGGTCGGACAACATCATCCTGGTCCTCTCCCTGCTGCTGATTTCGGTGCCTACCTTCGTCACCGGCTTCATTCTGCAGTACCTGTTCGGTGTTAAATGGCATCTGCTGCCAGCCACGGCCGGAGCCAATCCGGGCTTTATTGATTTGCTCATGCCAGCCATCGTGCTGGGATCCGTATCCATGGCCTCCATCATCCGTCTAACCAGGACGGAGATCACTTCAAACATTTCCGAGGATTACGTGCGCACGGCCCGGGCCAAAGGCATGAGCAACCGATCTGTCATCGTCCGGCATGTATTGCGCAACTCTCTGATTCCCGTGGTCACCTACCTGGGCGCCGACATCGGCGGACTCATGGGCGGGGCCATGATCACCGAGCGCATCTTCAATATCCAGGGCGTGGGCAACACCCTCTACCAGGCCATCCTGAGGGGCGAAGGCACCCTGGTGGTCTCCATCGTGACCATTCTGGTCCTGATCTTCGTCATCACCAGCCTCCTGGTCGATCTGCTCTACGCAGTGCTCGATCCGCGGATCCGGTATGCGTGAGGGAGAGGGACCGACTATGAGTGAAACGGCAATGAACGAGTCAAGCGAACAGAACGAAAGCCAGGCCCGCGTCTACTTCCCCGGCCCCCTGCCGGGGCAGGAGCGGTTCGTGGCCCCCATTGACGAGACGCCCCTGCGCGAGGTGGACTCGGTGGATGAGGACGTGCCGCCCACCAGTATGTGGGCCGACGCCTGGAAGACCCTGAGGCGCAACCCGCTCTTCATCATCTCTGCAATCCTGGCGATCGTGGTCATCCTGGTGGCCCTCTTCCCCAACCTCTTCGCCAAGCAGGACCCCATGGCCTGCAATCTTTCCAATTCCCTGGAGCCGGGCCGGCCGGGACATCCCTTTGGCTTCGACCTGCAGGGCTGCGATGTCTACAGCCGCGTCATCCACGGGGCTCGAACCTCGGTGGCCATCGGCATCATGACCACCATTCTGGTCACCGTCTTCGGCGGGCTCATCGGCGCAATTGCTGGATTCTTCGGGGGCTGGGTTGACGCAGTGCTCAGCCGCATCACCGACATCTTCTTCGCCATCCCCATGATTCTGGGCGCCATCGTGCTCCTGCAGATGTTCCGTACCTCCACCTCACTGTGGAAGATCATCCTGACACTGACACTCTTCGGCTGGGTCAACATGGCGCGCATCACCCGCAGTGCCGTCCTGGAGGCCAAGAACCTGGAGTTCAACACCGCTTCCACGGCCTTGGGCTCCACGCCCTTGCGCAACCTCTTCCGGCACATCATGCCCAACTCACTGGCCCCGGTCATCGTCATGGCCACCATGTCGCTGGGCAGCTACATCGTCTCGGAGGCTACCCTGAGCTTCCTGGGCATCGGCCTGCCCTCCACCGTGGTCTCCTGGGGCGGGGACATCTCAACGGCCCAGAGCCTGCTGACCACCAATCCCTCGGTCCTCTTCTATCCCTCCGCAGCCCTGGCCATCACTGTGCTGGCCTTCATCATGATGGGTGACGCGGTCAAGGATGCATTGGATCCCAAGAGCAGAACGGCCTGAGTGGAGGAAGCATGACTGAAGCAGACAAGAACATGACTACCAATCAGGAAAATCAGCCCCTGCTCGACGTACGGGACCTGCAGGTGGACTTCACCGCCGATGGGCGCACCGTTCATGCAGTTCGCGACGCTTCCTTTAACGTCTATCCCGGCCAGTGGGTGGCCATCGTGGGGGAGTCCGGCTCGGGCAAGTCCACCTCGGCCATGGCTGTGCTGGGTCTTCTGCCCGGTACTGGCAAGGTGACCGGGGGTAGCATCCGGCTTAAGGGCCGCGAGCTGGTGGGTCTGGACCGCAAGGACTACGAGGCGCTGCGCGGTTCCCAGGTGGGCCTGGTTCCGCAGGACCCCATGAGCAATCTGAACCCGGTCTGGCGCATCGGCTCCCAGGTCAAGGAAGCGCTGACCGCCAACCATATGGATGTCTCACGGGAGAAGCGCTCCCGGTTGGCAAAGGCCCTGGTTGGCGACGAAGAGGTGAAGGTAAAGAAGTCTGACGACGAGCTCTTCATCTCCTCCAAGGACCTGCCCGGTCTGCTCGAGGCTGCTCGCCAGGCCCTGAGTGATGCCGGGGTTGTCGACGTGGACAAGACCATGGAGGCCATGAAGGCCGAGTGGGATGTGGGCTCCGAGACCCGCTGGGGCGTGGCCAAGTCCCTGATCGACGCCGGTATGGATGACGACAAGGCCTGGGAGCTGGCCAAGGAGCATGTGACCGGCTCGGACATGAATGACCGCATCGCCGGCCTGCTGTCGGAGGCTGGACTGCCTGAGGCCGCCACCAGGGCGCGGCAGTATCCGCATGAGTTTTCCGGCGGAATGCGTCAGCGTGCCCTGATCGCTATCGGCCTGGCCTCCCGGCCCGACCTTCTGATTGCGGACGAACCCACCAGCGCTCTGGATGTGACCGTCCAAAAACGGATTCTGGACCACCTGCGCAGCCTGACTGAGTCCTTGGGCACCGCTGTGCTCTTCATCACCCACGATCTGGGTCTGGCAGCCGAGCGCGCCCAGCACATCGTGGTCATGTACAGGGGCCAGGTGGTGGAGTCAGGGCCCAGCCTGGAGGTCCTGCAGCACCCCCAGCACCCCTACACAAAGCGGTTGGTCCAGGCCGCGCCCTCGCTGGCCTCCCAGCGCATCATCTCCGCCAAGCAGCGTGGTCAGGATGCCGAGGGCCTGCTGGAGCATCACGTCAAGGGCGAGAGCACCCTGGAGCGCAGTGAGCATGTCATCACCGTGGAGCACCTGACCCGTGAATTCAGGCTGCCGCGGCGTAAGGAAATGTTCAAGGCCGTGGACGACGTCTCCTTCTCGGTCAAGCGGGGGACCACCCTGGCTATCGTGGGGGAGTCCGGCTCGGGCAAGTCCACCGTGGCCAACATGGTTCTGCACCTGCTCAAGCCCACCTCAGGTCGGGTGACCTACGAGGGCCAGAACATCGCCGACTTCGGCAGCCACCAGCTCATGGAGTTCCGTCGGCACGTGCAGCCGGTCTTCCAGAACCCCTACGGCTCCCTGGACCCCATGTACTCCATCTACCGCTCCATCGAGGAGCCCCTGCGCATCCACAAGATCGGCAACGCCAAGTCCAGGCAGAAGCGGGTCAAGGAGCTGCTGGACATGGTGGAGATGCCCGAGTCGGTCATGGGGCGCTACCCCAACGAGCTCTCCGGCGGACAGCGTCAGCGTATCGCCATCGCCCGGGCTATGGCACTGAATCCGGATGTGATCATCTGCGACGAGGCCGTCTCTGCCCTTGACGTGCTGGTCCAGGACCAGGTGCTGCGGCTGCTCAACGACCTGCAGGCCGAGCAAGGTCTGAGCTACCTGTTCATCACCCACGATCTGGCTGTGGTCAGGCAGATCGCCGACGAGGTGGTGGTCATGCAGCACGGCCGGCTTGTGGAGCACGCCACCACCGACGAGGTCTTCGACCACCCGCAGCGCCAGTACACCAAGGATCTGCTGGACGCCATCCCCGGCGGCAAGCTGCGCCTGGGTCTTGACTAGGTATCCTTTGTACAGACTCACAAGGAAATGAGGCATCATGGGATTGTTCGGTTTCGGCAGGAAACGCGCCAAGAGGCAGGCCGAGGAGAACATCGAGGATCAGGAGGACCAGTCCAAGGGGCCCGACAAGTTCGAGAGCGCTGAGGAATCCACTGAGAAATCCGATCTGACATCAGAGGAGGACCGTGACGAGACGGCTGCGGAACAGGACGAAGCCGAGCAGAGCGGCCAGGGTCCCTGGGACAGCATGGATCCCGAGGCCCCCGATACCGATGAGTACCTTGATATCGGCGCCCTGATGTTGCCCTTCCTACAGGGCAGCGAGCTGAGGCTCAAGGCCAACTCGCAGACTGGAGACGTGCTGGGAGCCACCATCACCTACGGGTCCTCCAGTCTGGAGCTGGAGCCCTTCGCGGCACCCAAGTCCCTGGGCCTGTGGGACGAGGTCCGGGCCGACCTGCTCAAGGCCAACCCTTCCTGCGAGGAGGTGGACGGCGTCTTTGGGAAGGAGCTGACCCTGCCCGTCAAGGTCAAAGGCAAGAACCTGCTGACACGGGTGGTGGGCATCGATGGACCCCGTTGGATGCTGCGAGGCATCTTCTCCGGCCCTGCAGCTAAGGGAGGCAAGGAGAAGGATGTTCTCGACGGCTACCTGGCCGACCTGGTGGTGGTCCGTGGCGATGAGCCCCTGGCCCCCCGTGACTTGGTTCCCATGCATGCGCCCATCACCCCCAATCAGCGCCGAGGAGAAGCCGAAGATACGGAGTCCAAGGACGATGAGGCAGCGCAGATCCCCGACAAGCCGGAGGGCCCCTTCAACTCGGATCAGCAGACCGAGGTGAAGACCACACTGTCACGCGGACCTATGTTCTCGGAGGTCCGCTAAGGCTGTGAAGCAGAAGCATTCCGGGCTGGCAGCGCTGGCTGACGATGATTTCTCCGTCATGGAGGCCATCGGCGGCTGGCGGGGGATTGTCGAGTCGCTGCTGCCGGGGCTGGTATTTCTGGTTTTCTTTCTAGTTACCGGCCGTCTGGGGCTGACTGTGGCGATTTCGGCGGTCCTGGCCGTTGTGCAGCTCTTGATTCGTCTGGTCCAGCGGCAGTCCTTTCTGGGGGCGCTGGCCGGTCTGCTTTCGGTAGGCATCTGCCTGGTGGCCGCATGGCTGACCCGGGATGCCCGCAATTATTATCTGCCAGGATTCCTGACCAACGGATTCTGGATCATCGTTCTTGGGGCCTCGCTGCTGGCACGGATGCCTGGCATCGGCCTGCTGGTGGAGTATCTGCGCCGACCCGTCGTCTCCGGGTGGAGACAATGGCTGGCCTCCTGGCGCAGTGAACCAGAGCTGGTACTGGCCTATAATCAGGCCACCTTGGTCTGGATTGCCGTCTTTGCGCTGCGCCTGCTGGTCCAGGTGCCGCTCTATTTGACTGGTTCCGTCGGGTTTCTTGGCGCCGCACGCCTGATCCTGGGCCTCCCCCTGTTTGCTCTGGGCATTTGGGTCAGCTGGCTGCTGATCGGCGGCCCCTACCATCGTCGTCAGGCCGACCAGGAGGTTCATGCCGATCATGACTGAGACCAGGGTTCGTCTGCGCATCGAACGCTATGCCGACCAAGGCCGTTGCGTAAGCCACCTGGAGGACGGCCGGGTGGTCTTCATCCGCTTCGCCCTGCCCGGGGAGCTGGTGGAGGTCCTCCTGGACGAGCCTCACGGCCGGGCCGGCAGATTCGCCACGGGCGAGGTAACTCAGGTGTTGGAGGCCAGCCCTGACCGACGCGAACCCGTCTGGCCCCTGGCGGGACCCTTGGCCTGGGGAGGCGGCCTGGGTGGCGCTGATCTGATTCACGTCAGCCTGCCCGGTCAGCTGACCTGGAAGGCTGATCTGATTGGTCAGCAGATGTCCCGTCTGGGCGGGGTGGACGTCCAGGTGCCGGTGGCTCGTGTTCCCGGCGATGAGGAGCTGAGCGGCCTGCACTGGAGGACACGAATCGAGTTGGTGGCCGACGATCGGGGCCGCCCCTCCATGCGTCGGCGGGGATCGCATGACCGCCTGCCGATTCAGACCATGCCCCTGGCCACCCAGGAGCTGCTGGATCAGGCCGACGAACTGGGCATCTGGGAGGGCGGCCTGCCCGCCGGTGCCCGCATACGCCTGGCCGTGCCCCAGCCGCGCGACGGGGGACCGGTCGGTGACAACTACGCCCTGCTGGTGGACGGTCGCCTGAGTAAGGGGAGCCGCCTGCTGACAGAGCGGCTGGTGGCTGGGGCAGGACCTGTGTACCAGGTCCGGGCCGACGGATTCTGGCAGGTCCACCGTCAGGCACCGGTCATGCTGACCAAGGCGGTCCTGGACCAGGCCAGGCAGGCCCTGGACGGGGTGGCCGAGCCGGTCATCTGGGACCTCTACTGCGGGTCAGGGCTCTTCACCCTGCCCCTGGCCGCTCTGGCCGACGGACGGGCCCGGCTCCTGGCCGTGGAAGGGTCCGCCGGAGCCATTGCCAGTGCGAAAAACAACGTAAAGCGGGCTGGACTGGACCGGGTGGCCCTGCGTCGGGGGGATGTGGCCAAGGTCCTGGCTGGCGGTGCTCCCAAGGGGCTGGGCCATCCCGACCTGATCCTGCTGGATCCGCCCAGGGCCGGCGCCAAGGCTCAGGTCTGCCGACTGCTGGCCGCCAGCGGGGCGTGGACCATCATCTATGTGGCCTGCGACCCGACCAGCCTGGCCAGGGATACGGCCACCCTGATCTCCCTGGGCTACAGCCCCAAGCACCTCGAGGCCTTTGACATCTACCCGATGACCCACCACGTGGAGACCGTGGCGGTCTTCACCCGCACGACGGGAAGGCGACGCTGACATGAGCCGCGCCGGGCAAGTCTTGGCAGCGGTCAGGCGGCTGGCGGGTCTCCTGTTGGCGGTTGCTCTGCTGGCAGGCCTGCCCATGCTCACCGGCTGTGCCCCCAAGGACAGGGCCGTGGGCGACTCCTGGCATGAGGGTACCGTGCCCCACGACGGCGTGGATCGCTCCGACACGCTCGTGGCTTTGATCGGCTGCCCGCAGAAGGGCGGTAAGGACCCGGATGCCGGTCTGGACAGCCGCATCCTGGCATCATTGAAGGCGGAGAGGATGAAGGGCTATTTCTCCTCAGCACAGTCCACCGGCGATCAGCAGGATGGCGTGCAGGATGCCATCAACCGCGGGGTCAGTCTGATTCTGATCCGTCGGCCCGGAGCCGGCGACTGGACCCCAGCCCTCAAGGCAGCCCGGAAGGCGGGCATCCCTGTGGTAGAGTTCGCTCAAAGCGCCAAGGCTTGGACCCCTGACCCGGGTAGGCTCTACTATGCGGCTACGGTTCACCCGGTGGATCCTGCCGGGCATCCACGCGCGCCCCTGCTGGCCGACGCCCTGCAGACCATTGTGGACGACGGACCGCATGCCAGGATCATGGCCGTGCGCCTGAGCGCTGAGTGAGAGGGGGCCGAGAATGGGCACAGGCAGTGAGCAAGAGGCGACAGCGGGCACAGGCTTTCCGGTGACCGACCGGCCGGGGCTGAGCTCCCAGGAGGTGGAGCGGCTGAAGGCCCAGGGCCTGGTCAACGTCTCCCAGGACCAAACCTCCCGCAGTCTGGGCCAGATCATCCGCGACAACGTCTTCACCCTCTTCAACGGGATCATCCTGACCGCCATGGTGGTGGTCCTGCTGACCGGGCAGTGGAAGGACGCGGTCTTCGGCCTGATCATCATCATCAACACCGGCATCGGCGTGGCCACCGAGCTCAAGGCCAAGCACACCCTGGACGGGCTGTCCATCCTGGTGGCCTCCGACTATACGGTGCGCAGGGATGGGCGCAACCTGACCGTGCCCCACGATGCCATCGTCAAGGGGGATCTGCTCTGGATCCGCTCCGGGGACCAGGTGCCCGCCGACGCGCAGATCATCGACACCTACGGCCTGGAGCTGGACGAGTCCATGCTGACCGGTGAGTCGCGCACAGTCAAGCACAAGCCGGGGGACCAGGTCTACTCGGGCTCCACGGCCGTCTCGGGCATGGCCCTGGCCCAGGTGACCGCCGTGGGCGCCGACTCCTACGCCGCCACGCTGACGGCCAAGGCCAAGGTCTACAAGAAGGTACACTCCGACCTGAACGAGGGCATCAACACCATCCTCAAGGTCATGACCATAGTGGTCATTCCCCTCTGCCTGCTGCTCATCTTCACCCAGATGCGGACCGTGGGCGGCTTCCAGACGGCCCTGGCCACCGGAGCCTGGCGGCAGGCCGTGGTGTCCGCCGTGGCCGGGGTCGTGGGCATGATCCCCGAGGGTCTGGTCCTCTTGACCTCCCTGAACTTCGCCCTGGCCGCCATCCGCCTGGCCCGCCACCAGACCCTGGTCCAGCAGATGGAGTCCGTGGAGACCCTGGCCCGGGTGGATGCCCTGAATCTGGACAAGACCGGCACCATCACCGACGGGGGCATCGTCTACGACGACCTGCACCCACTGGCCGAGGATCTGCCGGCCCAGCAGATGCGGCAGGCCCTGGTGGACGTCTGCGCGGAGGAGAGCCCCAACGCCACCGGACGGGCCATCCTCAAGGGGATGGACGACCTGCGCCCAGGCAGGGCAGTCAGCCGCCTGCCCTTCTCCTCGGCCCGCAAGTGGAGCGCCGTGGCCGACCAGCCAGGCAGAATCTGGTACTTCGGCGCCCCGGAGGTGCTCCTGGCATCCCAGGCGGGCAGCTGGCCCCGGGTGACCCAGCAGGTGGCCGACATGGCCGACCGCGGCTACCGGGTGCTGATGCTGGCCGCCCCCGACGGGTACCCGAGCACCGACCAGCCTGACTACTTCACCAGCAGCCCCGACCTGCCCGGGAACCTCAAGCCCCTGGCCCTGATCACCTGCTCGGAGCACATCCGCGACGACGCTGCCGAGACCCTGGCCTGGTTCCGCCAGCAGGGCGTGCGCTGCCGGGTCATCTCGGGCGACAACCCGGCCACCGTGGCGGCCATCGCCAACAAGGTGGGCCTGACCGGCGACCGGGCGCCCCGGGCCATGGATGCCCGCCAGCTGCCCGAGGACACCGCAGCCCTGGCCGAGGTCCTGGAGGACGTGGACGTGCTGGGCCGGGTCCTGCCCGACCAGAAGAAGGCCATCGTCCAGGCCCTGCACCTGAAGGGCCACACGGTGGCCATGACCGGCGACGGGGTCAACGACTCCCTGGCCCTGAAGGAGGCTGACCTGGGCATCGCCATGGGCAATGCGGCGGCCGCCACCAAGGCCGTGGCCCAGCTGGTCCTGGTGGATTCGCGCTTCTCCCACCTGCCCGACGTGGTGGCCCGGGGCCGGCAGGTCATGGCCAACATGGAGCGTGTGGCCGGCCTCTTCCTGGTCAAGACCGTCTACTCGGCCCTGATCTCCCTGGGCGTGGTCCTGACCGGCATCCCCTTCCCCTACCTGCCCCGGCACATCACCTACATCGGCGCCCTGACCATCGGCACGCCGGCCTTCTTCCTGGCCCTGGCCCCCAACACCAGGCGCTACCGGCCCGGCTTCCTGAAGCGTGTGGTCACCTTCGCCCTGCCCTCGGGCATCGCCACGGCTTTGATTGTGCTGGCGGCGGCCTGGAGCCTGCCCGGCCTGCTGGGACTGGACCTGGCCCGGCCCGGCGACCTGGGGCGTTGGCGTTCGGTCTGCGCCATCGTCCTCTTCTGCATGGGCGTGCTGGTCCTGACCCAGGTGGCCCGGCCCCTGCGCTCCTGGAGGGGCCTACTGGTACTCTTCTTCGGCGCAGCCGGGGTGATCGGGGCCCTGATTCCCGTTGTGGCGCGGTTCTTCGCCATCAGCCTGCCCACTGGTCCGGCCCTGGCCGCCACCGTGGCCTTCGCCCTGGCGGGTGCCCTGCTCATGGTCCTGGCCGTCCTGGGCTATCCGGCATGCGCACGTTACATAGGCCAGGTAACACATAGGCGCTAAGAATGAACCTCACAAGCACAGATAAGCGTCACTGACGGCCTGGGATCCTCCCGCCGCCGGTCCACATGGGCGCAAGGGCAGTGCCTGAGCGTCCAAGGAAGGGGTGGTGCATGTCAGAATCCGCACAAGATGCCGGTCGTTCCAAGCTCAAGGTGGGCTCCGAGGAGTTCGAATACTACCGGATCAGCGACCTGCCGGGCATCGACCACCTGCCCTACAGCCTGCGCATCCTGGCCGAGAATCTGCTGCGGCACCAGAACGGGACCACGGTGACCCGGGACCAGCTGGACCAGCTGCTGAACTGGGACCCCAAGGCCCAGCCCGACAGGGAGATCCAGTACAGTCCCGCCCGGGTGCTCATGCAGGACTTCACCGGTGTGCCCTGCATGGTCGACCTGGCCACCATGCGCGATGCCGTCAAGGCCCTGGGCGACGACCCCTCCCTGGTCAACCCGCTCATCCCCGCGCAGATGGTCATCGATCACTCCGTCCAGGTGGACAGCTCGGGCGTGCCCGGCGCCCTGGAACACAACATGGACATGGAATACCAGCGCAACAGTGAGCGCTACCGCTTCCTGCGCTGGAGCCAGCAGGCCTTCCAAAACTTCCGCGTGGTGCCCCCGGGCACCGGCATCATCCACCAGGTCAACCTGGAGTACCTGGCCCAGGTGGTCATGCGCAGGGACAGGACCCAAGGGGAGGGGCCGGCCCTGGTCTACCCGGACTCCTGCGTGGGCACCGACTCCCACACCACCATGGTCAACGGCCTGGGCGTGCTGGGCTGGGGCGTAGGCGGCATCGAGGCCGAGGCGGCCATGCTGGGCCAGCCCATCTCCATGCTGGTGCCCCAGGTCCTGGGCTTCAAGCTGACAGGATCCATACCCGAGGGGGTCACCGCCACCGACGTGGTGCTGACCGTGACCCAGATGCTGCGCGAGGTGGGCGTGGTGGGCCGGTTCGTGGAGTTCCACGGCAAGGGTCTGGCCCAGGTCCCCCTGGCAAACCGGGCCACCCTGGGCAACATGAGCCCCGAGTTCGGCTCCACCTGCGCCATCTTCCCCATCGACCGAATCACCCTGGACTACCTGCGTCTGACCGGCCGCAGCGACGATCATGTGCGCCTGGTGGAGGCCTATGCCAAGGCCAACGGCCTGTGGATGGACCCGGAGGATGCCGACTGCCCCGAGCCCGAGTATTCCCAGGTGCTGGAGCTGGATCTGTCTACGGTGCGTCCGTCCATTGCCGGCCCCCGGCGGCCCCAGGACCGCATCCTGCTGGACCAGGCCCAGAAGACCTTCCAGCGGGATCTCAAGGATTACAGCGACCAGGGCAGGGACGCAGACGGCCAGGCTGTGCCGGTCAAGAAGGCCGACGGCAGCGAGTTCAGCCTGCGGGACGGGGATGTGGTCATCGCGGCCATCACCTCCTGCACCAACACCTCCAACCCCTCGGTCATGGTGGCCGCCGGTCTGCTGGCCCGCCAGGCGCGCGCCCGGGGCCTCAAGCCCAAGCCCTGGGTCAAGACCTCGTTGGCGCCGGGCTCCCAGGTGGTGACGGACTATCTGAACCGGACCGGCCTGAGTAAGGACCTGGATGCCCTGGGCTTCGAGCTGGTCGGCTACGGCTGCACCACCTGCATCGGCAACTCCGGCCCCCTGGACCCGGCCATCCACCAGGCCATCGCCGATCATGACCTGACGGTGACTGCCGTGCTCTCGGGCAACAGGAACTTCGAGGGGCGCATCAGCCCGGATGTGAAGATGAACTACCTGGCCTCGCCGCCCCTGGTGGTGGCTTACGCCCTGGCCGGCACCATGGACTTCGACCCCTGGCACGACCCTCTGGGCCAGGACAGCCAGGGCAAGCCGGTCATGCTGGCGGACATCTGGCCCTCCCAGGAGGCCATCGAGTCCGTGGTGGGCGCCGCCCTGGATCGGGACATGTACCTGCGCGACTATGCGGATGTCTTCGGCGGGGACGAGCGCTGGCGGAAGCTGGAGGTGCCGGAAGGCGAGCTCTTCCACTGGGACCAGGATTCCACCTACATCCGCCGCCAGACCTTCTTCGACGGCATGAAGGCCCAGCCCGACCCTCTGGAGGACATCCACGGGGCCCGGGTGCTGGCCCTGCTGGGGGATTCGGTCACCACCGACCACATCTCGCCCGCGGGGGCCATCAAGGCCGATGCACCGGCCGGCCGCTACCTGCAGGAGCACGGCATAGCCCCCAGGGACTTCAACTCCTACGGCTCCCGGCGAGGCAACCATGAGGTCATGGTCCGGGGCACCTTCGGCAACATCCGCCTGCGCAACCAGCTTCTGGCCTCGGTGGGGCTGGATGTGCGCCCGGGAGGGTTCACCTACGACTTCATGGACGGTCAGGAGACGACCATCTTCGAGGCGGCGCAGGACTATGTCAGGCAGGGCACTCCCCTGGTGGTGCTGGCCGGCAGTGAGTACGGGACGGGGTCCTCCAGGGACTGGGCGGCCAAGGGCACAAGGATGCTGGGTGTGCGGGCCGTCATTGCCAGGTCCTTCGAGCGCATCCACCGCAGCAACCTGATCGGCATGGGCGTGCTGCCGCTGGAGTTCCCTGCGGGTCAGTCGGCCCAGAGTCTGGGGTTGGACGGCCAGGAGACCTATGACTTGATCGGTGTCGATGCCCTGAACAACTCCCTGCCTGAGCAGGTACAGGTGCGGGCCCAGCGGTCCGACGGCAGCAGGGTGGAGTTTGCGGCCAAGGTGCGCATCGACACCCCTGGCGAGGCCGAGTATTACCGCAACGGCGGCATCCTGCAGTACGTGCTGCGCGGGTTGCTGACCAGGGCCGACGAGGAGGACTGAAGATATAAGAAAATCCCCGCCCCCAACGTCAGGGGCGGGGATTTTCTTTTATCAGTTGCGATCGCCGACCAGGTTCAGGATGTAGAGGAAGAGGTTGACGAAGTCCAGGTAGAGGTTGAGGGCGCAGAGGATGGAGACCCGCTTGATGGCCTCCGGCCCCTGGCTGCGGTAGGTGGCGAAGATGACCCTGGTCTGCTGGGCGTCATACATGGTCAGCCCGGCGAAGAGGATGATACCGATGGCCGAGACCACGCGCAGGGCCGTGTCGGAGGGGGCCAGGAAGAGCATGACCACCTGGACCAGGATCAGCATGAGCAGGCCGGCCATGAAGATGGACCCCATGCCCAGCATGTTGCGCCGCGTGGTCAGCCCCAGCATGCTGAGGACGAAGAAGAAGCCTGCGCTGATCACCAGGGTCAGCATGATGGACGGCAGTGAGTAGGTTATGAAGATGGTGCTCAGGGTGAAGCCCATCAGGGCCGCATAGAGGTAGAACATGACCCGGGCGGTGGAGGTGCGCATGCGCATAACTCGGACGCTCAGGACCATGGCGAAGGCCACCTGGACCACGGCCATGCCGATCCAGCCCAAGGTGCCCGTGGCCTGCATGAAGGCCAGGAGCAGACCGGTCCGGGCAGTCAGGTAGGCGGTCAGGGCGGTGACCAGCAGGCCGATGGCCATCTCCGCATAGGCACGGGACATGGAGACCCGTTCCGCCTTTTCAAAGCTATATGCTGCGTTGGTGTCGATGGGCGCGCCCATGCCGTAGGGCTCACCACCCTGCATGGTCGGCATCGGCTGCTGTGTGTACTGACCGTATGGGGCCTGCGGCCGCGGATTCCCGTTGAAAGCCATCTGCTCCTCCTTGTCTTCCCGTCTGTGGCGGGATGGTCGTCTTGTTCAATTCTACATGGCCGGTTTGGCCCTATAACAGGTGTTTGCTCTGGTTGGAATCGGGTGGGGGTGGCCGCCATGGTGGGGTGGTTGCATGCCCACATCCCGCCGTGGCGGTTGCCCCCTCTCCTGATGTGCCGCCCAGACTTTGGAAGGGTGGACGGAGCGTGGTGGGGGCGCGGGAGGAAGGTGTCGGCTCTTTTGGGGTTTGAGCCTTGACTGACACTTTTCCCCCTGCTCCCCCTATGTGGGCCGGGGACGGGGGGATTGATACGCCGCCCGGCCGCTCTTACTCGTGCGAAGCGTGTGACAGCCTGTGTTGTTCCCTCCGGTGGCGGCGTGAGGCGAGGACCCCGCCCATGCCGGTCATGCCGGTGGCTAGGGCGAGCAGGATGCCTTCCCCTCCGGCCTGTGGGAGCACGCCTGCTGGCAGGTACGTGTATCGGAGGGAGGTGTCCGGCGTTTGGGCTGCGCCGCCCAGCGTGTAGTCCACGCTGACCGTGACCGTGCCCGGCTGGTGCGCGGGCGTGAGCACGGTCACGCTATTACTATTGCCGCGCGTCAGATTCGTGCCGGAGCTGGTGTCGAATTTGACGCCGCTGATCACCGGCGTCAGATTGAACACCACCGACACAGGAACGTTCGAGTCGTTTCTGGAGTCGTCTCCGAGCTGGCCATACCGGTTTTCTCCCCATGTGTTGGCGTTTCCGTCTGTGCTGATCGCCAGCGAATGCCGCCAACCGCCACTGACTAGTACGGCGTTTAGCCACTGATCGGCCGAGCTTGTGGACTGATTGGGGGCGAACACTTTTACGGGGATTGTCCGATTGTTTCTGGTGTTGTCGCCGAGCTGACCATAGCTGTTTAATCCCCATGCGTACACATGTCCGTCGCTGTCCACAGCCAACGAATGCTCTTGTCCACCGCTAATCTGTGTGGCTTTCAGTCCTTTGCTCGTATCAGTTGGGCTGTCGGGATCGCGCACGCGTACAGGGATAGATGAATGGTCGCCGCTGGTGTTGTTGCCGAGCTGGCCATATTCGTTGTATCCCCAGGCGTAGGCGTGCCCGTCGCTGCCGACGGCCAGCGAATGATCGCCTCCGGCGCTTACCTGCACGTAAGTGAAATTCTCGGGCAGGTCAGCATACGTCTTGTGATCAGGGATCTTCGCCATGACGGGCGTAGTCCGTTGAATGGTTGTCCCGTCGCCGAGCTGGCCATACTTGTTGTCTCCCCAGGAGTACGTGTTCCCGTTGTTACCCATGGCTAGCGAATGATCGTATCCGGCGCTGACTTGTGTAGCTTTCAGTCCTTTGCTCGTATCAGTTGGGCTGTCGGGATCGCGCACGCGTACAGGGACAAGACACCTGGCGTTACTATTAAATTGTCCCGTCGGGATGCTGTCGTTGCCGAGCTGACCAAACCCGTTGTGTCCCCATGCGTATGCGTATCCGTCGCCATCTATGGCTAGCGAATAATTGTATCCGGCGCTGACTTGTGTGGCTTTCAGTCCTTTGCTCGTATCAGTTGGGCTGTCGGGATCGCGCACGCGTACAGGGATAGATGAATGGTCATCGCTGGTGCTGTAGCCGAGCTGGCTAGAGTCGTTGTGTCCCCATGCGTATGCGTATCCATCGCTGCCCACGGCCAGAGAGTGCTGGCCTCCAGCGCTCACCTGCACGTAAGTGAAATTCGCGGGCAGATCCGGATACGTCTTGTGATCGGGCTTCTTCACCATGACCGGTGTGGTCCGTTGACTGGTTGTTCCGTCGCCGAGCTGGCCATACGTGTTGTCTCCCCAGGCGTAGGCGTTTCCGTCGCTGCCTACAGCCAAGGAAAAACCAGTGTTATAGTCTTTTCCTCCGCTAATCTGGCTGAATTTTATGCCTTGTCCGGGTGGCGGAGTGATGGTGGTCTGTTGTCCGCCGGGCTGGCTGCCCTTGTCAGGGTTGATGGTCCATGTGCCTGGCGTCCAGTGGGCGGTGAGAAGGAGGTCCTTAGTGACGGGTTTGCTGAAGTCGTAGGCGATGTTGCCGATGAACCATCCGTCGAACTGGTAGCCTTCGCGCGCCGGGTTGGGAGTGGGGCGCTTGACTCTGCCGTAAGGGTAGAGGATCTGCTGCGGATCGGGGGTCGGGTCTCCTCCTGTCGTGTCGAAGCTTACGGAGTGGCCGGCCTTTGGGCTGGCATCTCTGGTCAGGCTCTGGTCGACGGTGTATTTGAGGCCTCTGGTGAAGGGCTGCTCGTCTTGTTTGCCGGCGATGAGAACGGCGGTTTGCCCAGGCTGGCGGGTGGGAATCTCCGCGTGCCATAAATCGTCTTTCTTGCTGAGTTTCAGCAACTGGCCGTCCATGCTGGCTGATTCTAGGGTGGGCGCCTGTGCGGTGTTGATTCTTGCTGGTTGGCCGGGCTGGTCCTGCTCGCCCAGACTCCATCGGTATAGGTTCCCGTGCCTGTCAATAGCAGTGAGCCTGTTGCCTATGCTTGCGGCCTGCGTGTAGTGGTGCTTTCCGTTGTCTGCGCTGGCGGGTGTTTTGCCGGGTTTCCAGGCCCAGATGTGGCCGTCCGTGCCGGTGATGATGGCCTGGTCCTCGTTGGCGGTGATCCGGCTGGCCTGCGTGCTGTCCGGCAGGCTGATCTGGATCATGGCGTTGGTGTTGTTGACCTGGTACCAGGCGTGCCCGTCTGTGTCTAGGAGGATGAATCCTTTGCTGAGGGCTTGGGCTTGCACGGTGCGCATGCCTAGGTCCTGTTTGACTCGTTCGGGCTTGGAGTTCTCAATGGTCGTATTCCATGTCCAGGCGTGCCCGTCCGCGTCCGCGATGAGAGCCTGGCTGTCGGAGGCGGCGACGGTGATGGCCTGCGCTTGTCCGGGCAGGCTGGTTGTGCCTTGTTCTGTCGGTTTTGTGTTTTGGCTGTCGGCCTGGCTGGTCTTATAGGCGTGGATCTGTCCCTGCTGGTCCACGGCCAGCAGCAGGTCATCGTTCATGCTGATGCTGGTGAATCGGTTGTTCTGGCTGGTGTCGAGGATGGTGGGCGTGGCCTGTTGGCTGGTCCAAGTGTAGATGTGCTGGTCGGATCCCAATGCGGCTTGCGATCGGTTGCCGGCTGCGGCCTGCAGGTAGTGGAACCCATCGGCAGCATGGGCGGGGAGAGAAACCTGTTCTGTTGTGCTGTCTTGCGCCCATGTGTAGATGTGGCCATCGCCCGTTAGGCCGACAGTCTGGTTTCCAGTGGTGTGGATGCTGACGTAATAGGGTTCCTGTCTGCTTGGTGGGCTGATGGTCAGCCGGGTGTCGGAGGCGGGCCCGTGGTCCGGGCTCAGCGCCCAGTCCGTGGTCTTGGTCCACCGGGCTTTCAGGGTCGTGTCGTGGAGGATGGGGGTCTGGAAGTCGAAAGGCTGGTCATCATGAGTCCATCCGTTGAACCGGAAGCGTTCGCGTTGTGGATTCTGTTGCGGAGGAGTGGCGAGGGTGCCGGTTTTCACGGTTGACTGTGTTGGCTTACTGCCGTCGTCGGGGTCGAAGCGCACCGTGCGCGAAGCCTGATTATCTGTCTTTTCAGCTGATTGAGTCGGTGTGGTGTCCGTGTTGCTTGGTGTTGTCGTCGTCGATGACGAGGTGCTTGGACTTGCTGTCGGGCTTAATGGCGTGGAGGTTTGTATTGGTGAGGGTGATGGCAGTGGTGTACTGGTTGCGTTGCTGGAGGAAATGCCGGGGGTTTGGTTAGCTACGCGAGGGGTCTGACGACCCCCCCCCCCCGGTGAGTATGGGAGCGTCCGCCTGGGCGGATGCGACGCCCAGGCCTGCCAGCAGGCCAAGCAGGACGATCGTCATCGCCATGATGCGACGCAGACGGGAAACCAGATGCATGAAACCAAAACCCCTTCACCAAACACCAAGCGGAATCAACACCGCCTGCCTATAACATTAACGTTTTTCCTGTCGGAAAGCTGTCCAGTCTGTCAACACCATCCCGCACCGAATTGCAGGAACCATGGCAGAAGCCAGCCGTCTTCTCGATTCCCCCGTCTCTCACCCTACCACCCAGCCAGAAAACAACACACGAGATGCAAATGCACAGCGGTAGGCCTAAGCAACAGCTCCTCCCATCTTCCCTGACAGATAGAATGAACAGACAACACGTCACGGCCTCTAATCGACCGACAAGGAGTATGCCTATATGACCGGAAACGTCACCGATACCGCCATCACCCTCAACAACGGGGTCAGCATCCCCCAGCTGGGGCTTGGGGTCTTCCAAACACCCGACGGCGAGGCCACAAGCCAGGCCGTCACCTGGGCTCTGCAGGCGGGCTATCGCCACATCGACACCGCCATGATCTACGGCAACGAGCAGTCAGTGGGGGAGGGTCTGCGCCGCTCCGGGGTTGACCGGCGGGATGTCTTCCTGACCACCAAGCTCTGGAATGACGACATCCGTGCAGAGCGGACCAAGGAGGCCTTCAAGGAGAGCCTGGACCGGCTGGGCGTGGACTACTTGGACCTCTACCTGATCCACTGGCCCGCCAAGGGCTGGCAGCAGGCCTGGGAGGACATGGAGGAGCTCTACACTCAGCGGCGGGTGCGTGCCATCGGGGTCTGCAACTTCCAGAAGCACCACCTGGACGAGCTGCACACCATCAGCGGCACTAAGCCTGCCGTCGACCAGATCGAGTCCTCACCCCAGTTTGTCAACGACGACCTGATCGACTACTGCCACGGCACCCTGCGTGTGGACGTGGAGGCCTACAGCCCATTGGGAGGCACGGGCGGCAACCTGCTGGCCGACCCCAGGCTCAAGGCCATGGCCGAGCGCTATGACCGCTCTCCGGCGCAGATCGTGCTGCGCTGGCACCTGCAGCGTGGGGTCATTGTCATCCCCAAGTCCACCCACAAGGAGCGGATTGAGCAGAACGCGCAGGTCTTCGACTTCGAGCTGAGCGATGAGGATATGAAGGCCATCACCGCCATGAACAGGGACGAGCGCACCGGTGCGGATCCCGACAAATTCGACTTCTGAGTAATGGTGGTACAGGAGGAGACCCGACCTTGCAGGCGGGGCCTCCTCCTGGGACCCGGCGGAAGCCCCAACCCTTCCACCTGGCCTGGTTCCTATGGTAAAGGATTTGTGAGGATTCAGCTAATCGGTATTGCCGCTGATGGCTTCGTCGTCGGTCTCCTGTTCCTGGGGCGAACCTGAGATGTCTCGGTGGATGGACTGCATCTGCACTTCGATGTTCTGCAAAGAGCGGGCGCAGTCCAGTAGGGTCTGCGAATGCTCGGCCAGGCGGGCGTCGGGCAGGTCGGACTTGTAACGCAGCTGGTGCTCCAGGGAGGCCCAGTAGTCCATGGCGATGGTGCGGAACTGCACCTCGACCGGCGTGTAATGGGGGCCAGAGGTCAGGAAGACCGGCACGGCGTAGATGACGTGCAGGCTGCGGTAGCCGTTCATCTTGGGGTTGCGAATGTAGTCCTTGACCCTCAGCACTTGGATGTCCGACTGGTCGGAGAGGTAGCGGGAGACCGAGTAGACGTCATCCCGGTAGTTGCAGATGACGCGCACTCCGGCCACGTCGAAGATGTGATCGCGCACCGAGGGAATGGTGACGGGTAGGTTCTTGCGGTGCAGCTTGCCGATCAGGGAGTCCACGCTCTTGAGCCGGCGCTCCATGTGGTGGATGGGGTTGTGGCTGAACCGGACCTGGAATTCCGTGTCCAGCACGTCCAGCTTGGTCGAAATCTCGTACATGGCCCCCTCGTAGGTCTGCATGAGATTGACGAATTCCGTTATCTCGTCGATGTCCAACTTGGGACGGTCCTTTTCGTCCAAGTCGGACAGTCGCTGCTTCATTTCGGATGCGCTCATGGCACTGTTACGGTCGAGTATCACATGAACCTCCCATGCCGCCGTTCGTAACCATGACTCATGGTACCCACAGGCCCCGATGGCAGCGGGACCCGACCTGCGCATACAATCATGGCTTATGGAAGCAGGCGAGGGTATGAGCGTGACCGCTCAGCGTAAGGACAGCAGGGGCGTCTACTATGTGCGGACCCTGGGCTGCCAGATGAACGAGCACGATTCCGAGCGGATCGCTGGGGTGCTCCGGGACCAGGGCTACCAGCAGGCCACGCCCGAGCAGGTCCGCGCGCGCGAGGTGGACGTGATGGTGCTCAACACCTGCGCCGTGCGCGACAACGCCACCCAGCGCATGTACGGGACCATCGGGCGCTGGCACAGGTTCAAGCAGCACAAGCCCGACACGCGCATCGCCGTGGGCGGCTGCATGGCCCAGAAGGACCGGGAACGGATCGTGAAGGCGGCGCCCTGGGTGGATGCGGTCTTCGGCACCAGGGACATCGGCTCGCTGCCGGGTCTGTTGGACAAGGCCCGCAAGGCCGGGCAGCCCCAGGTGGGGGTGTCGCAGGAGCTGCGGGATCTGCCCGGGCGGCTGCCGGCGGTCAGGGCCTCGCGCACGCAGGCCTGGGTGTCCATATCGGTCGGCTGCAACAACACCTGCACCTTCTGCATCGTGCCCTCGGTGCGCGGGCGGGAGCGGGACCGGTCCATGGAAGACATCCTGCAGGAGGTTGAGGACTGCGTGCGCTCCGGGGCCCGCCAGGTGACCCTGCTGGGACAGAACGTCAACTCCTACGGCTGGTCCACGGGGGACCGCTATGCCTTCGCCCGGCTCCTGCGTGCCTGCGGCCAGGTGCCTGGGTTGGAGCGGATCCGCTTCACTTCGCCCCATCCAGCGGCCTTCACCGACGATGTGATTGCGGCCATGGCCGAGACGCCCACGGTCATGCACCAGCTGCACATGCCCCTGCAGTCGGGCTCCGACCGGATTCTGCGGGCCATGCGGCGCTCCTACCGGTCCCAGCGCTTTCTGGAGATACTGAACAAGGTGCGGACCGCCATGCCCGATGCCCTGATCACCACCGACATCATCGTGGGATTCCCCGGGGAGACCGAGGAAGACTTCCAGGCCACCATGGACGTCGTGCGCCGGGCGCGCTTTTCGTCGGCCTTCATCTTTGAGTATTCGCCCAGGCCTGGCACTCCGGCCGCGCGCATGCCGCAGCTGCCCAAGGCCGTGGTTCAGGACCGGTTCGAGCGGCTGCAGGCCCTGCAGGAGTCCATCACCTTGGAGCACATGCAGGCCTTCCTGGGCAAAGATGTGGAGGTGCTGATCGGCGACGGGCATGGTCGGCACGACGGCAGCACCCACCGCGTGACCGGGCATGAGCGCACCGGGGTGCTGGTCCACGTCGGCGTGCCCCAGGGGATGTCTGCGCCTAAGCCCGGGGACCTGGTGACCTGCACCGTCACCCAGGCAGGGCCCCACTATCTGATCGCGGACCCGGATCCCCAGGCGGGGCAGGTCTATGACATCCGCTGACCCCCGTATCGTCTCCATCGTGGGTCCCACGGCCTCGGGCAAGACCGCACTGGGCGTGGCCCTGGCACAAGCTCTCCAAAAGCGCGGGCAGGAGGCTCAGATCATTAATGCCGATGCTTACCAGATGTACCGGGGGATGGATGTGGGCACGGCCAAACCTTCGGTCCAGGAGCGGCAGGTGGTGGTCCACCACCTGATCGACATCATCGAGCCGGAGGAGGCCATGAGCGTGGCCCGCTTCCAGGCCATGGCCCGGTCCCTGATAGCCGACCTGCGGGCCCAGGGAATCCGGCCGATCTTGGTCGGTGGCTCAGGGCTCTATACCCGGGCGGTCATCGACGATTTGTCCTTCCCCGGCACCGACCCGGCGGTCAGGGCCAGGCTGGAGGAGCGGGCCCAGGAGGAGGGACCCGGGCTGCTCTTCCGCGAGTTGCAGGAGCGGGACCCGGAGGCTGCGGCGCGGATGGACCCTCGGAATGTGCGGCGGACCGTGCGGGCTCTGGAGGTCATGGAGATCACCGGACGGCCCTATTCGGCCAGCCTGCCCCGGTACCGCTACCTGCTGCCCGCCCTGCAGCTGGGGCTGGATCTGCCCAGGGAGGAGCTGGACCGCAGGATCGACCAGCGCACCCAGGCCATGCGCGACCAGGGGATGGTCGACGAGGTGAGCGGGCTGCGGAACCGCCTGGGGACCACGGCCTCACGCGCCCTGGGCTACCAGCAGATTCTGGACTACTTGGACGGCCGCACCGACCTGGATGCCGCCTTCGGTCTGATAGCGCAGAAGACCAAGCGCCTGGCCCGCAAGCAGATGGGCTGGTTCGGCCGGGACCCGCGCATCCACTGGCTGAATGCCCTGGCCCCGGACCTGGCCCGGCAGGCCCTGGACCTGGTGGACCGGGCCGACCAAGGCTGCTTCGAGCAGGCGGACGCCCAGGCCGACCAGTCGGACCAGGGGAGGGTGACCAGACACCATCTGGGCGCGCTTTGACTTCAAGTACTTGAAGTTCCTAGACTTGACGGGTATGACCACCATCACGCAGCCCCAGGCTGAAACCCAGACCGACCGAACCCAGGCCGACCAGGAATCCGGGCCCTGGTACACCATCCGCCAGGCCTCGCTCATGTCGGGGATGCCGGAGACCACCCTGCGCTACTACGAGACCATTGGCATCATTCCGCCCATTGCCAGGGACCCCTCAAGCGGCCACCGCTGCTACAACCAGGATGATCTGGACCTGCTGGAGACCATCTCCTGCCTGAGCGCCACGGGCATGTCCCTGGAGCACATGCGGGAGTATCTGGGCAACCGTGCGGCGGGAGCCGAGGCCGCCGGACGGCAGATCGAGCTCCTGGCCGAGCAGAGACGGCGGCTGGACCAGCGGATGGCCGGCCTGCGCGCGCGGAAGCGGTATGTGCAGCTCAAAATACGTTACTGGGGGCGCGTCCGCGACCACGACCAGGCCGGGGCGACAGAACTGATCAATCGGAGTGCCCAGATCATCGAGGCCGCCAAGCGCAGCGGCAACGAGCGGCTGCCAAGCTGAGGTTGCCGGGCTGAGGCTGCCAACTCAGTGGGCCGGACCCTGGTCCCATCCGGCGATCAGAAATATTCGGGTTGGGTTGACCGGGCGGACCATGCCCGCAATCAGGGCCTGCAGGTCATCGGTGCTGCCCCGGAGCGCTCGTTGGATGGCCCGGCGGTGGGCGGTCGGATCAGCCTGTCCCCAGTCCAGGTCCCAGCCGGCATCGTGCGACAGGCGCGAGAGGAAGATGCGCAGGGTCATGCCGTCACAGTCGGCGAAGGGGTGCAGGTAGGAGAGCTCGTCGTAGTAGTGGGCCAGGCGCTCCACGAAGACCGGACGGTCCAGGCTGGCAAGGTTGCGTTCGGCTGCCAGCTCCTGGCCGATGGCCGCAGCCCCCTGCTCCAGCATGGTCGCCGGATATAGGCTGGCGTCGTCCTCCGGTTGGGGTCGGCGCAGCATCCGCTCTTCTGGCAGGTTGGGCAGCAGTCGGCGGTGGATGGCTCGCAGCTCTTCAAGATCGCCCTCAGTCGCCCAAGGCCGCTGACAGATCAGGATGGTCCGCAGAAAGAGTGCATCCGTCAGGGCATCCGCCTTGGCCTCCAAGCGCCGGGCGTGGTCAGCCAGCGCTTCGGCCTGCTTTCTGCCCGCCATAAAGTCGCTTGCCGTCTGCAGGGCCGAGGGACTGGGCTGACGGACATCCAGAAGCAGGTTGCGCATGGCGAAAGCCACGGAGCTCTGACGTTCTGCTGGTGTCATGTCAACGATGTTAGCCCCGGCGGCCCCCGTCTGAAAGAGTTGTGCACACTGACCCGGCGGGCCCGATGCGGACCGGAGTTTTGGGTAGGCTGAAAGGGTTATGACACGTAAGCAGCAAGCAGACGCACGCAGTCGCGGTCGGACCGCATCCAAGGACAGCCAGGACCCGGAACCCTTCTGGCACAAGGCCTTGCTGGCCCTGCCCCGGGGCATGGGATCCCTGGTGCGTGCCGTGGCCGGCAAGAACGGCGACAACTCCGCCTACCGCAAGGACGGGCTCTGCTTCGTGCTGGTCATCCTGGCCGTGCTCTTCTGTGCCAGCGAATGGTTCCGTGTGAACGGCTTCCTGGGGCGGGGACTGCACGCCCTGGCTGCGGGCGTTCTGGGACTCTGCAGCATCATCCTGCCGGTGGTTCTGCTCTTTGCAGCCTTCCGGCTGGTCTGCTACACCGAACGAGAGGCGGGCAACCTGCCTGTGGTGGGCGGCCTCATGGTGGTGCTCTGGTCGGTCTGCTCCATTCTGGACGTGCTCATGGCCTCGGATTATCGCGGCTTCGACATGAAAGCCATCAGCGACTCAGGCGGTCTTCTGGGGTTCTTTCTGGGTTCGCCCCTGGCCTGGGGGCTGTCCAAGGTCTTCGCTGTCATCATCTTCGTCCTCGTGGCAATTTTCGGCCTCTTCATCACCTTTAGATTCCATATGAGCGACCTCATGGCCTGGCTGCGCGGGAAGAGGACCCACGGCTCCGGCTCGGTCTCGGCGCAGACTGCCCCCAACGAGGTCAGGCTGGGGGATGACACCCTGCCCCTGGCACCCGGCGTGCCCACCCACGAGGAGTCGGACCAGAAGGATGTCCAGAACTCCGGCAAGGGCGGGGTGGCCGGCTGGTTCAGCCGGCTGCTGCATGGCCGCATCGGCAAGGATACTGACACCCATCTGGAGCGTTACGAGGCTGATGAGCCCTTTTCCCAGGCGGCTTCTCTCGAAAGGGCTGACCAGAGTGATCGGTCGGCGCATGATGCCGAATCTGACCAGGTGTCCACGCAGAGCATGCCCGCAGTGGAGGCCCCGGCCACGGCTGCCCTCCTGGATGCCAGGGAGCAGGGGCATCCCAAGGTGGATGCTGCTGCCCTGTCCGGCGTGGGGGCCTCGGACCCCTGGGCCGCTGCCGCAGCTGCGGCGGACACTGTGCAGATGGATGCCCAACCCGCTCCGGGAGCAGGGAATCACACGGCCGGAGCCCAGGGTACTGACGCTTCAAGTTCCTCAGATGATCGCGAGGTGGACGAGAGTCGGCCCTATGTGTTGCCCAGCACGGACCTGCTGGTCAAGGGCAAGCCCCACGCGGTCAGGACCTCGGCCAACGACGCGGTCATCAAAGCCCTGCAATCGACCTTCCAGCAGTTTGACGTGGACGCCAAGGTGGTGGGCTTCCTGCGCGGCCCCTCGGTCACTCAGTACGAGGTGGAGCTGGGCCCGGGTGTCAAGGTGGAGAAGGTCACCAATCTTCAGCGCAACATCGCCTACGCGGTGGCCAGCTCGGATGTGCGCATCCTGTCTCCCATCCCCGGCAAGTCGGCCATCGGCATCGAAATTCCCAACGTGGACCGCGAGATCGTCCATTTGGGCGACGTGCTGCGCTCCGACAAGGCCAAGCAGGACGACAACCCCATGATGACCGCCGTGGGCAAGGACGTGGAAGGCCACTATGTGACTGCCGACCTGACCAAGATGCCCCACCTGCTGGTGGCCGGCGCTACGGGTTCGGGCAAGTCCAGCTTCATCAACTCCATGCTGGTTTCGCTGATTATGCGGGCCACGCCCGAACAGGTCCGCCTGATCATGGTGGATCCCAAGCGCGTGGAGCTGAGCGCCTACGCCGGCATTCCCCACCTGCTCACGCCCATCATCACCGAACCCAAGAAGGCCGCCCAGGCCCTGGAGTGGGTGGTCAAGGAGATGGACGCCCGCTACGACGACCTACAGTTTTTCGGATTCCGGCACATCAAGGACTTCAACAAGGCCGTGCGCGAGGGCAAGGTCCACGCCCCGGCGGGCTCCAATCGCAAGGTGGCCCCGTACCCCTACCTGGTCGTGGTGGTCGACGAGATGGCCGATTTGATGATGGTGGCCAAGAACGACGTGGAGAGCTCCATCCAGCGAATCACCCAGCTGGCGCGTGCCGCCGGCGTCCACCTGGTTTTGGCCACCCAGCGGCCCTCGGTGGACGTGGTCACCGGCCTGATCAAGGCCAACATCCCCTCCAGGTTGGCCTTCGCTACCTCCTCATCCACGGATTCCAGGGTCATTCTGGACGCCACTGGTGCCGAGACCCTGATCGGCCAGGGCGACGCCCTCTTCCTGCCCATGGGCCAGGCCAAGCCCACCCGCGTTCAGGGAGCCTGGGTCTCCGAGTCCGAGATTCGCAAGGCGGTGGATTATGTGCGCACCCAGCGCAAGCCCCACTACCGTGAGGACATTGAGCAGATGGCCGACAAGGCCGACCACAAGAATGAGATCCAGGAGGAGATCGGCGACGATATGGACGAGCTTCTCCAGGCGGCCGAGCTGGTGGTGACTACCCAGTTCGGATCCACCTCCATGCTCCAGCGCAAGCTGCGTGTGGGCTTCGCCAGGGCGGGGAGGCTGATGGATCTACTCGAGTCGAGGGGAATCGTAGGGCCATCGGAGGGTTCCAAGGCCCGCGAGGTGCTCATCCAACCGCCGCAGCTGCAGCAGGCCCTGGCCTTCATCCGAGGCGACATCACCTCCATGGATCCCGCCCCGGATGAGCAAGCGCATGGCTGAACATCTGCCCAAAAAGCCAGGCCTGGTCTACCGTTATGATGAAACTGCCGCCCGGCATGTAGTGTTGGACGGCCCAAGCGCACGAGTATCGCGTATAAGGAGTGGCAATGCAGGAGCATGCCGAGTCAGAGACCGGTCGTGAGAGGCGCAGGCTTCTCGAAGGATGGAATTCACCCCCAAACCTGGTCACCTACACCCGTATCCTCCTGGTCCTGGTCTTCATCGCCTTGGATCTGATGGCCGGTCCTTGCGGCGAGCGCAAGCCTGGCATGCGGTGGACCGCCGCCGTGCTCTTCATCCTCGCCGCCTCGACCGACAAGCTGGACGGGTGGCTGGCCCGCCGGTACAACCAGGTGACCGAGCTGGGCAAGCTCATGGACCCCATTGCCGACAAGCTGCTGATCTGCTCGGCGCTGATTGTGGCCTCCGTCTTCGGCGAGCTCTGGTGGTGGGTCACCGTGCTTTTTCTGGTGCGTGAACTAGGCATCACCCTGCTGCGGGTCCTGGTCATCAACAAGCAGGGGCGGGTCATCGCCGCCTCCCGGGCTGGAAAGTACAAGACCCTGTTTGAGTGCATCGGCCTGGGCATGCTCATGGTACCCTTGTCGCCGGTCTGGCCCTGGTACCTGGTGGCCACCCGTGTGGTCATCCTTGTGGCCCTGGCCCTCTGCCTTTACTCGGGAGCGGAATACGTGATAGGGATGCGGCGATGATCGGTAAGAGTGTGCAGGGCCGTTGCGATGACCTGGCTGGACGGATCATCGACACCTGCCGTGATTCGGGCCTGCTGCTGGCCGCTGCCGAATCGCTGACCGGGGGACTGCTGGCCGATGCCTTCGTCAGGATTCCCGGGGCGTCAGACGTCTTCCTTGGGTCAGCCGTCACCTACGACATCGCTGCCAAGGCTGCCATTCTCAAGGTGGATCAGGACCTGCTGGCCACCCAGGGTGCGGTTCATCCACGGGTCGCCCAGGAGATGGCCGAGGGCACGGCCAGGCTCTACACCAGGCCGGGGCACGAGGATACGGTCATCGGCATGGCCACTACCGGTGTGGCCGGTCCAGGTCCTGACGGGGATGATCCTGCCGGGCTGGTCTACATCGGTCTGGCCCTCCCCGTCCGGGTGTTGGGTCGACGTATAGAGACCGGCCTTCAATCCCATGCCTACCGGACCTATGCCTACGAGCTGCATTTGGATGGCGACCGCGAACAGGTGCGCCGCGGCACGGTCATGCGGATTCTAGACCAGCTGGATCGGGCCCTGCACTCGCGCGGCTAACGGCCTTATGCCGTAGGTCGTTTTAGAGGTTTTACAGCTTCTGCAAGCCGATGCCGAACCTTGCGTTTGCGGGGTCTGCTGTAGCCAGCAGGCCAAAGAAAGAGGGTGGCTTTATTGAGTCATTGCTCCTGCCTCTTGATTCCTTTCTTTCATATACGTGACCTTGGTCACAAAGCAGGCCTTTCAGGTTCCTCCCCTGGAATAATCTACTGGCTCGTCTGTTGGTCAATGTGTAAGAAGTTGAACACGATAATGGCGAAAGGGGCTGCTATGGCCAGCACCGAGACCGTGATGACTCGAACCAACGATACCTATGATGTCAAGCCGGCCGCACCCGGAGTGGAGCGCAATGCGCGGGTTCGTGATCTGACACCCGCCCAGCGTCGTGCCGTCGTCTTCGCCCAGCAGCAGGTGATCCGTGCCAAGGCCGCCAAGAAGGCCAAGGAGGAACGCCAGGCAAACCTGAACAAGATGTGGATGGAAGAGGACGGCATGGAAGCCAGCCGTCAGCGGGCAGCCTCCACCAACGACGGTCGGGCCGTCACCCATACCGTTTCCCTGCGTGAGGCCCTGGGCCACGTGCTGCGCGAGCTGAGGACCAATGATCACAAGACTCTGCGTGAGGTCAGCGAGAAGGCTGGCGTGTCCCTGGGCTACCTGTCCGAGGTGGAACGTGGCCAGAAGGAGGCCAGCTCCGAGCTGCTGAGCTCCATCGCCGACGCGCTGGGCCTGGGTGTGCCGCAGACCTTGCGGATGGTAGCGGACTACCTGGAGTCCACCCAGGAGTAAGCATGTCAGATCCAGCCGGTTGATCCGGTGGACCGTTCTTGAGGGCGTCCGGTTCTGATGAACCAGGCGCCCTCTTCTGCTGACTGTCGGTTGCTACCGTAGAAGGGGTGTGACAGAGTGGGTCTTGGACGAAAGGTGATGTCGGGTGCGTGAACGGGAATTCTGGCAGCTGCTGGAGGAGGTCTTCGGCCGAGTCTATGGACGCAGTCTGGCCCGTGACCAAAGGCTGACCGCCCTGGATGCCATGACCGTAATAGAGGCTCTGGATGCAAGCGTGGAGCCGCGCGTGGTCTGGAACGTGCTCTGCGATCAGATGGAGATTCCCGACTCCCGCCGCTGGGGGAAGGACCACAATGCGCCGCCCATGCCGGCAGCCTGATCGACGGGTTTTATTCTCCGCGAACTTATTCCCCATTCCAAGCGATTTTCGAACATTTGTTCGCATGGTCGGGTATACTGATACCCATGGTCCGGTGACCACCGGCATGTTCGACCACATCGGGCGCCTGGACCGCAGACGGGTTCCGACGGCGGATAGGCTGTCAATCGTGAGGTCGTTAATCAGGATGTCGTCATCGTGAGGTCGGTTACGAAGAAGGAGAGCCATATGGCACGTCAGAGCAACAGTGGCAAGGCGAAGAAGGAAGAAGAGGGCGGGATCGACCCTCGTCGCCAGGCAGCCTTGAACACGGCCCTCGCGCAGGTGGAGAAGAGCTTCGGCAAGGGTTCGGCCATGCGCCTGGGCGACAAGCCCGCCCAGGATGTGGAGGTCATTCCCACCGGGTCCCTGGCCTTGGACATGGCCCTGGGCATCGGCGGATTGCCCCGCGGCCGCATTGTCGAGATCTACGGTCCTGAGTCCTCGGGCAAGACCACCCTGGCCCTGCATGCGGTGGCCAATGCACAGGCCGGCGGTGGAGTGGCTGCCTTCATCGATGCCGAGCATGCTCTGGATCCCGAGTATGCCAAGAAGCTGGGTGTGGATACGGACTCCCTGATCGTCTCCCAGCCGGACAATGGCGAGCAGGCGTTGGAGATCGCCGATATGCTGATCCGGTCCGGCGCCCTGGATGTCATCGTCATCGATTCAGTGGCCGCCCTGGTGCCCAAGGCCGAGATCGAGGGCGACATGGGCGACAGCCACGTGGGTCTGCAGGCCCGTCTGATGAGCCAGGCTTTGCGCAAGATGACCGGTGCCCTATCCCAGGCCAATACCACGGCCATCTTCATCAACCAGCTCAGGGAGAAGATTGGCGTCTTCTTCGGTAGCCCGGAGACCACTACCGGCGGCAAGGCCCTGAAGTTCTATGCTTCGGTCCGCCTGGACATCCGCCGTATCCAGACCCTGAAGAACGGCGACGAGGCGGTGGGCAACCGCACCAAGGTCAAGGTGGTTAAGAACAAGATGGCCCCGCCCTTCAAGGTGGCTGAATTCGACATTCTCTACGGGGAGGGCATCTCAAAGGAGGGTTCGGTTCTGGACATGGCCCTGCAGACCAATATCGTCAAGAAGTCGGGCTCCTGGTTCACCTACGAGGGCGATCAGTTGGGTCAGGGCAGGGAGAACGTCCGTCAGTTCCTCAAGGACAACCCCGGCCTGACCAAGGAGATTGAAGATAAGGTCAAGGTTGCCTTCGGCCTTATTCCCGCTCCCTCCGAGGACGACAAGGCTGATCCGGCTGACTCTGACCAAGACAGCAAGGAAGACGACTCGGCTCCGGTCGACGTCAACAGCACCGTGCCCACGGCCCAGGCTGCATGACCCGATGATCTCGGCCGAGGACTTCCTCAAGGATAATCCTGTCCGCCTGGCGCAGGCCGAGGATTCTACCGACTCTAGTACAGAGTCGAAGAATTCTCGGTCGGACCAGTTACAGACAGATTCTGTGGGATCGGATGGTCCAGCAGATTCAGTGACAGTCCTTGATCCTGCTCCTAAGCAGAAGGATGACAGCTTCAAGGAGGACAGCCGCCCAGTGCGGGCTGCTGCCGTGGGTCTGGGGCATAGCGCCCGGTTCGGAGGCAGTCTGGAAGAGGTAGACAGTTCTGCCAATGCTGATATGGCTGATGAATCTCTGGCAGGTCGCCATTCCTATGGCCGCCATTCTGCCCGTGGTTCCGACAGAAAGACCCGCCGTCGTGGCCGTCGCCCACGTGCTGGCGGCTTTGGCGGAGGTTCCGCGCCTGCAGCTCCGCGAGCAGATGCCGATGATGCGGATGCTTGCCGGGAGGCTGCTCTGACCCTTTTGGATGCGGCGGCACGTTCAAGCGGGGCTCTGGCTCGTCGTCTGGTCGACAAGGGGTTTGATACGAACGTGGTCGATCAGGTGATCGACCGGTTGACCAAGTTGGGTCTGGTAGATGACCTGGCCTATGCCCAGGATCTTCTGCGTTCCTGCCTGCATCGCACCATGGGGGAGCGGGGCGTACTCTCGGAGATGACCCGCAAGGGATTGGATCCAGGACTGGCTGCGCAGGTGGTGGCCCAGGCCTCTCGCGAGGGACTCTTTGTTGACTCCGCCTACGAGCTTGGTCGCAAGGTGGCCCGAAAGACAGCCGGACTTGATCTCAAGGTGCGCAAACGGCGATTCTGGAGTGCTGGATCCCGCAAGGGCCACAGTCCCGGCCTCCTCAACCAGGTGGCAGCAGACCTTTTCGTCTCTGACGACCCTCTCGATTGAGCCGATTGCTGCCTAAGCACCACGCGGTAAAAGAGAAGATGAGACCTCTCATATACCCCGGGTTCTGTCATCGACCGGATAAAATCCGGACAATGGATGGCCATCCATCTCGACCTGACGTTGCCGCCAGGCTCTAGCGGCCTACCCGAAGGCGGGACGAGCAGCCCCTGAATGCCTTCTGCTTGGCCTTGCTCCCGATGAGGCTTGCCATGCGGTCGGCGTTACCGTCGACCCGGTGGTCTCTTACACCGCCGTTTCACCCTTGCTCGCCTTAACAAGGCGAGCGGTCTGTTCTCTGTTGCGCTATCTCTCAGGTCGCCCTGGGCGGACGTTATCCGCCATCGTGCTCTGTGGAGCCCGGAAGTTCCTCAGCCCTTCCCAGGAGGAGGGGCCGCGGCCATCCGAGAGGTCTCGGGGATACAGCATAGCGGAACTGAACGACCGGACCAGCGGTCAAGATCCCGCTCTGGCCACAAGCTCAATCAGTGAGTCAGCCATGCTCTTCGGATACAATCGGAAGCACAGTCGATGGTGACCAAGTCCGCCATCGCACCAGCGGTTCATCCGCTCACAAGTGCAAGGAGATTCCCATGGAGATCGTCATTACCGGTCGACATACCCAAATCAAGCAGCGGTTCCGCGATGTCGTGGACAGCAAGATGAACAGGGTGACGGCCATCGCCCCCGATGCCCAGCGCATCCAGGTCGTTCTGACACATGAAGGCAATCCCCGCCAGGCTGACAGCGCCAAGAGGGTGGAGCTCACTGTCCAGGCCGGCAAGACCGTGATTCGCGCCGAGGCTTCCAGCGCCGACGAGTTCAGCGCGCTGGACATGGCCTTGGACAAGCTGACCCAGCGTCTGCGGCGAGTCCGCGACCGCCGCAAGGACCACCGCCGTGGACTGGAGCATCCGCCCCTGCCCGTCGATTTGTCCGTGGACGATCAGGCAGGCGATCAGGGAGATCAGGGCCAGGAGTCCAATCCCGACAACAGCGCTCAGAGCGCCGTGGCCTCGGACCTGGCGCCCGGCCAGTCTGTCGAAGTGCAGGTGGGAGACACCCCTATCGTCATTCGCCGCAAGCTGCACATCGCAGAGCCCATGAGTATCGACGAGGCCCTATACGAGATGGAGCTGATCGGTCATGACTTCTTCCTCTTTGTCAACAAGGAGACTAAGCGCCCATCAGTGGTCTACCGTCGGCACGGATGGAGCTACGGTGTCTTCGAGATCGATACGCCTGAGCATGTAGGCGGTAAGCAGTAACCGAAGAAAAGATATTGAACTGTGGGGCGATTCCTCGGCGGCAGGTTGTCTGACCTCCGGAGAATGGCCCTTCTTCAATGCCCGGTCCAGCTGCCAAGACCGCAGTTGGGTTTCTGGAACAATCCGTTTCGAGAAAATCGGTGCATTCGCGTAAGATAATCAAGGTCTGGGCCTACGCCGGCTGAGGGCGTGTGAAGGCCATAAAGGAACGGTAGGGAGCGCAACGTGGTAGCAGTCTTGGACAAGGTCCTCCGTATGGGCGAGGGTCGTCAGATTCGCAAGCTTCAGGGGGTGGCCAAGGCGACTAACGCCTTCGAGGATCAGATCTCGGCCATGAGTGATGAGGAGCTCAAGGCGCAGACGCCTAAGTTCAAGCAGCGATTGGAGAACGGCGAATCCCTCGATTCCTTGATGCCCGAAGCCTTCGCCACGGTCCGCGAAGTTTCCAAACGCACCCTGGGCCAGCGGCATTTCGATGTCCAGCTGATGGGTGGAGCGGCCCTGCACTGGGGCAACATCGCGGAGATGAAGACCGGCGAAGGCAAGACCCTGGTGGCTACCCTGCCCAGCTATCTGAATGCTTTGGAGGGCAAGGGCGTGCACGTGGTCACAGTCAATGACTATTTGGCCTCCTACCAAAGCGAGCTTATGGGGCGCATCTTCCGCTTCCTGGGCATGAGCGTGGGTTGCATCATCACTGATCAGCGTCCCGCCGAGCGCCGCAAGCAATACCAGGCGGATATCACCTACGGCACCAACAACGAATTCGGCTTCGACTACCTGCGTGACAACATGGCCTGGGACAAGGACGAGCTGGTTCAGCGCGGACACCACTTCGCCATCGTGGACGAGGTGGACTCCATCCTGATCGACGAGGCTCGAACTCCTCTGATTATTTCCGGCCCGGCCGAGGGCGATGTGACCCGATGGTATCGGCAGTTCGCCAAGCTGGTCCCCAAGCTCACCAGGGATGAGGATTACGAGGTCGACGAGAAGAAGAAAGTCGTCGGCATCCTGGATCCCGGCATCACTAAGGTGGAGGACTACCTGGGCATCGACAACCTTTACGAGCCTGCTAACACCGCTCTGATCGGGTACCTGAACAACGCCATCAAAGCCAAGGAGCTCTTCCTGCGCGACCGCGATTATGTCGTCCAGAACGGCGAAGTGCTGATTGTGGACGAGCATACCGGCCGTCTGCTTAAGGGACGTCGCTACAACGAGGGTCTCCACCAGGCCATCGAGGCCAAGGAAGGTGTGGAGGTCAAGGCCGAAAACCAGACCTTCGCCACCATCACCCTGCAGAACTACTTCCGTATGTACGACAAGTTGGCGGGCATGACCGGTACGGCCGAGACCGAGGCCGCTGAGTTCATGAATACCTACAAGCTAGGCGTACTGCCGATCCCCACCAACAAGCCCATGATCCGCAAGGATCAGGACGATCTGATCTATCGCTCCAAGAAGGAGAAGCTGGCCGCCATCGTCCGCGATGTTGCCAAGCGACATGCCAAGGGCCAGCCCATCCTGCTGGGTACCGCATCCGTGGAGTCCTCCGAGGTGGTCTCCTCCCTGCTGGACGTGGCCGGCATCGACCACCAGGTTCTCAACGCCAAACAACATGCGCGTGAAGCTGCGGTCGTGGCAGTGGCAGGGCGCAAGGGGGCCGTGACCGTGGCCACCAACATGGCTGGACGCGGCACCGATATCATGCTGGGCGGCAACGTGGAGTTCCTTGCCGATCAAAAGCTCAAGGAGCAGGGCTACTCGCCTGACGACACACCAGAGGAGTATGAGAAGCGCTGGCCCAAGATGCTGGACTCCGTTAAGGAGCAGGTCAAGGACGAGCATGAGGAGGTCGTCAAGCTGGGCGGCCTCTATGTGCTGGGCACCGAGCGGCACGAGTCCCGCCGAATCGACAACCAGTTGCGCGGCCGTTCCGGCCGTCAAGGCGACCCCGGTGAATCCAGGTTCTATCTGAGCTTGGAGGATGACCTGATGCGCTTGTTCAACACCCAGCTGGTGGCCCGAATGATGTCCTCCAAGAGCCTGCCCGAAGGTCAACCCATTGGCACCAAGAGTGTCTCCAAAGGTGTGCGCAACGCGCAGAAGTCCGTTGAATCCCGCAACTACGAGATCCGCAAGAACGTGCTCAAGTACGACGACGTGATGAACAAGCAACGTCAGGTCATCTATGGCGAGCGTCAGGCCGTGCTCAAGGGTGAGGACATTCACGAGGACATCCTCCGCTTCATCCGCGAGACCGTGACCTCATACATCCGCGGGGCTCAGAACGGTTCGGACAAGCCACAGGAATGGGATGCCGACGGGCTCTGGAAGGCGCTGGCCTCCGTGTATCCGATCAGTCTTGATCAGGATGAGACCATGGACTCTCTGGAGGACCTGAAAGGCGACAAGGCGGTTAAGGCCCTGGCTGACAAGGTCGTGGAGGATGCCGATTCCATCTACCAGGAGCGTGAGGATGAGCTGGGCGAGAAGGGATCCAGGCAACTGGAGCGCCAGGTGGTCCTATCCGTACTGGACAGCAAGTGGCGTGAACACCTCTATGAGATGGACTATTTGAAGGACGGCATCGGCCTGCGCGGGATGGGTCAGCGTGACCCTCTGGTGGAGTACCAGCGCGAGGGCTACCAGATGTACAACTCCATGATCGATGCCATCAAGGAGCAGACCGTGCAGCTGCTCTTCAACGTGGACCTCAAACAGATAGCGGCCAGCCAGGAGAACGAGCGGCGGGCCCGCGAGGAGCGCAAGGAGAACGAGGAGAGCCAGTCCGAGCCGGTCAACTATCAGGCGCCTGAAGAGCCTGATGCCGAGGACGAGACCACTGACATCGACGAGACTGCCGAGGAGCGTGATGAAGGTGCTCCTGCTGGCAGCATCCAGGAGGATTTGGAAGAGGATTCCGATAAGGACTCTTCCGAGGATGTCGCTGACGCTAGCGAGGCTGATGATGCTAGCGCCCCGGCCCCAGTCGGGCCTGCGCCCATCAGTCATGCCGAGGGCAAGGTTCCTGCCAATAAGAGGCCAAAGGCCGTAGAAGATCATTCGCCCTGGGCCGATGGCCGCACCTTCCCAGGTACACCTCGCAACGCCCCCTGCCCCTGCGGTTCTGGACGCAAGTACAAGATGTGCCACGGCCAGAACGAAAAGAAATGACAGGTACGCGTAATCGCCAGCGAACTGCCCAGGCAGGGTTGCTGATCTGATTGACGGCCATCGCACGCAAGGCGATGGCCGTTTCCATATATTGGATTGTAAACTTTCATATATTGGTAGCAAAGTGACCAAAATATGGGATGGCCTTGTGCAGGGGAGGGGCTGGGCAGTAAACCTAGAGCAAATAGCGGGGCATCCGGCCCCGCTTCTTCAAAGGAAAAGAGTCATCATGCGGCCACTTAGCTGGAAATCCGTCCTGAACTCCTTGGTGTCCGGTCGACACCTGAGCGCGGATGAGGCCGAGTGGTGCATGAACGACCTGATGGATGGGAATGCCGACCCGGTGCAGGTGGGCGCCGTCCTGTCCATGCAGTCCACCCTGGGGCTGACCAGCCCGGAGGTCGAAGGGGCTGCCAAGGCCATGGTGGGTCATGCGGTGCCGCTGAAGGTCAGTGGCGACGTGACCGACATCGTCGGCACCGGCGGCGATGGGGCGGCGACGGTCAATCTGTCGACTATGGGCGCCATCGTGGCTGCCGCAGCAGGGGTCAGAATCGTCAAACACGGCAACAGGGCCGCATCTAGCAAGAGCGGCACCGCCGACTGTCTGGAACAGCTGGGTCTTCCCCTGGATCTGCCGCCGCAGGAGGTTGCCGCTATGGCTGACCGCTTCGGCATCACCTTCGTCTTTGCTAAGACCTTTCACCCTGCCATGCGTTTTGCAGGACCTGTCCGCTCGTCGCTGGGCATCCCGACCGTCTTCAACTTGCTGGGACCCTTGACCAACCCGGTAAACCCGCGCTATGTGGCCATTGGATGTGCCCAGCGTCAGCTGAGTCCCATGATGGCCCAGGTTTACGCCTCACGCGGTCAGGAGGGCATGGTCTACACCTCGGTCGAGGGCCTCGACGAGATGGCCCCGACAGGCCCGGTTTCCATTTGGGAGATCCACCAGGGCAAGGTGAAAGAGCGGTCCTTCGACCCGACTCGTGAGCTAGGTATTGACCCGGTCGATCTGGATGACCTGCGCGGCGGCGATCCAGCCTTCAACGCCAGTGTCGTCAGGGACTTCCTGGGTGGAAAGTCGGTTCCTTCCCGTTCAACGGCCCTACTCAATGCAGCGTCGGCCATCGTGGCTGACGGCACGCAGATTGATGCTGGTCCGGAAGCCGACCTGAGCGTCCGGTTTGCCCAGGCCTACCAACTGGCTACGGAAGTTGTGGACCAGGGCAGGGCCGCCGACCTGCTTGCCGCCTGGATTCACGGAGCCCAGGAAGCGCAAACCCGCTGCCAGCAAGAGGAACGGGCACATCGTCCGGTCTTGGTGTAAGTTCGCGGCTGCCACAACTGTTCGGGCCTCGCTGGCTGATGTTTCTGCCAGCGAGGCCCGAACGTATTGGCGGCCCACAGCATCATTGCCGATAGAACCGATTGTCATCATCGAAGAGGCCGCTTGAGGTATCACGGAAATTCTTCCGGTCGATGATCAACCCTGCGATGCCTATCAGCAAGAGCAGGCCAGCCAGCAGGCCGGTCAAGCCGGACCAGCGGGGGATCAAGATGGTCAGGAAGAAGCAGACCAGGCCCAGCACAGTCATGATGATGAAAGCCATCCGCCTTTTGCCCAGGTCGCTCAGGTCGGGGTTAGGCGGAACAAAATTCGACGACTGGTCCATGACCTCGTCGGTGTCAAGCCAGCTCCTGCCTTGGAAATCGCGCGGTCCGGAGCCGCCGACGAAGGAGTTGCGCTTCAAGTCCTCGGCCCTGAGCGCCGCCTTCTTCTCGGACTTTCGAGCCTTCTTTTCGAATTCCTTGGCTGTCCTGGACGATTCCAGGGAACCTAGCTCGTCAGCGTGCGAGTTCAGGAAGTCCGCCCACTCATCGTTCCCCTGTGAGGACCCGGTTCCCGCCTCGCTGTTATACTGATTCCCGGCGTCGTTATGCTTGTGCTCGGTCATAGAACCATCGTAACCTCGGCCGCACGCATTCGCTACCAAGGAGTCTCTGTGCTGTACTGGTTCTTCGTCAAACTGCTCGGTCCGTTGGCGCGTACCTGGTTCAAACCGACCGTTGAAGGCACGGGGAATATTCCCAAGCAGGGGGCTGCCATCATCGCTTCCAACCATCTGGCCGTCATTGACGATGCCCTCCTACCCATTACCTGCCCGCGGATGATCCATTTCATGGGCAAGGCCGAGTACTTCAACGGCAAGGGAATAAAGGGCAAGTTCAAGAAGTGGTGGTTCAGCTCGGTCGGAGTCTTCCCCGTCGACAGGTCGGGCGGCTCCAAGTCGCTGGGAGCCATGGAAACCGCACGTTCCATCCTTGAGCACGGGCACATCTTCGGCATCCATCCGGAGGGTACGCGCAGCCCTGACGGCAGGCTCTACCGAGGGCACACTGGGGCGGCGCGGCTTGCCTTCGAGACTGGAACGACAGTGGTGCCTACCGCCATCATCGGTACCCGGCAGCTTCAGGAGCCCGGCCATGTGTTTCCGCATCGTGGCAGGACCAAGGTCATCTTCGGCAAGCCCATCACTGTGCCCTACATGCCGGTCAACAGCCTCACCCACGAGGAGATTCGCAACCTGACCGACAGGATCATGCAGGAGATCCAAGAGATGAGCGGGCAGCGCTACGTGGATGTGTATGCCCAGGTCATCAAGGCACATGAGAGCAAAGAAGAACTGGGCTAACGACGAACTGCAAGGAGTAGCGTAGTCAGACCACAGTCAGGGTCACGACAGCCGGCGAGCCGTCATCATTGATCACCTTGACCTGGGTGCCGGGGTTGGGGTCCTGAATTCGCACCGTGTGGGTCAGGTTGCCCAGCGGCGCTGAGATGTTGACCTTGAGTCCGTATCCCTGCAGGATCTGGGTGGCCTCGTCCTGGCTCTTGCCCTTCACGTCGGGCATGGTGATGGACTGCGGTCCCTTGGAGATCACTACGTTGACCGCATCACCCCAGTGAAGCTGTTCCTGGGCCTGGTGGGAGGCGGAAATCACTTGGTTGCGGGGGACCGTGTCTGACCAGTTCTCGCTGTAGTTGACCTTGAGCCGGAGGGCTTCCAAGGCCGCCTTGGCATCATCCCTGGCCTTGCCGATGATGTCGGGCATGGCCACCGGCATCCGACCCTTGGACAGGACCAGGCTGACCTTGGTATCGTGTCGGGTCCTGGTCCCTGGGGCCGGCTCCACCGAAATCGCCGCTCCCTCGGGTATATCCATGGAGTACTGGTCCTTGGAGGAGTCATGGTCGATCTTGTCGAATCCAGCCGCCTTCAGGGCTTGCAAGGGGTCCTTGCCGTTGGAGGTGTCCGGAATGAGGATGTCCTTGGGCACCGTGGCTTGGCGAACCCCTTTGGAGACGGTTAGGTTGAGTCTGCCGCCCCGCTTGCTGATGCGAGCTCCAACGGTATCGGGATCCGCGGTCATGATGGCCCCTTTGGGCACTTGGTCGCTGAAGTTGTAGTCGGTGTCGACATCGATGCCTGCGACCTTGAGGGTGCGGGCGAACTTGGCGTAGTCGGCACCGATAATCTTGCACTCCTGGTTTTCGGAGCAGGAGATGTCATCTGGCTTGGGCAGGGCGTAATAACTGCCCGGGCCTAGGTAGTACCACCAGGCGCCACCGCCGCCTCCGGCCAGGGCCAGCACCAGCAGAACTACCAGCACGATGATCAAGCCGTGATGCCGGTGCTTGGGCTTGGCCTCTGCAGCGCCTTGCTGCATTGTCTGGACGGAAGCCGGTACGGCAGCCATATCGGCGGGGGAAGCTGTTATGTTCTGAGGCTGCAGAACAGTTGTAGTTTCGGCCCTGGAGGGGGTGTCCACGTCGTTGAGCCTATAGCGTCTGGTTGCTGCGTCCGCATCGGCTTCAGGTGGTGCGGGCACAGCCGGGACCGTATCTGAACCCTCCGGGTCGGTTGCTGCAGCAATGGTCTGTGTGGCTGCATCTTCGGCATCGTCGCTGGGTGCTGTAGCTTTTTGAGTTGGCGATTCGGGCATCTCAGGGTCGTGTCTAGGGGTTCCGGCGATGGCGGATTCGGGCTCTCCGCTTGTTGCAGCTGTTGCAGGCAACATGTAGTCCATGGCCTGCCGGTCCAGCCCCCTGACCACCTTTCTCAGACTTTCCAGGGCCTTGCCTGCGTTGTCTGGGCGATTTTCGGGGGAGCGGTCGGTCAGTCCGGAGAACAGGGCGGCTACGGATGGGTCGATTCCGGGGCAGACCCTGGCCAGGGAGGGGACGTCCTCGTGGACGTGCTTAAAGACGATGGTTACCGGATTGTCACTGGCGAAGGGGACCGTGCCGGTCAGCATCTCGTAGGCGATGATGCCTACGGCGTAAAGGTCGCTTTGGGGGGAGGCCTCGTTGTTCTCGATGGTTTCGGGGGCCAGGTAGGCGGCCGTGCCCATGAGCATACCCGTCGAAGATAGGGTGGCTTGAGCGGCGGCGCGGGCTAGTCCGAAGTCGGTGATTTCTACGTGGCCGCGGTCGTTGATGAGGATGTTTTCCGGCTTGATGTCGCGATGGATGACGCCGACTCGGTGGGCGGAGGCCAGGCCGTCCAGGATTTCGCCCACGATGCGCAGGGTCTCCTTCAGGGGATAGACGCCCTGCCGAGCCATGTCCCGCCGCAGGCTTATTCCGTGGACATACTCCATAACCAGGTAGTCCAGCCCCTGGTCGACACCGGTATCGTAGACCTGGACGATGTGGGGGTTGGCGATGGCGGCCGCTGACCTGGCCTCCCGGCGAAAGCGCTCCTCGAACTGGGCCCTATGTGGCCCCTGGGCCAGCATGGTGTGCATGATTTTGACAGCCACATGTCTGGACAGCCGCAGGTCCAGAGCCTCGTAGACCGTGGCCATGCCACCTTGCGCAATCTCGCGCAGAATGCGGTAGCGCCCGTCTATGATCCGGTCGCTGGTCCTCTCGTCTGCTTCACTCATGCTCGTCTTGTCCGGCCCTCTGCACCTCGGAGGCCTGACCGGCCTCGGCATCAATGGAAGATACACGTTCATGATACCCGGCGGTGGTGGCAAGCGGCAGGAAGCGTCGGCAGGCATTCAGGAAGATGGTTCGGCCCCTGGCAGACAGGTGCAGATCATCGGCCAAGGCCTGGGCTCGGTCCTGGGCTCGGACGGACAGGTCGGCTATGCGTCGACGACTGGCGTCTACGGCACCGCAGGACTGCATCAGGTCACGAACCATATTCACCTGGGCGTCCTTGCGGCGTTCGGTCGGGGAACCGTAGAGTCGGCGAACCTCCTTGGCCTGGTCAGAATCGGCCATGGCCAGGGTGTCGGCCAGGAGGACGGTCCGCTTGCCCTCGCGGATATCACCGCCAACGGGTTTGCCGGTATGGCGGTCGTCGCCTGCCACATCCAGCAGATCGTCCTCCAGCTGGAAGGCCAGACCCAGATCCAGACCCAGGGCGCGTACCGAATCTTTGTGTCCCTCCAGGTCCGTTCCGGCAGCCAGCAGGCCCAGGGCCAGGGGGACCATGGTGGTGTAGGAGGCGGTCTTCCAGGCCATGGTGTGCAGGGCCTGACTGCCCAGGCGTTTCGGATCGTCCAGTGGAGCCTCTTCCATACCCATGTCCAGGATCTGGCCGGTGACCACGGCCGTCTGCATGGCTTGAAAGGCTCTGCCGATGGCCGATTCCTGAGGCAGGTCGGCAGCCGCCTGGAGGGCCATGGTTGTGCTCAGTGATGCCAGCAGGTCGCCAAGGAGGATGCCCAGGCCGGTGCCACGGGCATCGGGGCCTGCGGGGAGCCGGTCGCTTGGATCGTTTCCGGCGGCCGACCGGCTCAGGGCCAGATGGGCGGCAGGACGGCCCCGACGACGGGGGGAGCCGTCGATGATGTCGTCGTGGACCAGGGCGCTGGTCTGATAGACCTCCAAGGCGCAGGCAAGGTCTACTGCCGCCTGTTCACGGTCCGGATTCTGCTCGGATTCCAGAGCCCGCCAGACATCGCAGAGCAGGAGGGCGCGCAGTCGTTTGCCGCCACGGCCTGCCTCGATTGCCTGGTGGATGACCTCCTGCAAAGCCCCCTGTGAGGGGTTCTGATCCAGGGGATGGTCCGGTCCGGGCTCTGGAGCAGTCAGGTGGTCGCATTGGCTCCGGAGCAGTTCCTCCATGCGTTGTTCGACCCGTGCTGCAGTCACGCTCTTCATGCCTTAGAGCCTATCCGCATATCTGCCCAGCAGGCAGGCTGCAAGGCCCATGGCTGCAAGGACCATGGTGGATGGATGACCCCACTTGACCACATGATCGGCTGTGGTCTTCCTAACGGTTCCAACGGGTTCAGGATGGTGCCTAGGCTCCCCGGACCACAGACCGGGAGCGGATGGGAGGCGATGACGGCATGAACGATTCATATGAACACGGCATGACAAAACTGGTGGAGAACTATCGAGAGGGTCGACGACGATGGGGTGTGGAAAATGCTGACAGGCGATGGCTCCAGCAACCCTTGACAGACTGGACTGCCGGCTTGAGGGGGCGGCAGCAGGCGCACCCGCCTCTGGACTCCGACTCGGCGGACCGTCTGGCTGTGGCCGTCAAGGAAACCCTGGCCATACGCGACGGGCTGATTCTGTCAATCCTGGCGCCTGAGCCTGGTCTGCACGCTGACCGGCTGCTGGACCTGTGTGTGCGTCCCAACGATGCGTCCAATGTGACGGCGCTCTGCAACATTCTGGATGCGGTCTTCAAGGACCCTGCCACGCGGCCGGACCATCCGCGTTGCCGGGCCGGGCTGGCCATGCTTCAAGCCATAGCTGATCAGGTTCCGCCGGGGTTTCGGTCCCAGCCCCTGGCGGTCGCGGCCTACGTCGACTGGTGGAATGGGGGATCCCGGGCATGCGGGTTCGCCGAGGAAGCTCTTTCCGACGACCGCTCATGCAGTCTGGCCGCCATCGTCCTGGCTTTGATCGGTCGCGGCATCGACCCGGCCTGGAGGCAATCGGGCTGAATCGGGAATAATCGTCCCCCTGGGGTGGTTCACTTAGTGAGTCTAAGATTTGACCTTGCCATAGCTGTGCCTTGAAAGCAGTGTCGGCGGGTGGGATGATCCAGGAGGAGAATTTGGCCACGAAGGACACCAAGTCAGCCAAGACAGCCGCAGTGGATACCGGGAAGGGCCGGACCAGTTCAACCGCCGGCAAGACCAAGACCGCCACCAGGTCCAAGACCAGCAGCAGCAAGGCGTCCCGCAAGACCGCAGCCCGCAAGACCGCCACTGCTAGCACTTCGACGGCCAAGACCAACCGTCGCCCGGCCTCCAAGACCAAGAAGAAGGTCGAAGAGGAGCCCATCCTGCAGCCGGAGGAGCAGGAGCCCGACGAGGACCTGCTCGAGGACCAGGAGGACGACGACCAGCTGGACAAGAGCGAGGATCAGCTGGAGGACGAGCCCGACGAGGACGATCAGGAGGAGGACGAGGCCCACCAGGTCGAGGATGAGGCCGAGGAGGACCGCAAGGCCGCGCATGCCCTCGCCGCCAAGGTCAAGGGCGCCTTCGTCGTCGACGATTCCGATGACGATGAGAATGTCACTCCCTCAGGCAACCCCAAGCGTCGTGTGGTCACCGCCGGCGCCACTGCCGATCCCGTCAAGGACTACCTCAAGCAGATCGGCCGCGTCAGCCTGCTGAACGCCGAACAGGAGGTGGATCTCTCAGAGCGTATCGAGGCCGGCCTCTATGCCCAGCATCTGCTGGACACCGAAGGCGAGGGCATGGACTTCAAGCGCCGCCGCGAGCTCAAGTGGGCCGCCAACGACGGGAAGAAGGCCAAGGACCATCTGCTGGAGGCCAACCTGCGACTGGTGGTCTCCCTGGCCAAGCGATACACCGGCAGAGGCATGCTCTTCCTGGACCTGATCCAGGAAGGTAACCTGGGTCTGATCCGTGCGGTGGAGAAGTTCGACTACACCAAGGGCTACAAGTTCTCCACCTACGCCACCTGGTGGATTCGTCAGGCCATCACCCGTGCCATGGCCGACCAGGCCCGCACCATCCGTGTGCCCGTTCACATGGTCGAGGTCATCAACAAGCTCTCCCGCGTCCAGCGTCAGATGCTGCAGGACCTGGGTCGCGAGCCCACCCCCGACGAGCTGGCCCGTGAGCTGGACATGCCCGTCGAGAAGGTCCAGGAGGTCCAGAAGTACGGGCGCGAGCCCATTTCCCTGCACACCCCTCTGGGCGAGGACGGTGACTCGGAGTTCGGCGATCTGATCGAGGACACCGACGCCATCGCCCCCTCGGATGCTGTGGCCTTCTCCCTGCTGCAGGAGCAGTTCCAGCAGGTGCTTGAGACCCTGAGCCCCCGCGAGGCCGGCGTCATCAAGATGCGTTACGGCCTGGAGGATGGGCAGCCCAAGACCCTGGACGACATCGGCCGCGTATACGGGGTCACCCGTGAGCGCATCCGCCAGATCGAGTCCAAGACCATGTCCAAGCTGCGGCATCCTTCGCGCTCGCAGACCCTGCGTGACTTCCTGGATCAGTGACCTCTGCGCCCGGCGGGGAGGTCCGGATGCTGTCGAGGCCTCCTTGCTAGAAATGGTCATCGGTGCGTAAGCGACCGCCCATGCGAGGACCCGTGTCCCCTGGGCGCCAAGAGGTGAACGGCGAGGTAAATGGTGGCGAAAAAGCCTGAAAAGGGAAAGTCCTATGGTGCCGGCAGTCTGACGGTCCTGGATGGCCTGGACGCAGTGCGCAAACGTCCAGGCATGTACATCGGGACCACGGACAGCCAGGGGCTCATGCACTGCCTTTGGGAGATCATCGACAACGCCGTGGACGAGGCCCTAGCCGGCCAGTGCGACCATATCAAGGTCATTCTGCACAAGGACGGCTCCATCGAGGTGGACGACAACGGCCGGGGCATCCCCGTCGATATTGAGCCTCGAACCGGGCTGACCGGCGTGGAGGTGGTCCTGACCAAGCTTCACGCAGGTGCCAAGTTCGGCAACTCCTCCTACACGGCTGTGGGCGGCCTGCACGGCGTGGGCTCTTCGGTGGTCAACGCCCTGAGCTCCCGACTGGACGTGGAGGTGGACAGGGATGGCAAGACCCACCGGATGCGCTTCCACCAGGGTCATCCCGGCATCTACCAGGACCCTGATCCGGAGCGGCCCTCGCCTGACTCGCCCTTCAAGCGCACCAGGAAAAACCGGCCTACACCCCTGGAAGTAGTGGGCAGCGTGCCCAAGTCCCGGACCGGGACCAGGGTGCGTTACTGGGCCGACCCGGAAATCTTCAACCCCACGGCCCGGTTCAGCTACGCCCAGCTGATCGACCGGGTGCGCCAGACCAGTTTCCTGGTGCCCGGCCTCAAGATCACCGTGATTGACGACCGCATCCCCGCCACAGGAAGCGCCGAACAGGACCTGCGCCTGGAGGTTGACGGCGAATCCGCTGCGGAGCCGGACAATCAGAACGTTCAGGACGATCGGGAAAACCTTCTTGGATCTTCCAACAGCGACGATCTCTCTGAAGAAGGCACCGAAGGCGAACGTGCCGAGGACGCGCAGCCGGATGATGCCGACCTTTCGGCCACCGAGCGGGCCGACCGGGCCATGCTGCAGCCGGAGGACGAGTCCGGCCATCAGCGCGTGGAGGAGTTCCTGCACACCGGCGGGGTGACGGACTTCGTGGACTTCCTGTCCAAGGGCGAGCCGGTCAGCGACATCTGGCGGATCAGCGGCCAGGACACCTACCAGGAGGAGACCCAGCGGGTGGGCTCGGACGGTGAGTTGCACGCCGAGCAGGTGGAACGTGTCTGCGGGGTGGATATCGCCCTGCGCTGGGTCAACGATTACGATTCAGTCGTTCGCAGCTTTGTCAATGTGGTGGAGACGCCCGGCGGAGGCATGCATGTGGACGGGTTCATGAACGCCATGACCCGCCAGGTGCGCAAGGCCGTGGAGGCCAACGCCCGCCGCCTCAAGGTCAACCTCAAGGATTCCCACACCAAGGTGGAGCGAGACGATGTCCTGGCCGGGCTGGTGGCCGTGGTCACCGTGCGTATCGCCGAGCCGCAGTTCCAGGGCCAGACCAAGGACGTGTTGGGTACGGCCCAGGTCAAGCCCATCGTCACCCGGATGACCGACGACCAGTTCGGCCAGATGATCAGCGGCTCCAAACGCGGCTTCAAGGAGCAGTCCGGCCAGGTGCTGGAGAAGATCGTCGGCGAGATGCACGCCCGCGTCCAGGCACGCAAGACCAAGGAGGTCACCAGGCGCAAGAACGCCCTGGAGTCGGCCTCCATGCCCTCCAAGCTCTCGGATTCCATGCCTGGCAACGACGACATCGCCGAGCTGTTCATCGTCGAGGGCGACTCCGCCCTGGGTACGGCCAAGGCAGCCCGAAACTCCATGTTCCAGGCCCTGCTGCCCATCCGAGGCAAGATCCTCAACGTGCAGAAGGCTTCCCTGTCCCAGATGCTGACCAACAAGGAGTGCGCCTCCATCATCCAGGTGGTCGGCGCCGGCTCGGGGGCCAGCTTCGACATCGACCAGGCCCGCTACAACAAGGTCATCATGATGACCGATGCCGACGTGGACGGTGCCCACATCCGCATCCTGCTGCTGACCCTCTTCTACCGCTACATGCGGCCCTTGATCGAGAATGGGAGGGTCTACGCTGCCGTGCCGCCCCTGCATCGAATCGCGCTTGCAGGCAAGAACAAGGGGAAGTTCATCTACACCTATTCGGACGATGAGCTGGAGGGCAAGCTGGCCGACCTGCGGGCCAAGCACATCGACTACAATCCCGATGTGCAGCGCTACAAGGGTCTGGGCGAGATGGACGCCGACCAGCTGGCCGACACCACCATGGATCCCCGGACCCGCATGTTGCGCCGCATCCGCATGGAGGATGCCGCTCAGGCGGCCGGCATCTTCCCCCTGCTCATGGGCGACGACGTGCCGCCCCGCAAGCAGTTCATCGTGGACAATGCCGACGACTTCGACCGGAGCAAGATCGACACCTGATCGACCTTCAGCAAGGCCCAAAGGGACGGGGAGAGGAGTGTGACGCATATGGGCGATCCCTTGGATAATTTCTCCCCGCAGACGGCCGGCTGGTTCCGCCAGGCCTTTCCCGACGGGCCCACGCCGACCCAGATGCAGGCCTGGCCGGCCATCCGCTCAGGCGGTGATGCACTGATCATTTCGCCCACCGGGTCAGGCAAGACCCTGGCCGCCTTTCTTTGGGCCATCGACGAGCTCATGACCATGCCTCGGCGCTCTCGGAAGCCTGGGGTCGCCGTGCTTTACATTTCGCCCATGAAGGCCCTGGGGACGGATGTGGCCCGCAACCTGCAGGCTCCGCTGGACGGTATAGCCGAGCGATTCGGACAGCAGGGACACAAAGCGCCCAAGGTCCGGACGGGCATCCGCACCGGGGACACCGACGCCCGCGGCCGGAGGGCCCTGACCGCCCATCCCCCGGATATTATGGTCACCACCCCTGAATCCCTCTATCTGATGCTGACCTCCAAGGCAGCCAGCACGTTGAAGAATGTGCAGACCGTTATTGTGGACGAAATCCACGTTCTGGCGGGCAACAAGCGCGGGGCTCATCTGGCCCTGAGCCTGGAGCGGCTGGACGATCTGGTTGGGCAGCCCGTGCAGCGGATCGGCCTGTCGGCCACGGTACGGCCGCCCGAACAGGTGGCACGTTTTCTGGGCGGCAGCCGTCCGGTCAGCCTGATCCAGCCCAAGTCGTCCACGGCCATGGACCTGCGGCTGATCGAGCCCTTGGAGGACATGGGCGATCTGGCTGCACCGCCCGGCGAATCCGGCCAGAAGGGTCAGGAGGGCGACCAAAGAAGCGGATCCACCTGGCCAGCCGTCGAACGGGCCATTCTGGACCAGGTCCTGTCCCACCACACCACCCTGGTCTTCGTCAACTCGAGAGGTCTTGCCGAGCGCCTGACCGCCCGGCTGAATGACCTGCACCAGTCCGATCTGCAAGCGCCCAACCACCGTAGGCGAGGCAGCAGTGGGCAGGACCAGCCAGGTCTGTGCCCTGAAACAGACCGGACCACGGGCAGGGTTGTGCAGGCCAGGGAGCCCGCCCACTACGATTCGGCCATCGGGTCCACCTCCGAGAGAACATCCGGCCAGCCTGTCGACCAACCCATTGCCATGGCCCACCATGGCTCGGTGTCCAAGGAGCGCCGCCGCCAGGTGGAGGACGATCTCAAGGCCGGCAGACTGCGGTGCGTGGTGGCTACCTCCAGCCTTGAGCTGGGCATCGATATGGGCTCGGTCGATCTGGTCATCCAGGTCAACGCCCCGCTGTCGACCGCCTCGGGGCTGCAGCGGGTGGGCAGGGCCGACCATCAAGTGGGACGGGTATCGCAGGCCAGGCTTTTTCCCCTGACCCGCGGGCAGATCCTGGAGTGCACGGCCAGCATGGAAAGCATGGTCCAGGGCGACATCGAACCCACCGTCATGCCCGGTAGCCCCTTGGATGTTCTGGCCCAGCAGACGGTGGCCGCGGCCGCCATGGGGCCGCTCAAGGAGGGGGACTGGCTGGCCACGGTCAGACGGGCCGCGCCCTTCGCCCACCTGGACCAGCAGGTCTACCGGGCGGTGCTGGGCATGCTCAGCGGGGCCTACACCTCCCAGGACTTCACCGCCTTCCGCCCCATCCTGGTCTGGGACCACCAGACCGGTACCCTGACGGCCCGCCCCGGTGCACAACGACTGGCAGTGACCTCCGGAGGCACCATCCCCGACCGTGGCTCCTACAGTGTGGTCATGCCCTCAGAGGCCGCCGGCGGCAAGCCCCGCCGAGTGGGGGAGCTGGACGAGGAGATGGTCTACGAGTCCCGCAAGGGGGACGTGATCACCCTGGGCACCACCTCTTGGAGAATCCAGCAGATCACCCGCGACCGTGTGGTGGTGGTGCCCGCCCCGGGACGCTCAGCCAGGCTGCCCTTCTGGCACGGGGAGGGCACCGGCCGTGACCCCGCCTTCGGCCGTCGTCTGGGCAGGCTCGCCAGGGAACTGTCACAGGGCCTTATACCGGCGGTCCAGACCGCCTCCGGTCGACCGGGCTTCACTCGACCCGTCTGTTCTCGCCTGTTGGAGGACGGCCTGGACCGTCCTGCCATCAACAATCTGGCCACCTTTCTGGCCGAGCAGCAGGCCTCCACCGGCCGGGTGCCCGACGACCGGCATCTGGTGGTCGAGCGCTGCCCCAACGAGGAAGGCGACCTGAGGCTGATCCTCCATTCGCCATATGGTCGCAGGGTCAACGAGCCCTGGGCCCTGGCCATAGCCGCCCGGCTCTCCCGCGAGCGCGGCTACGACGGTTCCGTCTGGGCTGGGGAGGATGGCATCGTCGTGCAGATCCCGGGCACCGATGCCTTCCTGGAAGATCAGCGGATATTCGGATTCACCCCCGATCAGGTGGAGAGCGAGGTCCGACGGCATCTGGTTGGCTCTGCGCTCTTCCAGGCCCGTTTCCGCCAGTGCGCAGCCCGCTCGCTCTACATGCCCAGGATGGAGCCGGGCCGCAGGGTTCCGCTCTGGCAGCAGCGTCTGCGGGCCTCCCGTCTGCTGGACGCGGCCCTGAAGGAGGATGACTTCCCCCTGGTTCTGGAGACCATGCGCGAGTGCCTGCAGGATGTCTACGACATGCCTGCCCTGCGCGAGCTCATGGCCGACCTGGAGCAGGGGAGCGTCCGTCTGGTCCCGGCCTCCACCAAGACCCCCTCACCCATGGCCTCAGGACTGCTCTTCGGCTACCTGGGCACCTTCATGTACCAGTACGACATGCCCAAGGCCGAGCGCGACGCCGCCATGCTGGCCATCGACTCCGACCTGCTGGAGCAGATGGTCGGCCAGGTGGACATGGCTGACCTTCTGGACCAGGAGACCGTCGACCAGGTGATCGCGGATTTGCAGCGGCTTTCGCCCAGGACCCGGGCCAGGGGTGCCGAAGGACTGGCCGACCTTTTGCGCACCCTGGGCCCCATGGACCTGGCCGGGATTCGTCGGCGCATGCGCGGTCAGGAGGACGAATCGGTGACGGATGCGCAGGTCCGGGCCATGTTGGATGAGCTGCAGGCCCAGTCCAGGGTGGTCCAGGTCAGACTGGGCGCTCGTGACTGCTGGGTATGGGCCGGTCAGGCGGGGCGGCTGACTGCGGTCCTGGGGCCCGGCATCATCCATCCATCCGCCCAGCCGACAAAGCAATCTGAATCGGACAGCGAGGCCTTCGACCAGCTGGTCAGGCAATATGCTGCAGTCCATGGGCCGTTCACCACCCAGGACCTCGCCGGCCGCCTGGGTCTGGGCAGTGCGCTCTTGGAGGACAGACTGCGTTCCCTGGTCGCCCGCGAGCTGCTCATGACCGGTGTCTTCCCCCGTCCTGACCTGAGTGCCTATGGCGAGCCCGGATGGGAGGGAGGCGAACCCTGCCGAGGATGGCTGGATCCAGGGGTCTTCCGTCGGCTGCGCTCGCGGTCCCTGGACAAGGCCAGCAAGGCTGCCAGCCCCGTTCCCGGCCATGTCTACAGCGACTTTCTCCTTCACCGGCAGGGTCTGGCACCCCTTGGCCAGGAGCCGTTGATGGGCACCGAGGGACTGCTGGAGGTGGTTGCGCAGCTGGAGGGACTGAATCTGCCGCCCGCGCTCTGGGAGTCGGCCATCTTCCCGGCCAGGGTGCGTGATTACGGTCCCGCATTGATGGACGATCTGCTGGCCTCGGGCCAGGTGGTCTGGGTGGGGTCCGACCAGGGGGAGGGTCCGCTGGGCGCCATGACCTTTTATCTGGCCGAGGACCTGGATGAGGAGCTTCCGGCACAATCCAGCGGTTCTCCGTCGGTCACGGATGAGGTCGGCAAATCGAGCAACCCGGGCAACGGTGGCGATATGGAAGAGACCCTGCTGGATGTTCTGGCTGACGGGGGAGCCTACCGCTTCGATCGCCTTCTCCGCGCCTGCACCAGCCGGGGCGGGGATGGCATGGAGTCCCCTGATTCTAAAGCCCCCGACCAGGAGGCCCTGGCCCGTTCGCTCTGGGGGCTGGTCAGACGTGGACTGGTCACCAACGCCTCCCTGGCTCCGGTCCGGCGGCTGGTCCGAGGATCGGAACCGCAACGCTCGGGTAGGACCCGCCGTTTACCCCATGGACTGCGTGGACGCGGCAGGCCCTTGGGTCGCGCAGCCTTGACGCGTGTGGCCGGCTCATCAACGCTGTCAGCGGCTATGGAGGGGTTCTGGACTCTGGTTGCGGATGAGCGCGGAGCGGCAGAAGTTGCAGCGGGAACTGGCATGACCGATTCGAGCGACAGATCCAGAGGCGGCCAGGACGATGACCGGCAGCGGACCGTCCGCCTGGTCCACGAGGAGCGAGCCGTCCTGGACCGCTATGGGCTCCTGGCCCCGGTCCTGCCCGAAGTGCGGACCCTGCCCGGCGGATTCTCGGCCCTCTATCAGGTCTGCAGACACATGGAGGAGGCCGGCCAGCTGACGCGTGGGGTCATCGTCGACGGTTTCGGCGGCGCCCAGTTCGCCCCGCGGGAGGTGATCGACCAGCTCAGGGGCTTCCAAGAGGATGATCGCAATGATGACGGTGAAGGCGGATCGGGGCAGCGAACTGCCGAACCTGTGGTCATGGACGTGACCGATCCAGCCAACCTCTATGGCACGGCCCTTGCCTGGCCGACCACATCAGGGGATGCCGGCGGCCGGCCCGTTCGGCGGATGGGGAACCTCCTGGTGCAGAATAGAGGCCGCGCCCTGGTCTATGCGGCACCCAAGGGTCATCATCTCCTGGTCTTCGGTCAGCCCGAGCGTGGATTGCTGGAGGCCGCCTTCGCCCAGCTGGCCTCATGGCTGAGGCGGGGCGGGCAGGGACGCATCCTCTTCAGTGATGCCAATGGCCGGCCCCTGACCATGCGCGAACCGGTGGGCATGGCCCTGGCCGCCGCCGGATTCACGGCCGGGCCGGGCGGCATGGCCCTCTACTGAGTCTGTGCCGAGCGCCCTCAGGCCACGAAGGCGATGGGCGCTGCCAGCTCCTGGCCGGAGGCATCCCGGCGCATGTCCACGTCGGGCAGTTCGACCGGAGAACCGGCGGCGGTGCTGGCGTGCAGGGGCCAAGCGCCTACCCGTGCCAGCAGGAGGGTGTCCTGACCCTTGAGGAAGCGTTGGGAGCGCACGCCACCCGTGCCGCGGCCCTTGACCGGATACATCTCCAACGGGGTCAGCTTGCCCGACCCGTTCTCGGTGCCTGGAAGGGCCTCGGAGTCGCCGGCCACGGTCAGAACCACCGCCCCGGCCTGGGTGCTCATGCCATCCTCGCCGGTCTCCTGGTAGGTCCAGCCGATCTCCCCGGCCGGCACGACCGCGAAAGTGGCGACCTGGCAGCCCTGGGCCAGACGGATGCCAGCCATGCCTGCCGCATTGCGGCCCTGGGGTCGGACCTTGTCCCCGGTGAAGGTCAACAGGTTGGCATCCGAGGAGATGAACACCATGCGGTCCCCGTCCTGGCAGGGGGCTGCGAAGACCACTTGGTCGCCATCCTTCAGATCGATGACCGACCAGGAGTCCATGGTGGTAGGGGATTCGCGGTTCCAGCGCTTGACCGTGCCCAGCCGGGTGCCCAGGGCCAGGGGCCGGGAGTCGGCCATGTCGATGACGGTGACGGCGTGCTCGTCGGCCTGTGGCTCGGTGCTGGTGGTCCCGCCCAGGAGTTCGTCGGCCACGACGCCGCCGCTCAGGTTGGGGTTGGCGGTGGCCGGGATCAGCGGCAGGTCGGCCACAGGGGCCGTGATCAGCCGTCCAGCCGTGGTGACCAGGCCATAGGTGGCCAGGGTGGTGGTGGCGAATATGGCGATGATCTGGTCGTCGTGCCCCCTATCCTGGTTGCGTGGCCGGGTCCGCCAGGCATCCAGGGCGCCCGGAGTGCTGCGTGCCAGCAGGCCGGTGGCGCTCATCATGACCGTACAGGGCTTGTCCTCCATGTGCAGATCGCCGCCGTCTCCGCTGCGGCTGGTTCCTCCGCTTACCACCAGTGCAGCCTGTGGGCCAGCACTCACCTTGCCAGAGGTCTGCTGATCGCCGGCTGCTGCTGACTGCACGGGGGCCAGGTCTCCAGAGGGCTCCTGGTCTAGGATGACCGTGCGTCGGGGCGTGCCCCACTGTGCCACCGCCTGGTCCATCTCCTGGATGATCACCCGGTCCAGCTCGGCCGAGGAGTCCAGAATCCGCTCCAGTTCCTCCAGCTGCTTCTTGAGGTCGTCGCGCTCGCCCTCCAGCTCGATCCTGCTCATCTTGGTCAGCCGCCGCAGCCGCAGGTCGAGAATATACTGGGCCTGGGTCTGATCCAGGTCGAAGACCGCCATCAGCTTGGTCTTAGCCGCATCCGCGTCGTCCGAACTGCGGATGACCTGGATGACCTCGTCGATGTCGACCAAGGCCAGCAGGAGCCCTTCGACCAGGTGCAGACGCTCCAAGGCCTTCTTGCGGCGGAACTCGCTGCGACGGTGGATGACCGTCCGCCGGTGCTCCACCCAGACCTCCAGCAGCTCCTTGAGCCCCATGGTTCTGGGCCGTCCGTGGACCAGAGCCACGTTGTTGATGGTGAAGGAGTCCTCCAAGGGCGTGTACTTGAAGAGCTTGCCCAGGACCTTAGCCGGGTCGAATCCTGTCTTGATCTCGATGACCAGGCGGGTCCCGTTGTGCCGGTCGGTCAGATCGATGGCGCTGGAGATGCCTTCCAGCTTGTGGTTGCGCACCCCCTCGGAGATGCGCTCCAGAACCCGCTCAGGGCCCACCATGAAGGGCAGCTCGGTGACCACTATGGCCTTCTTTCGGGCGGTCACGTTTTCCAGGTGGGTGACGGACCTGGTCACAAAGGCCCCCCGGCCGTGCTCGTAGGCCTTGCGGATGCCGTCCCGCCCTACGATGATCCCGCCCCCGGGCAAATCCGGACCGGGTACATAGCGCATGAGTTCATCCAGCCCTGCGTCCGGGTGGGCCATCAGATACTTGGCGGCGGCCACCACCTCGCCCAGATTGTGGGTGATCATATTGGTGGCCATGCCCACGGCGATGCCTGAGGCTCCGTTGACCAGCAGGTTGGGGATGGCCGAGGGCAAGACCTGGGGCTCCTTGAGTTTGTTGTCGTAGTTGGGGGAGAAGTCCACCGTGTCCTGGTCGATGTCGGCGTTCATGCCCAGAGCCGCCGGGGCCAGCCTGGCCTCGGTGTAACGGGAAGCCGCCGGTCCGTCGTCCAAGGATCCGAAGTTGCCGTGGCCGTCGACCAGAGGCAGGCGCATGGCGAAGGGCTGTGCCAGGCGGACCATGGCCTCATATATGGAGGAGTCGCCATGGGGATGCAGCTTGCCCATGACCTCGCCCACGGCCCTGGCGGACTTCATGTATGGGCGGTCCGGATTGAGGTTCATCTGGCCCATTTGGTAGATGATCCGTCGCTGGACCGGCTTGAGTCCGTCTCGGGCATCGGGCAGGGCCCTGGCGTAGATGACCGAGTAGGCGTATTCCAGGAAGGACTTGCTCATCTCCTCGTTCAGAGGGGTTTCGACGATGTGCTCCTTGACCTGCCGGGGGTCGTACCCCGCCGCCTTGCTCCTGCGATGAGTTGCCATGCTCCAGCTCCTGCTCCTTCACGTTCCGCCTTATGATAACCGGACGGTCCGCCAAAGCGTGCCTGCTGGGTCCAGTGTCGGCCTGGGGTCTGACCGTGCTTGAATGGAAGACATGGGTCTGGATACACCTGACATGAAGGAACTGCTGGAGCCGAGTCTGCCTATCCAATACGGGGACCAGGCGGGGGACAATCATGTTGGCGGACCTCGGCATCTGTCTGCCGTCCTGCCCGCCCTGAGCGCATGCCTGGGAGTGCCTGTGGCCACCGACGTGCATCCGTCTGCAAAGGCCCTCCAGGAGGCCCTGGAACTGCCTGATGCCCGGTCGGTTGTCGTCGTCCTAGTGGATGGGCTGGGATTCTGGAACCTGGTCAGCCGTCAGGGCCATGTGCCCTACCTGCGCTCGCTGCTGTCCGAACCCATCAATCAGCGTCCCCTCTACACCAGTCTGCCCTCGACCACTGTGGCGGCTATGGGGGTATTCGGCACCGGAACCAGCCCTGGGCTGACCGGCATGACCGGCTATACCCAGCTGAACCCCGACACCGGCCAGCTTGGCCAGATGATCCAGTTCAGAGGGGCCCAGGACCCCGAACGTCTGCAACGCCGTCCAACTGTCTTCGAGACCCTCCAGGCGCAGGGGGTCAGGGTGACCTCTTCGGGCTTGCCGCGTTTTCGTGACTCAGCCCTGACCCGTGCGGCTCTGCGCGGCGGGGAGTACCTGGCCCACAACCACTCCCGCCAGCGCCTTCTGGCCGCCTGTGAGGCTGCCCGCCAGCCGGGGCTGACCTACCTCTACATCCGCGATGTGGACAAGGTGGGCCACCACAGCGGTTGGGAGGGCGAAGAATGGGTGGCCGCTCTCGAAGTGACCGATGCACAGCTGGCCGAACTTCATCGCCGCCTGCCAGCCGGGACTTTGACAGTGATCGTAGCCGATCACGGCATGGTCGAAACTGATCCGGATCAGCGCATTGACATCGCCCAGGACCCGGAGCTGAATCGGGATGTGCGACTGGTGGGCGGCGAGCCCAGGGCGGTCATGCTCTATCTGGACCAGGGGGCGGATTCTCGGGTCGTGGCCGCCCGTTGGCAGGAGCGACTGGGGGAGCGGGCCTGGGTGATGACCCGGGACCAGGCCATCGAACAGGGAATCTTTGGCCCTGTGGACGCTCGGATTCGCCCCATGATCGGCGACCTTCTGGTTCTGGCCGGTGACCGGGTCACTCTGGTGAATTCGGCCGATCAGACTGATGCGGCGACCAGGCTGCCTGGCGTCCACGGCTCTTGGACCCGTTTGGAGACGCAGATTCCCTGCCTAATCGATCTGGTCTGACCGCCTGGGATAAAGTGCTCAGCTACTTACCGAAGAGGATCTCGTCCCAACTGGGTACGGCCGACCGTCCGGAGTGCTTTTTGGCCCGTTTGCTGCGGCGACCCTCCTTGGGCTCGTCCTCCTGATCGTCCTGACTGGCATCATCGCTTTGATCCGGCTGCTGAAGCTGCTCCTGGTCAGCTTGGCTCTGTCCATGGTTCTGAACGGGCAAAACCATAGTGGACTCGGTGTCCCTGATTGGGGGATGCTCGGCCGTGTCAGGGTCCTCTGTCAGCTCGGCACGGGGGTGGTTGAGCTCTCGTTCGGTTGTCCGCTCCTGGCCTTCCTTGGGTTTGCCATAGAGCCAGGCCGTGAGCGCCGCCTGACGCTCACCATTTTCCTGGTCGCCCGTTTCACGGTCATCTTCCTCGTCTTCGATTTTGGCAAAGGTATCGTCCTGGGTTGGAGGGCGCCTGTCGGTCTGGTCGTCGATCTCTTCGGCGCGACCCTGGTCCCAGGCGGGCCGCTCCTGTCCATGGTCGTCTGCGGAATCGTCCAGCAGCATCCTGGCCGCCCCATTCAGGCAGGTCACGGTGTTGTCATGCATGTTCCAGGCCCAGTGGGCGTTGAAGATCCGCTTGTCCAAGGTAAACACCCCGTTGATATTCCAAGGTTCGTACCCTCGCCTGGTGGCCTGCCAGGAAACCTGTGCCAGACTGACCCCCGCACGGGCCAGTACTTTGCCTATCAGTTCCTGGTAGTTACGCCCGCCTGACCCCTTGGGCGCTGGCATGGTCAGGAACTGCTCGATGGCGTACTTCTTCTCGGTCTCCACCGGAGCCGCGAAACGCCGTACTAGCGCTTCGTTGACAGCGTATTGCTGTGCCACCTGCTCGGGGCGGGCGCCGGCGCGCACAGCCGCCTGAATGGCAGAGACAGGCAGTGGCTTGGACTTGCCAGTTTGGGGGTCCACGTCCTCTTCTTCCCTGACCTGCTTGGCCTCAAGAATGGCGCGATCAAGCGCATCGTCGACCTTTACGGCGAAGTGCCGGTGGTCACAGACGAAGACCAGATCGCCCCTGTCGTCGACATGGTCAAAGCTGGCCATCCTGGTCCCATTCTCAGACATGCACGCCCCTATCCTCTTACGGTTCCTTTACACGGCCTCAGGTATTTCCATTGTGCCCTACGGTTGGTATTTTACGTGCTTTTGAAATCGTGTATCCTATGCGCAGTACATATCGTGTGAAATGACCGGTATACGAGGTGGCTGGTCGAACAAGGAAAGGGTACACGATGGCACAGGATTACGATACCCCGCGAGACAAGGACGAAGACGAGGAATCCCTGCAGGAGCTTGGCAAAAGCGGCCAGGATGCCGGGGCTGACCTGGACGATGACGAGAACGCCATCGCCGAGGACTACGAGCTGCCTGGCGCGGACCTGAGCAATGAGGACTCTTCGGTGACTGTCATCCCCATGCAGGGCGATGAATTCATCTGCTCTAACTGCTTCCTGGTCAAGCACCGGAGCCAGCTGGCCTACACAACCCCCGACGGCAAGCCCGTCTGCAAGGAATGCGCCGCCTGATGGCCTATGACGAGTCCTACAACGAGCCCGAAACGGTCGAGGTCCTGTTCAAGTCCTTGGATGGGGCCGACGTACCCGAATACGCCATGCCTGGCGATGCCGGGGCCGATCTGCGAGCCAGGGTGGCTGTGGATCTGGCCCCCTTCCAGCGGGCGCTGGTTCCCACGGGAGTGGCCTTGGCCCTGCCCAACGGGTACGTCGGCCTGGTTCATCCTCGCTCGGGACTGGCAGTAAAAATGGGGGTGACCGTGCTCAACGCGCCCGGGACCATCGATTCAGGGTATCGGGGTGAGATCAAGGTGCCGTTGATCAACTTGGATCCGCATGAATCGGTCCACTTCGAACCGGGAGAGCGCATCGCCCAATTGGTCATCCAGCGCTACGTGCAGGCCCGCTTTGTGCCCGCCGAACGCCTGCCTGGCTCGGTGCGTTCAGATGGCGGATTCGGCTCGACTGGCCGCTAAAGCACTTTTCGGACACGGGCGGTCTGAATGGGCCAGGCGCAAGTGTAGGATTGGTGCATTATATCGGGATATTGGAGGCTTGAATGGTCACTCAGGAGGGCAGCGTCTGCAGCAATGATGTCGGCGACCAGGCCCCTTCTGGCCTGTCCTCCAGAGCCCTGGGGTGCGAGGTCAGCGACGATCCGCTCAACCCCCTGATGCCCATCTGGGAGATCTGCACCGCCCATCATCCCGGCGAGGATCTGTCCATGCTCCAGCGCGCCTACGACCGGGCCGTGGTCCAGCATGCCGACCAGAGGCGCAAGTCCGGCGAGCCCTACATTATCCATCCACTGGCTGTGGCACAGATTCTGGCCGACCTGGGCATGGGGCCCACTGTGGTCTCGGCCGGTCTGCTGCACGACACCGTGGAGGACACCGATTACACCCTGGAGCAGTGCCGGGACGAGTTCGGCGACACGGTTGCCGGCCTGGTGGACGGGGTCACCAAGATATCCAAGATGGACTACGGCGATTCGGCCCAGGCCGAGACCATCCGCAAGATGATTGTGGCCATGAGCCGGGATGTGCGCGTCCTGGTGGTCAAGCTGGCCGACCGGGTCCACAACGCCCGAACATGGCGCTATGTCAAGGCTGCATCAGCCCAGCGCAAGGCCCGTGAGACCCTGGACGTCTATGCACCCCTTGCCAACCGGTTGGGCATGAACGCCATCAAGACCGAGCTGGAAGAGCTCAGCTTCAAGACCCTCTATCCTAAGATCTACAACGAGATCGTAGTGCTGGTCTCCCGCAGGGCCGGCCAGCGGGAGGTCTACCTGCAGCAGATCCTGGACGAGATCCACGAGGATCTGGACGCCCAAGGCATCAAGGCTCAGGTGACCGGACGGCCTAAGGACTACTTCAGCATTTACCAGAAGATGATTGTGCGCGGGCACGATTTCGCCAACATCTATGATCTTGTCGGGGTGCGCATCATCGTGGACACCATTCGCGACTGCTATGCGGCCTTAGGTGCCGTCCATGCCCGGTGGAGCCCGGTGCCTGGGCGGTTCAAGGACTACATTGCCATGCCCAAGACCAATCGCTACCAGTCCCTGCATACCACGGTGGTGGGCCCGGGCGGCAAGCCAGTCGAGATTCAGATCCGCACCTGGCAGATGCATCGCCGCGCAGAGTTCGGCATCGCCGCCCACTGGAAGTACAAGGAGAACGGTTCTGCCGGCCGTGAGCTCTCCCAACCCGATAAGTCCGATGTCAAGCGTGAGCGCCAGGAGGGAGAGCTGAGCCAGGAAGACAATCTGACTTGGATCCAGCAGCTGGCTGACTGGACCAGCGAGACTCCGGACTCCAACGAGTTCTTGGGTTCCCTGAAGGACGATCTGGGCGCGGCCGAGGTCTATGTGTTCACGCCCAAAGGCAAGATCATCTCCCTGCCGGCCGATTCCACGCCCGTGGACTTCGCCTATGCCGTCCACACCGAGGTGGGCCACAGAACCATGGGCGCGCGTGTTAATGGCCGTCTGGTCCCTCTGGATACCAAGCTGCGCAACGGGGACACGGTGGAGATCCTGACCAGCAAGTCGGACACCGATGGGCCCTCGCGCGACTGGCTCAGCTTCGCCAAGAGCCCTCGCGCCCGTAGCAAGATCCGTCAGTGGTTCAGCAAAGAACGCCGTTCGGAGACTATCGAAGAGGGTAAGGACGAGCTGATCCGCGCCATGCGCAAGCGGAACCTTCCCGTGGCCACCCTGCTGACGCCCGAAGCCATGGTGGGGGCCGCCGACGAGCTCAACTATCCCAATGAGAAGGCGGTCTACGCAGCCATTGGTGACGGACAGGTATCCACCCAAAACGTGATTTCGCGGTTGGTCCATGACGCTGGTCGGTCGGCCCTTGAGGACGAGGTGGAGCAGGAGGCCATTCCCCTGCAGCGGGTCACCAAATCCAGTCGGCCGGAGACCTCCCAAGGGATCTCGGTCAAGGGCGTGGATGATGTCTGGGTCAAGCTGGCACGCTGCTGCACCCCAGTACCTGGAGACCCCATCACCGGGTTCATCACCCGCAATCAGGGGGTCTCGGTTCATCGGTCCGACTGCCAGAACCTTCTGGACCTGCGTAAGAAGCAGCCCGAACGGATCATTGAGGTCTCCTGGACGGGTAAACAGGGCACCTTCATGGTCCAGATCCAGGTGGAGGCCCTGGACCGGCCCCATCTGCTCTCAGACATCACCCAGGTGCTGTCCGACCACGGCGTCAATATCCTGTCTGGCAGCCAGTCTACCGGCCGGGACCGGGTGGCGGTCAGCCAGTTCGTCTTCGAGATGGGTGACCCCCAGCATCTGAACACGCTCTTATCGGCTGTCAGGAAGATAGACGGTGTCTTCGATGCTTACCGGCTGACCGGAGCCAAGGGCTCGACCAGTCCTCATATGCGGGCCATTTGACCTTTCCCCCAACCACCACTATGTCAGCTTTTCCTTCATACACTGACGACGGCATGTTCCAACTGTTTTGTCGAAGCGATCACCTGCTTTCAGTTTTTGAAAATTCGCTGGACTAAAGTCTGATAGATGGTTATAAACGGTGGTTATAGAAGGACCCCCGGTGGTCAATGACCTGGCCGGGGGTCTTAGCGGGAACAGCTGCAATCGATCAGCGCACGGCGTTCATCCACTGTTCCTTAGTGGCCTTTTCGGCTTCCAGCTCCTGCCTCTTGGCCGGATCCTGCTCAGCGGCAATCCGCCGATTCAAGTCCTCAAGCTGGGCGGCCAGCTGCTGCTCGAAGCTGGAGACGCGGGCATCGGCCTCGGGGTCGGACTGGTTCCAGGCCGCATCTTCCACGGCCTTGATTTGCCGGTCCACGGCATCCATCCTGCCCTCGATTCGGCGCACGTCGTCACGGGGGACGAAACCAATGGCGTCCCATTCCTCCTGAATCTTGGCCAGCTCCTGCCGGGCTTGCTTGGCGGCCTTGGAGTCCTTGACGGGCAGCAAGGCCTCGGCCTTGGCCACCAGGGCCTCCTTCTTGGTCAGGTTCTCGCGCTCGTTGACCGAGGTCTTGTCCCGGTCGGCCTGACGGGCGTTGAAGAAGACATCCGCGGCCTGACGGAACCGAGCCCAGAGGGCGTCGTCATCCTGACGTCCTGCACGCCCGGCCTGCTTCCAGCGGTCCATGAGTTCGTTGAACTGATGGGAGGTGGGTCCCCAGTCGGTGGAGTCCTTGATCTGGTCGGCCTCGGCGATGATTTCTTCCTTGATCCGCTTGGTCTCGGACCGCTGGGCATCACGCTGCTGGGCCCACTTGCGGCGGGCCTGGTTGAAGGTGGTGCGGGCGGAGGAGAAACGCTTCCAGAGCGCGTCCGCGTCGGCTTTGTCAATGCGGATGGTGGTGCGCTGGTGGTGCTGCCACTGCTCGAAGAGGGAACGGAACTTGTCTGCTGTGGATCGCCAGTTGGTGGAGTCGCCCAGGGAGGCTGCCAGCTCTTCGGCCTTCTCCACAATGGCGGTCCGCTCCTTGATGGCCTTGGCCATAGCGTCCTTGCGTGCCTGTGCCAGTTCAGCCTTGCGAGTCTGCCCCTTTTCAGCCAGCTGCTCCAGTTGCGTGCGCAGGGCGGCAAGGTCGCCGACTGCTTCAGGCTGACTGGTCTCCTCCTTGAGTGAGGTTATGGATTCGTCAATCTCGTGGGCCTTGATCTTGGGACTGCGCAGTCTGGAGGCGAATAGGTTCAGCTTCTCCTTGAGGTCCAAGTATCGGCGGGCGTAAAGGTCCAGGGCCTCCTTGGCATCAGCATTGGGGAACTGGCCTACTTGACGCTCCTGATCACCCTCGCGGACGAAGACGTTGCCCTGCTCGTCCACCCGGCCGAAGGCTTCTGCCTTGTCGATCTCCTCTTGGCTGTAGGTGGGAGCGGCCGGGGCGGCCTTGACGTGAGGGGCCTTGTGGGCCAGAGCCGCGGGGGAGGGAACCGCCTTGGGCTTGGGCGCAGCAGGTGTAGCTACCGGCGCGGGCGCTTCAGCAGTTGCAGGCTGTGGCTCAGCCGGTACCTGTGCGCTCTGGGTTGGTGCATCCTCAGTAGATGCGGTCTGTCCGGGGGCAGCCTGTTCCTGCCCGGCTTCGGGCGTTGTCGCAGCGGCGACCTGGCCCTCCGCGTCCGCGGTGTGCTCCTCCTGTGGTGTCGAGGTGTTCTCGGGTGTGACGGCGGTGTTGTCGGCCATGGCCAGCTCCTTAGGCTTGTGTGTTGGAGAGATCGCAAAATATGGCAATACCATTTTCCTTGACCTCCTATAGTATAGGTTCTTATGGCAAAAGGCACATCTCTATCCGGTTTCCCAGAATGGCTTCCTTCGCAAAGAGTGGTGGAGCAGCGCATCATCGACACGCTCCGTAAGGTCTTCGAATTGAACGGTTACATCGGCATTGAGACCAGAGCTGTAGAAGAGGGCTCCAGCCTGCTCAAGAAGGGGGAGACCAGCAAGGAGATCTACCTGCTCTCCCGACTGCAGGATCTGGGGCAGGAGAAGGATGTGCCAGTGGAGCGTCGGCTGGGCCTGCATTTTGACCTGACTGTGCCGCTGAGCCGTTATGTAGTGGAACACAGCAACGACTTGACCTTCCCCTTCAAGCGCTGGCAGATTCAGAAGGTCTGGCGGGGGGAGCGCCCTCAGGAGGGACGGTTCAGGGAGTTCGTCCAGGCTGATATTGATGTGATCGGCAACGGGGAGCTGCCCGACCACTATGAGGTCGAGGTACCCCTGGTCATGCTGAGCGCCCTGGAAGAGCTGCGGGCCTTTGGCCTGCCCAAGCCCACTGTGCACGCCAACAACCGCAAGCTTTCCGAGGGATTCTACCGGGGTCTGGGTCTGGAGGATGTCGAGGGCGTTCTACGTGAGATCGACAAGCTGGACAAGATCGGCTCTGATGAGGTGGCTAGCCTGCTGGTCAGTGAGTGCGGTGCCAATCAAGACCAGGCCAGGGCCTGCCTGGATCTGGCCGAGCTGACTGCCGACGATGGCAAGCAGCTGCGTCAGCGGTTCGACGCCCTGGTTGACAAGGTTGGCATTGACAAGCAGTCTCCTTCTTATGCTCTGGCCATTGAGGGGCTGGAGACTCTGGCAATGATCATCGACGAGGCCGCCCGCATCCGGCCGGGCTCGGTCATCGCCGACCTGAAGATCGCCCGTGGGCTGGACTACTACACCGGCTCGGTCTACGAGACCTTCCTAGAGGGGGCGCAGTCCTTGGGCTCTATTTGCTCCGGCGGCCGTTACGACAACCTGGCCAGCCAGGGCAACCGCACTTATCCAGGCGTGGGGCTGTCCATTGGGCTTTCCCGTCTGCTCTCCTATCTGCTGGCCCAGGGGGTCCAGGCCTCAAGGGTCTCCCCGGCGGCGGTTATGGTCGCTGTCTGGGACGAGGAGGATCGCACCATCAGCAACCACATCGCCCAGGACCTGCGTGCCAAGGGGATCGCTGCTGATGTGTCACCCACTGCAGCCAAGATCGGCAAGCAGATCCGCTATGCCGACCACCTGGGCATTCCCTATGTTTGGTTCCCAGCCAAGGATGGCCAGCAGGAGGGCGACCAGGTCAAGAACATCATCACCGGCGAACAGATTCCGGCTGACCTGGTGTCGTGGACGCCGGATAGCCTGTATGCCCGGCAGAGTGTGGAATACCAGGCCTGACGCAGGGGCAGGCCGAGCATTATGGAGGTACAGGAGAGCATGGGCCAGTCGGCTTACAGAACGAGCTACGCCACGGATGTCACTGAAGATATGGTCGGTCGCCAGGTCACGGTGGCCGGATGGGTGGATCGCCGCCGTGATCACGGAGGTGTGGCTTTCATTGACCTGCGTGACCGCTCTGGTCTGGTGCAGATCGTCATCTACGACGAGGAAGAGGCCCGGCCACTGCGCAGCGAGTATGTGATCCAGGTCACCGGCAAGGTTCGCGAACGTCCCGAGGGCAATGACAACGAGCACCTGTCCACCGGGCACATCGAGATCGTTGCCGACAAGATTGAGGTACTGGCCAAGTCGGCCGCCCTGCCCTTCCAGGTGTCCACAGCCCTGGAGAACGAGGCCGAGAACAAGCTGCCAGGCGAGGATGTGCGGCTGCGCTACCGTTATCTGGACCTGCGTCGGCCCTCCATGCAGCACAACATCCGACTGAGGGCCGCCATGAACCGTGCCGCCCGTGCTGCCTTGGACAAGATGGACTTCTGCGAGATTGAGACACCAACCCTGATTAAGTCCACCCCTGAGGGTGCCCGCGACTTCCTGGTGCCGGCCCGTCTGGTGCCCGGGTCCTGGTACGCCCTTCCGCAGTCCCCTCAGCTGCTCAAGCAGCTGCTGATGGTGGGTGGCTTCGAGCGTTATTACCAGATTGCCCGTTGCTACCGCGACGAGGATTTCCGTGCTGACAGGCAGCCCGAGTTCACGCAGCTGGACATCGAGATGAGCTTCGCCTCCCAGGAGGACGTTATGGCCATGGCCGAGCAGGTCATTGCCGAGGTCTGGAAGGCTGCGGGATTCGAGGTGACCCTGCCCATCCCCAGGATCAGCTGGCAGGAGGCCATGGACAAGTATGGCTCCGACAAGCCTGACCTGCGCTTCGGTAACCCCATCGTCGAGCTGACCGAGTACTTTAAGGACACACCCTTCCGAGTTTTCCAGGCCCCCTATGTGGGTGCCGTGGTCTATCAGGGCGCGGCCAATCTGCCCCGCAGGCAGTTCGACGCTTGGCAGGAGTGGGCCCGCCAGCGGGGAGCTAAGGGTCTGGCTTACGTCCAGTTCACTGGCGATGGCACCCTCAAGGGCCCGGTGGCCAAGAACCTGTCCGATGCCGAGCGCCAGGGTCTCAAGGAGGCTGTGGGCGCTTCGGACGGGGATGCCGTCTTCTTCGCAGCCGGACCCCGCGAGGCCTCACAGACCCTGCTGGGTGCGGCCCGCGTGGAGATCGCCCGTCGCCAGGGGTTGCTCAAGCCCGACGAATTCGCCCTGACCTGGGTGGTGGACTTCCCGCTCTTCAAGCCCACCGACGATCCGGACGACGACGATGTGGCTGTGGGCCATTCCAAGTGGACCTCCATGCACCACCCCTTCACCATGCCCTCGGCTGACTGGATCGACCGCTTTGACAAGGATCCCGAGCACGCCATGAGCGACTCCTACGATATCGTCTGCAATGGCGAGGAGATAGGCGGCGGCTCGGTGCGTATCCACCGTGACGACATCCAGGACCGGATCTTCAAGGTGCTGGGCATCGGTCCCGAGGAGGCCCAGGAGAAGTTCGGCTTCCTGCTGGATGCCTTCAAGTACGGCGCTCCGCCCCACGCAGGCATCGCCTTCGGCTGGGACAGGACCGCCCAGATCCTGACGGGAGCGGACTCCATCCGCGATGTCATCGCCTTCCCCAAGTCCGGCGGCGGACAGGATCCCATGACCGGTGCTCCTGCGCCTATCTCCGACCAGCAACGCGCCGAGACCGGCGTGGACTGGGAGCCGGATCAGGAGGATGCCGACTGAGCGCATTCCGTCGCTGATAGACGAGAGACTACAAGGCCTGGAATCCTGCGGGGTTCCGGCCTTATTGTTTATAAACTATTACGCGCGGACGAACCAATTGGCAAGGGTAGGCCAGAGGCTCCGCTTTTCAGGAGAACCGTTTCTATGGCCGTTACGCAACAAAGGATGAGTAAACTGCCCAATATGAGCGAAACAACCAAACAGCCGTCGGAGCGGATTCTTCCAGAGAAACCGGTCTCTGATCTCCCCGTCAAGGACAAGTCCGGGCCGCTGGTCGAGCTGGCCCACGTCGAGAAGCATTTTGGCAGCCTGCACGTCCTCAAGGACATCAACCTGCAGGTCGATACCGGCGAGGTGCTGGTGGTGGTCGGCCCCTCAGGCTCCGGCAAGTCTACCATGTGCCGGACCATCAATCGCCTGGAGTCCATCGACTCCGGTGTGATCAGAATCGAGGGTGAGCCCCTGCCTCAGGAGGGACGAGACCTGGCTCGGCTCAGGGCCGAGGTGGGCATGGTCTTCCAGTCCTTCAACCTGTTCGCCAACAAGACCATCCTGGAGAACATGACCCTGGCGCCCATCAAGGTGCGCCACATGCCCAAGAAGGATGCCGAGGACCTGGCCATGGACCTCCTGGCCCGTGTGGGTGTGGAATCCCAGGCCTCCAAGATGCCATCCCAGCTCTCAGGCGGCCAGCAGCAGCGTGTGGCAATCGCCCGCGCCCTGGCCATGCAGCCAAAGATCATGCTCTTCGACGAGCCCACATCAGCGCTGGACCCAGAGATGGTCAACGAGGTGCTGGACGTGATGATTGAGCTGGCCCAGGAGGGCATGACCATGATCTGCGTTACCCACGAGATGGGCTTTGCCCGTCAGGCCGCCGACCATATCGTCTTCATGGCCGATGGACGCATCCTGGAGAAGGACAACCCCGACGACTTCTTTGACCACCCCAAGACCCAGCGGGCCGCCGACTTCCTGTCCAAGATCCTGACCCACTGAAGCAGGAGGGAAGCATATCCGCATGAATGCAAATTTGCATGGCATGGGCCGGCCGCTGAAACGTCTGGTCAGGAATCTGACCGCAATTCTGTGCGCCCTGGGTTGCCTGGTCTCCCTGGCGGCCTGCGGCTCCGACAAGGAGGCAGGCAAGATCCGCGTGGGCATCAAGTTCGACCAGCCCGGCCTGGGCTTCAAAAAGGCCGGGACCTATGTGGGCTTCGACGTGGATGTGGCCACCTACATCGCCGGCAAGCTGGGATACAGCGCCGACGACATCGTCTGGAAGGAGGCCCCCTCCAAACAGCGTGAGGCCATGCTCCAGAACGGCGACGTGGACATGATCCTAGCCTCTTATTCAATAACCGACGAGCGCAAGCGGGCCGTCTCCTTCGCCGGACCCTACATTGTAGCCGGCCAGGACCTGCTGGTGCGCAAGGAGGACCATCATATCCGCGGCCCCGAGGACCTCAACGGCAAGCGGCTGTGCTCGGTGACCGGATCCACCTCGGCCGTCACCGTCAAGAAACGGTTCGCCAAGGAGGTCCAGCTGATGGAGCAGCCGGGCTATGCCGAATGCGCCACCGCCCTCTTCTCCGGCATCGTCGATGCAGTCACCACTGACGACATCATCCTGGCCGGTCTGGCCTCCGCCTCCCGTGGGAGGCTGCGGCTGGTGGGCAAGCCTTTCACCCAGGAGTACTACGGCGTAGGCATCAAGAAAGGAAATACCAAGCTGGCCCATAAGATCAACGCCGCTCTGGCTGACATGGAGGCCAACGGCTCTTGGCAGCGGGCGCTTGAGAACAACACCCGGGGCACCCATTACAAACCCGACCCGCGCTTCAACCCGCCCAGGCCCAAGGAAGGGGAGTGAGATGTCAACCATCATCGAACTGTTCACCGACTACGACATCCCGGCAGCTTTCTGGGTCAACATCCAGCTGACCCTCTGGTCGGCACTCTTCTCGCTGATCCTGGGTATCATCCTGGTGATCATGCGCATCTCGCCCATCTCCTCCCTGCGGGCCGTCGGCCGCGGGTACGTGGAGTTCTTCCAGAACATGCCTTTGACCATCATCATGGTCTTCATGGTCCTGGGGGCCTTCGCCCAGCTCAAGATCAGCTTCTCGCCGGAATTCTCCGTCAACTTCTTCTGGTTGGCAGTGACGGGCCTATCCCTGTATACGGCAGCCTTCGTCTGTGAGTCCCTGCGCTCGGGCATCAACACGGTGCCTCTGGGCCAGGCCGAGGCGGCCCGTGCCCTGGGGCTGAGCTTCTTCCAGTCGGCCTCGCAGATCATTCTGCCCCAGGCCTTCCGCGGTTCAGTGGCGCCCCTGGGCAACACCTTCATCGCCTTGCTGAAGAACTCCACTGTGGCTGCAGCGGCCTCCGTGGCCTCGGAGAGCTCCTCCCTGATGAGCGAGATGATCGAGTTCCACGCCAACGCCATCGTGGCCATCTTCCTGATTTTTGCTCTGGGATACGTGATCCTGGTTCTGCCCATCGGGGCTTTGACCACGTACCTGTCCAACAAGCTGGCAGTGAGGAGGTGAGCGGCCATGGCACAGGACAATGAGAGCTCGCTGCTCTTCGATCAGCCTGGTCCTAAGGGCCGGCGCACCATACGAATCGCCAACTGGATAGCTGCTGTCATATTCGCCATAGTGGTCATCATGGTGCTGATGCGGCTGCACAATCCTCCGGACGGTGAAAACCAGCTCAGCTGGGAGCTTTGGCGCCCGGCTTTGGACTATGAGGCCTGGTCCGACTTCTACCTGCCCGGGCTCTGGCTGACCATCAAGGCCTCAGTAGTTGCAGTGATCGGCTCGGTCATCTTTGGGTTCATCTTCGGCATCGGCCGTCTGTTGCCCAACGGTCTGGTAAGGGTAGTCTCAGGCATTATCGTGGAGTTCTGCCGGGCCGTCCCGGTGCTGATGATGATGATCTTCTTCTGGCGTTGGTTCGCCTTTGCTGGAGTCAGCCAGGCCTCCTATTGGGCCGTCGTGCTGGGTCTGATCCTCTACAACGGCTCCGTGGTGGCCGAGCTCATCCGTTCGGGCGTGGGCAATCTGCCCAACGGCCAGCGTGAGGCTTCTTTGGCTCTGGGGCTGACCAGGACCCAGTCGCTGATGCAGATCGAGGTTCCCCAGGCTGTCTATGCCATGCTGCCGGCGGCCGTAACCCAGCTGGTCGTGGTCCTCAAGGACACGGCTCTGGGCTCCATCATTATGTATACGGATCTGCTGCAGGAGTCCCGTCGTCTGGGCTCCATGTACTTCAACATCCTGCAGACCCTGGTGGTGGCCTCGGTGGTCTACTTCTTCGTCTGCTTCCTGCTGTCGCATTTCGCCCGCTGGTTGCCCAAGAAGATGCAGGAGCGCACCGCTGCCCCAGCCGACTTCGTGGAGCCGGCCGCGCCCGTGGCCATCATGGATCCCTCCAACGTCAACCAGATAGCCGTGGCCAAGGAGGTGGACGAGGACCGGTACGGCGGCGCGCCGCTGCAGTACCATGCACATCACCGTGGATCGAACGCCTCCATCCAGCACTGGAGGAAGACCCGTTACATCCAGGGCTATGACAGGACCCAGCCCGACACGCTGGTCGATCCGCACAAGGCGAGCCTGGAGATTCCCGACTTCCTCAAGCCCGGACGCGGCAGCCGCTCCGGCGGCGAGCAGAAAGCCGAGGGCAAGACCGGGAAGGATGACAAAGGCGGTAGCAGCAAAGACGGCAAGAACAGGAGCTGACTGAAAGCTCCTGGTTTCTTTCCCGGTCTCCGGACTCAAGGAAACGAAGCCAGTCTATCCGGCCGGACTTGTGTGCCTTGCCGGATAGACTGGTGGACATGGTCCAAGAACATGCTGATTCCCCAACCGCCTCAACCGACCAGCCTCCATCCCTGGGCGACCTGGTCCCTGAGGCGGGAGGTCCCCGCAACCTGACCGAGGATCAGATCTATGACCGCTTCTTCTCCTGGGTGGCTTCCCGAGGCATCACCCCCTGGCCGCATCAGGAGGAGGCCGTCCTCTCCTTGGTTTCAGGCGACCATGTGATTCTGTCGACCCCGACCGGCTCGGGCAAGTCCATGGTGGCCCTGGCCATGCACTTCATCGCCCTGTGCACTGGACGGCGCTCCTATTACACGGCTCCCATCAAGGCCCTGGTATCCGAAAAGTTCTTCGACCTGGTTTCGGTTCTGGGCCGTGACCGGGTGGGTATGATCACCGGCGACACCCACATCAACACGGATGCCCCGGTCATCTGCTGCACGGCCGAGATCCTGGCCAACCAGGCCTTGAGGGAGGGCAGGCATGCCGACATCGGTTGCGTGGCCATGGATGAGTTCCACTATTACGGGGATCCGGACCGAGGTTGGGCCTGGCAGGTACCCCTGCTGACCCTGCCCGATGTGCAGTTCCTGCTCATGTCGGCCACCCTGGGCGACGTGGACCAAATCGCCCAGGACCTGGAACGCAAAACCGGGGTGGGGGTGGACATCGTCGCCGATGCCCCACGACCGGTGCCTCTGGACTACCGTTATGTGGACACCCCATTGCCCAACACTGTGGAGTCCTTGCTGGCCGATGGGGATTCGCCGGTCTACATTGTTCACTTCTCCCAGGATGCCGCCCTGGAGACGGCCCAGGCCTTGTCCAGCACGGGGGTCTCCGACCGGGGCCAGCGGGACCGGATCAAGGAGGCCATGGCCGGCACCCGCTTCACCACGGCCTTCGGTAGGATTCTGCAGCGGCTGTTGCGCACCGGGGTCGGGGTCCACCATGCGGGCATGCTGCCCCGGTATCGGCGTCTGGTGGAGCAGCTGGCCCAGGATGGCCTTCTGCCGGTCATCTGTGGCACGGACACCCTGGGGGTCGGCATCAATGTGCCCATCCACACGGTCCTGCTGACCGGGCTGACCAAGTTCGACGGCTACAGGATGCGTCGCCTGAGGGCTCGGGAATTCCACCAGATTGCTGGCAGGGCCGGGCGCATGGGCTTCGATACCAGCGGGCTGGTCGTGGCCGAGGCCCCCGAATACGAGATTGAGAACGCCAGGGCCGTGGCCAAGGCTGGCAACGACCCCAAGAAGCTCAAGCGGATCAAACGCAAGAAGCCACAGGAGGGGTTCGTAACCTGGGGCAAGGGAACCTTCGACAAGCTGATCGAGGCCCGTCCCGAGACCCTGACGCCGCACCTGAAGATCTCCCATGCCATGGTGCTCAACGAGGTCGACCAGGGCGGGGATGCCAGGAGACGGGTGGAGGACCTGATCGAGGACTCCCGTCAGACACCGCAGCAGAAGGAGCATCTGCAGGACCGGGCCGACGAGATCTTCCAGACCCTGACCGACACCGGGGTCATCGAGACCGAACGGAACCCCGACGGCGGCCTGGACTACTTCACGACCGTGGACCTGCCCGAGGACTTCGCCCTGGACCAGCCCCTCTCGCCCTTCCTGCTGGCCGCCCTGGAGCTGCTGGATCCCGAGGACCCTGACTACGACATGAATCTGCTCTCCATGGTCGAGGCCACCCTGGAGGATCCCCGGCAGATTCTCAAGGCCCAGCAGCGGCAGGCCCGTGACGCGGCCATCCAGCAGATGAAGGAGGATGGCCTGGAGTACGAGGAACGGATGGAGCGCCTGCAGGAGGTGACCTGGCCCAAGCCCCTGGAGGAGCTGCTGGGGGAGGCCTTCGACCGCTACCGTCGGGATGTTCCCTGGGCCAACGACTATGAGATCCATCCCAAGTCCGTTCTGCGGGACATGATCGAGACGGCCTCGGACTTCAATGGCTACATCGCCCGCTACGGAATATCCCGGTCGGAGGGGACCCTGCTGCGATACCTGTCCGATGCGTATCGGGCGCTCAGCAGGACGGTTCCCGAAGAGTTCATGGATGAGCGGCTGGAGGACATCCTTGCCTGGCTGGGACTGATCGTGCGCTCGGTGGACTCCAGCTTGGTGGATGAGTGGGAGGCCGCTGGCAGGGCTGAAAACGGCGAGGTCGCAAGCGGTCTGGATGCCGCTCCGCCCCAGGTGGAAAACCAGGTGGTGGCGGACCGGCGTGGGCTGACCCTGCTGGTGCGCAACGCCATGTTCCAGCGGGTGGAGCTGGTAGCAGCCGACCGGCCGGAGGCCCTGGCTGATCTGGACGCGGACTGGGGCTACGGCCTGCGGGCCTGGAGCGACGCGCTTGACGACCTCTATGAGGACCATGAGCAGATTCTGACCGATGCCCAGGCCAGGTCCTCGGACTTCTTCAGCCTGGATGACCGGGACGAGCGTCAGGGACACACCTGGCGGGTCCAGCAGATCTTCGACGATGTGGAGGGGGAGCGCGACTGGGGCATCGCCGGCATCGTGGACCTGGACGCCACCCAAGAGAGCGGCCAGGTGGTCTTCAAGGAATACCGGGTGGGTCCCATCGAGGAACTGATGGACCTCTAGACCCGGGGCATTACAGGACCTTGGAGAGGAAGGACTGCAGACGGGGACTCTGCGGGTGGCCGAAGATCTGCTCGGGCGTGCCCTCCTCCTCGATGATTCCGGCGTCGGTGAAGATCACCCTGGAAGAGACCTCCCGGGCAAAGGCCATCTCATGGGTGACCAGAATCATGGTCATGCCGCCCTCTGCCAGGGAGCGGATGACTTGGAGCACGTCGCCCACCATCTCCGGATCCAGGGCTGAGGTGGCCTCATCGAAGAGCATGATGTCCGGGTGCATGGCCAGTGCACGGGCGATGGCCACACGTTGCTGCTGTCCGCCCGACAGATCCGTGGGTCGAGCGTCAGCTTTCTCTTCCAGGCCGACGATCTCCAACAGGTCCAGGGCCTGCTGCCGGGCATCCTCCTTGGGCGTCTTGTGTAACATGTGGGGGGCCAGCATGATGTTGTCGGCCACGCTCATGTTGGGGAAGAGGTTGAAGTGCTGGAAGACCATGCCCACGTGCTCGCGCAGCTTGTCGATATTGGTTTTTGGATCTGAAATGTCGATTCCATAGACGCTGATTGTGCCCGAAGTCGGCATCTCCAGGGCGTTGATGCAGCGCAGCAGGGTGGACTTGCCCGCTCCCGAGGGGCCGATGATGGAGATGACCTCGCCAGGCTTGACCTCCATGTCTATCCCCTTGAGGACCTCGGTGTCGCCGTAGCGCTTGTGCAGGTCGCGGATGGATACTGCCGCCTGGGATTCTCCCTGGTTGCGGCGATTCTGGTTCTGGCGGATGCGACGGGTCAGTCGTCCGGTGTCCATGTCCGGGTCCTCGAAGTTCATCGATGCAGCCTCCTATCGAGCATATTGGCCATCCAGGTCAGGGCGCTGATGGCGACGAAGTAGATGACGCCCACCATGAAGAGGGTTTCGGTCACGCGGAAGTTGGCCGCGTAGATCTGCTGGGCCTGGTAGAGCAGTTCGCCGAAGCCGATGGCCAGCAGCAGGGAGGAATCCTTGAGCATGATGACCAGCTGGTTGATGATGGAGGGCGTGGCGAACCTGACGGCCTGGGGCAGGATGACCCGGCGCAGGGCCATGCGACGTGTCAGGCCCAGACTGCGGGCTCCCTCTATCTGCCCGACGTCCACCGAGTCGATGGCCCCGCGCACGATTTCGACCAGGTAGGCTCCGGAGTTCAGGGACAGTGTCAGCGCGCCGGCCAGCCAGATGCTGATGCGGTGGCCGATCAGCTGGGGGACACCCAGGTAGAAGAAGAAGGCCCAGACCAGAACGGGTGTGCCCCTGAAGACCGCCACGTAGATGCGGGCGATCCAGGACAGGATCCGGTTGGGGCTGATCCTCCACAGTCCCAGGATGACGCCGATGGCCAGGGCGATGACGAAGGATATTGCCGTGATGGCCAGGGTGTTGCGCAGGCCCAGCATCAGGGAGGGGAAGGCCTGGCGGACCAGTTCGAAGAATCCGGGCCGCGATGCGAGCGCGCTCTTGCTGGAGTGGCCGCTGCCTACGTAGGAATCGACCAGCTTCTTATAGCTGCCGTCAGCCTTCATCCTGGCCAGACCCTCATTGAAGGCGGCCACGAACTCCTTGTTCTCGCCCTTGCGGACGGCCGCCCCGTAGGAGGCGCCAGGCTCCTTCCTGGTCACGGTCTTCAGTCCGTTGCCCTGGGCGATGCCGTAGGCCAGGACCGGGTAGTCGTCGATGACCGCCTGGGCATTGCCGGACTTGACCATCTCATACATGGTGGAGGACTGGTCCACCGCCTTGACCGTGAAACCATACTGGGCCGCACGCTGCTTGGCGAAGGCCTCGCCCTCGCTGCCCGTCTTGACGGCCACCACGCTGCCTTGCAGATCCTTGTAGCTGTGGATCTGGTCGTTGTCCTTGGCGATGGCCATCTGCACGCCGGAGTCGAAATAGGGGTCGGTGAAGTCGTAGACCTGCTTGCGCTGGTCGGTGATGGTCATACCGGCTATGACCACATCGGCCTGCTGGGAGTTCAAGGCTTGAAGGGCGGCGTTGAAGCCCAGGGACTGGATCTGCACCGAGAACCCCTCGATGTCGGCGATCTTGCGGATCAGATCCATGTCGATGCCGACCAGCTTGCCGGAGGAGTCCCTGAATTCAAAGGGGGCGAAGGTGGTATCGGTGGCGACACGGAAGGTGCGTCCTTGGACCGCTTGGGCGGCGGGAGAGTCCTGGGCCGCCTGCGCCGGCGTGGCCAGAGGGGCGACGATCAGGGCTGAGAGCCCCAGGACCAAGGCGAGCAGGCCCATGGCCCACCTGTCTGGACCCGATGTCCATCCCTGGCGAACATGCTTGGCGATCACTGGCGATTCTCCTTATTGTTCCGACTGTGCCGGTCCCGGTTTTCCATGGGCCTACCTGAAGATATTCAGGCGGATGACCAGTAAACTGTACACACACCGTGTTTCCGGGACCCAACTACGCGCTGGGCGATACGGCCATATGGGTTCCCAGTCTAGCGCGTTCGTCTTTCTATTTGCGGCAGGCTCAGGCTTATGCTGGTGAAGGCAGGGAGCCATAGGGGCCCCGAGGAATGAGGTATTGCAGATGGTTGATGATCTCTTCCAGGCGGCGGATCCCCCCGAGGAACACACCCTGCCTCTGGCGGTCAGGATGCGGCCCAGGAGCCTGGACGAGGTGGTCGGCCAGGGCAAGGTCACGGCTCCTGGAACCCCCTTGGAGCGGCTGGCCCGCTCGGATCCGAACAACCGTCTGACCGCTCCCAGTTCGGTCATTCTTTTCGGTCCTCCCGGGGTGGGCAAGACCACCCTGGCCTATATTGTGGCCCGACAGTCCGGCCGGCATTTCGAGGAGCTTTCGGCCGTCACCTCGGGGGTCAAGGAGGTGCGGCAGGTCCTCGCCCAGGCCCGGGAGCGGCTGGTCAGCCAGGGGCGGGAGACGGTCCTCTTCATCGATGAGGTCCACCGCTTCTCCAAGTCCCAGCAGGATGCCCTGTTGCCCAGCGTGGAGAACCGGGATGTGACGTTTATCGCAGCCACCACGGAGAATCCCAGCTTTTCGGTCATCTCGCCCCTGCTTTCGCGCTCGGTGGTGGTCAAGCTGGAGGCCCTGGACGACCAGGACCTGGCCAAGCTGGTCCGCAGGGCCGTCAAGGACCAGCGTGGGCTCAAGGACCAGGTGCGGCTGGCTCCAGAGGCCCTGGACCAAATTGTGCGTTTTGCCGGAGGTGACGCCCGTCGGGCCCTGACCATTCTGGAGGCTGCGGCCGGGGCGGTCACCGAGGACGGGTCTCGCGCCAAGGGTGCGCGTCGCCCGCTGATCAACGCCAAGGTGGTCTCCTCGGTCATGGACGTGGCCACCGTCCGCTATGACAAGAAGGGCGACGATCACTATGATGTGGCATCGGCCTTCATCAAATCCATGCGGGGGTCCGACGTGGATGCGGCCCTGCACTACCTGGCTCGGATGATCCGGGCCGGCGAGGATCCGCGCTTCATCGCCCGACGCATCATGATCGCCTCCGCCGAGGAGGTGGGCATGGCCTCTCCTGAGGTGCTGGAGATCACGGTCGCGGCTGCCCAGGCCGTGGCCATGGTGGGCATGCCTGAGGCCCGTCTGATTCTGGCCGAGGCGGTCATCGCCGTGGCCACCGCACCCAAGTCCAACGCCTCCTATCTGGCCATCAACCAGGCCCTGGAGGACGTGGACGCCGGGCATATCGGTCAGGTTCCCCTGCATCTACGCAACGCTCCCACCAAGCTGATGAAGGCCTGGGGCAACCACGAGGGCTATCAGTATGCCCACGATGCGCCGGATGCAGTGGCACCCCAGCAGTACATGCCGGACGAACTGGTCGGACGGCGCTACTATCACCCCAATGATCGGGGCTATGAGCGTCAGCTGGGCCCACGTCTGGAGGCGATCAGGGCCATCCTGGACAGGGCCGTCGGGCGGGATGGAAACGCCGGGTCTGGGCAATGACCGTCCGGACTCCTATACTGGTCACCCAATAGACGTTGAGTAGCCACACAATGACCGAAACGCCGCAGGGTCCAGGCCTTCCATATTGACGGTCGCCATGCTCCCAGAAGGAGCCTGTCGCCGTCGGCAGGTCTGGCATGGACGCATGGGGCATGCCTGCCTCATGCACGGGCGCGAGGGTGACGATGTCGACAGCGGTCATTGACAATGCAGACATATCCGAACAATCCAAGAATCTCGGCATGGCCGAGGACGACCTGGCGGTCCGCGAGATTACCCGGCGAGTAGACAATGCTCGTGAATCGGCTACTTTTTATAAGATCGTGGCCCTGGTGGCCGCGGGAATGCTCATGGACAGCATCGATGTCTATGTGGGCAGCGCAGTAGCCAGTTCGGCATTGAGCACGGGATGGTCCACGGTCGCCCAGAATTCCCTCTTCCTGTCGGCCGGTTTCCTGGGGCTCCTGGTGGGCTCGCTGCTGGCCGGTTTCATCGGAGACCTGCGGGGGCGCAAGACCGCCTATCAGATCAACCTGCTGCTCTTCGGAGGCTTTACCCTGCTGGGCGCTCTGGCGCCGAACATGGCTGTCCTTTCGGTCTGTCGGCTGGGGGCCGGCCTGGGGCTGGGCGCCGAGATTGTCACCGGATTCTCCATGGTCAACGAATTCGCTCCCATCAGGCACCGCGGCCGCTGGAGCGCCATCGTCTCACTGGTGGCCAACACCGGAGTGCCCCTGGCCATGCTCTTGTGCGCCTGGATCATTCCGCGCTGGTCCTGGCGGCCGCTCTTTGTGGGCATTGGTCTAGCGGCGGCGCTGATTTGGTACTTGCGGCGTGACATCCCTGAGTCTCCTCGTTGGCTGGCCCTGCACGGGCGGATGGACGAGGCCGTCCGGGTGGTCCAGCTTTTGGAGGCCGATAATGGTCAGGGAAAGTCTGACTCTGACTCTGTCAGTGGTTCCGCCCTCGCTGGGAAGAATGAGGGGGTTGAGACAGCTGCCAAGGCGTCGGGTGGCGTTGTTCGCGGCCTGATTGTGGCCACTGTGGCTGTCTCGGCCACCAACGTCTGCTCCTACGCTTTCACCTCCTGGGTGCCCACCATTCTGCTCAAGCGGGGCATAAATCTGAGCGGGTCCCTGTGGATCAGCACCCTGATGATGCTGGGCGCCCCCCTGGGCTGCCTGATCGGATCCCTGCTTCTGGACCGGGTCGGCCGCAAGCGGATCATTGTTACGGCCTTCCTGCTGACGGCGGTCTTCGGTCTGCTCTATGCCGCGCAGACCAGCCAGGTCACGGCCATTCTGGTTGGCATCCTGCTCATGGCCAGCCTTTACGTCCTCATGTCTTCGGTTGTGGCCGTCTATGCGCCTGAGCTCTTTCCGACCACGGTCCGTTTCCGCTGCGTGGGCATTGCCAATGCCGTCGCCAAGCTCTGCAACGTTCTCATGCCTGTGCTGATCGGGGCCATGCTCAGCCAGTGGGGGAGCACCTCAATCTTCATCACCATCAGCCTGGTTGCTCTTGCCTCCATGCTGGTTGTGGGCCTGATGGGCTGGGAGACTTCCGGCCGCTCGGTGGGCTGATACAAGCATCTGAAAAGTAAGGGACTTGGCATGAGCCTGGAGCCGTCGAGAGGTGGTGAAAAGTTCGGCCAGTTTCTCTTCTTAGCAAGGCTCCTTTGTCAGCAAAGAGTGATCAGAGCTGATTGGCCAGGAGCCGGTTGTAGACGCAGCGTAGCTCGGTCTGGAAGGTTTCAGGGTCGATATCCGGATTCTGCTTGAACAGGTCGATCCACCAGTTGTTGACTGACCTGATTCTCTTGCGAGCTATGTCTGCGCCCGATCTGGTCAGGGTAATGATATTGACGCGGTGATCTGCAGGGTTCTGTTCACGGCTGACCAGGCCTAGGGCTTTTAAGGCTTTCAGATCCCGGGCCAGCAGACTGGGATCTACGCACAGGTCCCGGGCTATCTGGCGCTGACTGAGGCCTGGATGATCATAGAGGTATACAATCAGGTCACCCTGTGTGCCCCTTAAGGTGGAGTCGCCTGTATATCGGCTGGCATCGTTGCGTGCATGCCGGTAGATTCCGGCTATGCAGCTGCTCAAGTTGTGGTAGTGGCTCTTCTTTAACATCGCTGCTGCCCCCTAGCTGGTAAGGAAGATCGGAGAATTCTGCGGGCATGGTTAACCCGATAACCGCAGGGACCCCTTCGGCGCCGTTTCCCTTCCAGGCCTATTTCCGGCAACTCCCTAGCCTCGGCCCAGCACGGACGACGCATTTTTCATCATATCAATACCGTCGACACCATGGGGATGGTCCACAATCGGAACAGGGGCCAGGCGCATCATGATTCCTCAGGCTCTGCTCCTACTCGATGTCTATGTCACTCGATCATCCAGAAATTTTCTGTCTACCTCAGGCTTTTGAGTTAAAAGGGATTGCCTCTTTGCTCGGCCGAAGTCGGGGACTATCACCGTCATTGCTCCACGGTATGCTAAGATGTTCCCTTTTCGTGACGGGATCTGGAAAGGATTGGCATGCGGGTACTGGACTTCGACGGCACCATCTATGATGGCGAAAGTCTGCTTGACTTCTACTTGTTCACTGCCCGCAAGGATCTGCGGGTGCTGCACTACCTGCCGGTTGCCCTATTCTATGCCGTTCGCTACCGCTTGGGCCGGGTCACCCTGGAGCAGCTGGATTCGGCCATGCGTCGGGTGGGTTCGCGCTATCTTCGTCGGCTGACCTCGCGTCCCGGCTTTGACATGGACCGACTGGTCAGCCAGTTCTGGGATGTCAACATGCATAAGATCATGGATTGGTACACCCCTCAGGCCGACGACGTGGTGGTGACCGCATCCTTCGATCTAGTGGCAGGGGAGGCTTGCCGCCGACTAGGCATCACCCGTTGTATCGGCTCCACCCTGGATATGGAATCCCTGACCGTGGGCTACCTTAACTTTGGACTTGACAAGCCCCTGCACTTTCAGCGGATCCTCGGCCAGGAGACAGCCATTGATGCCTTCTACACCGATTCGGCCTTCGATCTGCCCATGATCGATCTTGCCCGGCGGGCTTATCTGGTCGAGCATGGCAATGTCCGCCGCATCAAATAGGCCAAGGTCTGCCTGCATCCTCCTCATTGGCAAAAACCACATCTTGCGGGATGATTCCATCACTGAAGTGGCCTATGCGCTAGTTCATGATTCGAAGGGAAAGGCCAATCCCCACTGGCGGCGCAGGGAGTCCATGAGCTCCATGATGCGCAGGGTGTCCTTGTGGGGCATCTGGGCGCACTCGCTTTTCCCGTCAAGGATGGCCTGTGCGGCGCTGGCCACCTCGTACTCGTAGCCGGTCAGCTGTTCGGGAATGGGGTAGCTCTTCCTCAATTTGTGGTCCCCGTCGTACAGGTCGATGGACTCCACGTTGTTGATATTGGCGCACTGCAGGTAACCCCGGTCTCCCCAGATGCTGCCGGTCCGGTCGCTGTCCGAGACCATGGAGCTGGTCGCCGCGCCCATGGATCCGTCCTTGTAGAAAATGGTCGTGGAGTTCTGGCTGTCCACGCCCTCCGGACTACGGACCCAATCTGTGCAGACCCGTTCAATGGGCTTGGGTCCCATGACCATGTCGATGAAGTTGAGAGGGTAGACGCCCACGTCGAGCAGAGCGCCGCCGGCCAGGGCCGGATCGGTCATTCTGGCCTTGCCTACGGTCACGTAACCTAGATTGGCGGTGGCGGTCCTTACTGTGCCGATTTCTCCCGAGGAAATGATGTCGTCGATGATGGAGCGCGAGGGCATATATCTGGTCCAGATGGCCTCGGTACAGAGCAGGCCGGTGCTCTCGGATGTCTCCATGACCCGCCTGGCCTGATCGGCGTTGGCGGTGAAGGACTTCTCGACCAGCACGTTCTTTCCGGCCTTCATGCAGGCGATGGCCTGCTCGGCGTGGAGGCTATGAGGCGTGGCGATGTAGACCAGATCCACTTGGGGATCATCCAGGAGCTCCTGGTAGGAGCCATAGGAATGCTGGAATCCATATTTTTTGGCGAAGGCGGCTGCACGATCCCCATCCCTGGAGGCCACAGCATAGGGGGCCACCAGGTGGCTATACCGTTGATCCCCAGCCATCATCACCACCGTTTTGGCCAGGGCGTTGGCTATCCTTCCGGCACCGAGAATGGCGAAGTTGACCCGCATGCCCTTCTGCTCAGCCTCTTGCCGCTTGCCGTTCAATCTGCTCATCCTTGACTCCTTCGTTTGGATCGCCATCTGCTGTGATGGCCTCATACAATTTCTGCAGGGTTTCCTCAGTATGGTGGGCATCCAGCTGGCACTCCCAGACAGTGAAGACCCGCCATTCCGTGGCTTTCAGCTTTTTGCGTTGCTCCTGATCCCGTAGACGGTTCCTCGTCAGCTTTGTGGTCCAGAACTCCACATTGGATTTGGGAAGGGAGAATTTGGCACACCCCTCATGCATATGCCAGAAACAGCCATTGACGAATACCATGGCTCGCCACTTGGGCAGAACCACATCAGGATGGCCCGGGTACCTCTTGTCGTTCTTGCGAAACCGCAGACCACGCGAGAAGAGGTAGGACCGGACCTGGCGCTCTATTGATGTTTCCGTGCTCCTGATTCGGGACATGGTGTAGCTGCGTGTGCCGGGCTGGAATCTGCTGGATGTCTTTTTCGAAACCATACCCGGCCCGGCTCAGAGGACTTCGACGCTGTTGATGAAGACCGGCTCCAGGGGACGGTCGCCCGAGTCGGTGGCCACGGCATCCAGCTTGTCGACCACCTTCCGGGAATCCTCGTCGGCAACCTGGCCGAAGATGGTGTGGTGCCCGTTCAACCAAGGGGTTGGCACGGTGGTGATGAAGAACTGTGATCCGTTGGTGCCGTGGGTCTTCCCGGTGGCGGGGTCCCGGCGCAGCCCCGCATTGGCCATGGCCAGCTTGTAGGGTTCCTCAAAGGTAAGGGAGGGATCGATCTCATCATCGAACTCGTATCCGGGACCGCCTGTGCCGGTACCCATCGGGCAGCCGCCCTGGATCATGAAGTACTTGATGATCCGGTGGAAGGTCAGCCCGTCATAGAAGGGATCCTGACGCTTCTGGCCCGTCTCGGGGTCGGTCCAGTCCTTGCGGCCGGCGGCCAGATCCAGGAAGTTAGCTACGGTTTCAGGGGCCTGATCGTCAAAGAGGTCCAGGCGGATGTCGCCTTCTGAGGTATGCATGATGACTGTGCTCATGTCCTTAATCCTTTCATAAGACGGCGACGCGAACCGAGGACCCGAAGGGCATCAGGGCCAGGCGAGCCATCTTGAAGGCCTGCAGGCCGAATGGTATGCCCACCACGGTCAGCATGGTGACCAGACCGGCCACCAGATAGGCCAGAGCCAGCCACCAGCCGCCAAGGATGATCCAGAGCAGGTTGGCCAGCCAGGATCCCAACCCGCCTCCATAGATGACCTGCCTGCCGAAGGGGGTCAGGGTGAGTCTGGCCATTTTGAAGGCCTGGAGACCCAGGGGGATGCCCACCACGGTCAGGCAGAGCACGATGCCCACCAGTGTCCAGGCCAGTGCGATGGCCAGTCCTCCCAGCAGCAGCCAGCAGATGTTGCCGATCAGGCGCATGTAGGTCCTTCCGTCAGGGTGGCGGTGACGGCCTTAGCACAGGCGGTCACTTTCTCGATGATTGTGGTCAGTCGTTTCTGCCGTTGTTCGGGGGCGAGTTCCTGGTCCAGGGCATCAATCAATCGCATACCGGATTGGACAATGCCTCGCGTCACCTCCACGCCCATGGCCGGATCCGCTTGTCGCAGGGCTGTCCAAGCCTGGATCAGCGGCTGGTTGACCTGCCGGTGGAAGTCCAGCAGAGCCTGGACCTGCCGGTCTGTGGACCGATCGCTCCTTGGGGCGCTCTCATGTGGATTCGAGGTGCTCCCGTAGATCAGGGCCTGACGTAGCTGTTCGTCGTGCTGCTCGGCGTAGAGGTTCATCAGCCAACCGTGTCCGTGCAGTCCGGCCTGCTCCAGATTGGTGCGGGTCCAAATCTCGACTGTTCGGCGCGGGTCTTCTGCCTTGCCTAGGGCTTGGTCCAGGGCACGACCCCAGTCAGGCAGGTGCCGCTCCATGACCATGTCGCAGAGCTGATCGGCGTCTCGGGCGTAGCGGTAGAGGGAATTCCGTGCCAGATTGGCTCGTCGGGCCACCTCGGCCATGGTCAGCTGGTCGCGTCCGCCGGTGCGCAGGATGGCCTCGGCGGCGGCGATGATCCGGTCCAGGGTTTTGGCTCGGTGCTCCTGGAGCGTGGATTCGCGAATCCTGGGCATGGTCCTCCTTGGTCTGGCCAGCCGGGTGCTGCGATTGTGAATCGGGTTCGGCCGGTCTTGGGACATATGATATGGCCTATTTGCAACAGAGCCAAGCTGCCAAAGCCTCTTTAGCCTGCGGCTTGTCCGCGCTGAGTGAACTTGCCAGGCTGGTTTTAGCGACGTATAGTCGCAAAAAATCGCAGACCATGGTGAGGGGAGATCTGATGACCGGATCGGCAAGCATAGACGTGAAGAAGGGCAGTCAGAAAGGCAGCCAGGAGTCTCAGGAGGCGGCACCGACCTGGCGTGCTCTCTGGGTGCTGGCCCTGGGTCTGGCCATGATTGTGCTGGATTCGTCCATCGTCAACGTCTCCATTCCTTCCATCATCGCTGCCATCCACATCAACCTGGCTCAAGCCCAGTGGGTGACCGCTCTCTACAGCATCGTCCTGGCGGCCCTGCTCCTGCCTTCCGGTCGGTTGGGGGACATGATCGGGCGCAAGCGGATTCTGCAGGTGGGCACGGTCATCTTCGTGCTGGGATCCGTCTTCGCCGCATCGGCATCCTCCGGTACATTGCTGCTTCTGGCGCGACTTGTTCAAGGAATCGGCGGCGCCCTGGTCATGCCATCCACCCTGTCCACCGTGTCCGCAACCTTCCGGGGTCGTCATCGGGCTACTGCATTCGGCATCTGGGGGGCCGTCATGTCCTCCGCTGCGGCGGTCGGCCCCTTCCTGGGCGGGGTCTTCGCCAGCACCATCGGATGGCGGTGGATCTTCCTGGTCAATCTGCCCTTGGGGCTGATTGTTCTTGTGGCGAGTGCAGTTTTTGTGCCCGAAACCAAGTCAGCGCCCGGGCAGACTGACAACCGCTGGGGGATGCTTGCCGACTGGAAGGGCATACTTCTTTCGGCCCTGGGATCGGCCCTGGTGGTCTTTGCGCTGATCGAGGGGCAGACCTACGGCTGGTGGCGCCCCCGTGCTGCACTTGAACTGGGCCCCTTGCACTGGTCTGCATCGGCACCCCTGTCGCCGGTTCCGGTCAGTCTGATCCTTGGATTGGCCCTGCTGGCCGCCTTCGCGCTGATCGAGCTGGCCAGGGCGCGCAGGGGCAAGATGGTCATCCTGGACGTGTCCATGTTCGCCATTGGCACCTTCGGCTGGGGCAATCTCACGGCCGCCATTGTCAACGCTGGTCAGTTCGCGGTCATGTTCATCCTGCCTCTCTACCTGATCAACGCCAGGGGCCTGAGCCCCCTGGGGGCCGGATCCATCCTGGGTGTCATGGCCCTGGGGTCAATTGTTTCGGGCGGTCTGGCCCGGGTGGTCTCAGCCCGTCTGGGAGCCGGCGGCACGGTGCAGACGGGCTTGCTGATGGAGATTGTCGGCGTGGCCCTGTCCATTCTGCTCATGCGTGGGTCGGTACCGGTCTGGCCCATGACCCTGACTCTGATCATTTACGGTGCCGGTCTGGGCTTTGCCTCGGCACAGCTGACCAGCCTGGTGCTCTCCGGTGTTCCGGTGGCCCAATCCGGCCAGGCTTCGGCCACCCAGTCCACAATCCGCCAGTGGGGGACCGCCTTGGGCGCTGCAGTCTCAGGTTCTGCCCTCTCCCTGGCTCTGAGTCTGGTGCTGCCAAGGCATCTGACAGCATTCAAGGGGATTTCGGCAAAGATGGCCGATGGCCTGGTCAGATCTGTCCAGTCTTCAGCCGGAAACGCCATTGTCGGCATGCGGGCCCAGGGCACCCGGGGCCGACTGGGAGTCCTGGGACCTCAGGTGACCAACGCCCTGACCGAGGGGTTTACCCAAGGTGCCCAGTGGGCCATGGGCTTTGCAGTCCTGCTGCTTTTCCTGGGATTGGTCGCCTCGGTACTGGTGCGTCGGGCCGCCCGTAAGGCTGGTGCCGATAAGGTCTGAGGCGTCCGCAATCCTGACTTCTCTGTATCGCTCCCTAATTCGGGACTGTCTGCCCGTGGGCCAGCCCTGACACGGTTTAGAATCATGGGTATGGGCATACAAGAGGAACAGCCGCGGCGGGATGGCGATCTGCTGGTGGCTCTGGCTCAGATCGACACCTGTGTGGGCGATCTTGACGGCAACGCCAACATTATTATGGACTACTCCCGAAAGGCAGCTGAGCAGGGGGCGACCCTGGTGGTCTTTCCCGAGATGAGCCTGACAGGTTACCCAATCGAGGACCTGGCATTCCGCGCCAGCTTCCGTCGGGCCGCCTGGTCTCGGGCCGACCGTCTGGCCAGGGAGCTGAAGGAGCAGGGTCTGGGCCATCTCTATGTGATCGTGGGAACCGTCGGCACCGACACGGATCAGGACAGGCCCCGCAACCGGCTGGTGGTCCTGCATCAGGGTCGGGTCGAGGCTGGCTACGACAAGCACTTCCTGCCCAACTACGGTGTCTTTGACGAGTACAGGATCTTTACCCCGGGAGATAGGACTGTGGTCCTGGAGGTGCAGGGGCACCGGATAGGGCTGGCCATCTGCGAGGACATCTGGCAGGTTGGCGATCCCATCAGCGACCTGGCTGACCGGGACATCGACCTCCTGGTGACCATCAACGGCTCCCCATTCGAGGAGGGCAAGGGGCACGTCCGTTACGAGCTGGCGACTCGTCGGGCCAAGCAGGTCGGCGCGCCTCTGCTCTATCTGAACCAGGTGGGTGGTCAAGACGATCTGGTCTTTGACGGAGGCAGTTTTGTGGTGGACCAGGATGGCACTCTACTGGAGCGCTCGCCAAGGTTCGTCCAGGATCTGTCGACTTGGACCCTGCCTGCACCAGGGGAGCGGCCTCTGCCCAGTGAATCCTGCATGGCTGAAGAGATGCCTGGGGATGAAGAGGTCTATCGGGCCTGCGTGCTGGGTTTAAAGGACTACATGGCCAAGAACCATTTCACGGGCGTCTGCCTGGGGCTGTCAGGCGGGATCGACTCGGCCCTGGTGGCCACCATGGCCGCCGATGCCTGCGGAGGGGAGCACGTGCGTGGCATCTCCATGCCCAGCCGCTACTCCTCGGAGGGCTCCCGGGATGATGCTGCTGACCTGGCCCAGCGTCTGGGCGTGCGTTACGTGGTGCAAGCCATAGGCCCTGAATTCGACGCCTTCCAAAGGCAGTTGCATCTGGAAGGGGTGGCTGAAGAGAATCTGCAGGCCCGGATACGCGGGGTCATCGTCATGGCCTATGCCAATGCCGAGGGGCTTCTGGCACTGGCAACCGGCAACAAGTCCGAGCTGGCCTGCGGCTATTCAACGATCTATGGCGATGCGGTCGGTGGCTACGCGCCCATCAAGGATCTGCTCAAGACCCGGGTCTGGCAGTTGGCCCGCTGGCGCAACGCCCAGGCCCAGGCACGGGGTGAACGTGAGCCCATCCCGGTCAATTCCATCGTCAAGCCGCCCTCGGCCGAGCTGCGCCAAGGGCAGAAGGACTCTGATTCCCTGCCTGACTACAGCCTGCTTGACAAGGTTCTGGAGGCATACATCGAGCATGCGCATGGTCGGGCCGACCTTCTGGCCGACGGTTTCGATCCCGACACGGTCGACACGGTCATGCGTTTGGTGGATCGGGCCGAGTGGAAGCGGCGCCAGTACCCGCTGGGGCCCAAGGTCACCTCCCTGGCCTTCGGCCGTGACCGCCGGCTGCCCGTAACCAACGCCTTCAAAGAGTGATTGCCATGGATCCCCAAGAGGAGCAACCGGCCTGGTACTTCAACACCGTCACCGGCAGGCCCGAGCAGGGCAAGCTGTCTCCGCAGGACAGGCGGATGGGCCCCTACCGCAGCAGGCAGGAGGCCCTTGATGCCTGGAAGATCGCCAAGCGCCGCAACAAGGAATGGGATGAAGAAGACCGCCGTTGGCGGCAGGCCTGGGAGGGTGATCCCGGGCAGGGGCAGTCATCAGCTGACAGATGAAGCTCCCGCTGGATCGCCCACTATCTTTGGCGATCAGTCGGCCATACCGTCAAAACGGATCGGGACTCAGGCGGTGTGCCGGGCCTGCTCGCAAGATATTGTTGTGACGCCCATTGCGAGTCTTCGTGCAGTGTGATATAGCTCACGTCGCGATTCGGTTTCCCGTGGTAACGCGCCCCCTATACTTGAAAGTGACAGTGGTGTGAGGAAGCGCCATTGACCATATCAACAAGGAGTTGACTATGACAGCAGTTGAGACCAATACCGTCTCTCCCGCAGAGCTGCAAGCCAAGGCTTGGAAGGGCTTCAAGGGCGAGGACTGGAAGAAAGATATCGACGTTCGCGACTTCATCCAGAAGAACTACACTCCGTACACCGGTGACGAATCCTTCCTGGCACCGGCTACAGAGAAGACCAAGTTCCTGTGGAACTACCTGGATGACAATTTCCTTGCCGTAGAGCGCAAGCAGCGCGTCTACGACGTGGACACCCACACTCCGGCGGGCATTGACGCCTTCCCGGCCGGATACATCGACGGCAAGCCTGCTGGCGAGACCCAAGACGACGTGATTGTCGGCATACAGACCGACGTTCCCTGCAAGCGTGCGATGATGCCCTACGGCGGCTGGCGCATGGTTGAGCAGGCCCTCAAGGAGGCCGGCAAGGAGCCCGATCCAGAGGTTAAGAAGATCTTCACCCGGTATCGCAAGACCCACAATGATGGCGTCTTCGACGTTTACACCAAGAGGATCAAGCTGGCCCGCCACAACAAGATTCTGACTGGTCTGCCCGATGCTTACGGCCGTGGCCGCATCATCGGCGATTACCGTCGTGTGGCCCTCTACGGCATCGATGAGCTGATCGCCCGCAAGAAGGCCGACAAGGATTCGATTCCTTACCGCAACGACTTCACCGAGGAAGAGATCGAGCACTGGATTCGCTTCCGCGAGGAGCACGCAGAGCAGATCAAGGCTCTGAAGCAGCTGCTGAACCTGGGCAAGGAGTACGGCCTGGATCTGAGCCGTCCTGCCATGAACGCCAAGGAAGCCGTCCAGTGGACCTACATGGCCTACCTGGCCTCGGTCAAGAGCCAGGACGGCGCCGCCATGTCCATCGGCCGTCTGTCCGCCTTCTTCGACGTCTACTTCGAGCGTGATCTGGCCGCTGGCCTGATTGACGAGACCGATGCCCAGGAGATCATCGACAACATCGTGATGAAGCTGCGCATCGTGCGCTTCCTGCGGACCAAGGACTACGACAACATCTTCTCGGGCGACCCCTACTGGGCCACCTGGTCCGACGCTGGTTTCGGCGACGACGGCAGGCCCATGGTCACCAAGACCTCCTTCCGTCTGCTGGCTACTCTGACCCTGGAGCACCTTGGACCCGGCCCCGAGCCCAACATCACCATTTTCTGGGATCCGAAGCTGCCTGAGGGCTACAAGCGCTTCTGCGCGCGTATCTCCATCGACACCTCCGCCATCCAGTACGAGTCTGACAAGGACATTCGCGCCCACTGGGGCGATGATGCTGCCATCGCCTGCTGCGTGTCCCCCATGAGGGTCGGCAAGCAGATGCAGTTCTTCGGCGCCCGTGTCAACTCCGCCAAGGCCCTGCTCTACGCCATGAACGGCGGCCGTGACGAGATGACCGGCATGCAGGTCATCGACAAGGACGTAATCAAGCCTGTCACCCCCAAGGAAGACGGTTCTCTGGACTTCCAGGAGGTCAAGGACAACTACGAGAAGGCCCTGGAGTGGCTGAGCGAGACCTACGTCGAGGCTCTGAACATCATCCACTACATGCACGATAAGTACGACTACGAGTCCATTGAGATGGCCCTGCACGACAAGGAGGTCTACCGCACCCTGGGTTGCGGCATGTCCGGCCTGTCCATCGCCGCTGACTCCCTGTCGGCTATCAAGTACGCCAAGGTCTACCCGATCTACAACAAGGATGCCAAGGGCACCCCTGAGTATGTCGAGGGTGCTGACGACGACCTGATCGTCAACTACAAGACCGTTGGCGAGTTCCCGATCTACGGCAACGACGACGATCGCGCCGACGACCTGGCCAAGTGGACCGTGTCCACCGTCATGGGTCAGATCAAGCGCCTGCCCGTCTACCGTGGCGCTGTGCCGACCCAGTCCATCCTGACCATCACCTCCAACGTGGAGTATGGCAAGAACACCGGGTCCTTCCCCTCCGGCCACAAGAAGGGCACCCCGTATGCTCCCGGTGCAAACCCCGAGAACGGCATGGATTCGCACGGCATGCTGCCTTCGATGTTCTCCGTGGGCAAGATCGACTACGACGATGCTCTGGACGGCATTTCGCTGACCAACACGATCACCCCTGACGGCCTGGGCCGTGACGAGGATGAGCGCATCAACAACCTGGTGGGCATCCTGGATGCCGGCAACGGCCATGGGCTCTACCACGCCAACATCAACGTCCTGCGCAAGGAGCAGCTGGAGGATGCTGTCGAGCACCCCGAGAAGTACCCGCACCTGACCGTGCGCGTCTCGGGCTACGCCGTCAACTTCGTCAAGCTGACGCGCGAGCAGCAGCTCGACGTGATTTCCCGCACCTTCCACCAGGGCGCGGTGACCGACTGATCGCCCTTGTGGCGATAGTCAACCGTCGATGAGACGGTGAATCATGGGGCGGGGCGCACCAAGGCCCCGCCCCCTTTTCGTCTTTTTCAGGAGGATCCAATGACGGAGACCACCACCTTCCATACCACACAGCCGCACATGCTCAAGGAATCCAAGGTCTACCAGAGCCAGACCCTGATGGGCGGCCTTTCGGGGTTCGAATCGCCCATTGGACTGGACCGGCACGACCGCATGAATGCCCTGCGCACGGGCGACATCGGATTTGTTCACTCCTGGGACATCAACACCTCAGTGGACGGGCCGGGCACAAGGATGACCGTCTTCATGAGCGGATGCCCCCTGCGCTGCCAGTACTGCCAGAATCCTGACACCTGGAAGATGCGCGACGGCCAGCCCGTCTACCTGCAGGCCATGATCGACAAGGTGGCCCGCTACCAGGACCTCTTCAAGAGCACGGGCGGAGGAATCACCTTCAGCGGCGGTGAGTCCATGATGCAGGCAGCCTTTGTCTCACGCGTCTTTCGCGCTGCCAAGGAGATGGGCGTCCACACATGCTTGGACACATCAGGCTTCCTCAATCGCAACTACACCGATGCCATGATTGACGATATCGACCTGTGCCTGTTGGATGTCAAATCCGGCGACGAGGCCACCTACAAGAAGGTGACCGGTGGTACGCTGGCCCCCACAATCGAATTCGGCAAGCGTCTGGCTGCCCGCGGCAGCAAGATCTGGGTTCGCTTCGTGCTGGTGCCGGGGCTGACCGACTCCGAGGAGAACGTCGAGAATGTGGCTCGGGTGTGCGAACAGTTCAAGGATGCCATCGAGCACATTGATGTGCTTCCCTTCCATCAGCTTGGACGGCCCAAGTGGCATGAGCTGCGCATTCCCTACCCGCTGGAGGATGCCAAAGGCCCTTCCGCGGCCCTGAAGGATCGGGTCAAGAAGCAGCTGGAGGCCCATGGATTCGTGGTCTACTGAGGCGCAGAACTAGTTTGGTTCCCGGGTGGCCCAGGAACAATCAGAATAATTGTCTTATGACTCCCCACGGCTAACACCGTGGGGAGTTTTGTCTGCTTGTGTGAAGGCCAGCCAGCCAATCAGCGAATGGCAGACTCGCTGAATGGCGGAATCATTAAATGACTGGAACGTTGAATGACCGGCTTTATGAATGACCGATACTGTACATCGATAAATTGCCAACAAGGCATGCTTTGCAAATGTCTCCCAGTGGGTTCAGGGCATGGACTATGCTTTCAGGCGTGTGTTTTCCGGGCCGGTCGGCCCGGTGTCGTGATGGAAGACAAACTACAAAAGAGGTTGAGCGCAGGTGACCACGGAGCCTAAGACGCAGCTGCTTTTAGAGCCCGCCCAGGGTGTGCCGTCGGTCATTGACGATATGGCCGGATATAGCCGGGCCTGTCGGATGCTGTCCCAGGGCAGCGGTGCGCTGGCCGCGGATGCTGAACGGGCCTCGGGCTTCCGCTATGGCCACGACGACTACCTCGTCCAGTTCAAACGCCGGGGGGCGGGGATATTCCTGCTGGATCCGCCCGCTCTGATGCAGGCCGGCTGTGACTGGTCGGAATTCAATAAGGCTGTTGATGGGGCCCAATGGATCATTCATGACTCCCCTCAGGATCTGCCTGGCTTCTATGCATTGGGCATGAGGCCATCATCACTCTTCGACACTGAGTTGGCGGCCAGGATGCTCAATTTAGGTCATTACGGCTTGTCTGCTGTGACAGCGCATTACCTGAGGCTGACGCTGGCCAAGGAGCACTCTGCTGCGGACTGGTCCTATCGTCCACTGCCGCGTGATTGGCGCAATTACGCCGCCTTGGACGTGGAGCTGCTGGATCAGGTGCGAGTGCGCGAGCTGGAGGATCTGCGTCATCACGGCAAGGATGAATGGGCCAGGCAGGAATTCGCCTGGCTGCTGGAGCGGTGCAAAATCCCCAAGCCGGAGCCTGAGCAGCCCTGGCGGCATATCTCGCATATCAACGCCCTGCACAATGACCGTCGAGGCCTGGCTGTGGCCCGTTCCCTGTGGACGACCCGAGACCAGCTGGCCCGCCGTTACGACATAGCTCCGACGCTGCTCCTGCCCGACAAGGCCATCATCGAGGCCGGTAGGCTCAAACCCCACAACAACGCCCAATTCCGGACCATCAGATCCCTGAACGAGCGGGTCAGGATCCACACCGGCGGAGAGCAGGACCGCATGTTCGAGCGCTATGCGCCCATCCAGCGCCGGGTTAGACCCTCAGTCTGGAAACAGGCCATTTTGGATGCGTTGCATCTGCCCACCGAAGAGCTGCCTGTGCCTCCCAAGCCGCGGTGTGAGGAGACCAATGCCCCCAAGTCCATGCAGGTCTGGCGGCACCGTCACCCGGAACGATATGCCAGGCTGGAGGAAGCGCGCAAGGCGGTGACTGAGGTGGGACGTCAGACCAACACCCCCGACGAGATTCTGATCAAGCCCCGCTACTTGCGCAACCTCTGCTGGACAGACGAACCGGAGAAACGGGATGTGGCTGACTTCCTGCGTCAGGAGGGCGCCCGTCCCTGGCAGATTTCGCTCCTGTCAGAGTCCCTGACTCGCGCTATTATGTAACGGTTGCCTTACTGGCAGATCAAACGGTTTGGATGAATTGGAGTGCAGCGTGAAAATCAGCGTCAGAAACCTCGAGCCCACCAAGGTCAGGCTCACCATCACCGTCGATCCCGATGAGCTGAACCCCTACCTGGATCAGGCCCGTAAGGAGATCGGCAAGCAGGTGACCATCCCCGGCTTCCGCAAGGGCCATGTGCCCGGACCCATCATCGATCAGCGCGTGGGCTTTGCCAGCGTGGCGGGCGAAGCCGTCAACTCCGGCGTGCCCGAGCTCTACTCCAAGGCCCTGGAGGAGAAGCAGCTGCACGCCATGGCCCAGCCGCAGATCGATGTCAAGGACATTCCTTCTTCGGCCAAGGACGACACCAAGCTCAAGTTCACCGCCGAGGTGGAGATTCGTCCCAAGTTCGAGCTGCCCGACATCGAGGGCATGGAGATTGAGGTCCCCAAGCCTGCCGTCACCGACGAGGACGTGGACAAGCGTCTGGACAACCTGCGTCAGCGTTTTGGCACCCTGGTCAGTGTGGATCGCCCCGCCACCAAGGGCGACTACGCCAACATCGATCTGGATGCCGTCATCGACGGTGAGTCCGTGGACTCCCAGCAGGGGGTCAGCTACGAGCTGGGCTCCAACACCATGCTGGACGGCCTGGATGAGGCCCTGGACGGGCTGTCCGCCGGGGAAGAGACCACCTTCGAGGGCACCCTGGAGGCCGGCGAGCACCAGGGCGAGAAGGCCCAGATCAAGGTCAAGGTCAACTCGGTCAAGGCCGAGGAGCTGCCCGACCTGGACGACGAGTTCGCCAAGGAGGCCTCGGAGTTCGAGACCCTGAAGGAGCTGCGCGAGGATGTACGCAAGCAGTGCCAGGTGGATGCCGAGGGTCGGCAGGCCACTGACGCCCGCGACGCCTTCATTGCCAAGCTCCAGGACGGCCTGGATATCCCGGTGCCCAAGGGCATCAGGCAGTCCATGGTGACCGATCAGCTCAAGAACACAGGCAAGGATCCCGACAAGGCCAGCAAGGACGAGAAGGCCGAGGCCGAGCAGACCGTGGAGAAGGAACTGCGCGACCAGATGACCCTGGACGCCCTGGCCGAGAAGCTGGGCATCACGGTCAGCCAGGCCGACGTGACCAACTTCCTGGCCTCCATCGCCCAGCAGTACGGCATGGATCCCAGCGCCTTCATCAACGGCATCGTCCGCAACGGCCAGCTGGGTTCGGCCGTGCAGGAGGTCGGCCGCTCCAAGGGTATGCTGGCCGGCATGCGGGCCGTCACCTTCAAGGATCCCGATGGCCAGGAGGTGGACCTGAGCCGCTTCCTGGGCGAGGATGAGCCCCAGGCCCAGGAGGAGCAGGACGAAAGCGTCCAGGCTGCTTCCGCCGCAGCTGAAGTGGCCGACCAGCTCTCCCAGGATCAGGAGTAGCTTCCAAAGCAGCAAACAGGGCCGCACCCAATGGCGAAACAGCCTGGGTGCGGCCCTGTCGTAGCGGTTGCGCAAAGAGCGGAAAGACCGTGGCCGCGTCGATTGTGGGGGCTACTCTCAATACAGATACGTTTATCGAAGGAGACAGGGTGAACAACTCATTGGCAACCAGTCCCGTGATGGAGGAGGGGGAGGCCCCTACGCCGACCGATCCCATCTTCAACCGACTGCTCAAGGACAGGATCATCTGGCTGGGGGACGAGGTCAAGGACGCCAACGCCAACGTCATCTGCGCACAGATGCTGATGCTGGCGGCCGAGGACCCCAAGAAGGATATCTGGCTCTACATCAATTCGCCTGGCGGCTCCATTACGGCCGGCATGGCCATCTACGACACCATGCAGTTGATCGAGCCGGACGTGGCCACGGTTGCGGTCGGCATGGCGGCATCCATGGGCCAGTTCCTGCTTTCCAGCGGGGCCAAGGGCAAGCGCTTTGTCACCTCCCATGCAAGGGTGCTCATGCATCAGCCCTCAGGCGGCGTCGGTGGCACAGCCACTGATGTCAGGATCAACGCTGAGCTGATCATGGACATGAAGCGCACCCTCTCCCAGCTGACGGCCGAACAGACCGGCCACACCCTGGAGGAGATCTACCGGGACAACGAATACGATCACTGGTTCACGGCCCAGCAGGCCCTGGAGTACGGCTTTGTCGACCGGATCGTGACCACCCACGGCACTATGACCGCGGATCAAGGGAAGTGAGCACTCCACATGGCATCTGAAGAAGCGCAATTCGTAGCACGGGCCCGTCGACTGGCCGGCCCCCGCGGCCTGGCCTCCATGCCCACCGACCGCTATGTGCTGCCGCAGTTCGAGGAGCGGACCCCCTACGGCTACAAGCGTCAGGACCCCTACACCAGGCTCTTCGACGACAGGATCATCTTCATGGGCGTCCAGGTGGATGACACCTCCTCGGATGACATTATGGCCCAGCTCTTGGTTCTGGAGAGCCAGGACCCCAATCGCGACGTGATCATCTACATCAACTCGCCGGGGGGATCCATGACGGCCATGACCGCCATCTATGACACAATGCAGTACATCAAGCCCGATGTACAGACTGTCTGCCTGGGCCAGGCTGCTTCGGCCGCTGCAGTTCTCCTGGCGGCCGGCACCAAGGGCAAGCGCTTGATCCTGCCCAACGCCCGTGTGCTGATTCATCAGCCGGCCATGGAGCAGGACTTCGGCAAGGCCACCGAGATCGAAATCCAGGCCAAGGAGATGTTGCGCATGCGCACCTGGCTGGAGGAGACCTTGGCCAAGCATACCGGTCAGGATGTGGAAAAGATCCGCAAGGACATCGAGGTGGACACCATTCTGACCGCCCAACAGGCCAAGGATTACGGGATGGTGGATGAGGTCCTGGAGCACCGCAATTAGCTCCGGTGACTGCACGCATGATTGATCGTCCGGATGGCGGCGGGCCCCTAGGACCTACGGCCTCCGGACGTTTTTGGCATCATGGAAGATGCCAGTCAAATTTGATTTCGCCGATCCTTGCGGATTCTCCGGGAAGGGAGAGCCATGGGCCGTGTGGTCAGCTACAATGACGGACTGAATCGCTGCGAGTTCTGCGGCAAGGATGAGCACCAGGTGCGCCGCCTGGTCAAGGGTCCTTCCTGTGCCATCTGCGACGAATGCATACGTCTATGCGCCCAGATCATTCAGGAGGACATGGCCAAGGATGCCGCCGACCAGCGGGTGACCCTGCCTGCACCTTCAAAGATATTCGCCTATCTGAACCGGTATGTCATAGGCCAGGAGGCCGCCAAGCGCACCCTGTCCGTTGCTGTTTACAACCACTACAAGCGCGTCAATATGGACCTGGGCGACCGTGGCCGTGTTGCTGACACCGCGTTTGATCGAAAGGGCGCAGCACTACGCGTCCAGGTGGACAAGTCCAACATCCTGCTCATGGGCCCCACCGGCGTGGGCAAGACCTACCTGGCGCGAACCTTGGCCACCATCATGAACGTCCCCTTCGTCATTGTGGATGCCACCAGCCTGACCGAGGCTGGGTATGTGGGCGAGGACGTGGAATCCGTCCTCCAGGGGCTGCTCCAGGCTGCCGACGGCAACATGGACCTGGCCCAGCGCGGGATCATCTACATCGACGAGATCGACAAGATCGCCAGGAAATCCGGGGAGAACACCTCCATCACCCGGGACGTGTCAGGCGAGGGGGTCCAGCAGGCCCTGCTCAAGATCATCGAGGGCACCCAGGCCCGCGTGCCGGTACAGGGTTCGCGTCGGCACGGCGATGTCCGCACGGTCGTCATGGACACGGCCAACATCCTCTTCATCTGCGGCGGCGCCTTCGTCGGTCTTGAGGAGATCGTCCGCCGACGGCTGGGGCTGCGAGAGAGCGGATTCTCGGCTACCCAGGGGAGCGATAGGGTGCCCGACGACCGGGTCATGAGTCAGGTCAGGGCTGAGGACCTGGAACAGTTTGGCCTGCTTCCCGAGTTCGTGGGGCGGTTGCCGGTAATCTCCACGCTTGAGCCACTGGGCGCCGATGAGCTTCGGCGGGTGCTGACCGAACCGGACAATGCCCTGGTCGACCAGTACCGGCGCATGTTCCTGGATGACGGGGCTGATCTGGTCTTCACCGATGCCGCCTTGGATCGGGTTGCCGCCATCGCCCTGGAGCGCAAGGTGGGCGCCCGGGGGTTGCGGGGGATCATCGAGCACACTCTTGAGGCGACCATGTTCGAGTTGCCGGACAGGACTGATGTCTCCCGTGTCGTGGTGGATGCCGATGCTGTGGACGGGACCGGATCACCTCGCTATGAGACCGGGCAGGGCATGGCCGCAGCCGCTGGTCGTCGTTTGGCCTGACCCCGCCACGATGAGCACCGCTGTTGGCCGGGCCCGATAGGATGATCATTGTTGCCGGAAGGGAGGCTCCATGGGTGCTCGTAGCGCTGTCGTGGTCACGCACAGTCGGGTCCGGGCAAGCGGCCACCTGGTGGATGAGGTCGAGGAGCAGCTACGCCGGGACGGATTTAGCGTCTCGATTGTCGACAACATTGCCGCCCCGGAATTCGGCAGCCCCAGCCAGAAGGTGGCCGACGACACCGAGATCGTCATCGTCCTGGGCGGCGACGGGACCATTCTGCGGGCTGCAGAGCTGGTCAAGGGCACCCAGGTGCCCATCCTGGGGGTCAATCTGGGTCACGTGGGGTTCCTGGCCGAGTTCGAGAGCTTCCAGATAGGGGAGGCCATCCGTCGGGTGGCCGATCATGACTACTCCATCGACGAGCGCATGGTGGCCCATGTGGACCTGTGGATACCCGGAGCCGATCGACCACTGAGCGACTGGGCCCTTAATGACATGACCCTGGAACGATATGATCGGGGCAAGATGATCGAGGTATCGGTCCGAGTGGACGATGTGGAGATGAGCTCCTTTGGCTGCGACGGCATGATTGTGGCCACCCCGACCGGATCGACGGCCTATGCCTTTTCGGTGGGCGGGCCCATCGTCTGGCCGGATGCACAGTCGCTACAGATGGTGCCCATAGCCGCCCATGCACTCTTCGCCCGATCCCTGATCATCGGTCCAAAGTCGCAGTTCACCCTTGACATTCTGGGTGATTCCCAGTCGGCTGGTTGGATTTGCAATGACGGGCGCCGTCAGCGGCCAGTGCCCAAGCGGTCCCGCATTGTGGTGCGACAGTCCCACGACATCCTGAGGCTGGCCAGGCTGTCTGGGGTGCCCTTCACCAGACGGCTGGTCTCCAAGTTCGACCTGCCAGTGGTCGGCTGGAGGGAGCAGCATCGCCCCTCGGCGGCTGCGAACGGGCAGGACCAGGGGGAGCCGCCGGAGTCGGACAAGGAGCACTGATGCTGGAAGAGCTGGAAGTACGAGACCTGGGTCCCATCCATCATGCCCTGCTGCGCCCAGCTGCTGGCATGACGGCCATCACCGGGGAGACCGGGGCTGGCAAGTCCATGCTGCTCAACGCCATCAGACTGATCTCGGGGTCCACTGCCCGACCACAACTGGTGTCGCCTGGGGCACGCGAGTCCTGGGTGCAGGGGATTTTCGATGCCGGAGCCGCAGGTGTTGAGAGTCCAGTGACCGCTGCCATAGCCGAGGCTGGCCTGCCCTTGGAGGATGAGGGGCAGATCTTCCTGGCCCGAACCATGCCGGTCAAGGGTCGTTCCCGTGCCGCTCTGAACGGCAGGACGGCACCTCGTGGTCTGCTGGAGGAGGTGGCTGGGATGCTGGTCACTGTTCATGGCCAGGCGGATCAGATGCGTATGGCCAGTCCGGCCCGGCAGCGCGAATTTTTGGATGCCTATGCCGGTCACGGCCCGCAGCTGGAGGCTTTTTCCAAGGCCTTCAGACAGTACCGACAGGCCCAGGACCATCTGGAGGAGCTGCGCAACCAGCAGTCCGGCGCTATGGCCCAGGCTGATTATCTCCGTGAATCCATTGCCCGGATTGACCGTGTTGACCCCCATCCCGGCGAGGATCGCGAACTGCAGGCTCAGCGGGACAGGATCGAGCATGCTGCCCAGATCAGTCAGGGAGTCATGTCCGCGCTGTCCGCCTTGGACTCCGGCCAGATCGACCCGGATGCCGACGCACCTTCAGCTACGGCCCTGGTGGAACGAGCTATTGTCGCCCTGGAGGGCATCGGTGTGGAGGGGATCTTTCAGGAGTCGGCCCAGCGGTTGCGGTCGCTGAATGCTGATCTGTCTGACTTGGTCTTCACCCTGAGCGGCCAGTTGGATGACGAAGGCCAGGAGGGCGATCTGGACAAGATCAACGCCCGCATCCACGATCTGGATGAGCTGACCCGACGCTGGGGACCAGACATCGACGATGTTCTGGCCTGGCGCAAGAAGGCTGCATTTGAACTTGAGGACATGGATGCCTCACCCGAGAAATTGGAGGAGCTTCAAGGTCAGGTTGAGCAGCTTCGCGGAAGCGCCTTGAAGTCGGCACGGAATTTGTCTGCGTCACGGGCCAAGGCTGCACGAAGGCTGAGCGATCTTGTCGATAGCGAATTGCACTCCCTGGCCATGGCGGGTGCCGGGCTTGAGATTCGCGTCAGGCCGCGTCAGGACCAGGACATGGACGGGCATGGTCTGGACCAGATCGACTTCCTCTTCAGACCATATCCAGGTTCGGATCTTCTGCCCATGGGCAAGAGCGCCTCGGGCGGCGAACTCAGCCGGCTCATGCTGGCCCTGGAGCTGGTGGCCGCGGAAGCCCGGACATCATCGGGATCTGACGGAGCTGATGCTGGGCATATTGGCCTTGATTCTCAGGTTGGCGACCCGACGATGACTTTCATCTTTGACGAGGTGGATGCTGGTGTAGGCGGACGGGCTGCTGTAGAGCTTGGTCGCCGTCTGGCCTGGCTGGCCGTCACCGCCCAGGTGATTGTGGTCACCCACCTGCCGCAGGTGGCTTCCTGGGCCGATCGGCAGTTCGTCGTGGCCAAAGGGCGCGAAGGCGGCGATGCCGTAGAGACTCTGGTCCGTCAGGTAGAAGGCGAGGACAGGGAGCGGGAGATCGCACGGATGCTGGCCGGCAGCGAATCTGCAACCTCCCTGAAGCACGCCCGAGAGCTTCTGGCATCAAGCAGACTCCAGACCAGATAAGTCTGGTTGTCGTCTGCTCTTTGCTGTACCTAAGTCCGACAATTCAGCGAATTTGACAAGCTTTGGCGGCTTTGCCGCCTTTTGTGGCCGTGCGATGCATGCTCGACATTCGTCATTCCGTTGCTTTTCATTCTGATGCTTTGACTGTAGGCAATCGGCTGTCAATGAGCCTGTGGCAATGAAGGTGCCGGATTTTCGTTGATGACCCCGTACCCGCCCTGGACATGAGCAATGCGGCGATGATCTGTTCCAAATGGATTTTCTCCGAAGTCGTGATCGGCCGGGATTTCAGCACTGCAGCACCGTTTCTGTCGATTCTTGAATCGCGCAGACAGAAGATCAATGGCGAGTTGTCTTCATGGTGAAACTGTTATAGTGTATACATGAACACCGGCACAGCTCAGCCAGGGTCGTGCCGACAATCAATGAAAGGGGCTTGGATGAAGCTGATCATCTCATCCCTGTCCGGGCAGCCGATTTATCGGCAGATCGAGGACCAGATACGTTCGGCCATCCTGACCGGAGACCTGCAAGCGGGGGAGGGACTGCCTTCCCTGCGACATCTCTCGCAGGAGCTCAGGGTGTCCGTGCTGACCGTGACCCGCGCCTATACCGAACTCGCTCAAGAGGGCTTGGTGGAGAACATCCAAGGCAAGGGGACCTTCGTGGCTGACAGTGGCGACCAGGTCATGCGGCGGCATATGGAGGACCGCGTGCAGTCCCTGCTGGGCGAGGCGGTCGATACGGCTCGTCGGGCCGGCATGGAGCCGGACCGTATTCGCGGCCTGCTCGACGGCCTGCTGGGCGACAAGGGTTCTGCACCCGCGTCCGAAGAAGGAAAGGAATAGCAGCATGTGCGCATCACCGGCGATGACAACCTCTGGCGAAGATGTCGACTATGCCCTGCGCGTCAGTGACCTGGGGAAAAGCTACGCCAAGGCCGACGGCACGGGTTTCCGCCTGCACCAGGTCACCATGGACCTGCCCATGGGCTACATCATGGGATTGATAGGCCCCAACGGCGCAGGCAAATCCACCCTGATCCGGCTCTTGCTCAATATGACCCACCGAGACAGCGGAGCAATCAGCATTCTGGGCCGCGATCCCTTGAGCCAGGAGGAGGAGGTCAAAGCAGACCTGGGCGTGGTCTTCGATTCCATTTATTTCCTGGAGACATGGAAGGTCAAGGCCGTCGAGCCAGTGATGGCACCCATGTATCCCTCTTGGAACAGTGATCGCTATCAGGACTATCTGCGTCGGTTCGGTCTGCAAGAAAACCGCAAAATCGGCAAGCTCTCCCGTGGAATGCAGATGAAACTGATGCTGGCCGTCGCGCTCAGCCACGACGCAAGGCTCTTGATTCTGGATGAGCCCACCAGTGGTCTGGATGTCCTGGCCAGGGACGAGCTCATGGATATTCTCCTGGACTACATCGGCGATGGTCGTCACTCGGTGCTTTTCTCCACGCACATCACCGAAGATCTCGAACGGGTGGCTGACTTCGTTACCTACATCAATCGGGGGTCTGTCTTCTACACCGGCCCCAAGGACGAGTTGATGGAGGCTTTCCAGGTTGTAAGAGGGGGGCCGGACGATCTGGCTAGAGCGCAGATACCCTATCTGATGGGCTTGCAGCGCTCCGCCACAGGTTTCGAGGCTCTGGTGCCCGCTGAACGCTTGAAAGATTTTCTGGCATCGGCTTCCCCTGCCGCCATGGAGCCCTCAGAGGACCGCTACCTGGTGGAGCGGGCCGACTTTGACAACATCATCAGACTGACCGCAGGCTCACCTGCTGCGGCCGACAAGAATAAGGAGGTGGAGTCATGAAGGCGATAGCCAAGCAGATCAAGTTGGACATGCAACGTTTCTCAGGAGCAGGGAGAACTTGGATTGGTGTGCTGATTTTCCTGTCCGCGCCCGTCATCGGAATCCTGCTGAACCTGGTCATGGCCCTGACAGGCAATGATGGGGATGATGCACGGACTGCGTTGACGGGAGCAGTGGCCGGCACGGGAATCGGACTGATTATAGGCCTGATATCTGGTTTGTTTGTCGATTTCAACAATGCGGCAATTCGGTTGAACGGTCTGCTGTCCATAACACGTGATCACCAGGTATTCGGACGCTATGCTGCTGTAAGTCTGCTGGTCCTGGTTCAGTCTTGCGGCTATGCAATATTCTATTTCTGCGTTGCTGATGCGTTTTTGCAGGGTCAGGACCATTGGCGTGCTACCGTCCTGTTTACTCTGGGGTTGTTCATGTCTGAGTCTTTGCTCTTTGCAGTAGCTGCGCCCCTGTTTTATTGGCTGGAAATGGCCAAAGCTATGATAGCTTTTCTGGCGCTTCTTGGTTTGGTACCAATAACGGCCCTTGTCGGCAGTTGGCTGCCCTTTGACTGGGGGGCCGTCTGGAATTCAATCATGCGATTTTTGACATCCGACCTGTGGCGGCCGGTGCTCCTCGGGCTGGCGGTGATTCTGGCGGCTGATATGGTTTCGATAGCCATATCTCGCAAGGTCTATGCCAGGAAGGAGATCTGAGCCGATTCGCTCAGGCTTCAGGACTGCATGACCGCGTGGCGGACGTAGTCGGACATGTCTCCGGGATCGATGCAGTCCTGGAAGCGCACAGGCGCGTTTTCCAGGGTGCGCAGAGCCTTGGGGGGCCTGGTGTTGGTGGACTCGGCCAGGATGTCCATGCAGTCGAAGTCGCTGTCCGGGGTCTCCAGGCCCAGGGATTGGCAGACCACCCGGGGGAACTTGTAGGGGCTGGCCGTGGACAGCAGCACCCGGGGCACGGCAGGATCCCTGTCGGTCTGCCCGGTCATGACCTGGTAGCCACAGGCCGTGTGCGGATCGATCAGGTATCCACGGTCCTCCCAGCAGTCGCTGATGGCTGAGGCCACCTGGTCCTCGTCGGCCCAGCCGCAGGAGAAGAGCCCGCGGATTCTGGTCATCAGGGCCTCAGGCACCTGGTAGCGTCCCTTGGACTCCAAATCGGCCATAAGCGAGGCGATCAGTTCAGTGTCGCCGTCGGCCATGTAGTAGAGCATCCGCTCCAGGTTGGAGGAGATCAGAATGTCCATGCTGGGGGAGGTGGTGGTGTAGAAGGGGCGATTGCGGTCATAGACGCCTGTGGTCAGGAAGTCGTTGAGAACCCGGTTCCGGTCCGAGGCCACGGTCAGCCGGGCCACCGGAAGGCCCATCATCTTGGCGTAGTATCCGGCCAGCACATCGCCGAAGTTGCCGGTGGGCACGCAGAACTCGACAGGATCCCCAGGTCTGATCACTCCCCGTTCCATCAGGGAGCCATAGGCCCGGAAGTAGTAGACGACCTGCGGGGCCAGACGGCCCACATTGATGGAGTTGGCCGATGAGAGGACGGTCGAGGCCTTCTCGCTCAGTTCACGAGCCAGATCAGTGTCGGCGAAGATGGACTTGACTGCGGACTGGGCATCGTCGAAATTGCCACGAACCGCGCAAACCCGCAGGTTGCTGCCCTCCTGGGTGACCATCTGCAGGCGTTGGATCTGACTGACCTTGCCCTGAGGGTAGAAGACGGTGATACCCGTGCCCGGCGCGTCCGCGAATCCGGCCAGCGCCGCCTTGCCTGTGTCTCCGGAGGTGGCTGTAAGCACCATGATTCGCTCATCATCGTCTCCGGCCAGCGCCATCAGTCTTGGCAAAAGCTGCAGGGCCACGTCCTTGAAGGCCGAAGTGGGCCCGCGGAAGAGCTCAAGTACGAAGTCGTTACCGCCCAGGTCCACCAGAGGGGTGATTGCCGTATCGGACCACTGTTTTCCATATGCTGCATCCAGGCAGGAGTCCAGCTGAGCGGAAGAGTAATCGCTCAGCAGTCCCGAAAGGATCAGTTTGGCTGTGCCCTTGTAGTCCAAACCGGCGACCGAGGCGGGGTCGATGGTTAGAGCGTCCAGTTCATCGTTGACGTAGAGTCCGCCGTCAGGAGCCAGGCCTCGTCTGATAGCCTGCTTGGACTGCAGTTGCTCCTTGCCGCCTCGGGTGCTGTGGTATGTGCTCATGGTTGCCTGCCCCTCCGCCATGTCGCCGAACAGATCATTACCAGGGCATTCTACCCCGTACAGGAGTCCGAACCATGGCCTTGCTCGGCTCGCGGAGGAAACCGTCTATGGACGCCACGGCCTGCCAGGGGTTGGCATGGCGTACAGTATTGCCCACCAGCCCTGTATCCGTGGCTGGACCTTATAGACAAAGGAGTGACCCATGGTCGAAGAGAACCCGGTACAGCAATCCTACGATGTCCTGAACTCTTCGATCTCGCAGGTGGATCCGGAGATCGCTGCACTGCTGGATGGAGAGTTGGAGCGCCAACGCGGTGGTCTGGAGATGATCGCCTCAGAGAACTTCGTGCCCAAGGCCGTCTTGCAGGCTCAGGGATCCGTACTGACCAACAAGTATGCCGAGGGCTATCCTGGTAGACGCTACTACGGTGGTTGCGAGTGGGTGGACCAGGTCGAGAACCTGGCCCGGGACCGCGCTAAGGCTCTGTTCGGTGCCGAGTACGCCAATGTCCAGCCTCATTCGGGCGCACAGGCCAACGCCGCCGTCTATCAGGCCCTGATCAAGCCTGGCGACACCGTGCTGGGCCTGGCCCTGGATCATGGTGGCCATCTGACCCACGGTATGAAGATCAACTTCTCCGGACGTTTTTACCATGCCGAATCCTACGGGGTCGATCCGAAGACCTTCCGCATCGAGCCCGAGATCATCCGCCAGCGGGCCCTGGAAACCCATCCAGCCCTGATTATCGGCGGATGGAGCGCCTATCCGCGCATTGAGGACTTTGCAGCCATGAAGGAGATCGCCGACGAGGTGGGAGCCAAGTTCTGGGTGGATATGGCCCACTTCGCTGGTATGGTCGCAGCCGGTCTGCATCCCAGCCCGGTGCCCTATGCCGATGTGGTCTCCTCCACGGCCCACAAGACCCTGGGCGGACCTCGGTCCGGCTTCATCCTGGCCCGTCAGGAATATGCCAAGAAGCTCAACTCCTCGGTCTTCCCCGGCAACCAGGGCGGCCCGCTTATGCATGTGATCGCTGCCAAGGCTGTGGCCTTCAAGCTGGCGGGAACGCCTGAATTCAAGGAACGCATGGAGCGCACCCTGGAGGGTGCGAAGATCTTGGCTGAACGCCTGATGGCCAAGGATGTGGCCGACAACGGCATCACCGTGCTCACTGGAGGTACGGATGTCCACCTGGTCATGGTGGATCTGCGCAACAGCGAGATGGACGGCCGCCAGGGGGAGGACCTGTTGGCCAAGATCGGCATCACTGTCAACCGCAATACAGTGCCTTTCGATCCTCGACCGGCCTCTGTGGCCTCCGGTCTGCGCATCGGAACCTCCGCCTTGGCTACTCGCGGATTCGGCCCTGCTCAGTACGAGGAGGTGGCCGACGTGATCGGCACTGCGCTGGCCCAGGGCCCCCAGGTGGATCTGGATGCTCTCAAGGCTCGGGTGGACCGGCTGGTTGAGGCCTTCCCGCTCTATCCTGAGCTGGACCAGACCCACTGATTGGCCCTTGGAGGAGGGAGGTGCAGCAATGCCCTCCCTCCTCCTGTCGTCATTGCCCTCATTGAGGGTTACAATCGGTACAGAATATGGGTCTGGCTGACCCGCGAGGGCGAAAGGATCTGACGAACATGACTGAAAACGAGAACTCCATTCGTCAGGATGTGTTTGATCGGGTCTGTGCCATGGCCGATGCAGCGGCTGCTGCACAAGCAGGTCTGGCAGGCATGACCGGCCAGGCCAGGAACGCTCTCTTGCTGGCCCTAGCCGAGGCACTGATCGACCAGGCCGATCAGATTGCCGCGGTCAATGAGCAGGACTGCACCCAAGCTTTTGAAGAAGGAATGAGCGCCGGTCTGATCGACCGTCTGCGCTTGGACAAGGTTCGTATCGCGGATGCCGCCCGGGGCGTGCGCATGGTGGCCGGGCTGACCGATCCCCTGGGCGAGGTGGTTCGCGGCCATGACATGTCCAACGGCATGCGGCTCAATCAGGTGCGGGTTCCTCTGGGCGTAGTGGCCATGATTTACGAGGCCCGGCCCAATGTCACCATAGATGTGGTGGCCCTCTGCCTTAAGTCCGGCAACGCGGCTCTCCTGCGAGGGGGCCACGCGTCCGAGCGCACTAATCGCGCCCTGGTGGAACTTATGTGCGGGGTGCTCCGTGAACAGGGGCTGGATCCGGCTCTGGTGGCTTCCGTGGACCGATACGGTCGCGAAGGGGCCCAGGCGCTGATGAAGGCGCGCGGTCATATCGATCTGCTGGTGCCCAGGGGTGGCCGAGGGCTGATCCGCAGCGTGATTGAGCAGGCCACCGTGCCCACCATCGAGACCGGGGCTGGCAATGTCCATATTTACGTGGATCGCTCGGTGAACATGGATCAGGCCATTCCCATCATCGTCAACGCCAAGACCCAGCGGGTGGGCGTCTGCAACGCCGCTGAAAAGCTGGTCGTCCACCGGGATGTGGCCGCCGAATTCCTGCCACGTGTGGCGCAAGCGTTGACCCGGGCCCAGGTCGAGCTGCACCTGGATGCAGTTTCCATGGACATCCTTGCCGGGCATGGTCTGCCTGAAGAACTGCTGGTCCGCGCAGAAGAGAATGACTGGGATCGAGAGTATCTGGATTTGAAGATGGGGGTGCGCGTGGTAGATTCCCTGGACCAGGCCATCGAGCACATCAACCGTCATTCCACCGGCCATACCGAGGCCATCCTGGCCCGGGACTACGAGGCTGTTGAAGAGTTCTCCCGTCGGGTGGATTCGGCCGTGATCATGGTCAATGCCTCAACCAGATTCACCGATGGCGGCATGTTCGGCATGGGTGCCGAGCTGGGCATCTCTACCCAGAAGCTGCATGCCCGAGGTCCCATGGGTCTGCAGGAGCTGACCACCACCAAATGGATCGGCTACGGCAGGGGGCAGGTGCGGCCGTGAACGAGAAGATCGAAGAGCTCTTTCAGCGCGAGCACGACAATCCGCGCATCTGGCTGAGGGTGGCTTCAGAGCGGTTGAGCCTGCTGCGGTACGTCTTTCTGGTCCAAATCGAGGACGGCATCCCGGACGCGGGGCAGCGCTCCTGCCTGGAGTACGCCGATGCAGTCCTGATTGGTTGGCCTGACGAACATGCCGATGATGTGCGTGACTTGGATCAGGACCAACTCAACCACGTCAGGCACGACATCACCGTCATGGAGGAGCGGGTGCCGGTCTTCCGCAAACAGGAGCAGGAGGGTCGCATCGCCGACCTGTCCGATTCATTGGTAGCCATCACCGGATGCGTGGCCCAGGTCCGTCGGGCATACCAGCCAGGCTTCCCCCTGCCCACCTACTCCGAGATCCGCCGCGTGGTCCAGGAGGAGTGGAATGCCGACATGGAGCGTATCGATCCTGACCGGGTCAACCCCAGCGCCGAGCAGATGCGCCAGGAGGCCGAGTCCGAGAACGAGGAGAACGCCTCGGAAGCCAGACGGGAGGGCGAGCAGGCGTGAACCGGATGATGTCTGAACTGTCCAAGGAGGGAGAAACCGGACAGGAGCCATCGGATATTGACGGGTCCTGTAGGCCTGCCCACCATAACCGCCGACCCCGGGTGGGGATCATGGGCGGCACCTTCGACCCCATTCACAATGGCCACTTGGTGGCTGCCTCGGAGGTGGCCTGGGTCTACGACCTGGATGAGGTCATCTTTGTGCCCACCGGCCGCCCGGCCTTCAAACTGAACAAGACGGTGACCAATGCCGAGGACCGCTATCTGATGACCGTGATCGCCACGGCCTCCAACCCCAAGTTCACGGTCTCCCGGGTGGACATCGAGCGTCCTGGCATCACCTATACGGTGGACACCCTGCGCGACATCAAGCGGATGCGCCCCGACAGCGACCTCTTCTTCATCACTGGGGCGGACGCTGTGGCCGAGATCATGCGCTGGAAGGATGCCAACCGGATGTGGGATCTGGCCAAGTTCGTGGCCGTCTCCCGACCCGGCTACTCCTCCAGCCTGGACGACCTTCAGGTGCCTGCCCAGCGGGTGGATACCCTGGAGATTCCGGCCCTGTCCATCTCGTCCACGGACGTGCGGCGTCGTTCGGCCCGGGGCATGCCGGTCTGGTACCTGGTCCCGGACGGGGTGGTGCAGTACATCAACAAGCACGGGCTCTATCGCTCGGCTTCCTGAGCTTCGCATACCCTCGGACTCGCCAACACGGACTGTCCGGCTGTGTCAGCGCGCGCCATTATTATGGAGGCTGTCCGCTTCAGCGAAAACAACGTTTGGAGATATGGTGAGCGCGATACTCAAAGGCAGACCAGGAAAAAATCTCATACTTGTCACAGGCCGGACCCATCCCAGACTCGCGGCGGACGTGGCCGATCAACTCGGCATCGACGTCCTGGAGACGACAGCCTACGACTTTGCCAACGGCGAGATGTATGTGCGTTATACGGAGTCGGTGCGTGGAGCCGATGTCTTCGTTTTACAGACCCATTCCGACCCGGTCAACAAGTCCATCATGGAGCAGCTGATCATGATTGATGCCCTCAAGAGGGCCTCGGCACGATCCATCACCGCTGTTTGCCCACTCCTGGGTTACTCCCGTCAAGACAAGAAGCATCTGGGGCGCGAGCCCATCTCCTGCCGACTCATGTTCGACCTGCTCAAGGCGGCCGGTGCAGACCGAATCATGTCGGTCGACCTGCACGCAGCCCAGTCTCAGGGCTTCTTCGACGGGCCTGTGGACCACCTGATCGCCATGCCTGTGCTGGTGGACTATGTGCGCGACCGGATGGACCTGTCCAAGGTGGCCGTGGTCTCTCCCGATGCGGGCCGCATCCGGGTGGCTGAGCAGTGGGCCCAGCGTCTGGGAGGCGTGCCCCTGGCCTTCATCCACAAGACCCGCGACATCACTCAGCCCAACAAGGCTGTGGCCCATCGGGTGGTGGGCGACGTGCGCGGCCTGGACTGCGTGCTGGTAGACGATCTGATCGACACCGGCGGCACCATCGCCGAAGCCTGCAACGTCCTGGATGAGGCTGGCGCCAACTCCATCACCATTGTGGCCACCCATGGCGTCATGTCCGGACCCGCCGTGGAGCGGCTCAAGTCCTGCAAGGCCAAGGAGGTCATTCTGACCGATACGGTTCCCATTCCCCAGGATAAGCGCTGGGATGGGCTGACCGTCCTGTCCATCGCGCCCCTGCTGGCCTCGGCTATCAAGGCGGTCTTCGAGGACGGCTCGGTGGCCCGGCTCTTCGACACCTATCCAGCCCATCATGGTCAGGGCTTCCTCTTTGCTTAAAGCCTTGCCTGCCCGGCATGGCGTGGCGTAATCGTCCGTCTGTGGCATAATAAATTTGGCGGGGCCGTGAGGTTCCGCCTTTCCCCCATGGTGTAAAGGCAGCACACGGGTCTTTGGAACCCTTAGTCTTGGTTCGAATCCAGGTGGGGGAGCTTACGCTCGCCGATTCCGGTCGGAGACGGCCTCCTTGGGGTCGGTGACCAACCGAAAGGAACTGTCTTGGCAGTCAAGAAGATCGAAACCTGGCTCACTGACATGGACGGCGTGCTGGTGCATGAGAACACCGCCCTGCCTGGCGCTGCCGAATTCATCGACACCCTCAAGCGCAACAACCGCCAGTATCTGGTGCTGACCAACAATCCCATCTACACCCCTCGTGACCTTTCGGCACGTCTTGGTCGTTCGGGCATCGACGTGCCCGAGGATCGGATCTGGACCTCTGCGCTGGCTACCGCAGACTTCGTATCCCGGACTATGCCGCGGGGATCGGCCTACGTAATTGGCGAGGCCGGGCTGACCACGGCCCTGCACGAGGCCGGGTTCATTCTTTCCGACATCAACCCGGACTATGTGATTCTGGGCGAGACCAGGACCTACTCCTTCGAGTCCATCACCACAGCCATCCGTTTGATTCTGGGTGGGGCCCGTTTTATCTGCACTAACCCGGATGCCACAGGCCCCAGCGAGAACGGCGTCCTGCCTGCGGCGGGAGCCGTCGCAGCTCTGGTGACCAAGGCCACTAACCGGGAGCCCTACTTTGTAGGCAAGCCCAATCCTATTATGTTCCGCACGGCTCTTAACAGGGTGGGCGGCCACTCCGAGACCACGGCCATGATTGGCGACCGTATGGATACTGATGTGGTGGCCGGAGTCGAAGCTGGCCTGAACACCTTCCTAGTGCTGACCGGTATCACTACACGATCCGAGGTGGAAACCTTCCCCTACCGCCCTGACCAGGTGGTGGACTCCATTCAGGATCTGATCGACATCGCCGAGAGCGGGGTGGTGGAGTTTTGAGCGGGGGGCAGACGCTGACCGCTGGCATCATTCTGGCCGCAGGCGAGGGTACCCGCATGCGCTCTTCCCACCCCAAGGTTCTGCACACCCTTGCCGGCAAGACCTTCCTGCAAAGGGTCATGACTTCGGTGACCGCCCTCAATCCCGAGCTGACGGCCGTGGTGGTTCATCATCAGGCTGACCTGGTGGCGCAGGCTGCACGCTCTTACGATCCTCAGGTGCGCATCGTGCGTCAGGACAGCCGACCGGGTACGGGACGCGCGGTCCAATGCGCCGTGGACCAGCTCGATGGGGAGCTCAGGCACGACGGCCAGGTGCTGATCGTCGCCTCGGACATGCCCCTGCTGGATGCGGGCACACTGCATAGCCTGCTCGACTACCATGTCAGCTCCGGCGACGGGGCTACGGTGCTGACGGTCAACCTGGACGACCCCACCGGATACGGCCGCATCATCCGTGACCAGGATGGACGGGTCTTGCGCATCGTCGAACAGCGGGACGCCACCGGTACCGAGCTGGCCGTCAAGGAGGTCAACACCTCCGTTTACGTCTTCGAGGCGGATCTGCTCCGACAGGCGGTCCGCGGTCTGGACGACAGCAACGCCCAGGGTGAGTTCTATTTGACCGATGCCTTGGAGACGGCCCGTCGCCTGGGCAGGGTCGGGGCCTTCGCTGCCCCTGATCCGCTCAAGGTCGAAGGCGTCAACGACAGGATCCAGTTGGCTGATCTGGCCAAGGCCCACAACCTGCGGGTCTGCCAGGAATTCATGCGCCAGGGCGTGACCATCCTGGACCCGGCCACCACCTGGATCGAGGACGATGTGGTCATCCAGCAGGATGCCGTCATCCTGCCCGGATGCTTCCTGCAGGGTCATACCGAGATCGCCTCGGATTCGGTCATCGGCCCCTATACCACCTTGATTGACGCCATCGTCGAGCCGCAGGCCAAGGTGGAGCGTTCCCGCGTGCAGGAGACTCGCATCGGAGCCAGGGCCAACATCGGTCCTTGGACCTATCTGCGTGCTGGCAACGTCCTTGCCGAGGACACCAAGGCCGGGGCCTTCGTGGAGATGAAGAAGGCCACCATCGATCATGGGACCAAGGTGCCCCACCTTTCCTATGTAGGGGATGCCCATATAGGCCACGACAGCAACGTGGGAGGCGGGTCCATCACGGCCAACTACGACGGCGTGCACAAGAACCGCACCGTGATCGGCTCGGAAGTGCATGTGGGCGCAGGGAACCTCTTTGTAGCACCCGTCCAGGTGGGCAACGGGGTCACTACCGGAGCCGGATCGGTCATCCGCCATCCGGTCGAGGACGGGGCCATGGTCTATTCCACCAATGATCAGCACCAGGTTCCGGACTGGAAGCCCGCCTGGGAGCGGTAACCTTGAAAGCATCTGCTTCACAACAAGGAAAGGCGTGACAAGTGCCAGCATTGCAGGAATCCATCGACGCGGTCCGGGTGGCCGCTCGGGCCGCCAACGATGTCAAGGCCATGGATATCGTGGCTTTTGATGTCTCCCAGCCCATTGCCATCACCGACATCTTCATGGTAGCCACTGGCAGCAACGAACGTCAGGTCCTGGCCATCGCCGAGGAGGTGGAGAAGCAGCTCCATCTGCAAAAGAACCTGGATCCGCGCTCGCGGGAGGGTGTCCAGGAGGCCCAGTGGGTTCTGCTGGACTACGGTGACTTCGTCATCCACGTCATGCACAAACAGGCCCGGGCCTACTACGACCTGGAACGGCTTTGGAAGGACTGCCCCCAGGTGGATGTGCAGCTGGAGCACCCCTTCACCCTTGCCGATGATGATACGGATGGCCAGTTGGCCTCCAAGGCGGACGATTTGAACGGGGATGATCTGCGCAGCCGTTTCGTTGACCCTCAGGAAAGTCATGACTGACTCGGATACCGCCGCCGAAGATGGGCGGCATGTGCGCTCCATGACCGTGGTCCGCCATGGGCAGACATCATACAATGCAGGCCATCGAATGCAGGGTCAGATCGACATCCCGCTCAACAGCGTTGGCCGCTGGCAGGTGGAGAGAACAGCCGAGGAGCTTCGCGCAGAATATGTGGACGGGGCACCCCAAGACCACCATCTGCTGGTGGTCTCCTCTGACCTGGGCCGGGCTGCCGCCACCGCCCACGCCTTCGCCGACCCCTTGGGCCAGACGGTTCATCTTGATCCCGGGTTGCGTGAACGCAGTTTCGGCGAGTGGGAGGGAGCCAGCGCCGAGGAGGTCCGTCAACGCTGGCCCGAGGATTACGAATCCTGGTCCCGGGGCACCGGAGGAGAGCTGCGCCACGGTGCTGAGACCAAGGCACAGGTGGGCAACCGGGGCCTGGAAACCCTGAACCGATGGATTCATCGGGCCGGCCCGGACACGGATCTCATGGTCTTCTCCCATGGGTCCTTCATCGCCGAGGCTCTTCAGGCCCTGCTGGGCATGGCCACTGCATATCCCGAATACCTGGGCCTGGTCACCATGCGGAACGCCCACTGGGCCCGATTGATGCCACGAGACCTGCCGGACGGCGGTCTGCGCTGGTCCATGATCGACTACAATCGCGGTCCGGCCATCGCCATGCGAGGGGACTGGGATAATCCCCGGGGGCTGGTCCAGACCGACTGAGGTCCTTGGGTGGTTGGCCGACCATCACAGTATCGCCATGACCACCAGCTACCATAAGAGCGCAGCAACCAGCCGTTGGATCAAAAGGGGTCGGAGTGAAGCAGTTCTTTCATGACATTTCCTGGGCGCAGATCATCGCCGGCGCTCTTGCAGCCATGACCTCCTTCTGGCTGGCCGCCAAGATCGGCGTGGCAGGATCCATCATCGGTGTGGCCATCGGTTCCATCGTCTCTGCCGTGGCCTCGCAGATCTACAAGAATGTTTTGGAAGCCTCTGGCCAGAAGCTGCAGGAGTCCGTGGTCGGCGGTGCTGGTCAGGACGATGACGACTCCAAAACGGACTCGAATACCGATTCGGACGCCGATGGACAGACCACCACCTTGCCGGCTCAGGGTGAGGGTCGTGCTGACGAATCCAGCGATACTGCCGACGGATCCACCCAGGTCATGGACCCGGTAGATGGGTCCACCCAGGTCATGCGCCCTGTCGGTGACGAAAAGTCGCCAGCCAAGACCGGCAGGACCGTTTCGTCCAGCAATGGTCCACGGACCCATGCGGCCTCCATGACGGCAACCAGTAAGAAGAAGCTTGATCAGCGTCGCCGCAATGTCATCATCGTCTCCGTGGTCAGCGCCCTGGTGGCCGTACTGCTGTCCGCCCTGGCCATCAATGCCCTGACCAAGGGCGAAGGCACCGACAAGGTGGTTCGCAACGTGGTCAGCCCGCCAACCAGCCAGACGGTAACCCCCAGCCGGGAGGAGGAGACCCCCTCCAAACCAGCGCGGCGCACAGAGGAGCCTGAATATCAGACGACCCCAAGTGCCCCTCAGAACCAGCCCTCTGGCTCGAATCAGAACCAAGGCAGCGAACAGGGATCCGGGCAGAGTCAACAGCAGGGAGGGAACCCCACGAGCTCGCCTTCGCCGTCTGCCGACGCGACCAGCTCCGCGCCAAGTCCCTCAAGTACGGCTCCTACGCCACAGTCGTCACCGACGAGCACGACCAGTACATCTCCTCGTAACTGACCTGTCGGTCGGCGCGGCATACCCATCCCACCATGTAATGTGACTAGGGTCACTTTCGGGCGGTCCAAGAGGCCCGTCCCTAAGGATCTGGTCCTGAAGGCGGGATCAGCAATGAGAAAGGTGTGTATATGCGCAAGGTTCTGTGCTCTCCAGGCTCCTATGTTCAGCAGGAGGGCGCCATGGGAAAGCTGGCCGGAGAATATGCGGCTCTGGGCACCAAGGGCGCCCATCTGATCGTCGATCCGGTCATCGACGGGCTCTACCACGACGACATTGTCGCCTCCTTTGAGCACGATGGGATCCCCTACGAACTGATGAAATTCGGCGGCGAGTGTTCCATGGAGGAGATCGACTGTCATCGTGCCCATTTGGGCGGCAGCGACGCGGTGATCGGCGTCGGCGGCGGCAAGACTTTGGATACCGCCAAGGCTGTGGCTCACTTCGCCCATCTGCCGGTCATGATTGTGCCCACGGCAGCCTCCTCGGATGCGCCTTGCTCAAGGCTGTCCGTGCTCTATACGCCTGAGGGTGTCTTTGACCGTTATCTGCCCCTGCCTGCCAACCCCAACGTGGTCCTGATGGATACCGACGTCATCGCCAAGGCTCCGGTGCGCTTCCTGGTATCAGGGCTGGGCGATGCCTTCGCTACTTACTACGAGGCCGCCGCCTGCGTGCAGTCGAACGCCGTGACCATGACCGGAGGCCACGCCACCATGGCCGCCTTTGCCTTGGCCCGTCTCTGCCGCGATACCCTGCTGGAGGATGGGGTCAAGGCCGTGGCCGCTGCCAAGGCCGGTGTGCGCACAGCTGCGCTGGAGAAGATCATCGAGGCCAATACGCTGCTGAGCGGTCTGGGCTTCGAGAGCTCTGGCCTGGCTGCAGCCCACGCCATTCATGACGGGATGACCGCCCTGGAGGGCACCCACTCCATGCTGCACGGCGAAAAGGTGGCCTTCGGCACCCTGGCCCAGTTGGTCCTTGAGGATCGGCCTCTGGAGGAGACCCGCGGGGTCTATGACTTCTTCCGCAGCGTGGGTCTGCCCACCTCCCTGGAGCAGATCGGCATCGGCCAGGCCAGCGAGGAGGATCTGCTCAAGGTCGGCGAGCATGCCTGCGGTCCCGACGAGACCATGGGCAACATGCCCTTCGAGGTGACTCCCACCGATGTGGCTCACGCCCTGCGCGCAGCCGATCAGCTGGGCAAGCAGCTCTGAGCTCTCCTGTTCTGATCCCTCTGTGAGTTGCCAAGCAGCCGTCGGCATGAAGTCGGCGGCCGCTTGTATTTTGCTTGGGTTTACATTGGTCACTCCTGTAGGGAGGCAGCGGCCTTTCGTATGGCTTGCTCGCCTGGGCATGTGGCTGGACCTGGCTGCGTGGTGGAAAGGGCACCTGCACAATTGGCCAGTGTCAGTGCCTCCTCGATGGGCAGGCCCTGGAAGATGCCCGCACAGAGGACACCCGAGTGGGCATCGCCGGCACCGTTGGTGTCTATGGCATGGATCTGCGGGGTCGGAATGTATTGGCTCTGCCTTGCATCCTTGGGTTGGCAGTACCAGGCACCACGGGCGCCGGCCCTGAGAACCACCGGACTGTCCAGTTTCAGCGAGAGCGAGCGGCAGAGGGATTCCAGCTCGGTTGCATTGCCGGTTTCGGGTCGGCACTCCAGACGTTGCGCCAGGATTGGTCCCTCGCGTTCATTCAGCGACCAGATCGGATGCAGTCCGTTGACAGCATCAAGCACATCCAGTGCAATATCGGCCACCATGGGTCCCAGGTCGAAGAGCACAGGGAATCCTTCGCCCTGGTGTAGGTGCGCGAATCCGACTAGGCTCCGGGTGTTGTCCTTGTGGCAGAAGGAATACCCGCTCAGATAGACGACATCGCCGGGAACCAGGTCCATGCCTTCGTAGGTGCCCTCCGGTACACGGGTCTCTGCGCCCCTTGCCGATACAAAGGTGCGTTCGCCCGAGGGCTCGATCATGGCTACCGAGTATCCGGTATCACAGTCATCCAGCACAGGCCCTTGGGCGGGAACCTGTAGGGCTGCAAGGGCTCCACGGGCCATGTCCGCCATCGGACCTGTGCCGATCGCTCCCATATAGGCTATCGGCGCCCCCATCTGCCTGGCTGCGCGAATCACGTTGTACCCGCCGCCGACGTTTATGGCGCTTCGCCTGGCGAAAATATCCCCTCCGCGCTCCGGTAGGTGGTCGATGTCCATGCTCAGGTCAACCACCACCTGACCGAGATGGAGGATCCTTGGCTCAGTCATCGCCACTGCTCCTCACCGCCATGGAATCCTTGGAGAGGACGTGCAGAATGGCGTAGAGAATTCCTCCCAGCAGGAGGGAAACCAGCCATGCCAGGCCGTTCCTGCCCAGGAAGCTGTCGGCCAGCGGTCCCGAGAACCAGACCTCGTCCTTGGAGACCTGGGCCGTCACGAACAGGAAGCCGACGACTATTCCGACCAGCCAGCTGATGATGGCTGGGAGGTTGACGCCGTGCCAGTACCAGTAGGGGGAGTCGGCTCGAAGGTTCAGAAGGCCGTCGGAATCGTAGCGCTTCCGGAAGATCATGGCTGACAGAAAGATGCCTGCCCAGGTGCTCAGAGGCACTGCCAGCAGGGAGATAAAGGTGACGAAGGGGCCGTAGAACCCGTCGGCCCAGCGTGAAGTAGAGGGCTCCGCAGGTGGTCACCACCACATCGACGACTACCGCATAGACGCGGGGGATTCTGATGCCCAGGGTGATGGTGGTCAGGCTGGTCGAATATACGGAAAGGTTGTTTGACATGAGCAACCCGGCGAAAGCGGCAATCAGATAGGGGATGGAGACCCAGGCCGGCAGAGCGCTTCGAACCGCGGCGACCGGATCGGCGGCGGAGGCAATGGTGGAGTTGCCTGCTGTCAGGACCGATCCCAGGCCGATGACGACCACCAGTGGAATGCCGGCGCCGGCCGCTGCAGTCAGGACCAGAGAGCCGGGTTTCACCGAGGTCTTCTGGTAGCGGGCCATGTCTGCGCCGGAGTTGACCCAGCCGATGCCCGTCCCCGCGGCTATGGTGCCGACACCGATCAGTAAGGCGCTGGCTGAGCCGGGGGCATTGCCGATGAAGGAGGACCAGTCGACGGTCGTCGCCAGATAGATGGCCACCAGGAGGGTGAGGGCGCCGAATATCCAGGTGGCCCACTTCTGCACGGTGAGAATGAAGGCGTGACCAGCTGCCGAGACCACCACGGTCAGGGCTACGAAGACGGCGATGCAGACGAAGGTCAGGAAGGGGGAGCGCTTGGCATCAGCCGGGGTGCCGAAGATGATGGCGATCAGGGAGAGCAGCGCAAAGGCGCCGGTCATCGTGTTCACCGTCTCCCAGCCCAGTCTGGACAACAGGGCCACCAGGGTGGGGCCTGCATTGCCTCTGACGCCGAAAATGGCCCGGGACAGGGTCAGCGTGGGGGCACCGCCTCTTCTGCCTGCTATGGAGATGATGCCGACCAGGGCGAAGGATCCGAAGGCCCCGATGGTCGTGGCGAGCACGGCCTGCCAGAGGTTGAGGCCCTGGGCAATCAGTGTTGCTCCCAGAGGGATTCCCAGGATCGAGATGTTGGCGGCAAACCAGACCCAGAAGAGCTGGCCGGGCGATCCGTTCCTCTGGTCCTCGGGCACAGGCTCGATGCCCCTTTGCTCCACCCTGGAGAGGATGGTGCCCTCTTTTGGCGCAGTTGACATGGATTGTCTCCTTTGACTCACGTTGTACTGAATGTAGCGATGGATCAGCTGTTCTGGCAGTTGGCCTGGTCTGTGTGGTCCCCGCAATCTTGGGGGGGGGGACTGGATTTTACATTGTTGTGTTCCTGACGGAATCAGTCTTGTCGGTTTGCGCTTTACTGCCTTAGGGCAATCAGGCCACGGGCGGTTTTCTGCAGGTCGAGGTGAGATACCGAAGCCACCCGGGAACAGAGTGTGGGGTCAAAGGCCTCGGGACCTGCACTCGCGCCGGTCATTGCGCCGGTCATTGCAGCGATGGTGTCCGTATCGCCACCAAGGTTGACTGCGGCGAACAGAGCCGATTGGGGATCGTCGGCGAACCTCCAGGCCAGGGCGAAGGCGGCTGCCACAGACTCATTGGATTCGACCGAGGTGCCGCAGTCTTCAACCAGGTGGCGTTCGAAATCGCCCTCATCACTGAATTCCTCAGACAGCCGTATTGCCTGGCGGGCGCGTGCGGGAACCGATGCCTTGGGGGTCCAAGCCCCTGAGGTCTCCATGGCGGGCACCAGGCGCAGGGACTCCTGCAACGCCTGGCGAACGGTCATTCCCTCAAGTCCCAGACTGACTGTCGTAGCGATCAACGCGGCGCTTTGGAAGCCTGCGACCGTGTCGTGGGTGACTTGGCAGGACTCGTAGATGCGATTGGCGAGCCTCCTGGTGTCCTTGGGCCTGTTGGCTATCCCTACCGGGGTGACTCGCATGGCGGCCCCGTTGGTGGTGCCGGTCCTTCCCGTGCGCATGATGTCTGCGCCCTGGCGAACCTGTTCCAGGGCCAGCTTGGTGGAGGGCCCGAGCAAGTCCAGCGATCCGCGCGACTTCATATCGTCCTCCCAGGCTAGAAGGCGCTTGGCGAACTCTTTCGGATCGATGTGTCCCTTGCCATCGATGATCAGTTCCGCCACGATCAGCGCCTGCTCGGTGTCATCGGTCACAGCCCCCGCAGGCATACCGGGAGCTATCGGCTGATCCGCAATGGCATCACGAAGGGTGTCGACTCTGCCGTAGGCCTCATGGATGGCTGCTGGACTCATGCTCTGCGTGGGCATGCCCAGCGCGTCCCCCAAGGACAGCCCGGTAAGCGCGCCAAGTGCGCCCTTTTCAGTTCTGGTCATTGTTGTGTAGGCCTCCAGAGTCGTTGCGATGGGTCCACCAATCTGTCGGCCGATAGATTGCAAAATTTTAATCAGAATCATTGTAGGTCCTTGGAAGAGTGCCGGCGCAACCATTGCAGCAGGCTTGATTCGCAATGGAGTCAGGAATCTGAACGTGTCCGCCTCTGTGGAGCGGTAGATAAAAACAATGCAAACATGCCAGGGTCAAAGCCTTGATTGCGATGTGGGCTCCATCGAGTGTGGACGGCCATCGGATGGGATTGCCCGTTGATGGCCCAGCTGAGTTTGCCGCTGCGTTTTCGTCTGGAATCTCGCGGTTGCAGAGGTACTAGATATAAAAAAGAATCCCGAGGTGACCTCGGGATTCTGTCTGTGGAGCTAGGGGGATTCGAACCCCCGACCTTCTCCATGCCATGGAGACGCGCTACCAGCTGCGCCATAGCCCCGTGCTTGCCTTGCTTGGTGAAGCCTTGCTTATAGTACACCGGGATTGGCGAATGGAGCAACTCAGTGTGTTGCCCCGGAATTGCAGGGATTGTGAGCTAATTGATGGATTTTATCCTCGAATGGTCTTGAGTCATTCCTGAGCTTGCAAGTGCGCTAGCATGATGAACAAGGGGCGACCAAGGGGGTCGGCAGCAACGGAAAGGCGGCGGACCATGACCGGCAAAAACGATGTCGAAGTACGGGCTGAAAAGCGGAACGAGAACCATCCTGGGCACCAGCTCATCATCAACTGCCTGCCCTTGGACCAGAGCGAACGACAGGAATTCCTCCAGGCGGCTCCAGGCGTTCATCAGGAGTTCATTGTCGACACGGACATGCGGCAGAGCATGCATTGGCTCATCGATGTCCCTCAATCCCTCCGATCGGAGGCCACGATCATTTTGGGTAATCCGCCGGCCGAGCAGGTGGTTGCCTGCCGTAACCTGGTCTGGCTGCAGACCAGCAGCGCGGGTGTGGATGCCTACCTGAAACCGGGGGTTCTGCCTCCGGACGCCATGTTGACCAGTGCCTCAGGCGCTTACGGGCAGTCGGTCTCCGAGCACATGTTCGCCATGATGTGGGCCCTGATGAAGGACCTTCCTGGTTACCGGGACAACCAAAGCATGGGCCGTTGGGAACCTCGCGGGGCTGTCCTTTCACCGCGCGGTTGCCAGGTTCTGGTGTTGGGCACGGGGGATATCGGAGCCTCCTTCGCTCGTCTGGCCAAGGCTGTAGGCGCTCGGACCATCGGTATCAGGCGGCATCCCGACCAGCCGGTGGAGGGGTTCGACCGTCTGGCTGGTTTTGACGATCTGGATGCCCTGCTGCCTGAGATGGATGTAGTGGCTCTGGCCCTGCCTTCAACGCCGCAGACCAGACATATCATCGACGGCCATCGTCTTGCATTGATGAAGTCCACCGCCGTGCTGATCAACGCGGGCAGGGGAGATGCCGTGGATTGCATGGCTCTGGCCCAAGCCCTGGATAAGGATGGCATTTTCGGTGCAGGGCTGGATGTGACCGAACCGGAACCTCTGCCTGAAGACCACCCACTCTGGAGGCAACCACGCTGCCTGCTCACTCCGCATGTAGCCGGGGGAGCTCATCTCCCCTCCAACATGGACAAGGTTCGGGAAATTTGCCTGGATAATCTTCGTCGGTTCATGGATGGCAGACCCCTTCGCAACCGGATGAGGTGACCGCCGTGCCGACAGAGCAAAGCCGTAGCGGCAACAGTCGTGGGCGGACGACTGTTCTGCGGTGGGTGGCCGTTCTGCTGGCGCTTGCTTTGATTGTGGCGGGCTCCTTGGCCTTGGCTGGCAGACTGATGGGTGTCGGATCTGCTCGCCATGATAATCAAAGTTCCTCTGCAAACGGCCGCAAGACCGCTTCCCATAGCCCTCCCGGGTATTCTCCTGAGCAGACTGCTGTCTACCCGCCTCTGATCTCGCCTGTGGACTACAACCACGACGGTGTGGACGATTACACGGCTATGGTGCGTGGAGCCCATCAGGAGGCACGCATCCATCCATGTTATGACAGCGGCTACTATCAGGGCGGCTATCCACCCGATGACCGGGGTGCCTGTACCGATGAGATCTGGAGGGCCTTCCGACAGGCCGGCTAGGATCTCAAAGCCATGGTCGACGCTGACATCGCCTCGTCTCCCGGGGCCTATGCCGGAGTCATCAGCAGGCCTGATCCGAACATCGACTTCAGACGCACCAACGTCCTCGGCGTATTCCTGTCCCGGCACGCCCAGCGTCTGACCAACGACATCGCGGCCACCGACCAGTGGCAGCAGGGCGACATCGTCATCTTCGACACCTCCTGGCACATCGGCATGGCCTCGGATAAAAGGGACAGCCGGGGTATTCCCCTGCTTCTGCACAACATGGGCCAGCGCGCCAGGGAGAACGACTACCTGGGATCGCCCGGTCATCGTCCCATCACCGGTCATTTCCGCTTCGACGCCTCCAAAATCCAACCCGCCGTCCTGCGCCCATGGAGGGGGTGACCAGGGACTACCCTGCGAAATTGAGCACGGCGGCGACTGGTTATCTGCTACTATCGGTTCGGCCAGACACGTCGGCCAGGTTCGAGCACGAGAGGCGGTGATGGCGATGATGAGAGTATTCAGCACCATGAACGGGCAGATCGAGCAGATCGGCAAGGCTTCCAAGGGCTCATGGATATGCTTATCGGCGCCCACCGATGTCGAGCTGGCCAACGTCTCGCAGACCACGGGCATAGACCTGGCTGACCTGCGTGCCCCCTTGGACGATGAAGAGCGCTCGCGTGTGGATGTGGAGGACGAGTACACCATGGTCATCGTCGACATTCCCCGGGCCGAGGAGCGCGACGGCCGGGACTACTATGAGACCATTCCCCTGTCGATCATCGTTACGGAGGATCTGATCGTCACCGTCTGCATGCAGGACACCGTCCTGCTCCACCCCTTCATGGAGGGCACCATCCGGGGTTTCAACACCTTCATGAAGTCCCGCTTCATCCTGCAGATCCTCTACCGCAACGCCACCCTCTACCTGCGATACCTGCGCATCATCGACCGCGAGTCGGACCGGCTGGAGCTCAAGCTGCGCCACTCCATGCAGAACCGAGAGATCCTCATGCTGCTGGAGCTCAACAAGACCTTGGTCTATTTCGCCACCAGCCTCAAGTCCAACGAGATCGTCCTTGAGAAGCTGACCGGCCTGGAGCGGATCAAGCGCTACCCGGACGATGAGGACCTTCTGGGCGATGTGATCACGGAGAACAAGCAGGCCATCGAGATGGCCAACATCTACTCAAGTGTGCTTTCAAATATGACCGACGCCTTCGCTTCCATCGTCTCCAACAACGTCAACAACGTCATGAGAATCTTCACCATCATCTCCATCAGCCTGTCGGTGCCTACGCTGATCTTTTCCATGTATGGCATGAACTTCAACCAAGGCATGTTCGGCATGCCCTTTACTGACAAGCCCTGGGGATTTGCGGTCGTGGTGATTCTGTCAGGCCTGGTGACCGCCTTGGTAACCTGGTTCCTGACACGTTCGAAAATGTTCAAGTAGGAATCGATCATGTTTGCACGCAGGATTGCGGCGGCTCTGCTGGCACTGGTTCTGGCGGCGCCCCTGAGCGGGTGCGGATCTCAGGAGGATTCCTACCGTGCGGGTTCCATCGGACCCAAGATCAGCGTGGGCATCTCCTTCGACCAGCCTGGACTTGGATTCGCCCAGTCCGGCCAGTACCGAGGACTGGATGTGGACGTGGCCCAGTATGTGGTCCACGAGCTGGGATACGCCGAGTCGCAGATCGTTTTTCGCCAAGTGAAGCCTGCGGACCGCGAGCACATGCTCGAACAGGGCCAGGTGGACATGGTCGTGGCTGGCTACTCCATCACCCAGGAACGGCAGAAGCTGGTGGATTTCGCCGGGCCCTACCTGGCTGCGGGACAGGACCTCCTGGTTCGCCGCACCCAGACTGACATTGCCGGGGTGGAGGATCTGGCCCAAAAGCGGGTTTGCGTGGCTGCGGGATCCACCTCCGGGGTTCTGGTGCGCTCGCTGGCCCCCCAGGCCCAGGTCCAGGAGCGTGAGGAGTTTCCCGAATGCATCACAGCTCTGCTCAGCGGGGACACCGATGCCGCCAGTGGCGACGACTTCGCCCTGGCTGGGCTGGCTCATGTTCGCGGAGGAGGCCAGCTGCGCCTGGTAGGCAATCCCTTCTCCCATGAACGGTACGGTATCGGTTTGCCCCACGGAGATCCGGAGCTGGTGGACGTCATCAACCAGGCCCTGAAGAGGATGATGCGGGACGGATCCTTCAAGGCTGCTCTGAGCCGGGCATCCAAGTCGATTGGTTTCTCCATGGATGCCGCTGCCCGCACCCTGCAGCCCGGCGATCACTGAGCACGCATTCCGCCAGGATGACGGATGCTGGACATCGGCCTGGCCGTGTCCATGTGAATGGCGATAATTCACCATATGAACGCGAACGAAGATAGGGATCATCAGCAGACCCAGGAATCAGATCAGCCTCAATTCCGCTACGATGCCGCTATGGCTCAGACTATCGAGGAGCGCTGGCAGCAGCGCTGGGACAAGGAGGGCACCTTCTGGGCCGCCAACACCAAGGGTGACTTGACGGATGCCCACGGAGATCACGCTGGAGGCCGCAGTCCCTACTTTGTCATCGACATGTTCCCCTATCCTTCGGGCAAGGGCCTGCATGTGGGCCACCCTCTGGGCTACATCGCTACCGACGTGGTCAGCCGCTACCACCGGATGAAGGGCGAGAACGTCCTGCATGCCATGGGCTACGACGCCTTCGGCCTGCCCGCCGAGCAGTACGCCGTCCAGACCGGCCAGCACCCGCGGGTCACCACCGAGCAGAACATCGCCAACATGCGCTGGCAGCTGCACCGGCTGGGGCTCAGCTTCGATGATCGTCGCTCCTTCGCCACCATCGATACCGACTACGTGCGCTGGACCCAGTGGATCTTCTCGCGCATCTACGAGTCCTGGTATGACCCCGACTACCGCCGTGCCGACGGGGGGATGGGCTCGGCCAGGCCCATCAGCGAACTAGTCGAAGCCTTCAAGTCCGGAAGCAGGCCCATTCCAGGCCATCCCGACGCCTCTTGGGAGGAGCTGGACGAGGCTGAGCGCTCCGAGGTGCTCAACGACTTCCGCCTGGCCTACATCTCGCGCTCGCCGGTCAACTGGTGCCCCGGGCTGGGCACGGTTCTGGCCAACGAGGAGGTGACCGCCGAAGGACGCTCCGAGCGGGGCAACTACCCGGTCTACCAGCGCGAGCTCAAGCAGTGGTCCATGCGTATCACCGCCTACGGCCACCGGCTTCTGGAGGATCTGGACATTCTGGACTGGCCCGAAAAGGTCAAGCTCATGCAGCGCAACTGGATCGGAGAGTCACACGGGGCTTCGGTGGACTTCACCGTGCCCAGCCCTGACGGCGATCAGACTATGGAGGTCTACACCACCCGTCCCGACACGCTTTTTGGCGCCACCTTCGCCGTGGTCTCTCCCGAGCACGACCTGCTGCAACATCTGCCCCATGACTGGCCTGATGATGTGCCTGAACAGTGGAAGGGCGGTTATGCCAATCCCGCGGAGGGTGTACAGGCCTATCGCAGGGCCGCCGAAGCCAAGACCGCTAAGGATCGTGTGGACGAGGGCGGAGCCAAGACCGGCCTGTTTACCGGGCTGTATGCGGTCAACCCCATCACTAGAGCCAAGCTGCCCATCTTCACTGCCGACTACGTGCTGATGGACTACGGCACAGGAGCTATCATGGCTGTGCCTGGCGGCGATCAGCGTGATTACGACTTCGCCGTCAAGTACGGCCTGCCCGTCGTCTACACGGTCAGCCCACTGGCTGATTCCGGTCAGACCCTGGACGACTACCGGGGCAAGGCGCCTTTCGTCTCCCACGACGGCATTGTGGTCAACTCTTCGGTCCAGGCCACCCAGGCTGCTGGCGACCAGCTCAGCCTGGACGGCCTGCGGGTTGACCAGGCAATCGAGAAGGTGACCGCATGGCTGGAGTCGGCCGGGGTGGGCCACGGGACGGTTTCCTACCGGCTGCGTGATTGGCTCTTCTCCCGTCAGCGCTACTGGGGCGAGCCTTTCCCGGTGGTCTATGACGACCAGGGCCTACCGCACCTGCTGCCCGACGATCAGTTGCCGGTGGCCCTGCCGGACGTGCCCGACTATTCGCCCAAGACCTTTGACCCCGAGGATGCCCAATCCAGCCCGGAGGCCCCGCTGAGCCGCAACCAGGACTGGGTGAACGTGACCCTGGACCTGGGTGACGGCCCCAAGGTCTACCACAGGGACACCAACACCATGCCCAACTGGGCCGGCTCCTGCTGGTACTACATGCGCTACATCGATCCCAAGGATGACCAGCACATGGTTGATCCGGAGGAATACGACTACTGGCTTGGACCCAAGCACAATGCTACGGCCGGGGAGTCAGGCGGTGTCGACCTCTACGTGGGCGGTGTGGAGCACGCGGTGCTGCACCTGCTCTATGCACGCTTCTGGCACAAGGTCCTCTACGATCTGGGATACGTCTCGTCCAAGGAGCCCTTCCACAAGCTCTTCAACCAAGGGATGATCCAAGCCTACGCATACACCGACCAGCGCGGCCAGTACGTGCCCGCCGCTGAGGTGGAGGAGCACGAGGAGGGCGGCAAGGTCAGCTACACCTGGCAGGGGCAGCCGGTTAACCGCGAGTTCGGCAAGATGGGCAAGAGCCTCAAGAACATCATCACTCCGGACGACATGTACCGCACTTATGGAGCCGACACCTTCCGCCTCTACGAGATGAGCATGGGTCCCCTGGACGAGTCCAGACCCTGGAACACGCGCAACGTGGTGGGCGGCATGCGCTTCCTGCAGCGGCTCTGGCGCAATGTGGTGGACGAGCAGACCGGCGAGGTTGTCCTGGACGAGGGCGAACCCGACCAGAAGACCCTGAAGCTGCTCAATACCACCATCCACGACGTGACGGTGGAGATGGAGGCCATGCGGCCCAACACGGCCATCGCCAGGATGATCGTGCTCAACAACCATCTGACCGGATTGAATCCGACGCCCAGGGCAGCCATTGAGCCACTGGTGCTCATGCTTTCGCCCATCGCCCCACACATCTGTGAGGAGCTCTGGAGCCGTCTGGGTCATAAGGAGTCCCTGGCGCATGCCCAATGGCCGACCTGGGATGATCGATATCTTGGCGAGGACACGGTTACCGCCGTGGTCCAGGTCAAGGGCAAGGTTCGCGGCAAACTGCAGGTCAGCCCCGACATCGCGCCCGACCAGCTCAAGGCTATGGCCCTGGCACTACCCGCCGTCCAGGAGCGGCTGGGCGGTAAGGAGCCGCGCAAAGTCATCGTTAAGGCGCCTAGGATCGTTTCGGTCGTGCCAGCCTGACCCTGCGCTGTCCGCAGCCAGGCTGTGGACGGATGACGACATTCGACCACATAACCCCTCGACCTCATACCGGGGGGGCTTTTTCGTGTCAGGCTGGGCTCATGAGCATCAACATCACCCAGCCCCCGGCGCCGCCCATCCAGGCTCTGGCTCTGAATCGATCTGTTCGATCGAAGGGGCCAGCCCAAGGAATGGCCAAGTCTCTGGCACGACGGGATCGGCCTGTCTGGTCGTTTACACCGATTCAGGCCTTGACAGCCATCCTTATTCTGGTGGCGGCCCTGGCAGTCAGCTTGACTCTGCTGGCCCAACAGGGACGTGCCCTGGCTGCAGGAGTGGCCGTTGACGAATCCGGTGCCAGGTCATCGGCTCCGGCGAATAGTGATGTAAAGAGTGCTGCGCACCGAGGCAAGCCTGTCTCGGGAAACGAACACAGCCGTGGTACCCATGGTGAAGCAGGCAGCGGGCAGGCCGATCCTCCGGTCTCTGGCTCCTCCCAACCTGCCAAAAAGGCCGACAATGCCACTGCTGCTCCGGTCTCAAGTGCCTCCTCGGGGTCAGCCGATCAGGCGGGGCGCGTGAATCTGAACAGCGCCAGCCAGCAGGATCTGGAAAACGTCAAGGGGATCGGTCCGGTCAAGGCTGCAAAAATATTGGAACATCGACGAGCCATCGGCGGCCGCTACACTTCGGTAGACCAGCTCCTGGATGTCCCCGGCATCGGTGCCAAGACCCTGGCCCGCTTACGCCCATATTTGGTAGCGCAATGATGGTCGGTCATGCAGCGGTTCACGATGGGGTTCACGATGCAACTGATCGGGAGAACGGCAGCCGCAACCTTCGTATGCTCCCCGCCGCCTGTCTGGCTTGGGCGGTTGCCTTGCTGGTCCCATGGTTTTTGGATCGGAGCATGGGTGGATCAGCGGCAGGATCAGCCAAGGGCGGTGACTGGGCCAAATCGATGGGGGAATCCAAAGGCGACATGGCCGGTGGGAGTACAGCCGGTGGAGGCATGGGCATGGCGGTCTGGATGACGCCGCTCGTCCTGGCGCTTCCATTAATCCTTGCAACGCTCCTGCTTGCCATCAAATTCGTCTGCTTGGTCGTAACAGAGAACCCCGATTGCAGGAGTCAGGTATTTCGTCGGCCTCATCGCTTACGCAGACGGACCTATCTGCCCCGAGTATGTGTGCGTCGTGGAAACAAGAATCTTTGGGACAAAGGTCGTTGGAATGAAAACCATCTGAATACAACTTGTGGGAGCGCAGCGAATATCAAGGACGCCTTGGTGTCCACTTGGTTTGGTCCTCAAAAGCTGCCGACGCTGGCCGTATTGGCTGCCGTGGCTTTGGCTGCAGCATTGGCTGCCGCGGTCGGTCATGAGTCGGTGCGCAGCGGGCCGGCGTCCCGTCAGATCCGTCAGGGGAAGGCGATGGCTGAGGTTCGTGGCAAAGCTGTGGGACCTATGAGCGCATCCTCTCGAAGAGGCTGGGACTGTCAGGTGGAATTAAGGCTGCAATGGGTGACTGTGGCCGGAGTGCGCATGCCTTCCGATGAACGGATTGTGCTCTTCGCCCGCAGCCGGTCATGCCTGTTGCAGCAGGGTGGACAGTATCGCGCGCGAGGCCTCCTGGAACCCTCCACTTACGGACGCCCTATGCCTTGGCTGGCTGTGGAAGGCGGCCTGAAAGAGGTCAGACCGCCAGGACCTGGTAGACGATTAATCGCTCGTATGCAAAATGCCTTTCTCGAACAGGCCAGCAGGCTGGATGATCAGGGGCGGATCCTGGTGCCGGGGTTGACCATGGGCATCCTAGGCAACCAGGCTTTGCCCGGGTCGGGTGGGTCCCTAAGCAGACCGGCAGTGGAACCCGCCTATGCCGCCCGTCTGACCCAGGATTTCCGGGCATCAGGTATCTTTCATCTGATGGCGGTCTCCGGCGGGCACTTCATGATCCTGGCCTCGCTGTTGGTTTCGATCATGCGGTCCCTGCGCTCGCCGCCCCTGCTGATGGCCCTGGTTTTGTCTGCCGCCTACCTGGGCTTAGGCATGCTGATGGTCCCAGGGGATTCAGTCTTGCGAGCTCAGGCCATGGGGCTTCTTTCGGCGCTGGCCCTCGCTGCCTGCCGTCCTGCACAGTCCTTGAATACCTTGTCCTGGTGCGTGCTGCTGGTCCTGATCCTGCGGCCTTCCATGGCTTCAAGCTTCGGCTTCGCACTCTCCTGTGGTGCCGTGCTTGGCATAGGTCTGGGCAACCGGCGTTTGACTGCCCTCCTTGAAGACCATCTGCCGGCATTACTGGCACGTCCATTGGCCACGACCCTGTGCGCACAGGCCGGGACTCTGCCCGTGCAGGTGCTGATGAGTCCCGGACTGCCTCTGCTGGCCCCGCTGGCCAACCTGCTGGTCACTCCTGTGGTCGACGCTGCCACCGTGACCGGCCTGCTTGCATTGCTCACCTCCTGGCTCTGGCCCCCATTGGGGCTCTTGCTGGCCCGCTTGACCTCCCTGGGTACCGGGGTCATGGCTTTTGCCGCCACATGGCTGGGCGAGGCGGCTGCTCCGGCTGCCTGGCCCTCGGGGCCAGTCGGCAGCGCCTGTCTGCTTGGTCTGGGTCTCGTGGTCGTGATCGATCATCGGCTGGTTCGACTCATCCGTACCCGGAGGCGGGACAGTTCATGGTCAGCTGTGACAGACGAGGATTCAGGGGTTCCCTTTCGGCCATCGGCTTGGGGGTCAATCAAGGTCTGGCTACGGCAGACCTATGGCCTTCTGGCACAGTTGGTCTTCAAAAAACGACCGGGGTAATGTCCAGTGATAAAGGGAGATTTGAGTCATGACCAAAGCTCAGCAGGAGAACCCTTCCGTCCATCTGGTGGTCGGCGGCGATCCCTTCCTCAACGGGCAGCGCGTCAAGGAGCTGTGTGCACAGGCATGTGCCGCTCACCCGGACAGCGAATACATAGAAATGGACGCAGCAGACTGCGACGCTTATGCCTTTCAGGAGGCGGTCGGACCCTCTCTGCTCAGTCAGACGGCCGTGGTTCTTCTGGATGATCTGCAGGCGGCCGATGAGGCCTTGGCTCAGGCCCTGGTGGACTTCTGCCACGAGCCGGTAGATTCCGAATCCAGCATTGTCATCGCACGTCATGACGGGGGCAACCGGGGTCGCAGGCTTCTGGATCAGATGGAACGGGCCGGAGCAGTCATAGAGCGTATGCCGGATCTGAAGAAGTTCGATGACAAGGTTGATTTCGTTTATGGGCAATTCAAGGCCCATCAGCGTCGCATCCAGCCGCGGGCGGCCCAGCGTCTGGTGGATGTCCTGGGCGAGCGGACTCCGGAACTGGCATCCATGTGCTCCCAGCTCTGCTTCGATTTTGACCAGGACCCCATGACATTGGATATCGTCAACCGGTATTTGACCGATAACCCGGCTGTATCCGGATTCGCTGTGGCAGACAGGGCCCTTGCCGGTAGGCCGGCCCAAGCCGTCGTCGCCCTGCGTTCAGCTCTGGAACAGGGTAACGAACCGGTATCCCTTATCGGAGTACTGGCCCTGAAGCTGCGAACGCTGGGCAAGGAGGCGGCCATCGAATCTGGATCCATCACGACAGCCGAGGCCAAGGCCGCCTACTGGCAGTTGCGGGAGGCAAAACGACAGCTGCATGGATGGACATCCTCCGGCCTGGCGGCCTGCATCGAGGCCTTGGCCCAGGCTGATGAGGTCAGCAAAACCAGTAGCGGCGACGCCCGCTATGCTCTGGAACGGGCAGTTGAGCTGATCGCCGCCAAGGGAAGGACATTGGCATGAGCCTGCAGGACAGCGCCGGGCAGCGGGATGGATTTGGGCTGGCCGTGCCTACGGGCGAGGATATGCAACGTCTGGGCAGAAACCTGGCCTCGTGTCTGCAAGGCGGGGATGTGATCCTCCTGTCCGGACCTCTGGGGGCGGGCAAGACCACGCTGGCCCAGGGGCTGGGCAGCGGACTTGGAGTGGACGGTCCTGTGCTCTCGCCTACGTTCACCATTGCGAGAGAGCTGCATGGCCATCTGTCCGACGGCTCGCCGGTCACCCTGATCCACGTGGATGCCTATAGGCTGGGCGGACAGGACTATCTGCCTGGCGAGGATGCCGTGGATCGGCTCCTGGATGAGTTGGAGTCCCTTGGTCTTGACGAGGAGCTGGAGGATCCGGGCCAAAGCACCATCGTCCTGATGGAATGGGGTGAGCAGATGGCCTCGGCACTGGCCGATCAACGTCTGGAAGTGAGCATCGCCCGACCCGTGGATCCCATGGAAGATCCTGACGCGCCACCCAGCTCCCAGGGTCAGCGTATGGTACGTCTGCGTGGAGTGGGTCCGTCATGGGCCACCAGACTGGAGCAGATGAGAAAGGCGATGACGGCATGAGCGGGAGCGATACGCCCCTTTTGGTGATAGACACCTCATATGGCTCGACTGTGGGACTGCCCGGGCGGGAGCCGTGCATAGAGAGCGATTCGCGCTCGCATGTGGAACGTCTCCAGGTCAATATCGCCAAGGTCATGGACCAGGCTGGGCTGTCCGCAGAAGATTTGAGCACCATCGTGGTGGGACTGGGCCCTGCGCCTTTCACCGGTCTGCGGGCAGGCATCGTCACCGCCAAAGCCTTGGCGTTTGCCACGGGTGCCCATCTGTTGGGCCAGGACATTCTGGAGCCGCAGGCCCGCTATGCTTACAGCCGGTTCAAGCAGAAGGACCAAGACCACATCCGGCTTCTGGTCCTGGCTGTCAACGATGCTCGACGTCGGCAGCTTTACTACCGTCTCTTTGACGACTTTGGAGATGTGGAAGCCCCGGCCCGGCCGCTGACCGAAATGAGCATCGACTACCCAGCTGTTGTCTGTGAGAAAATCGCGGTTATTGCAGACGGACAGAAGTCTCTGGACCAGGGTCCTGTTGCTCTGGTTATTAGCGGCCATGGAGCTGGTCGCTACGCTGACCAGTGGGAGTGTCTTGATAATCGTTCTGATATACAGGTGATGCTGGACGAAGGATCCTTCCTGGAGGATGGGACACAGGGGACAAGCCTGATGGCTGCTTGTGCATGCCGGCGTGCCCAACAGGGGCTGATCGGCCCTGTGGAGCCGCTTTACCTTCGCAGGCCGGATGTCTCGGTACCCAATCCGCTCAAGCACGTAGCCGTCCAGTCATGATTCGCGCAGCGGCCTTGGGGGATCTGGACCAGCTTGTCAATCTGGAGACGCGCGTCTTCGGCGACCAGGCCTGGAGTCGGCAGGAGCTGCGATTTGAGTTGTCCGGACCTTCACACACATACCTGGTATGGGAAGACCAGAGTGCCATTTTGGGTTACGGAGGGTATTGGTCGGGCGAAAGGGATGCCGAGCTGATGACTATGGGAGTGCTACCGGAAGCCCGGAATCGGGGCATTGCGGGTTCTCTGTTGACCAAGTTGATCGCTTCAGCCGACTGTGAGGGGTTGCAGCGCATGAATCTGAAGGTCCGTGTAGACAACTCCGCTGCCATTGACCTCTACAAGGACTTCGGCTTCTCACAGACGGGTCTGCGTAAAGGCTATTATCAGCCCGAAGACGTGGATGCCTGGGCTATGACCAGGCCCTTAAGCTCGGTCGGACCGGGTCCGGTGGGCTTTGGCGGCAACAAGCTTTCAAAGGGACAGGAAAGGATCATTGACCATGAGTGAGCCTCTGGTGCTTGGCATCGAATCCACCTGTGACGAGACCGCGGCTGCCCTGGTTCAGGGCAACCGGCTGCTGTCCAACGTGGTGGCGTCCTCCATGAACGAGCATGCCCGCTATGGTGGTGTCATACCCGAGATCGCCTCGCGGGCACACGCTGAGTCCTTTGTGCCGGTCGTTTCCAAGGCCCTGAATGATGCAGATATGGACCTTTCCCAGATCGACGCGATAGCGGTCTCGGCTGGTCCTGGACTGGCTGGATGCCTGGCCGTAGGTGTTTCCGGTGCCAAGGCACTGGCCTGGGCGGCGAAAAAGCCCCTGTACGGTGTCAACCATGTCATCGGCCATATAGCTGTCACTCAGCTCCAATTCGGTCCCTTCCCACAGAATGCCCTGGCCCTGATCGTCTCCGGCGGCCACACTTCGCTGCTGCATGTGGATGACCTGGCGCGATCGGTCCAGGTGGTGGGTACTACTCTGGACGACGCGGCGGGGGAGTGCTTCGACAAGATTGCACGCCTGCTTGGCTTCCCCTATCCTGGCGGTCCCCACATAGATCGCCATGCCCGTCTGGGCGATCCTCACGCCATCGCTGTGCCCCAGGGGCTGACAAAGGGCCGGGCTGGAGCCGAGCATCCCTATGACTTCAGCTTCTCCGGGGTCAAGACCGCCGTGGCTCGATGGGTCGAACGCAGACAGCAGGCCGGGCTCGATATCCCCGTTGATAACGTCTGCGCCTCCTTGGCGGATTCCGTGGCCACCGTCCTATCCCGCAAGGCCATGGCCGCCTGTCGCAGGTTCTGCACGGATACCCTGATCGTCGGCGGCGGGTTCTCGGCCAACTCGCAGCTGCGCGGCAAGCTTCAGGAGTTCGGCGACCGGGAAGGCGTTAAGATCCGCATTCCGAAGATCAACCTGTGCACAGACAATGGTGCTATGGTGGCCATGCTAGGCGTCAATCTGGTCCAGGCTGGCCTGTCTCCCTCTGCTTCTGATTTCTCCATTGATTCGGCGATGCCTATGGACAGGATCCTGATGTAATCGACACGCCAAGTTGTCGGATACGAAGGTCCTGACTATAGTATGGTAATTGTGTTCAGCAAGAGTTGAACGGGACATTCCCGCATAGCTCAGTTGGCAGAGCGTTCGACTGTTAATCGAAATGTCGCTGGTTCAAGCCCAGCTGCGGGAGCTAATGGCCGCCGGTTAGCCGGCGGCTTTCCATATGTGGGCGTATTCGTGCTTTTGCAATGAACAGGATTGCCGTTATCATAGGCTAGCTTATTGGTTTCGATTAACTAGCTGATTGAAGATGGTCAGAAATCTGCCTTCCTGTGTTTTCTTAACCCTGGTCGTGGATAGTCGGCCTGGAGCTTTGTCTACGGACACAGCAGCCATAAAAACCAGCAAGTCCGATAGGCATCGTGTTGCTTTAGATGGTGTGTCGCACGTATTTTCAGGCCAATTAGAACAACGTTGTATGTATTGTGGATCATGCTCTTTCTTTTTGTTGTATAGTATACGAAGTGATGTGCAGGGTTGCACGAAGAAAAGCGAGGTAGATTATGACCCAACCGCATATTTCCTAGTGAAAACAACGTTGTACTCAAAGCGTAAGACCCTGCACTACTTAAAGTAAAGAGAAGGCAGGGGAAAGGAGACCAGATCCATGGAAGAACCGCAACAATCAAAGCCTGGGAAGGCGCGATTGATTCTAGACACGGGGACAAGGTCCATTCCCATCAACGACCGCGTTTTTGGCTCTTTTGTCGAACATTTGGGTCGTGGCATCTATACCGGCATCTATGAACCGAACCATCCGACTGCAAACAAGGCGGGATTCAGACAGGATGTCATTGATTTGGTAAAGGAGCTTGGCGTCACTGCCATCCGCTATCCCGGTGGGAATTTTGTTTCCGGCTATCGTTGGGAGGATGGTGTCGGGCCGCGCTCTGAACGCCCTAAGCGTATCGATTTGGCTTGGCATTCGGGCGAGAGCAACGAATTCGGTCTTCATGAGATGGCGGATTGGCTGGATGAATTAGGCGGCAAAGAACTCATGGAAGCTGTCAATCTTGGTACACGGGGTATTCAAGAGGCGCTTGATCTACTCGAATACGCCAATATTCCTTCTGGCACGGCCTTGTCCGACATGCGTCGACGCAATGGCCGCGAGCAGCCTTTCGGAATTCGAATGTGGTGCCTAGGCAATGAAATGGACGGGACTTGGCAGGTCGGTCACAAGACTGCCCACGAATATGCCAGGCTGGTTACTCAGACTGCAACGGCCATGCGTATGATCGACCCGGATCTGGAGTTGGTAGCCTGTGGCTCCTCTTCGCACAGTATGCCTACCTTTGGTGAATGGGAACGGACTGTACTGGAGGAAGCCTACGATCAAATCGACTTCATTTCCTGCCATGCTTATTATGAGCCGCATAATCGCGATATGGCCAGTTTCTTGGCTTCTGGCGTCGATATGGATGGGTTCATCCGCGATGTGGCTTCGGTCATAGCTGCGGTTCGAGGCAGACTCAAGAGCAAGCATCAGGTTTATATATCTTTCGATGAATGGAATGTCTGGTATCAGGATGCAGAACCGAGTAAGCCTCCAGTAGGCATAGGCAACTGGCCTCAAGGTTCCAGACTTTTGGAAGATATTTATTCGGTTGCGGATGCAGTGGTGTTTGGCGATCTGCTGATCACCTTGCTCAGGAATGTCAATATCGTTCATTCTGCCAGCCTGGCTCAGCTGGTCAATGTCATTGCGCCAATTATGACAGAACCCGGTGGCCCTGCTTGGAGACAAACCATCTTCTTCCCCTTTGCCTTGACTGCCAAATACGCCAAGGGCGGCAGTGTGCTGGTATCTCAGGAAGATGCTGATTCATGCGAAACTAGTCAATACGGCGAAGTGCCGATGACGGACTCTGTGGTGGTCAGAGGAGCCGATGGCTCACTGACTATTTTCGTTGTCAACCGCAGTCTTGATCGGAGCGTGGAGTATCGTTCCGACGTTTCTGGACTCTATAAAGCCGGGAAAGTGGTTGTTCAGAGCATCCATGACAAGGATGTTGCTGCTCGCAATACGCTTGGAGATCCCAAGCGCGTTGGTTTGCAGACGCGTAAGGACTTTACCTTTGAGAACGGCAAACTTGGCATCATACTTCCCCCGGTTTCATGGACGTCTATCCACATAGATTGATAATTAAAAATTGTTGGTTTCCACATATATTCAAAGGAGAAATAATGAGGAGAACTGTGAGAATCATTGCAGCGGCACTCTCGGGAGTCTTGGCGATTTCCATGGCTGCCTGTGGCGGCGGCGGAGGAGCCAAGAATGAAAGTCAGGCTGAGCACAGCGATAAAACCGCGAATGCCAATGCTCAGTGCCAGAACAAGGTCAAGAAGCCGAATGCTCAAAAGGTCACCGTATGGGCCTGGTACCCGGCCATTCAGAAGGTAGTTGACGACTACAACGAGAACCATGACGACATTCAGGTTTGCTGGACGAATGCTGGTCAGGGGGGTCCTGAGTACACCAAATTCAATAATGCAATAAAGGCCAAGTCCGGCGGCCCTGACATCATCCAGCTCGAGTATGAAGCAATGCCGCAATTCGTTGCGGGGGCCCAGAAGCATCTGGTCGACCTCAGCAAGTACGGCATGAATGACCACAAGCAGGAGTACACGGAAGGTGCCTGGAAGAGCGTGAGCATGGGCGGCGGCAACTCCGTCTATGGCGTTCCTGTCGATCTTGGTCCCTTCGTCATGTATGTGCGGCAGGACATTTTCGATAAGTACCACGTCAAGGTTCCTACTACTTGGGAGGAATTTGAGCAGGCAGGCAAGGATCTGAAAGCTGCCGGTTTCGACGGATTCCTGAGCGATTGGGCTCCTAACGGCACTGCTGTCAATCCTGCGCTCTTCGCTCAGGCTGGAGAGAAGGTATACAAGTATTCATCAAAGACGCCTGACAAGGTAGGCATCAAGTTGAATACCCCAGGTGTACAGAAGGTTCTTGAGTACTGGCAAAACCTGGTCAAGGAGGGGCTGGTCGACACCACGGACTCAAACACGACCGACTGGAACAACAATATGATTGCTGGCAAGTATGCGGCCTATGTTCAGGCTTCCTGGCTGACTGGCTACATCAAGGGTTTGGATAACTCCTCAGGTGGTAATTTCAGGATCTATAAGGCGCCGGTTTGGGATGACTCCACGCCTCAGGTCAACCAGGGAGGATCAGCTTGGGCTGTGACTGATCAGGCCAAAGACACCAAAGCAGCGGCCAGCGTTGCTCACGATCTGTTCGATTCGGATACAGCACAGCATATTGGTGTCACCGATGGCGGATTGTTCCCGTCCTGGAAGAAGCAGCTTGCATCTGACGCTTTCAAGAACATGCAAGAGCCATTCTTGGGCAACCAGAAGTCCAATGAAGTCACCATTCCTGTGGCAGACGCTTGGAAGGGCGACGAGTTCCTGCCCTTCCAGACTTATGCCTATGACGAACAGACCAAGTCTTTCTCCGCAATTGTCAAGAAAGGTGATGATTGCAAGGAGACCTTGAAGGCTCTTGAAACCAAGCTGAACAATTATGCAAAGCAGCAAGGTTTCACCGTAGAGTGACTGCTCATTTAATTGGAGGGATGTCGTTATCGGTATCCCTCCTTTTTAGGAGGTTCTGAAATGGCTTCGAACGCAATAGGCAAGCCCAGAAAGACGAAATCCAATGTCGGCAGCAGTCATAGAGGGATGTGGGGCTGGTTCTTCACTGCTCCTTTTGGGGTCATCTTTCTGCTGTTTCTTGTGATACCGCTGGCTTATGCATTCTATGTATCATTGTTCACTTACACACAGGTCAAAGGGGAGTCCTTCTCGGGGTTCGCCAATTATCAGCGCGTTTTTACTGACTCGATATTCCTGGTCGGCATGGGCCGCGTTATTCTTTACACCGTTGTCATGGTTCCCATCCAGCTGGGACTGGCGCTGATATTCGCTCTGCTCCTAGACTCCTTTAAGAACAAGTTTGCCTCAGTTTCCCGGCTGGTTATCTTTTTGCCTTATGCAATACCTGGTGTCATCGGTGCGTTGATGTGGGGATTTATGTACTCCAAGAATATGGGCCCGTTTACTACGATATTCGGGCTGTTTGGAATGCAGACCCCCGGATTCCTCACTGCTAACGGCATCTTCGGTTCATTGGTCAATGTCGTGACTTGGCAATGGACGGGTTACTACATGGTGATTTTGTATTCGGCCTTGCAGTCCATTCCGCATGAACTCTATGAGTCGGCCAGAATAGACGGGGCATCAGAACTGAAGATTGCTACAAGGATCAAAGTGCCAATGGTCTCAGGATCATTGGTCATGGTGACTATCTTCTCGCTTATCGGCACCCTGCAGTTCTATACTGAACCCACCATTCTGCGTAATCAGGCGCCGACGGTCATACCGCCGGAGTATACGCCCAATATGTACGCGCAAGCTCTCGCTTTCAATTACAACCAGACCAACTACTCCGCCACAGTTTCATTTGCGCTGGGACTGGTCGTGGTGATATTCAGCGTTTTGTTCATGAGACTGACTCGCAATCAGTCTGGATTGGAGGACTGACATGTCAGCCACAAGAACAAGCGGTGTTCGCAGAAGCGCCAAACGTATTCAGGGGAATACCAGCGTTTTCGTTTATGTAGTACTGATATTGGCCATGGTCTACTTCCTTTTGCCTGTATGGTGGTTGATCGTCGCTTCCACAAAGTCAAATTCGGGATTGTTCTTCGGCGCCCATGGCTCTATGTGGTTCGATAAGGATTTCGACCTTTGGAAGAACATCAGTCAGCTTACGACCTATCAGGATGGTATTTACTGGCGTTGGATTTTCAACTCCTTCCTTTACGCTCTTGTAGGAGGGTTCGGCGCCACAGTAGTGGCGGTTATGGCTGGATATGGTTTCTCCAAGTTCAGATTCCGTGGGCGAAATCTGTACTTCAACATCGTTCTCGGTGCTTTGATGATCCCATCGACAGCCTTGGTGATACCGACGTTCCTGCTAATGTCTGACATTGGTATGACCAACACCATTTGGGCCGTGCTCCTGCCGTCCCTGCTTAATCCAATGGGTGTTTACTTGATGAGAATCTACTGCATGCAATCCCTACCCGATGAAATGATTGAGGCGGCTCGAGTTGATGGGGCTGGTGAGCTGAGAACCTTTACACAAGTTTCTCTGCCGATTATGACCCCAGCAATTACTACAGTCTTTCTGCTTTCCGTTGTCGGTGCTTGGAACAACTTCTTCCTGCCTCAGGTAGTTCTCACTAATCCAAAACTATTCCCGATTACGGTTGGACTGACACAGTGGCAGACAAAATCCCAGGCCGGAGCAGCATCAGAACAGATCTGGAATCTGGTGACTTCAGGCGCCTTCATTTCCATTATTCCCATGGTTCTGGCTTTCCTCTTCCTGCAAAGGTACTGGGTAGGAGGATTGACGGCTGGATCAGTCAAATCATGATCCAAGGAAGGACTTGGTATTCAGACTATATGTTCTTGTTGAGATAAACTGAAAACAAAAATATTGTCGCATATTCCGGATTCGCATGATTCCACAATGTGGAGTTGTGCGGATTCGGAATATGTGTAACTGCCGATTGGTAAGGGGCTCTATTGACATCCAGAGTGACTATCAAGGATGTAGCCAGGCATTCTGGTGTTTCCATTAAAACAGTGTCCAACGTCATCAATGGCACTGGCAGCATGCGTGATTCCACCAGGAAACGTGTGCAGGAGTCCATTCGTGAACTTGGATATATGGTCAATGTATCGGCCCGTTCATTGAAAACAGGCGCCACTAAACTGATAGGTTTGGCAATTTTCGATTTTTCACAGCCATTTGCCCCTTACTTGGCAGATAAAGTCATAGACATATCGCGAAAACATGGATATGGAACAGTAATCAGCACTTACGGATCGGATGGATCAGGTCTGCCTGTCATCATGGATGAAATCACCAAACTATCAGCAGATGGGTGGCTGCTTTTTTCAGATCAACCTTTAAAAAACAAGGGCATCATCCTCGATCAGCCATATCCGATCGTTCTGGCAGGTGATTACGAATCCTATGATCGGGTTGATTGGGTGACCATGCCTAATACGAGAGCTATTCGGTATGTTACAGGCAGACTGCTCGATATGGGATGCCGTCATATAGCCGTATTTGGCGCACCGGAAAAAGCAAAGACACGCAATGAATATATGTGTGCCACTGAAGGGACGCAGGAGCTGCGGATAAGAGGCTATATCGAGGCCTTCGAAGAGCGAGGACTATCCGTAGATTGGCGGATGCTTCTACCCAAGGATTGGATGGAAGGAGTCAGTGGCGTACAAGTTGTGACGCAAATGTTGTCCAAAGGAATACGCCCGGATGCAATCATCTGTCTGACGGATGCCATGGCTCTGGGCACATTGCATGGCTTGCAGAACGAGGGAATACGCATTCCTGAAGACATCCAGGTTGTGGGTTTCGATGATGTACCTGAGTCGTCCTACTCGACTCCATCGCTAACCACCATAGATCCAAGCCTGAATGACTACGTTGAGCATGCAATTGATATGTTGATTGAGCGCATCAATGGGTACAAGGGCAAGCCGAGGACCTTTGTGACTGATTTTCAGCTCGTAGAGCGTGATTCAACCCTGACTTTTCCAAAAGACAAAAGACTGTAGCAGCAACTCCAACAAGTCAAGCCGAGGCGGCTGAATCCTTCGATGTAACTCGAATAATTCTCAGAAACGAAATTATCTGTTGAAGCAGCTTCTGGTGAGTTCGGTTTGAGCCTGATCTTCTATCCAGCTGACTGATCTTAGATTTTCAATTCTTTCTGGTAGTCTAGCAGAAGTTTCTTTTTTACATATCTACGCTAGATGCGGTAAAAGTAAAGGTATATCTGCATTCAATATCGATTAACGTGGCCGTATGCACCTTGCCTGAAAGGATTTACGGTTTACATAATACAAGATCAGTCAGCACTTTTAATAAGTCATTTTCCACCAAACTTGGCATTTTTGCATGGGTAATTGTCTTTTGGTTTCTTGACAGACGTGCTGTGGACGACGGCATGTTCGACCACATGTCCCTGCTCGATTCCCGAGGTTTCGGCATCTAGTCCATCATGATGGTGGAGGCCCAATCCGGGTATCCACGATGACGGAATGAAGGTGCGATTATGGCCTGTGCGCGTGACCATAAGAACAAGGGCAGAAGGCGCGTTACCGGCCGGATGCCCATCATGCCTTCCGGCTGTCGGCCCCCTTGGTTTCCGAGGACACTGCTGGTGTTGACGCTGGCGCTGGTCCTGTCGGCTGCAGGGCCTACAGCAACCGTCACGGCTCAGCCTGCGCCGACCCTGCCTTCGGCTGCAGCCCCGGCGCAGAACGGTCAAGTTACCCCAACAACCGCAGCCTGCCGCCGGGGCTGGCTGTGGCCTCTTGAACCTCTCCCGAAAGATAAGGCCGCCCCGCAGGTAATGCGCCTCTACGATCCACCGGATCGTCCATGGCTGAGCGGTCATCGTGGTATAGATCTGACAACGAAGCAAGGCAGACGAATCCGTGCTCCGGCAGACGGCATCATCGCTTACGCAGGTTCCGTAGCAGGCAAGGACGTGGTCTCCATTCGTCACGGCAACCTGACCTCCACTTATGAGCCCGCTCAGAGCTCTTTGCCGACGGGAACCCGGCTGCAAGCCGGCACAGTCTGGGGAAAGGTAGAAGGGATTTCCGACCACTGTGCTCAGGAGTGTCTGCACTGGGGACTGAAAGACGATCAAGGCCGTTATCTGGATCCCGGCGCCAGGGTCGGATGGCATCGCATTCGTCTCAAGCCTTTGTAGGAATGTGGTTTTGCTTGCAGGACTCGCGCGTCTGCAAGCCGGGTATATCGCCAGCCTGGGGAAGCGGTTAGAATCGTTAAGCATAACGCCGTTTCAGCAGGGAGTGGTCATGCAGAACATGCAGCAAGAATTCACGCGTCCGCTTGAGGAGCCGATAGATGCTGATGCCAGCGTCTTTTCCCTGCTTGAGGACAGGGTTGAACGCCTGGGGGACGATCCTTTGATCGAATACCGGAGCGGACGTGAGTGGAGCACCATCACTGCCCGTGAGTTCCGGGACCGCGTTGTCGCGCTGGCCAAAGGGCTTATGGCCCGGGGCATAGGCCAAGGGGACTCGGTGGCCATCGTCTCGCACACCCGATGGGAGTGGACTGCCCTGGACATGGCTATCCTGTCCATCGGAGCGGTGACGGTGCCGGTCTACGAGACTGACTCTCCCGATCAGATTCGGCGCATCTTCAACGACTCTCATGTGGGTATGGCCTTTTTGGAGGATGACGACATGAGGGCCCGTGTGGACGCTGTCCGGTCCCACTGCGCCTATCTGAACGACCTGTATGTGATTACCAGAGGAGCGCTGACCACTCTGACCGCCTACGGACAGGCGGTGGACCAGGCGGACTTCCAAGCCCGAGTCGACTCGGTGCAAGGCTCCGACCTGGCCACTATTGTCTACACTTCAGGCTCTACGGGCAAGCCCAAGGGCATAGAGCTCAGTCATAGCAACATTGTCTTCACCGTCCGTTCGGGTGCTCAGGCGGTACCTGACATCTGCTTGGGTGAGGGTAGACGGCTTCTGCTCTGCCTGCCTCTGGCACACGCTTTCGCCCGCTGCTTGCAGTTCTTCGCCATTGCCACGGATCTCACCCTGGGGCTTACGGGGTCCATCCGCAATCTGCTGCAGGACATGCAGACCTTCAAGCCCACTTTCATTTTGGCTGTGCCGCGAATCTTTGAGAAGATCTACAACGCCGCCTCCCAGCGAGCAGGAACAGGCGCCATGGGCAGGATTTTCCTGGATGCCGCAGGAGTGGCCAGGCAGTGGTCCCGTCATCAGCAGAACGGCACCCGCGTTCCCATGTCGTTGAAGACCAAGCACCTCATGTATACGGGCACCGTCTACGATCCCATCCTGGAGGCATTGGGCGGCCGAGTCAAGTATGCCATTTCGGGCGGAGCTCCACTGGAGAGGGACATTGCTGACTTCTTCAACGGCATAGGCCTGCCCCTGCTGGAGGGCTACGGCATGACCGAAACCATGGGTCCTGTGACGGTCAACCCCACCAAGGACTACCGGCTGGGAACCATCGGCCTTCCCATGCCTGGCATCACTGTGGGTATCGACCAGGAGGGCCAGCTCTGCGTCAAAGGCCCCGACGTGTGCATGGGTTACCACAACCATCCAGAAATCACCACCAGGCAGATTCGCGACGGCTGGCTCCTGACTGGCGATCTGGGCAGTCTGGACGAGGACGGGTTCGTTCGGCTGACTGGCCGACGTAAGGAAATCATCATTACTGCTGGAGGCAAGAACATTTCGCCGATGCTTCTGGAGACGGCTGTTGAACGTTCGCCCATCATTAGCCACTGCATGGTCATCGGAGACCGCAGGCCATTCATTTCGGCCCTGATCACTCTCAATTCCGAGGAGGTCGACCGCTGGCTGCGGGACCAGGGCGCTGAGCCCCTGAAAGAGGCCGCTGCAGCTGGGGAGAACCCCATCATCCGCACCGAGGTCGACCGTGCAGTGGACGCGGCCAATGCCCAGGTATCCCGGGCCGAGGGCATCCGCCGCTATCTGATTCTGGACCAGGACTTCACTCGTGAAAACGGTCTGCTGACCGCGTCATACAAGCCCCGCCGTCAGGAGGTTCTCAAGCGGTATGAGGATCGGATCGAGCAGGAGATCTATGCTCAAAGACCAGCATCAGCAGGTTTGATGTAGCCGGTATCAATCAGCGTCGCCTTGAGGTTGGAGGCCGAAACCGCAACCAAGGGTCTTGACAGACGACGCACTTGTTTGCCGTCCTGGTTGACGGTCTGGATTGTATCCATGGCTGGCACCTTGCCCTGGCTGTTGAGACTGACACAGGCCTTGGCAATATCAGCCGCAAGCCCCAGTCTGTCCTCCAGCCCGGTCATCCACTGCTGTCCGTCCACGATTTGGGGAATGTTGTCCACGTAGGCGCCATATCCGCTGATGATGGGCCAGGCGGTGTGGTCGTCGGAGGACGTGGATTCTTGGGTCTTGCCCGTGGCCTGTGAAGAATCCGTTTGCGATCCCGTCGAATTCTGGTTTGCAGGGCTGTGGGCGGGTTTGGGCACGCGCTGACGGTGCAGATCCTGACGGCCGGCCATGGATCCCATGATGCCGGATATGGAGATCTCCGGGTTGACGTCCGCCGACGAACCGCGATATCCCAAATCCCTGAGCTCAGAGACCACTCCGGAAACGATGAAGTCGTTCATGGCCAGAATGCCGTCTACTTCGGTGTGTGATTTAGCGCCGTCGTTCATGGATAGACGGGATGCCAGTTCTTTGCCTGTAGCCGAGGCATCCTTGCCTGGATCGAAGGCGACAGCCTGCCAGTCCTGCTCGGTACTGTCGGCCTGCAGGCGTCCCGAGGGACTGTCCGCCCGTCCATCCTTGAAATATGGCCCTAGCACCTGCCAGATTCCGGCGAAGGCCTGGGCGGGGAAGGAATTCTGATCCTCTTGCTGGCCCTGCTCAGCCCGGCTGGCTTCAGCACCTTTGTCAGCAGAGGATGCATCGGCCGGGCGGTTCGGCAACAGAATCTCGATGCGGCAGGGGTTGTCCTTGCTGGCCTTGTCCAGCTCCAGCTTGCTGGCCAGTTTCTCCGCCTGCATCTGACCAATGGCCCGTGCGTCAGACAACTGTACGAACAGATCCGGTTGAATGCCCGGCACTTGGTTGGCCATTAGCACCACATGCATGCCCGCTCCAGCAGCCAGACGCAGAGACGAGACCAGACGTGAGCGTGCCTTGTCTTTGGCATCGGCATCCAGTGACTTGCTGATATAGTCGCCATACTGGCGGGTAATGGAGTCTGGCGAGGTCATGGGTGCCACCACCAGTGTGGTCGGCTCTGAGCTCTTTCCGGCCTTGCGCTCCGAAAGACGGTTGACCACGTAATCCTGCAGTTCCTTGCTTTGATCCTCAAGATTCCCACTGGTGTAGGCATCGATGCGCTTGCTGGAAAGATGCTCCTTGGACAGTGCCGCCTTGAGCTCAGGAATCAGAGCGGCCCACTTATTGATGGGCGTGTGCTGGGAAAGGGTGATGCCGTCAGAGGGGGTGAAAATGGCCACCGTACCGGGTACTTCGGCAGCGGCAGTAGGAGTAGCCAGGCTCTGCGGGGCGCTCGGGGACTGTTCCCCCTTGCCTAGGGCCGGACCGCAAGCACCAGTCGATGCCACTATGACCAGGCATGCCAGCAGGGCCAGCAAGCCGGACAAATGCCGTGCAAAGCCGGTCTTCTTCACATTCGCTCCTTCGTCCCGACAGAGCCCGACTATGGCCGGGTCCCGAGCAACCATTCTATGGGCTCTCGGACAGGAGCGCATGAAGCGTCGATGATTTTGCGCCCACGGTTCTCGTCAAGGAGCAGATGGTCAAGACTGATCCGAGCGATTTAACTGCATACAGTGGAGAAAGCAGACGGCGCTTTGTCTGCTCGGCTGGTCTGCCGACCTGCTAGTCCGCCACAGCTGAAGCCATACGTTCGGCAAGGGCATGGTTCAGGGCATCCATGAAGTCCTCGGTGTCCAGCCAAGGCTGATCAGGACCGACCAGGCTGGCCAGGTCCTTGGTCATGCGGCCGGAGCGCACAGTATCGATAACTACAGATTCCAGAGTTTGCGCAAACCAAGCTACCTTGGGCGTATCATCCAGTCGAGCCCGTTGCTTGAGACCGCCGGTCCAGGCGAAAATGGATGCGATCGGGTTGGTGGAGGTGGTTTCGCCCTTGAGCCAGCGCCGGTAATGCCTGGTCACGGTCCCATGGGCAGCCTCGGCTTCTACAGTTTGCCCGTCGGCCGTCATCAGCATGGAGGTCATAAGGCCAAGAGACCCGAACCCTTGAGCTATTGAATCGGACTGGACATCGCCATCGTAATTCTTGCAGGCCCAGACGTATCCGCCCGGCCACTTGAGCGAGGAGGCCACCATGTCGTCGATCAGCCGATGCTGATAGGTCAGTCCTTCTTCCTCGAACCGACTCTGGTATTCCTGCTCGTAGACTTGTGCGAAAATATCCTTGAACCGACCGTCATAGGCCTTGAGGATGGTGTTCTTGGTGCTCAGGTAGACCGGATAGTGCCTTTGCAAGGCATAGTTGAAGCAGGAGCGCGCGAAGTCGCGGATGGAATCATCAAGGTTGAACTGCACTTGAGCCACGCCCGGACCTGGGTAGATGGTCACCTGTCGGTTCACCGGGTCGCTCCCGTCATCAGGAGTGAACACGACGCTTAGCTTTCCCGGCCCGGGAACGGTGAAATCAGTCGCCTGGTACTGGTCGCCAAAGGCATGGCGGGCCACCACAATGGGTTTGGTCCATCCGGGAACCAGCCGGGGAATGTTGTCGATGACGATGGGCTCGCGGAAGATGGTTCCGCCAAGGATGTTGCGGATGGTGCCGTTGGGCGACTTCCACATGCGCTTGAGACCGAATTCCTTTACGCGGGCCTCGTCTGGGGTAATGGTGGCGCACTTGACTCCCACGTGCTCGCGCTGAATGGCCTGAGCCGCCTGCACGGTGACCTCGTCGTCGGTGGCATCCCTGTTGCGGATGCCCAGGTCGTAATAGTCCAGGTCCACGTCCAGATAGGGCAGAATCAGCCGTTCCTTGATCATTTTCCAGATGACCCGGGTCATCTCGTCACCGTCGAGCTCGACGATGCGTCCCTTCACGGCGATCTTGTCCATGGCGGCCTCCTATCGGTCGGCGGGTCGGGGGCCGGATTCTGCTCCCGATGCCGCAATTGCGCTCGCGAACAGTTCTATCCCAAGTTTGTTACTCTCTGTTCCCCTGCTCGTAACCCGTTCGTAGCACGCCGGAGCGTCATCATGAGGCGCTAGGCTGACAGACATGACACAGGAAATCGAAATTGGTCTCGGCAAGAAGGCTACAGTCGCCTACACGCTCGATGATGTTTCCATACTCCCTTCAAGGAGGACTAGGGATCCCCAGGATGTCTCCACGGCTTGGCAGGTGGATGCCTACGAGTTCGACCTGCCTTTGCTGGGGGCGCCCATGGATTCGGTGAGCAGTCCGGAGACGGTAATCGCCCTGGGACGTTTAGGCGGGTTGGGTGTGCTTGACCTGGAAGGATTGTGGACCCGATATGAGGATCCGCGTCCGCAGCTGGACCGGATAGCCCATGCCTCGCCGGAGCAAGCGACTGGGATCATTCAGGAGGTCTACCGGGAGCCGGTCAAGACAGAGCTGATTACCCGCCGCCTGCAGGAGATTCGCAAGGCCGGGGTCACAGTGGCCGGGGCTCTGTCCCCTCAGCGCACGCAGGAGTTCTACACCACGGTGGTTGATGCGGGCGTGGATCTCTTCGTTATCCGTGGAACGGCGGTCTCGGCCGAGCATGTCTCCACCAGCCATGAGCCCCTGGATTTGAAGAAGTTCATCTACGATCTCGACGTTCCGGTCATCGTTGGCGGGGCCGCTACCTACCAGGCTGCCCTGCATTTGATGCGCACGGGTGCTGCTGGGGTCCTGGTCGGGTTCGGCGGGGGAGCCTCCTCAACTGACTCCGCCACCATCGGCATTCAGGCCCCCATGGCCACGGCCATCTCGGATGTGGCTGAGGCGCGTCGCGACTACCTGGATGAGTCCGGCGGACGCTACGTTCAGGTCATCGCCGACGGTGAGACCGGCACCTCGGGGTCCTTTGTCAAGGCCTTGGCCATGGGGGCCGACGCGGTCATGCTGGGCACGCCTCTGGCTAAGGCTACCGATGCTCCCGGTCAGGGCATGCACTGGGGAGCCGAGGCCCATCATCCTGAGCTGCCGAGGGGTCGCAGGGTCCAGGTCGGCCAGGTGGGGAGCCTGGAGCGCATACTCTTCGGACCCAGTGATCGCACCGAAGGCAGTCTGAATTTGATCGGCGCTCTGCGGCGAGCCATGGCTTCCACCGGCTACGTGGATGTCAAGAACTTCCAGAAGTGCCGTGTGGCAGTGACTCCTGCTCCCCGCAGCTAAGCAGAAGAAGACATTCACAGCCTATTTATTTTATTTATAACCCTTACATTTACAATCCCTCTGCGCATTCCTGCTCTGAACGTAATCGCTGTCGTTGCGTCAGTAGCTCGCTGCGCCTCGCCTGCATGGGAGGGGGAGCATGCACGTCGAAGTGCGAGGAGAGAAGTATGACGGATTATATGGATCTAGCACCGGCCTGGGATAGTGAGCAGGCAAACGAGGATCCAACAGGACAGGAGTTCGACGGCTGGTGGCCGTCCACCTGTACGCAAGTGCCGCTTGGACTTGGCGACATCAATCTGACAGTGCGAACGGTCAATTTCGTCCGACCGGGAGATGTTGCTGAGAATGAGGGACTGCCTGGGAGTCTCAAGCGAATTCTCGTCAACCTGTGTGCATTGGCTTCCAGGGTCTTCGATGTGCTGCGGGGCCGTCTGCCGATCAAGAGCCTGGATCGTGTGCTCAACCGCGTATGCATGGAACGGCTGGCCCTGCTGGCCCGGTTGCTGCATGATCGGCATCTAGGCATGGTTCGCACTGCAGATCATGCACGCATGACATACCTACCGCTGATTCCTAACCTGGTTGAGATCTACCGCGTGGACCGCGACCGATACGAAACCACCATCAGATGCCTGGTCGGCGAGCGCACTGTGCTGGCCAACATGATTGTCGCCAGAAGCGGTTCGCGCTGGGTCTGTGTGCGCTTCGACATGGGCTAGGCGGCGGCTTTGGCGGGTTGACCCATATGATGGTGGGTATGTTGCGTGAATATACGGTCGAGCTTCAACACCCGACGACGGACAAGGACACCATCTATTCACTCCTGGCAAAACGCACCGCTCGCGATCCTGAGGAGCTGGTTGCCCAGTGGCAGGATCCCATGACCAGAAACTGGCACGATGTCAAGGCCGGGCAGATGTCCGCACGGGTTCGCGCCGTGGCCAAAGGCATGATGGCCCTGGGTGTGGGAAAAGGCAGCACCGTAGTCATCTATGCCTCTACTAGCTACGACTGGGGAGTCACGGACTTCGCTTGTGCCGCCATCGGGGCGGTCTCTGTGCCCATCTATGAGACCGACTCGCCTAGCCAGGCCCAGAAGATCGTTCAGGACGTGGACTGCGTCCTGGCGTTTGCCGGCGACTCGGAGCATGCGCAGATCCTTGAGCAGGTCCGGGGGTCATCGCCCAAGCTCAAGTATGTATTCAATTTCGAGGCGGGGGGTCTGAATGCAGTCAGCGAATTCGGCCAGGGGATTGACGACGAACGCCTGGATCAGGCCATCGCCCAGGTCAAGGCCGACGATCTTGCCACAATCGTCTACACTTCGGGCTCCACCGGTGAGCCCAAGGGCGCCATGCTTTCCAACCGGAACTTTGTCCACATCGTCTTCGTGGGCTGGGATGTGCTCTACCACATGCTGGCAGCCCCCTCCCGCCTGATGCTCTTCCTGCCCCTGGCCCACTGCTTCGCCCGTTACATCCAGTACGTGGCCATAGGCGCTCAAGGCGTGGTCGGATACGTCTCTAACGCCAAACACCTGCTGACTGACCTGCGCACCTTCCGGCCCACCTATCTGCTGGGTGTGCCACGCGTCTTCGAGAAGGTCTACAATGCCGCCTCACAGAAGGCCGGTGCAGGTCTGGCAGGCAAGGTCTTTGCCAAGGCCACCAGGCACTTCATCAAGTGGTCCAAGGATGAGCAGGAGGGGCGCGGCCACTCGCCATTGACTCGCCTGGCCCATGCCTTCTACACCAAGACCGTCGGCAACACGATCGAGTCCGCCCTGGGCTCCAATCTGAGCTATCTGGCCTGCGGCGGCGCACCCATGAACGCAGACCTGGCCCACTTCTTCAACGGAATCGACGGGATTACCTTCATTCAGGGATACGGAATGACCGAGACGGCGGCCCCCTGCATTGTCAACTTCGAGGATGCCAACGAAGTTGGGTCGGTCGGTCGACCTGGCTCGGGCATCACGGTCAGGCTGAGCGACGACGATGAGCTTTTGGTCAAGGGCCCCAGCGTCTTCATGGGCTACTACCACCAGCCCGAGCTGGATTCCACCGTACTTGACAAGGACGGTTGGCTGCATACCGGCGATCTGGCCCAAATCGATGACCAGGGCTTCGTCTTCATCACTGGCCGCAAGAAGGATGTCATCATCACAGCCGGCGGCAAGAACGTAAGCCCGGCGCCTTTGGAGGATGTAATCAGCACCTGTCCGATAGTCTCCCAGGCCGTGGTCGTGGGCGACGGCAGACCCTTCGTTGGCGCCCTGGTCACTCTGGATGCCGGAATGCTAAAATCTTGGCTGGCCTCCCAGGGCCTAGATGCTGATATGAGCATGGAGCAGGCCAGCCATAACGATGCTATCCATGCCTTCATCCAGCAGTATGTAGACAAGGCCAACTGCAACGTCTCACGGGCCGAGTCGGTGCGCAAGTTCCTGGTGCTGGACAAGGACTTTAGCCAGGAGGACGGTACCCTGACCCCCAGCCTGAAGGTGGTGCGCCCCGAGGTGCTCCGTCAGTATGCCGAACTTGTGGACAAGGTCCTTTATGCGCCCAGGACGCCAGTCAAACCCGCTGTCAAGGAGAACGACATCGTCAGCAGGGCACGGACCACCATGAGCGATTCCTTGGCCAGCATGACCGGACGCAAGCGTGAAGGCCGCCAGGAGGAGGAAGCAGCCCTGGAGGACGAGAAGGACGGCCGCGACGGCCGGGATGACGAGGAGTAGGCAGTGGCGATTCGTACAATCAGAGTGGTTCCCGATCCGGTTTTGCGTACCCCCTGCGATCCTGTGACCAGCATCACCCCGGCTGTGCGCAGTCTGGTGCGTGACCTGGTGGACACTGTCGACGATCCAGGCAGGGCAGGACTATCGGCCAATCAGATCGGCGTGGGCCTGCGCGTATTCTCGTATAACATCGGCGGCAAGGTGGGCTACATCATCAATCCGGTCATCGACAAGACCTCCGGCGAGCAGTATGGCGAGGAGGGATGTCTGTCCCTGCCCAACCTCTGGTATCCGACCAGGCGGGCCGACTACGCCCGAGCCCACGGCATCGACTTGGACGGCAAGACGGTGACCCTCGAAGGCCATGGCATCATGGGGCGGATGATCCAGCACGAGTGCGATCACCTGGACGGTCATGTCTATGTGGATCGGCTGGAGAGCGATGTCCGCCGCAAGGCCATGCAGCAGCTGAGATCAGCCAAGTAGGCAGAGGGCGAACATGATACCCGAGGTCATTGGCCTCGGGTATCATGGTAATTCGGCGTGTCATTGCGCAGGTCCGCTGTCACGGGTGGGCAGGCGCGCCAAGAGTATTCCCGAACACACGCCGCAAATTCGCGCCATGTCCGCGACGCCCTGTGTCGGTCGGCTCTTCGGAGTTGCACGCAGGTGCACATGGCCAGGCAATAACCGACAATGAAAGGTACGGACATGGCACAGATCACCATGAGCGAAATGCTGAAGGCCGGCGTCCACTTCGGACACCAGACCCGTCGTTGGAACCCCAAGATGAAGCAGTACATCCTGATGGAGCGCAACGGCATCCACATCATCAACCTCTTCAAGTCGCTCGGTCTGATCGACCAGGCCTATGACTTCATCAAGCAGACCGTGGCCCACAACGGCACCGTGCTCTTCGTGGGGACCAAGAAGCAGGCCCAGGAGGCCATCAAGGCCCAGGCCACCCGGGTGAACATGCCCTACGTCTCCGAGCGCTGGCTGGGCGGCATGCTGACCAACTTCCAGACCGTGACCAAGCGGGTCGGCCGCTTGAAGGAGCTGGAGGAGATGGACTTCGACGATGTCCACGGCTCGGGGCTGACCAAGAAGGAACTCCTGCTCCTGCGGCGCGAGAAGGACAAGCTGGAGCGCCAGCTGGGTGGCATCCGCAACATGAACCGCACCCCTTCGGCCCTGTTCGTGGTCGACATCAACAAGGAGGCCCTGGCGGTCTCCGAGGCCAACAAGCTGGGCATTCCGGTGGTGGCCCTGGTGGACACCAACACGGATCCTGAGCTCGTCACCTACCCCATTCCCGCCAACGACGATGCCATTCGCGGCGTCGAGCTGCTGACTCGGCTGATGGCCGATGCCGTGGCTGACGGTCTGCTGGAGCGCTCTGGCAAGGCCGCCAAGACCGAGGAGGCCTCTGACCAGCCCATGGCCGAGTGGGAGAAGAATCTGCTGGAGAACAAGGATGGACAGCCGCAGGAGCAGGCCCAGGAGACCGCCCAGGCTCCCCAGGCCGAGCAGCCCGCGCAACAGCAGCAGGAGACCCCCGCTGCCGATCAGGCCGCCTGAAATTTGGCGTCTAGATGATGCATTCAGGAAAGACCAGATAGGAGAGTTTTATGGCAAAAATCACCGCTGCACTGATCAAGGAGTTGCGTGACCAGACCGGCGCCGGCATGATGGACGTCAAGAAGGCCCTAACCGAGGCCGAGGGCGACATGGCCCGCGCCAAGGAGATTATCCGCGCCACCGGCATCCAGGCCGCAGGCGCCCGTGAGGGCCGCAAGGCTCAGGAGGGCCTGATCGCCTCCACCGTCATCGAGGGCGGACAGGGTCAGATCGGCTACGCCGTCGAGCTCAACTCCGAGACCGATTTCGTGGCCAAGACCCCTCAGTTCATCGAGTTTGGCCAGGAGGTCATCGATGACGTGGCCAAGGCTGATGCCTCCAACGCCGAGCAGGTCGATGCCGCTCCATCCAAGTCAGGCACCGTCAAGGAGACCGTGGAGGAAGCTGGTGCTCTCTTCCATGAGCACGTCAAGGTCGGCCAGGTGGCCCGGGTCGAAGGTCCCCGTGTAGAGATTTACGCCCATCGCAAGTCTGTGGAGATGCCCCCATCCATCGTGGCCATGATCGCCACTGATGAGGCCGGCGCCCAGGTCGCCCATGAGGTGGCCCTCCAGATCTCCGCCATGAGCCCCAAGTGGCTCAGCCGCGAAGATGTGCCCGCTGATGTGGTGGAGTCCGAGCGTCGCGTGGCCACTGAGAAGTCCCAGGCCGAAGGCAAGCCCGAGAAAATCATTCCCAAGATCGTCGAGGGGCGTCTGAACGCCTTCTTCAAGGAGACCGTTCTGTTGGAGCAGCAGTACGTCAAGGACACATCCAAGACCATTGGTGACCTCTTCAAGCAGGCAGGTGGCAAGGCTCTGGCCTTCGCCCGTCTCGAGGTCGGCAAGGGCGACGAGGAGTAGTAAGTAGCTCAGCAATGTTTTGCGTCGTCTGCTTGATCTTGTCTAAGGTACTGGCAAACGTCCGGCATTGATGGCAGGGGAGTGGCTTTCGTAGCTGCTCCCCTTCTTTTGTCCTAAGTCAGTTCCCAGGGCCTATTCCCTCGGTCTGCTCAAGAGGGGTTGTCGCCCAGCCCAGATACTCTATTATCGGCGTATTCCGCCCGTCATCATGTCTGGAGAAAGGGCTTTTATGACCGGATCCGATTCAGCGCAAAACCAAGCATCGCCTCGTCGTGTGCTGCTCAAGCTCTCCGGAGAGGCCTTCGGAGGAGGCGAGGTCGGCATCGACGTGCAGGTGGTCAAGCGGGTGGCCAAGGAGATCGTCCAGGCGGTGCAGGGCGGCGTTCAGGTGGCCATCGTGGTGGGCGGTGGCAACTTCTTCCGCGGAGCCGAGCTCAGTCAGGCCGGAATCGAACGTTCGCGCGGCGACTACATGGGCATGCTGGGCACGGTCATGAACTGCCTGGCTCTGCAGGACTTCCTGGAGCAGGATGGTCAGGCCACCAGGGTGCAGACAGCCATCACCATGGGCCAGGTGGCCGAGCCCTACATTCCGCTCAAGGCCATCCGCCACCTGGAGAAGGGACGCGTGGTCATCTTCGGCGCCGGATCCGGCATGCCTTACTTCTCAACCGACACGGTCTCCATACAGCGGGCCTTGGAGATACATTGCGTCGAGGTCCTCATGGGCAAGAACGGTGTGGACGGTGTGTATACGGCTGATCCGCACAAGCAGGCTTCTGCGCGAATGTTCACCAATCTCAGCTACCAGCGGGCCCTAGTGGACAACCTGGCCGTCATGGACGCGGCAGCGCTGTCCATGGCCCGGGACAATGACATGCCCATCCGCGTCTTCGGACTGGAGGGTGAAGGCAACGTGACCGGTGCGCTTAAAGGCCAGCGCCTGGGCACCTTGGTCCACGGCGGTCCTGATCGTACCCTGTGACCGGTTGCGGGCACACACCCCGCGCCGCTTGGCCCCTGTGGCCCCATGGCCGTAGAGTATAAGAATGACGGACCTCGCGCGCACAGGCGGATGGTCCATACAGCAAGGAGCAGATCATGACCACAGTGGTGGACCAGGCCGGCAGGCAGATGGACAAGAGCATCGAGGCGACCAAGGAGAACTTCTCGGGGATCAGGACCGGGCGCGCCAACCCCTCCTTCCTCAACGACATCATGGTGGAGTACTACGGCACTCCCACGCCCATCAAGTCACTGGCATCCATCGGCGTCCCGGAGCCTCGTACCCTGGCCGTCACCCCCTTCGACCCCTCCCAGGCGGGTGCGGTCGAGAAGGCCATCCGCGACTCCGACCTGGGCGTCAACCCCAGCCGTGACGGCAACGTCATCAGGGTCACCATGCCCGAGCTGACCGAGGAGCGCCGCCGGGACTACGTCAAGCTGGCCAAGAACAAGGCCGAGGAGGGCAAGGTGGCTGTCCGCAACATCCGGCGCAAGGTCAAGGAGGAGCTGGAGGCCAAGGTCAAGGACGGCGACCTGGGCGAGGACGAGGGCAACCGGCTGCAGAAGGAGCTGGAGACCGTCACCAAGCAGAAGAACGACACGATCGACCAGCTCCTGGATGCCAAGGAGAAGGAGATCCTCGAGGTCTGATCCGCCTGGGGAGGGTCCACACTTCATGAGTACCAAGGAAAGCTTAGCCGAGAAGGCAGGTCAGGATGCAGTCGCAACCCTGAACAAACGCACCGGGCGCAACATGCCGCAGGCGGTGGCTACCGGTGCGCTTCTGGTGGTTATCATCCTGGCCTGCATCCTGGTGCGCATCGACGCATTCATCTATCTGATCGTGATCTTCATGACCCTGGGGCTCTGGGAGCTCAGGGTGGACTTTGCCACGGCGGGCCTGCACATACCGGTGGTCGAGCTGTGGGTATGCTCGGCGGCCACCATGCTGGCCTCGTTCTACGCGCCGGACCATGTGGCGGTCATGACCGCCGGTGTTCTGATCACTGCCCTGGTCGGAGCTCTTGCGGCCACCCGCAACCATCGTCCGGGCGGCCGTCTGCTCAAGGCGGTGAACGCCAAGCTGTCGGGCAAGGATGCTCAGACCATGGCCGATGCCTCCTACGGCACCGCAGAGGGTGAGAGCCGGTCAAGCAGCCTGGCCAATGTGGGAGTCACCCTCCTGACCGTTGTCTACATCACCCTCCTGGCCTGTCTGATAACCCTGCCCACCACCTTCGGCGGGCATCCCGCCGCACATGCTTTCATGGTGATTTTCCTGCCTGCCTTGAGCGACATCGGCGGTCTTCTCTTCGGCTCCCTCTTCGGCAAGCACAAGATCTCGCCCCGCATCTCGCCAGGCAAGTCCCTGGAGGGTCTGGCAGGCTCCATGCTCTGCTGCCTGGTCGGTGCCCTGGTCATCTTTGCGGCCACCTACCCCATGGCGGATTGGGGACGAATCTGGTGGGTCGCCCTGCTCATGGGCATCATGGTCGGAGCCACAGGCACCCTCGGGGACCTGAGTGCCTCCTTGATCAAACGCGACCTGGGGATCAAGGACATGGGCCACCTGCTCAAGGGCCACGGCGGAGTGCTGGACAGGGTGGATTCCATCCTCATGTCCGCACCGTTCATCACACTGGTTCTTTTGACTACCGGCCTGTGACCGGAATTGATGGTCGGATGACTGATACAGGATGAGGTTGAGGTATGACGGATGTCGACGTGACCGGTGACGAGCCTGAGACCGGCATCACCCCCGGAGGCAAGGATGGGGCCTTCAGGGACGTTCTGGCGGCCGACCATGCCCGGCGAGGCAAGCCGCCGCGCCACTTTACGGACATGGACCAGAAGGAGCGTCACGAGGTCTGCGCTCAATTGGGCCTGCCTAAATTCCGTGTCTCGCAACTGGCCAACCATTACTTCAATCATCTGTCCACCAACCCGGACGACTTCACGGACTTTCCCGCAGCCAGCCGCCAGGAGGCCGCACACCGCTTCTTCCCTGAACTGATTACCCCGGTCACCGTTCAGAAGGCGGATCAGGGGACCACCATCAAGACCCTCTGGGAGCTCTTCGACGGATCCAGGATCGAATCCGTGCTCATGCGCTACCCCTCTAGGGCCACCCTCTGCATCTCCAGCCAGGTCGGTTGCGGCATGGGCTGCCCCTTCTGCGCCACAGGTCAGCTTGGGTTGACCCGGAACATGTCGACCGGGGAGATTCTGGAACAGGTCAGGGCCGCCTCTCGCATGATGAGGTCCGGACAGGTTGCCGGAGGCCCGGGACGCCTGAGCAACATCGTCTTCATGGGGATGGGCGAGCCCATGGGCAACTACCGGGCCGTCCTGTCCGCAGTCAGGCAGATCAGCGCCCTGCCGCCCAAAGGATTCGGAATCTCGGCCAGGAACATCACTGTGTCCACGGTTGGCGTGGTCCCCGGTATCCGCAAACTGACCAAAGAGGGAATCCCGGTTCGTCTGGCCGTCTCCCTCCATGCTCCCAGCGACAAGCTGCGCGACGAGCTGGTTCCCATGAACCGCCGCTTCAACACCACCCAGGTTCTGGATGCAGCTCACGACTATTACCTGGCCAGTGGCAGACGGGTCAGCATCGAGTACGCCCTGATGCGCGGCATCAACGACCAGGCCGAGCATGCACGCCTTCTGGCCAAGCGCCTCAACCACTATGGGGACGACTGGGCGCACGTCAATCCCATACCTCTGAATCCGATTGAGGGGTCTCGTTGGACGGCCTCCAAGCCTGAAGATGAGCAGCGCTTCCTGGACATCCTTCACAAGGCCGGCATCACGGCAACTATGAGGGACACCCGCGGATCTGACATCGACGGCGCCTGCGGACAGCTGGCAGCCAAGGCCGTAAAGCTTCAGGCCTGATTCAGCGTTTTGCAATGTGGACATGCCAGAGTGTGGACATGCTATGGTCTTCGGACAGTGCAGAAGCTAAGGTTTTGACTCAAACAAATGGGTTCAGGCAGGAAGGCAGGTCGCATGACGGTAGCGGTTCGTGTCATTCCCTGCCTTGATGTCGACCAGGGCCGTGTGGTCAAAGGCGTCCACTTCAAGAACCTGCGCGATGCGGGTGATCCGGTCGAACTGGCTTCCGCCTATTACCAACAGGGAGCCGACGAACTGACCTTTCTGGATGTGACTGCTTCGGGCAGCGGGCGAGCCACCATGGTGGACCTGGTCAAAAGCACTGCAGATCAGATTTTCATCCCCCTAACCGTCGGCGGAGGCGTGCGCACCCCGCAGGATGTCGATACTCTCCTGCGGTCAGGAGCCGATAAGGTTGGCATCAACACAGCAGCAATTGCCAACCCGCAGGTCATCGGCGACATCGCCCAGCGGTTCGGTCGCCAGGTTCTAGTGCTCTCGGTCGATGCCCGCCGATCCAATGCACAGGGCATTACCTCGGGATATGAGGTGACCACCATGGGCGGCCACCAGTCCACCGGCATTGATGCTATCGACTGGGTCAAGCAGGCCCAGGAACTCGGAGCCGGCGAGATACTCCTCAACTCCATGGATGCGGATGGCACCCGTCAGGGATTCGATCTGGAGATGATCGCCGACGTGCGCAGGGCAGTATCTCTTCCGCTCATCGCCAGTGGCGGAGCAGGCAAGGCCGCCGATTTTCCTCCTGCGGTCAAGGCTGGGGCCGATGCGGTCTTGGCTGCTTCCGTCTTCCATTTTGGTCAGGTGTCCATCCAGGACGTCAAGCAGGCGCTCCATGCGGCCGGGTATCCGGTCCGATGGCAGGCCTGAACCAATCCCGCAGAGAACTTCGGCACCACGCGGTGCACGGCGTTTGCAGGCCTTGTTGGCAGACATCGGGAAACTATACCCATACTATAAACAATAAATCGACAGGGTTATGTCGGACAAACCAGCTGAATCAATTAGCTGAATCAAGGAGAACGAGGATCAATGTCACAGTCTTCGAATGACCAGGAAGAACGTTTGGATCCGAACATAGCGTCTAGGCTCAAGAAGAACGATCAGGGGCTTGTGGCCGCTGTAGTCCAGCAGTATGACAGTCGCCAGGTGCTTATGGTCGGTTACATGGACGAGGAGGCCCTTAGACGGACCTTGACGACAGGAAGGGTCACATTCTGGTCCCGCTCCAGGCAGGAATACTGGCGCAAGGGTGACACCTCCGGGCATGTCCAATACGTTAAGGGAGTCAGCATTGACTGCGACGGGGACGCGCTTCTTATCGAGGTGGACCAAGTAGGGGCGGCCTGCCATACCGGGACCAGGTCGTGTTTCGAAGCCGGCGGACCGCTTCCAGTAGTGCAGGGCAATCGTACTCAGGCGGAAATGAATAGTGAGGAAGGGCCATCCATTGCAGAAAGACGCTAAGGTTGTGGCAGGGAACACACAGGAAACTGGAGGGAAGGGCTCTATGACCGTCTTGGATGAACTGGTGGCCGGTGCCGTGGAGGATGCTAGGGGCCGGGTACAGAAGATTCCCTTGGAAAGCCTCAAGCAACAGGTCAGGAGCATGAAGCGCAAACCTCTGGATGCTGCCCGACTGCTCAGGGAGAGCGTCGGCATTCCGATTATCGCAGAAATTAAGCGCGCCTCGCCCTCCAAGGGGTATCTTGCAGACATCAAAAATCCTGCTGCCTTGGCCCGGCAGTACGCCAACGGGGGTGCCTCAGCCATATCTGTCCTGACTGAGGGCAGACGCTTCCTGGGGTCTTTGGAAGATTTGCGACAGGTCAGGCAGGCAGTGGGCATTCCCGTGCTCAACAAGAACTTCATCGTCTCCGACTATCAGGTCTGGGAATCCAGAGCCAATGGGGCCGATATGATCCTGCTAATTGTGGCGGCCTTGGATGACACCCGCCTTAAGCACCTGCTCGATCTGGCTGGGAGTCTGGGCATGACCGCCCTGGTCGAGACGCATGATCGTCAAGAAATTGAGCGGGCCATCGCGGCCGGCGCCAGGGTGATTGGCATCAACGCCCGCAACCTGAAAGACTTGAGCGTTGACGTTGACCAATATGCCCGTCTAGCTTCCAACCTGCCCAAGGATGTGGTCAAGGTGGCTGAGTCCGGAGTGTTCGGGACGGTCGAGCTGGAGCGGTACGCCCGGGCCGGGGCCGATGCAGTCCTGATAGGAGAAGGTCTGGTCACCTCCCAGGACCAGGAGGGGACGGTTCGCCTGCTGGTCCAGGCCGGCCATCGCTTCAAGGCCGCTGAGGCCAAACCCCTCTCAACCCATGACGGTCCCTATTTCGGCCCTTATGGCGGACGCTTCGTCCCTGAGGCCCTGGTGGGTGCCCTTGACGAGCTGGAGCGTGTATACAAGGATGCCAAGGCAGATCCGGCCTTCCGTGAGGAGCTGAACAGACTCAACCGAGTCTATGTGGGGCGTCCCTCGGCCCTGACGCCGGCCCCCCGGTTCGCCAAGTTGATCAGTGACCGGGTCGGCGGCCAGGTCAGGGTCTTCCTGAAGCGGGAGGATCTGAACCACACGGGCGCCCACAAGATCAACAACGCCCTGGGGCAAGGGCTCCTGGTCAAGCGGATGGGCAAGACCCGCGTCATTGCGGAGACCGGCGCCGGACAGCACGGCGTGGCCACGGCTACGGTCTGTGCCCTCCTGGGCTTCAAGTGCAGAATCTACATGGGGCAGATCGACGCCCGCAGACAGGCCCTGAACGTGGCGAGGATGCGAATGCTGGGCGCCGAAGTCGTCGAAGTGACCACAGGGACCAGGATTCTCAAGGATGCCATCAACGAGGCCCTGCGCGACTGGGTGACCAACGTGGAGTCCACCCACTACCTGCTGGGCACGGTGGCCGGCCCCCATCCCTTCCCGACCATCGTCAGGGACTTTCAGAAGATCATCGGCGAAGAGGCCTCAGCTCAGCTGTCTGCGTATGGCATCGACCATCCTGATGGGGTTGTGGCCTGCGTCGGTGGAGGCTCCAACGCCATCGGCATCATGAACACTTTCCTGGACGATCCTCGTGTCTCCCTTTACGCATACGAGGCCGGCGGGAACGGGCCCAAGTCGGGCGAGCACGCCATCCGCCTGTCGCCAGGGACAGGTCAGGTCGGCGTCTTCCAGGGGACCAAGTCCTATCTGTTGGAGGATGACCAAGGCCAGACCATGGACACCTACTCGATTTCCGCCGGCCTGGACTACGCTTCGGTGGGACCTGAGCATGCCTGGCTGCACGACATGGGCCGGGTCAAGTATGACTACGCAACAGACAAGGAGGCCATGCAGGCTTTCAGTGACCTCTGCCGGACCGAAGGCATCATCCCCGCCCTGGAGTCTTCGCACGCCTTGGCAGGAGCCAGCAAGGCAGCCACCGACCTTTTGCGCAAGGGAATCAGGAATCCTGTCATCCTGATCAACATCTCGGGCCGAGGCGATAAGGATGTGGCCACTGCGGGCAGATGGTTCGGCTACCTGTCCGAGCAGGAGGCCAGCGCACTGGAAGCCCAGGCCGGGCATGGCAAGAGTGATCAAGCAGAAGAGGAGGCCCGATGATGGTCAACCAGCTATGGCAATGGCAGAAAGCCCCCGTGCAGCCCGTCCAGCCGAAAGGGTTCAGCCGCACGGCCAGCCCGGTGGCATCCACTTTGCAGGCCCTCCGGCAGCAGGGCAAGCCAGCCTTCATCGGCTACTTCCCCTACGGATTTCCCGACGTGCCAACATCCTTGGAGGCCATGCGGGTCATGGTGAAAAGCGGTGTCGACATCGTTGAGATCGGACTGCCCTATAGCGACCCGGTCATGGATGGCCCAGTGATCCAGGCAGCCAGCAAGTGCGCCATCGACAATGGCGTTAAGGTCGAGGGCGTCTTCGATGCGGTTCGCCAGGTCCAGGCGGACGGTGCAAGGGCTCTGGTCATGAGCTATTGGAATCTGATTCTGCATCATGGCGTAGCGGACTTTGCCCAGCGTATGGCCGAGGCTGGCGGGTCCGGGCTTGTCACTCCGGATCTGATTGTCGACGAATCTGGGGAATGGATAGAGCAGTCTGACCGCTATGGCCTTGACCGGGTCTATCTGGTTTCGCCCGACTCCACTGATGCACGTCTGCAGATCACTTCTCGAGCCGCCAGAGGATTCGTCTATGCGACCTCACGAATGGGCGTGACCGGCGAGCGAACAAGTATGTCCAATTCGGCCCAGAACCTGGTGGCGAGAGTCAGGCATGCGGGCGCTCCTTATGTCTGCGTGGGCATCGGGGTTTCGACCGCCCAGCAGGCCTCCCAGGTCGGCGCTTACGCGGACGGGGTCATCGTCGGATCGGCTCTGGTCCACTGCCTTCTGGATGACGAGGGCAGGCCGCGGAAAGATCGCAGAAAGGCTCTGGAGGCCCTGGCTGAGGTTTGCTCCGACCTGCGCTGGGGCATCTCCCAGGCCAGGAAGTGAGTGGGGCTGTAAGGCCTAGGGGCTAGATTGGGGCTTTATGACGCTTGCCTACATTCCATCGCCGGGAATATCCAGCTTCCATCTGGGGCCGGTCACCATCAGGTTCTATGCCCTGACCATGCTCTTGGCCATCATCGTGGCTGCTTGGATCACGACCAGACGCTGGAAGAAGGAGGGTGGCCGGACTGATCAGATTCTGGACATCTCTATCTGTGCGGTACCGGCCGGCATCGTCGGCGCAAGGCTCTATCACGTCATCACCACTCCTGAGCGGTATTTCGGAGCTGATGGCAACCCGGCAGACATTCTGCGCATCTGGCGAGGCGGTCTGGGCATCTGGGGTGCAGTTCTCCTGGGAGCTCTAGCAGCCTGGGTCTGGTGCCGTCACAAGAATTACCCGACCGCCCTGCTGGCTGACAGCGTGGCTCCTGCCCTTCTGGTGGCCCAGGCCATCGGGCGGCTGGGCAACTGGTTCAACCAGGAGCTCTACGGGGCTCCCACTACGCTGCCTTGGGGACTGAAGATCGACGCCGCAGGTTCCGCCATCGGCAGCAGCGAACAGTGCTATGACGGGGCTACCTGTCCGACCGGCACCCTCTTCCAGCCCACATTCCTGTATGAGATGATCTGGAACCTGATCGGCGCGGCCCTCCTGGTCTGGATCGGCCACAAGGCCGTGAACATCCTCAAGGCTGGCTCCCTTTTCGCCCTCTATGTCATGTGGTACACCTTGGGGCGCACCTGGATCGAGGCCCTTCGCATCGACTTCGCCCACGAATTCCTAGGTGTCAGGATCAACGTCTGGGTGTCCATGACGGTCTTCTTCCTGGCTGCTGCAGCCTTCGTCCTCATAGCGCGCAAGGGCAAGCCGACCTCCCTGTTGTCCGAAAAGCTGAGGACCATTACCGAGCTTGAGGTGCGTCAGGAATCTGAGGTCCAGAGCAAGTAGAACAGGGGTCGGTTGCCCGAGGGTCGGGACCTGTGCAATTGAGCAACAAACCGGTACCGCCGGTCTTCCGTACAACATAGAATGATCTTCATGAGCATTCAGATAGCACCCAGCATTCTTTCCGCCGATTTCGCCAATTTGGAGCGGGATCTCAAGGCTATTGCCAATGCCGATATGGTCCACGTCGACGTGATGGACCACCATTTCGTACCCAACCTGACACTCGGCGAACCTGTGGTGGAGCGCATCTGCCAGGTAACCGACTTGCCGGTGGACGTGCATCTGATGATCGAGGATCCCGACCGTTGGGCTCCTGAATTTGCCAAGCTGGGTGTCGCCTCCGTCACTTTCCACACTGGAGCCGTCCATGCCCCGGTCCGCCTGGCCCGACAGCTGCACGACATGGGGGTCAAGGCCTGCCTGGCTGTGCGTCCTGCCGAACCCGTAGAGCCGATCTTCGATATTTTGGATGAGTTTGACATGATTCTGGTCATGACCGTGGAACCAGGATTCGGTGGCCAGAAGTTCCTGAACAATCAGATGCCTAAGACCCGCCGCCTACGTGACCAGATCACTGCTCGTGGCCTCAAGACCCATATCCAGGTGGATGGTGGAGTAAGCCCCACCACGGCTCCCATCGTGGCAGAAGCTGGAGCCGATGTTCTGGTGGCAGGCTCAGCGGTCTATGGTGCCGACGACCCGGCCAAAGCCATTGACCAGATCAGGCAGGCTGCGCAGGTAAGCTACAAGGACTGACAGGTTTTGCAGGAAGAATGGAGATAGCCGGATGAAGACCTTTGATGGGTTATTTGAGGAGCTCACGACCAAAGCAAAGGAGCGCCCAGAAGGATCCTTGACTGTTGACGAGCTGGACAAAGGCACGCATTTCATTGGCAAGAAGATCAATGAAGAGGCCGGGGAGACCTGGATCGCCGCTGAGTATGAGGGCAAGGAGCGGACGGCTGAAGAGATGAGCCAGCTTCTGTATCACATCCAGGTCATGATGATCGATCGGGGCATCACCCTGGAGGATGTCTACAGGTACCTGTGACTCCCAATCCCATCCCGCTGTAGATTCGCTTCCGTAATTAGGAGGTTGCCGTGTTGAAGGTCGCGGTGCCCAATAAAGGCATGTTGTCCCAACCTGCATGGAGGTTGCTGTCAGAGTCTGGCTACCGTCTGCGTTCCAATGATCGGCAGCTGGTGGTCGATGACATTGACAACGACATTCAGCTCTTTTACCTAAGGCCCAACGACATAGCGGTCTATGTCGGCCTGGGAACCATCGATCTGGGCATCACCGGGCGTGATCTTCTACTGAACTCAGGCACCGGGGCCGTCGAGGTCACCCAGCTGGGATTCGGCGCATCCACCTTTAGGTTCGCAGCTCCCGAAGCCAGTGCTATCAGCAGTCTTCAGGATGTGGACGGCAAGCGGATCGCCACCACCTTCGACCGGCTTCTTGGTGACTACCTGGTTGGCAAGGGTCTCAAGGCAGAACTGATCCATCTGGATGGGGCAGTGGAGTCCTCTGTCCAGCTCGGGGTGGCTGACCTGATCGCTGATGTGGTCTCCACCGGCACCACCTTGCGCAATGCCGGGCTCCGTGTCTTCGGTGACCCGATTCTGAAATCGGAGGGGATTCTCATCAGGTCGCCCCGCCTGGATCCGGATGATGAGCGGCTGGCGGTCATGTCCCGTAGGCTGGAGGGTGTGCTGACAGCCCGTCGCTATGTACTGATGGATTACGACATCCCGGTCGAGCGTGTAGCCATGGCTGTAGGCATCACGCCCGGGTACGAGTCGCCGACAGTCTCCTCCCTGCATGACAAGCAGTGGGCGGCAGTCAGGGCCATGGTCCCCAGGGACCAGGTGAACAACCTAATGGACCGCCTCTATGAGATTGGTGCGCGTGCCATCCTTGTAACAGCTCTTCAAGCTTCTAGAATGTAGTCGGATGGCACTGATCGATCGAATTTCACGCAGCAGGTACAGCCCTGAGCCGCGGTCTGTGATTCTCACTGTACCGAATGTCATCAGCCTGCTCCGTATCCTATCCATACCCCTTATTGCCTACCTGGTGGCCAATCGGCACCTGATCATCTCTCTGGTGGTCATGCTGATTTCGGCCCTGTCAGACGGTGTGGACGGAATTATTGCTCGCAGGTTCAACCAGGTCAGCAAGCTGGGCCAGATTCTAGACCCTGTGGCTGATCGCCTGCTCATTCTCTGTTCGGTTCTGGCTCTGAGCATCGCATCCATACTCCCTTGGTGGCTTCTGGCCCTGGTCGGGGCCCGGGACGTGCTCATGGGTCTGCTGGTTCTGGCGCTGGCTCAGCACAACTATGGCCCTCTGCCGGTTCACTTCGCGGGCAAGACCGGCACAGCCGTACTCATGCTGGCCATACCGGCCCTGATCTTTGCGGATGTGGGTACTTCAGCCTTCTTCCGCTTCTTCCATCTGGTGGCCCTGGCGGCCGTCATTTGGGGGGTGGGCCTCTATTGGCTGGCAGGGCTGATATACGCACGTCAAGGCATCGGACTGCTTCGTCAGGACCGCCATCATGACTGAACCGCAGAGAGTGCCTGAATCCTTCCCCGTGCCGCCCGACCGTGCCCTGATTCACCGCCGGGCGGCTTTTTCGCACTCCAGTGCTGGTCTGGAACGTCACTATGTTGATGAAGAGAGCTCTGAGCCCTCCCAGGAGTCCATTCGTCGACGCATGGCCGATGAGTCCTTGAGGCTGATCGATGATCTGACCAACCGTCCCATGGATCCTATGTTTGAGGATGCCCGCCTATTGCCTGCTGAGCGCAGGTCACCGCTGAGCGTCTGGGTCAACAGGATCCTGGTCTTCGTCATTTGTGTGCTGGTTGGTTTGGCTGGCACGGGCATAGTGCAGGTGCTGCACCGGGACCCGCGTCAGAAGGTACGTGAAAAGCTGATCTCTCAGGTAGAGGTGGTCAGCAAACGTGCCGATGACCTCAACGGCCAGATTTCGGATCTCAACGGAAATATCGACACGCTTTCGGGTCAAGTGGGCGGTCGGGGGCAGAACGGCCCCAAAACCGCCGATGATCTGACCAACGGTACCAGTAAGGTGCAGGGCCAAGGCATTGTTATCACCCTGGCTAACCCCATTGCCTCCAAGGATGCCCGGGACAATACGGATCAGATTAAATTGGTCACCGACCAGGATCTGCAGTGGTTTCTGACCAAGCTCTGGTCTGCGGGAGCCGAGGCCATTGCCATCAACGGCAATAGAATAGGAACACAGACATCAGTGCGCACGGCCGGTCAGACCATCCTGGTGGGTACCGCTTCCATCGAGGCACCCTACAAGATTGAGGCCATAGGCGACCAGGGTGCACTGTCTGATCTGATGTCTCGCAGCGATCTGCAGAGCCGCCTGCGTGATCTGAAGGATGCGAACATAACCGTCAATGTGAACAAGCAGCGGCGCCTGAACTTGAATGCAGTCGGTCTGCCCAATCTGTCCTATGCCGGAAGGAGTCATTGACATGTCGGCAATTCTAGGCCTGATCCTAGGCGTGGTGGCGGGCATCTTCCTCAAGCCCGACATTCCCATCGTCTTGCAGCCCTACCTGCCCATTATGGTGGTGGCGGCCCTGGATGCATTGATGGGCGCAGTCCGTTCCTACTTCGAGCGCAGCTTCTCAGATCGGGTCTTCGTGGTCTCCTTCATCTCCAATGTGATCACCGCCACGCTTCTGGTCTTCCTGGGCAATCAGCTGGGTGTGGGCTCTCAGCTGTCCACAGCTGTCATTGTGGTCCTAGGTATTCGCATCTTCTCCAACGTCTCCGCTATTCGACGGTTCATTTTCAAGGGGTGAGCATATGAGACACACCCTCAGGAAAAAGCGCGATGAACGAATGCCCGAGAGCATTCCGCCTAGGCGGCCTGGACGGGTCAGGGCTCCATCCGACGATACACAGACTGGTGCTTTCCCTGTGGTTCGTCGGCGGCCTCTGCGCACACTCAACTCCAACGCCACCAGGGTCAGGCTGGTCACCAGCGTCCTAGTGGCCCTTATGTGCGCCCTGCTGGGCTTTGGATATGCCGTCCAGGTGCGTAACAATCAGTCCTCCTATCAGAGCCTGTCCGAGGAAGAGCTGGTGCGGGTGCTGGACGAGACCAGCAACCAGGTCGATAAGCTGGAGGAGCGTAAGAGCCAGCTCAACCAGCAGCTGACCTCTATCAAGTCCGCTGCTGACAAGCAAAAGGAGGCCGCCCGCATCGCCCAGCAGAACGAGCAGAGCAGTGGCATCCTGTCCGGACGGCTGCCAGCCCAGGGCAGGGGAGTAGTGGTGACGGTCACCGAGGACAGTGATCGTGTGGATGCCTCCACCATGTTCAACCTGATTGAGGAGCTGCGCAACGCCGGGGCCGAGGTCATATCCTTCAATGATGTCCGGGTGGTCACCAACACCTATCTGCTGGATACCCGCACCGGCCTGCAGTGCGATCATACCAAGCTGCACAGTCCCTACGTAGTCAAGGCTATCGGGGACCCGGACAGCCTGCAGAACGCCATTCAGATCGCCGGGGGAGTGGGTTCGCGGATCAAGGTCCAATTCCACGCATCCGTGTCCGTGGAGCAGTCCGATAGTGTCAGAATCGACCAGGTTCGACGCGTGCAGGACTATCAGTATGCAAAGCCTGTAGAATAGACAGTTATGACAGAACCTATTCCCACTGCGGGCGAGACGACCATCATTGGCATGCCGGCCCTGAACATTCCAGTCACCTCCAACGGTGACCGTCCACTGACCAAGGACGATCTGGAGACTATGGCCCGATTGCCTGAGGGTACAGCCCTGCTGATCTCTACTAGGGGAGCGGTGTCGGGATCGCGTTATCTGCTGGATGAGGACCAGGTCAGCGTGGGCCGTGATCCCAAAGCGGATATTCTGTTGGACGACTCGACAGTCTCCAGGGCGCACGCCATATTTGTACGGACTGACCAAGGCTTCAGGGTCGAGGACACGGGCAGCCTTAACGGCACCTACGTCAACCGTGAACGCGTTGACCAGGCCGACCTGCACAACGGCGACGAGATCATGATCGGCAAGTTCAGGCTGGTCTACTTCGACAATCGGGCAGTCATCGCCAAGAGCTGATAGGGGGCATGGCATGGCCGAAGAGGTGCCGAAGCTGGTGCAGGGGGAACTCTTCTCGGCTGAGCAGGCCGAGGGCACGACCCGAGGCTACCGGGGAACTGTCGCGGCCAAGGTGGCCGGCATCACCTATCGGCAGCTGGATTACTGGGCCCGCAAACGGATTGTAGAGCCCTCAATCAAGGCCTCACACGGATCAGGCTCCCGCAGGCTATATTCTTTTAAAGATGTGGTCATCCTGGCGGTCCTCAAGCGACTTCTGGATGCCGGCGTCAACCTGGTCAACGCAACGAGCACTGTGGCTTATCTTGAGCATCGGACAGTCGGTCAGCTTGAGCATGTGACTGTGGTTTGCGACGGGGACGAGGTTAGCGAGTGTTCAGGCCCGGATCAGGTCTTCGCTTTGATGCAGTCCGGGCGTGCCGTCTTTGCTATCTCTGTGGGTGCTATCTGGCATCGGATGGATCTGGAACTGCAGACCTGCGACCATGTGGATTTGACTACCGGACAGCTGACACCAGGCTTGCCTGAGCGGCCCATCGACGAGCTGACGGCTATGCGTCTGCGCCAGCGTTTGGAGCACCAGCACGAGCAGCGTCAACGGGCTGCATGATCGACGAGGACAACATTGTGCGAAGGCCATGTGGCGGCCTAAAGGGGGAGAAAAATAATAAGTAATTTGACATAACGTACATTATCGGCTTACTGGTGTTTCGCCACAATTTGTTTTGCTGACTATGATTTCACGGTTGCTACTGTCCTTGCTTTGAGTTTTGCGATTGTCGACTACCTGGTGCGCAGACAATCGCAAAACTCAAATCTGATCTTTATCACCAGTGATTCAAGTAAGACAACAGCCCGAAAACCGCACCTACATGACCGGCTATTGAAGCTGTGGCAATGACAGCTAAAATTTGGCATCTAAAGGTCAGTTTATTAACACATTCCCTTAGTGATGAAGTGTAAGTTGTTTCCTCTGAAGCATTTGTTTCTTCGGGAATAGCTCTCGTAGTTCTACTCCTTGATTTGCCGGGTTAAGCGGTACATCTATGTAGGGCCGGAACATCATTATTGGCTTATTGTAAATACTGCAGTGCTGACTTAAGGCAGTTCAATATCGACTCATATTTTTGACTGAACTGCCTTTAAATCGATAGATATATGGGCATACCGGCATACCCTGTTCCCGAATCTTTGCTGATACTGACATGCATATGTCTTTGGCCTCAAAAGTGTGTGCTCGTTGGCACAAGACAGATCCTGAACAAGGTGTTATTCCTGGAAGTAATCCTCGGCAGCTTGGCACAATTGGCCGACTTGGTCGATGACTCGGTAGCACCCGTGAGACTCAAGTTCTCCGGGCTCGGCATAGCCCCAGCCGCATCCCAGGCAGTCCAGGCCGGTTTCCAGTGCACCGTCGGCATCAGTCCAGCGGTCGCCGACCATAAGGGCTCGGTCGCCTTGTTTGGCTTTGAAACCAAGCTGTTGCAGAGCGTAGGTGATGACCTGGGCCTTAGTGATCCTTGTAGAGTCCTTGCTGGCGCCATAGACGCCGTCTACCAGTGGAGTCAGTCCGAAGTGGTCACAGACCGGCAGGGCCTGGTACTCGGGTTTGCAGGTGGCCACAGCCAATGTCAGACTATGCTCGTGCATACGGTTCAGCTGATCGGGAATGCCGTCAAAGACCGTGGCGAGCAGTCGACCTGGGATGTGTTGTCCTGGGTGTTCAGGATCCTCGAATGCTGCTATCTCGCTGTAATAGCGCCGGTAGATTTGAACGCCCCTATCTACATCCTCCTCACTGATGCCGTTGTTGCGCAGGGATACTTCGATAGCTGGTCCGATGAATCGTCGAAGCTCGCTCTCATCGGGCACAGGATGACCAAGCTCTTTGAAAGTTTGCACCACAGAAGCGAGAATGCCAGGGTGAGAAGCAGTCAGGGTACCGTCCAGATCCAGCAGAACCAGGCGGCGCGGTGATTTACTCATAGTCAGGGAACCATCCTTCGCGATGCATTTTCAGGCGCTTGTCAAGGACAGCCTTGAGCTCGTCCTCGGATCGACGCTCCAGCAGCATGTCCCAGTGGGTCCTGGTCGGCTTGCCGGTCTTGCCAGACTCCTGCTCGTCATGTCCTTCAAGGTGAGCGATTTGCCCGCAGCGGCACTCCCACTCCTGCGGCACCTCAGCGCCCTCAGCTAAGGGCAGAATGGTCCGATGGCCCTTGGGGCAGATGTAGGCGACCTCGCTGCGTGCCGCGAAGTCCACATTCTGATCGGATTCCAGGGACTTCGCCCCAATACTCATGCCGCGAAGACTGCGCTCTGCCATGATTCCTCCATACTCGTGTCCGTCACTGCCTCCAAGCTACAGAACAGTGTTGACCTGAAACTTATTCCCTGTCTGCGGCCGTGTTCACTCCACGCCTGTATAAGCCACAATGCCGCGGTTAACCTGATCAGCGGCGATGCTGGCAGTCCTGGCCAGGTGATGCCCTCCCCTGCCCAGGTAGGGTTCCACCTGGACGATCTGGGTAAGCACATCGGACAGGCGCTTGGCGTTGCGCACGAAGTCCCCCGCCGTCAGATCGCTGTCACGCAGGATGGTGGTCAGCGAGTCGCCGCATGCCCAGTCGTAAATGGTCGGCCCCAAGCCGAAGTCGAGTTCCGGGGGCAGTTCCAATCCGGCCTGATCGCAGCGTTCTTGCACTTGGGACCACTGACGCTTCATATCCTCCACGGCCTCAACCAGCCTGGGAGCCCGGTATCCGGTCCTCTCCCCTGGCTGCTCCCCTACCCCACGGCGGGATTCGTAGACGAGTCCAGAGACGGCGGCCGCCAGTTCGGCGGGTTCCAGATCATTGAGGATGCCCCGATTCAGGGTCTCGGCAAGGCTCAGATCCTGTTCGCTGTAAATGCGCCGAAGCAGCTGCCCCTTCCGGGTCAGTCGGCAGTCGTCAGGGTCCACAGGCCGTGTGTAGCGCAGGTCGGCCAGAATCTGGCAGATTCTGTCGAACTGGCGTGAGACTGATCCTGTTTTGGACTCGTACTGTTCCCGTGTGCGCTGCAGTTCCTTGTCCATGCGAATCCACCGGTTACCCCAGCGCAGATGCTTGGGCAAGTCCGGGCACTGGCGACAGGGATGGTTGCGCTCTTGCTCGCGCAACTGGTCGATATGATGGTCAAGGTCGCGGAAGGCCTGCGACCGGGCTTTCTCACTGGTGAACCTTTGGCGCTTCAAGCGGCGGCGGTCATTCTTCTGGGCCGAGGAGAGGGCTGCACGGATGCGCATGAACTCGATCAGATCGCCACGGCTGCACCGGGCTGCCTTTCGGTAGTCCTCCAGGCCGCTGGTCAGGGTTTCGATGCGTTCCTCCAGCTCCGAGGCTGATCGGTTGGCCTCCCACTGTGCAAAGGAGTGATCCAGGGTATCCCGGGCACGCCCGTAGCTGGATGAGTTGAGTAGGTTGACGGCCATGTTGAAGGTGGGCCGGAAGCTGGAGTGCAGCGGGTAGACCCTCCTGCTGGACAAGGCGGCCATGGTCTTGGGGCTGAAGTCCCGATGGTCGACCACCACCACATGGCCGATGTCGTCGATGCCGCGCCGGCCGGCGCGGCCGGTCAGCTGGGTGAACTCGCCGGGTGTCAAGGCTACATGGCCGGTGCCGTCGAACTTTTCCAGCTTCTCCACCACCACGCAGCGCGCGGGCATATTGATGCCCAGAGCCAGGGTTTCAGTGGCAAAGACCACCTTGAGCAGTCCCAGTTCGAACAGATGTTCGACTATCTGCCGGAAGAGGGTGACCACGCCAGCGTGATGGGCGGCGAAGCCCTGCTCCAGAGCGAAACGGAACTGGGAGAATCCCAGCGCCTTGAGATCCTCCTTGCTGAGCTGGCCGGCTGCCATGGAGTCCACGATGTGCCGTATTCGGCGGGCCTCCTCATCAGTAGTCAGCTGCAGGCCTGCCCGGATGCACTGTTGGACGGCCTGGTCGCAGCCGGTACGGGAGAAGATGAAGTAGATGCCGGGCAACATGTCCATGAAGTCCAGCTCATCGACCACGTCTGCCCGGCTTGGACGATACCGCTCCCCCATCCGTCGCTCTGGCCTGCCGCCGCGGCCATAATGGTGATGGTGTCCTTGATCACGGGCCTGGGCACGTTCTTGTCCTGCCTTGTCCAGCTGGGCCAGCCGGGAGACCAGACGTGGGTTGATCTTTGGGGTCTGCCGTCCTGAACTGTCGTGTCGATACAGGTCGAGGATCTCGGGCTCGGTGTGCCTGTCGGCCTGGACCAGGACGTGCTGCTCCAGCGGTACGGGCCTGCGTTCGGAGACCACCAGATGGGTGCGTCCACGCACCGATGAGATCCAGTCGGAGAATTCCTCCACGTTGGACACGGTGGCCGACAGCCCCACAATGCGGATGGAGGCAGGAAGATGGATGATGACCTCCTCCCAGACGGGTCCCCGGAAGCGGTCGGCAAGATAGTGGACCTCATCCAGGATTACGTACTTGAGTGCCGTCAGGGTGGAGGACTGCTCATAGAGCATGTTGCGCAAGACCTCGGTGGTCATGACTACGATGTCTGCCTCGGAGTTGATGGAGGTGTCGCCGGTGAGCAGTCCCACACGGTCCTCGCCGTAGCGGTCGACCAGGTCATGGTATTTCTGGTTGCTCAGGGCCTTAATGGGGGTGGTGTAGAAGGTCTTGACGTTCTGCTCCTGGGCCAAAAATACTGCAAAATCGGCTACGATGGTCTTCCCGGCGCCAGTCGGAGCGGCCACCAAGACGTTGTCGCCATCCTCCAGAGCAGTGATGGCTTCCAGCTGGAAGTCGTCCAGAGGGAAGGGCAACTTGGACTGAAAACGTGCGGGCGCCCCGGTCATTCGCTTACGATGACGACTGAAACGGGCATAGCGTTCCGCCGGCCCCGGTTCGGATGTTGATGAATCCTGTCCGTGGTGACGATGACCTGACATATTCCTCCAAGAACTACTTATTGAACTGCTTCCACCGCCGCCAGACGCAGGCATGATTCCTCCTGCGTTGCTCCCTGCGCTGCAGAACCTGGGCGTGGGCCTGGCTGTAGCGCTCGGTTGACTGCGACAGGGGCAGGGCGAAAGCCGGACCTTCAGCCCTATCTGTTGCCTGGGACTGTCCTGCAACTGGAGGTTGGGGCATGTGTCGGTTCAGATCGTCTGAGACCCGTCCTATGGATTGGCCGGCTGTCATGGCGTGGCGGATGGCGTAGACGGCTCCGCCAATCAGCATGGCCAGCATGAAGATCACCAGAAAGATCCAGATCCATCCAGGCATGGCACTCCTCTCCGACCGGGACTAGTGCCGGTCCTGCTCCTTGTCGTGAGCGTCGCTGATGGTGATCTCGCGCTGGGCGCGGGCCAGGATCATGGTGCGCAGGGTCTTGGGCGCCACTGCGGTGATGTGCTTGGCGTGCGCTATGCAGAAGGCCACAAACCAGGAATCCGAGGAGACGGTCAGGTGGACCTTCTGCCCGGATCCGCATGGCTCCACCGAGGCGCCCGGCAGGGACTTAATGTAGGGCAGATCCGGCCGGTCGGTGATGAAGACCGCAGCCGTGCCGTTGTCGAAGGACCACTTGCGCAGCTCGCTGACCGGCACATCCGGGAACTCCACCTTATGGCTGGGCTTAACGATGGTTGCATGCTCGATTCTGGCGATTCGCAGAACCTGCCACTGCCTGTTGCGTCCGGTGCCCTGCTTGAGGTGGCGGCTGGAATCCGAGGGAGCATCCGCAGCCTCAGTGCCCTCTGCTGCATCGCCTATATCGGTCCAGGCGGCGACATAGTAGACGCCCTCATCCACGAAGATCTTGGCAGGTGCCACCACCTTGCGGCGGGTGCGGCCGGCGGCGTCCGTGTACTCCATGTCCAGCAAAGACTCGGTCTTGATGGCACGTCGGACTACCGAGAAGCTCTTGGGCTCAGTCTCATACCCGGTCAGGGAGAGCCAGGGTGTCTCCCCCGGCCCTACATGCGTGCGCAGGCGCTGGTAGAGCGACTCGGCCTGGGTGCGGGACTGTTCGGGCAGCAGGGGCGAATGGGCCAGGTAGTTGAGAGAGGCGGTCAGCATGCTCAGGTACTGGGGTGAAATGCCGGCCAGTCGCTCCAGCCCCAGCGAGTTGGTGGCCGAGACGATGCCACTGTCGTCCAGAAGGGACCAGTCAATGTCGAAGAACTGACTGCCGGCCATCTCGCCATCGTCCGAAACCGTGGTCAGGGTGTTGATGTCCTTGTGAATGGTATTGACGTACTTGCGCAGTTCTTCCTTGCTGTTGGGATGGCCGATGAAGCGATCGGCCAGCTCGGCCAGGGAGAACTCCTCACCCAGGTGGGCGGACAGGAAGAGCATGAGCCGCAGGCGGCGGTCCACCTCGGATCCAGTCTGGAAGGAGGATGCACTGACCCGACGGGCGTGGCGGAGGTCGGTGTCGTCGTCGCTTAGGTCAGTGGCGAAATGCTCGACGCTGGTCCGGGCAATCTCCGGAGAGATGACCGTTGCCGCGCCGGGGCTCAAAGACTCGTCGGCCAGCTTGAAGCGGGCCGCTGCATCCAGACGGCGCCGGAAGGCATCTGCGGCCTCCTGAGGGCTGACGATGGAGGCATCGGGGTGCTCCAAGACGAACATGGCCAGGTCATCGGAGTCGGCATAGGCCACGTTCAGGTTCTCCCCGTCCACGTCCACAGTGGCGGCGAAGCGGCGGGAATCGATGACCTTGACCAGATCGTCGGGAATGCGCTGGGTGCCCAATCCAGGGGCTATGGAGTCCAGGCCAAGGCCGGGGATGGGCACCTGCGGTACCCGGGGCGTGGTGCGCGAGACCGGTCGGGTCGGCTCCTCGCTGGCCTCCTGGGACATGGCTATGGATCGCGCTAGGTAGTTGGCCGCGGCCAGCACCGGCATGTCCTCCTGATTGAAGTGCATACGGATGCGGGGCTCATCCCCCAGCTGCAGACGGTAGGAGGCGAAATCCTGCCCCTCTGACTTGGAGGAATACTCGGGCTGACGGGATTCTATGGCTATGCCCATGGCCGCCAACTTGGCGCGGTCACGCTGGAACTGTTTGGCGAAGGCTGCCTTGGCGGCCTGGTCAGCCAGCTCGCCATAGGAGTCGGCATAGGCCTTGACCCGTTGGGCTATTTGCCGAGATGTAAGCCATTGTGGGAAAGCTGACGATAAGACGGCTAGGACATCAAGTTCGTGCTTGCCCCATTTATCCGAGAAACGCCGTCTTCCGTTCGTGCCTTCTGCCATCAGTCCTCGCGTATCGTTAAAATTTTTGTATCAGTGCGCCTAACGCACGCTTATCTATCATAGATTGATTTTCAGGACCTTGGGAGCCAAACAACCAAATACGGTCCCTTTTCTTGACAGGCTGAACCCTGCTGAGACTGGCCCTAGACCCACTCGTCCGGTTCGATCCCCTGGGGTCCCACATACTGACCATTGGGCACGTATGATGAGCGCCCCTGATCACTCAGATGGGCATCAGCATACAGGGTCACATCCCTGCCGAAGGTCCAGTCGCCTTCGATCGTGACCGAGTTGGCGGCCGCCAGGCTGGGAACCCCATAGGGGAAGCGCTCGTCAAAGTCGGCGATGTACTTGTAGTAGCGCTCATCCAGCTGAACGTTTGGGAAATCGTAGTTGCCATCCTCCATCTCATAGGAGTCGGTCAGATGGAAGCGGTCGGAGCGCATGATGAACAGGTCGTCGGTGGTCTTGACCGGCAGAAAGCGCATACGGTCCACCTGTACGCAGATGGCTCCTTCGAAGAGCGTGGCGGCAGAGCCCATGGCGGTCTCCAGCTGCACCACGGGGCGGGTGGATGGATCGGTGGGGTCGACGGTCTTCCGGTTCTCGATGATGGGCAGCGGCAGCACGCCATTGTATTCGGCTAGCTTGTCGCGCAGGGCATCGACCCTGACCCAGATGCTGTTGGTATTGAAGTAGGGATGCTTGCGGATGGACATGGCTGAGCTGCGGTCGTGCGGGTCCACCTGGGACATCTCTCGTAGGATAAGGCGTCCGCTGGCCTTATCGATAACGATATGGCCGCCCTTCCGATCAGCATCGGTGCGCTTGGCCACCTCGATCATGAAGGGCGCTCCGGACTGCGCGAAATAACCGGCCAGGGTCCTTGAAGGCCGGGCGCCCAGGTTGTCGGAGTTGGAGATGAACAGATAGTCGATTCCATGCTCCTTGAGTGTGTCCAGCAGGCCCGTCTCCCAGATGGTCGAGAAGATGTCGCCATGGCCGGGAGGGCACCATTCAAGGTCGGGGTTGGCTGGGAAGTCGACAGGACGGCCGGTGTCAGCGTCGATCTTAGGTTCGATGTGCTGAATGATCTCCATGGGCACGTCTTTCTGAACAAAGCGGCGGTCCTGCTTGACCGCGCGCATGGTGTCGCGCGAGGTGCGGAAGGAGTTCATGAAGATCAGCGGCAGCGGAACCCCTAGACGCTTGCGGGCCGTCAGCACCTGGCCCATGATGATGTCCAGGAAACGCATGCGACGGGCCTTGTGGCGACGGATGGGCAGCAGGGATTTGGCCTTCTCCAGGCCCATGGAGGTGCCCAGTCCACCGTTGAGCTTGATGAAGGCCGTGCGGGAGAATGCATCCAGGGCCATGTCCATGTTCATGGTGTCGTGGATATCTTTGGTACGGGGCACGTCCTTGAGCGGAGTGACATCCTTCTCGCGCACGCAGGCCTTGGCGTCTCCCCGTTCCCAAGTTTCGTAAAGCTGCTTGAACTGGTTGATGGAGACTTCGCTCATGCCCTTGTCTCGCATCTTCGCGGCCGAAAGGTCGAAAACGTCTGTGCTCATGGAACCCCTTCCGGGCTGGGACGACTTGCGGTCGACGCGGGTTGCGTCGACCGTCCAGAAACATGATAGCAAGTTGATCATGTGACCTGGTCTGCCTGGACTTGTTTCCTGGGACTCGCCGGACCGTTGTCGGCCCCGTTACGCTGTGCTAGTATCTCTACTCGGTGCTGATGCACTGTCGGGCCGTAGCGCAGTTTGGTAGCGCACTTGACTGGGGGTCAAGGGGTCGCGGGTTCAAATCCCGCCGGCCCGACCAAATAGCAACGATTCCAAGGCTTCCGGGCCTTGGAATTTTTTGTATGCCCCGAATCGGGCACATTTCGGGCCTATAGGAACTAAACGCGTTGTTTTAGGTTCTGTGTGTGGGTTTGGTTGTGTGTTGGTCAGAGTGTGGTGTTGGGGTATCTGACTGGTGTGTGGAACTCGTTCCAGTTGATGGCGGTGCCGTAGTGT
>NZ_QGLK01000002.1 GCF_003202755.1 Bifidobacterium asteroides
ATCGAACAGGAACGGGCACCCCTGCAAGACCCCTATTAACAACCCGACCTATTAACAACCACCCAACACGCTTACAGCCACAAGGCCAAACCCCCAACATAAACAACGCGTTTAGTTCCTATAGCCCTATAATGGTGTAACGGTGGTGCTACTGTCACCGTTGATGTAATAACTCAAGAATGATAGTTAGGCCTATCTATCAGTGCAGTATTCCAGTTTTAGCTGGGTTGTCAGAGGTGCCATGGCTGACACCGCTGACTTCGTTATTGGTTATCAAGGATGAATTGACTCAACAAACGGAAAGGGGCTTATGATGAAAGCTCTGAACACTATCAAAAGTAGGTTGCTCGCCAGCGTTGCTGTTCCACTTGCGCTGTCTATGGGAGTCGCCATGGTTCCCAGTCAGGCGATGGCTGCAGAGCCTGTGGATACCGCTTCGACATCTATCGTGAGTCAAGTCACCGATTCGCTGACTCCGAGGGATGTGCTGGAGATAGCGGATACCGCATGGGAAAACGGTGATTATGAAGGTGCTGGCATCCTGACCGAGTATGCATTCTCGATGCATGATGGCACTGCCGGTAATGGCTTCCAATCGAGGAATTGGGCTACGACGATCGCCAAGAAAGCTGTCATTAAGCTTCTGCGCTGGGGAGGTTCCAAGCTTCCTGCCAAGATTGCTCCGTGGGCCGGTCGGATTGCAGACTTCCTGGAAGCCACCGGCGTCTGGACTCATGCCGCTATCGTCTCAGGTTTGATGCAGCTGGGCATCCCTTACGATATTGCTGAATACACGGCGACATGGGTTGATTTGTTCCTCTGATTCATGGAGAGAGGGGTGAGCGATGAGTGACCGTGGACGATCAGACCATGTAACGGTTTCGGATGCGATTACCGGTGTTGGTTTTTTCGGAACTGTGTTGTTGGGTTTTGTCTTTCCTTTTGCGGTCGGCATTGGTGTCACTTATCGCTTGCTCCCTTTCGGTGGCGTTCGTTCCTGGGTGCATGGGTGGCGTGGGGTTTTGGGTACCATCGTTATCTTTCTGTTGTGGTTCTTTGGTACCTACATAACTGATGCGTTGGTGGATGTGTTGTTTAGCATGAGCAGTCACAAGGTCTTGAAGAAGCTTGTTAGCGAAGTTGTGAGTTTTGTGTTTCTCATGGGGTTGATGGCCTTGGCCTTCAGCAGGTGGGAAGCCATGGCGCTCTCATCTTTGATAACTGAGGTTCTCACCATTCTCATCTCCCTACTCGTCATTCATGCCGTTGATGCTGCAGACAAGCATGATTAATCTAAACAACGATCATTCCTAGGGAATGAAGCGGATTCGAGTGCCCCTTTTATGGGGCGGGAGAAACGCATCGGACGCGGAGAGGTCTCCTCCTTGGTTTGGGAGGAGACCTCTTCGGTTTGGTTGTGTGTGGTGTTAGTCGTCGGTGGGGTTGATGTTCTTACTGAGGGCCAGGGCGATGAGCGCTGCGAGGTTGTTGGTTCGGTCGAGGGTGAGGGCTTGGACCATGTATGAGCTGGCTTGGTCGGGGTCGCGGGCGGCCCAGGCCAGGTAGGCTCTGGAGGCGCTGAGGTGTGGGGTGGGGCCGACGGCGGCGGTGAGCTGGTCGAAGAGGTTGTAGGCTCTGTCGGCGCGTTCCTGGTTGACGGGGGTCCGGCCTTCGAAGCAGGTGGTGAGGCTGGTGAAGATGAGTTTGACGGCGGCGGGGTCGTGGGGTTGTTCGGTGATGGTGGTCAGGTCGTCTCGGGTGGTGTCGGGGTTGATGGTGGCGACCAGGAGCGCGTCGCGGTGCGGCAGTGAGGTTTCTATCAGCGCGGCCATGCGGGTGAGCCGGTCGTGTCCTATGGCTTCGGGCTGGTGGGTGCCGTCGAGTATGCGCATGATGCTGTCGAGGGCCTGTCGGCCTGCGGTGAGCATGAGTTGGGGGTCCTGGCTCAGTTGCTTGACGTCGTCCTGGAGGCTGGTTGTGGTGTTCATGGGTGTTCCTTTCCTTGGTGCCGGGACTGTTTGTGCCGACGCCTGGAATGGCGGCCCGGGCCAGAATGGAAGGGGGCGGCACAAACACCACATTCCCAACCCCTTCAGCAGCACGCCGCAGGCGTGCGACAGCGGCGGCCAGACATCAAGGCGCAGCCGCCGATGACCACAACCCCGGCCGAGCCGAGCATGGAAAAAGGGACCCCGTTGAGGGGTCCCTTGATGATGTTGCCCTGATGGGTCAGGCCATCTGGCTTCGGAGTCCTGGGTAGTGGTGTGCCAGGTATTCGGCGGTGGCTTGGCGGATCAGTGCCGATAGGTTGGTGCCTTCTGTTTTGACGGCGGCTTCGGCCCATTGGTCCAGGGCCGGGGTGGTGCGTACCTGCCAGGTTTTGCTGGTGGGTTGTTTGAGTTCGTCGCGGGGGCGGCCGGCGAAGATGGAGAGCAGGTCGTCGTCGGTCAGGGGGCCGGCGTCGTAGCCCCGGTATACCCGGGTGCCTTCGATGGGTGTGAATTGGCCGGCGTCGGCCATGCGGTCGAGTGCTTCGGCGTGTGCTGCCCTGTCGGCGGGTGTCTGTGTGTTGGTCATGGTCTGGCTCCTTGTTGGTTGTGTCTATTGGTATCTGAGATGTTGCCACCGGCTGGTCAGCGGCATGGCGTGGAAGGCGTGGAGCTGGCCGTCCTGCCATTTGCTGACGATGACTTCGAGCAGGTTGTCGGGTAGGGCCCCGGGGTGTGGCTGGCCGACGAAGACCACCGTCATCTCGTCGCCGTAGCCCTCGATTTGTTCGTGGCCTATGGAGTGGAGGACCGCGTGCCTGATTTCGTCGTCGGCGCAGCCGTGCTTGCGGGCTGATTGCTCTATCTCGATCTCCATGACCATGAGTGTAGTACAAATTGCACATACAAACCAGTCGTGCGTTCCTCGCGTTGCGGTCTGGCTGTCCGAACGCGGGGCGTTCGACGATGCCGATTCCACCCCGTGGGGTGGCGCGAGGCATCGCTGCGCCGCCGCCGGCTGCGGGGTTCATTCACTCTTTGGTGTCCTCCTCCTGGTCGCCGTCGTCTGTTTCATCTTCGTTCCCTTCGTTGTCTTCCTCTTCAGGTCGGGGCACCAGGTCGCCGTCGAGACCGGATTGCTCTTCGTCGCTGATGGCGTAGCCTGCGGTTTGGAGGGCACGGTAGAGGGGTTTGAGCAGGCCGTCTATGTCGTCTTGGCTGCGCCAGGTCTCGTGGTTGATCTGTGTCTCCATGATGGCGTGGCACAGGGCGAAGGCCGTCTGGGTGCGGCGACTCTCGTCAAGGTCGGCCTTTTGCGCCAGCTCGGCTTCCTGGTCCTGGACGATGGCGCGCCATGTGTCCCGCACCTGGTCCCGGCTGACCCACCAGGTGCGTTGGCTCGCTTGGGCGATGACCAGCATGGACAGGGCCTGGGACTGGTTTTTGGCGGGGCGTTTGAGGGACATGAGCCGTTGCGTGTAGGCCAGCCGCAGGTCGTGGCTTGCCGTGTCCAGTTGCTTGGCCGGTGCGATTTCGGCTTCTTGTTCGGCTTGCCACCTGGCCAGGTCATCCTCTCTTTGCCGGCGTTCGTCCTCCTGGTCCTGTTGGGTGTATGGCTCCAGCAGGGTGATTTTGACGCGCCACTGTCCGCCACGGTCGAGCAGTCCGGCGGCCGTGGGTTTGTCGCCTTCCCATTCCTCCAGCCATGTGTCGAGGGCCTGCTTGGGGTCGGGGTCGGTATCCGGGGAGAATCGGGCGATGGTGCGCCAACCTTCCGGGTCAGACCAGGATTGTGATGGTGTCAGCGGCACGATGGGCAGCCCGGCCTGCTTGATGGCTTCCTGGGCCTGTTCGATCCACTTGTCCAGCGACCGTTTGGCCTGGACCTGGTGCAGTGTCATGTTCCAGTTGTTGGTGCCTGCGGCTTTGATGAGCTGGTCTTGCAGGCCTTCGTCGTCGCGGAAGTCGGCTATCGTCTCCAATTCCTCGAAGCTCAGCTGGGATGGCAGCGCGAGTATTTTCTCGTCGTCGATGGACGATATTTTGAGCCGTCGCTGCACGGTGCTGCGGCTGCGGCCAGTGGCTTTGGCCATCTGGTCCACGTCTTCGCCAAGGTCCAGGAGGTGGGCGTATCCGCGTGCCTCGTCCAGGGCGGTGAGCTGGTCACGGTGTATGTTCTCTACCAGCATCACCTCCGCCTGGGTCTGCTCGTCCATGTCGGTGATGATACAGGGCACGGTTGCAAGGCCGGCCTGCTCGGCGGCCGCCAGCCGCCGGTGTCCGATGACCAGGGTGTGCCGCCCCTCCTGGTTCGCCGGTGTGACGACCAGGGCCTGCTGTATGCCTTGGGACGCGATGCTCATGGCCAGCTCCGACACGTCTCCTATCTCGCTTCGGGGGTTGGCGTCGTTGGGCCTGATGGCGTCGATGGGCAGCATGGTCACTGTGGTTGTGGTGTTCATGGGTGTTCCTTTCCTTGGTGCCGGGACTGTTTGTGCCGACGCCTGGAATGGCGGCCCGGGTATAGCGGAGAGTCAAGCCCCCGCGTGGATCCGAACACTCCCCCGGAGGCCGAGGGGGCATGCTGTTCGGCCCCCTCGGCCGGAGCGGGGTGTGGGCGGAGACGCTCGGGGCTTGAGTCGCAGCGGCCCGGGCCAGAATGGAAGGGGGCGGCACAAACACCACATTCCCAACCCCTTCAGCAGCACGCCGCAGGCGTGCGACAGCGGCGGCCAGACATCAAGGCGCAGCCGCCGATGACCACAACCCCGGCCGAGCCGACCAGTTTTATGTTTGCCGATTGAAGGGTGATCTGCAGTAGCTCATGATAGAAGAAAGACCATCCGATAAGAAATGTGTTTATATTGTGAAGCTTTATCTTGATGAAGCTTTCTAACTGATATCCCGAGTATATTAAAGCTTGTTAGAAGCCGCCACTGCCTCTATCATATTTATATGATATGCACACTAGGGCGGCACTTTTTTATCTAAAGGGGTGTAACTGAGATGGACACCGCTCGTATTCCTTACCCTTCGCATCCTTATCAGAGCTCAGCCAATCTAGCCTCTATGCTGATACAGAACGGTCTCTCCGGCATCAGGGGCTATAGGAACTAAACGCGTTGTTTTAGGTTCTGTGTGTGGGTTTGGTTGTGTGTTGGTCAGAGTGTGGTGTTGGGGTATCTGACTGGTGTGTGGAACTCGTTCCAGTTGATGGCGGTGCCGTAGTGT
>NZ_QGLK01000003.1 GCF_003202755.1 Bifidobacterium asteroides
ATCGAACAGGAACGGGCACCCCTGCAAGACCCCTATTAACAACCCGACCTATTAACAACCACCCAACACGCTTACAGCCACAAGGCCAAACCCCCAACATAAACAACGCGTTTAGTTCCTATAGCCCCCTAATCCTGGCTGACTTTGAGCCGGAAGTTGGACGGGTCGTAGTTGCCCATCTTGACGAGCTTGTTGAGTGCCCTGGTGGCGCCTTGCTCGGTCTTCCATGATTTTCCGTAGAAGAAGGGGCTCTCCATCCAGTTGGGATCTGGCTGCCAGGGGTCGTCGTAGGTGGTGGGGGTGGTGAACTGTTCGATTGTGTATCGCATGTCTGCTCCTTGTTGGGTTGTCCGTTTGAACAAGTGGAGCGGTGGCGAGCAGCGCACGGAGGGCTCTCGCGTGCGGCGGCTTCGCCGACGCTCCGACGGGCCCGTAGGAGCAGCGCAGTTACAGTCGGAACGACTCAAACGGACAACCCAACAAGGAGCCTGCCGGGAGAGCCAAGGCGGGTCGCCGCTCTGTTCCGTTCCGGGGTCCTCCTTGGTCGGGGCTGGTTGGCTGTCTTGTCCCGACGGATTCCCGCCGTCGCCCGTGTCCGGGTTCCGGCGGGTCCTCAGCTCCGGTTGTCTCCTGCCGGCGCGAGTGGGACGCTGGTTCGCTCAGACCCCGTGTGTGCCGGCATAGTCGGGTATGTCGAGCCCGGCTTCGATGGCCCCTTGCCGGTAGCCGTCGTCCCATGCCTCCTGCCATATGCCGTAGGGGTCGTCCGGGTCCATGAGCGTCCAATTCGTGTTGCTCACTTGGAATGTTCCGCGCTCGCCTTCGATGTCCTGGCCGCCGGCCAGCCATTCGATTCGTCCGTCCTGGTCGATGAGGGCGAACTTGCCTTGGCTGCCGTCCGTGAGCGAGTCCCTGCCGTGCTCCCAGGCGTTGATGGCGTTGCGGGAGTCCGAGGCGTGGGGGCCGTGGGTGTATCGCTGGGCTATGCCGTTGTGGGCGATGTATCCCGTCCGCCCGTTCTTCTTGTAGGCGAAGGGGTGGGTGTTCTCCTCAGCCACCTCGCCGTGGGTGGCCAGGCGGAAGTGCAGGAGGAAGGGGGCCCGGGAGAACGTCTCGTGGTTGGCGATGATGAAGCCCAGGGTCTTGTGGTTGTCGGCGTTGCGGTAGCGGCGCAGCCGCTGTCCGTCATGCCAGGCGATGCCGGCCCCGTCGGGGTTGGCCTCGCTCATGAGGGCCAGTTGGGTGGTGGTGGGCATGGCCCCTGCCGGGGCGGTGACGATGACGCACATCAGACGGTCACCTCCTCGCGCCGGCGGACGGCCAGCCGCTCGGATATCGGCAGGGGTGCTGGCATGGCGGCCCGGTAGGCGGTGCGGCTCATGGCTTGTATGTCCGTGGCGCGCAGGGTGCCCGGCTCACTGTGTTGGAAGCAGCGCCACATGGTGTGGGCCCAGGTGATGGCCGGTATGAGCTTGCCGGCCGTGCCGTGGTGCCAGGGGCCGAAGGTGCGCAGTTCGATGGTGTCGCAGTGCTCGTCGTTGACGGCGCAGAACTTGCTCCCGTAGTGGCCGTGCGAGAGCCTGCACCAGCTGTTTTCGAGCGGCTTCATGTGGCGCATGTTCAGGTCGTCGGCCTGGTGGTCGTCCAGGCCGGACAGGGCCCAGTACCAGCGGGAGGCTCGCTGCCGGGCGGTGCGGGACAGGTGCATGTGGCCGCCCGAGTGCTCCTGCTCCATGTCGGGGCGTATGCCGTCCACCAGGGCGTGCAGGTCGCGCAGGGTGCCGGGGTCGGCGGTCAGGGGGTTGGTCTGGTATTCCAACGACCCCTCCTCGTGCATGCTGCCGTCCAGGCACCAGCCGGCGATGAGCAGGCTGTTCTTGAGCGCGTCCTGGTCGTGGCCGCCTTCGACCTCGATTTCCAGCCCGAAGGTGAAGGGGTCGCGGGCTTTGGCGTTGCCGGCGTAGGGGCTGAGGTATTGCGGCTCCGAGTGGCGCTCCTCCGAGCAGCCGGGGCAGAACGGCTCGTCGCTGTCGTCGCCGTAGGGGTAGTACACGTCCTCGTAGCAGCAGGGGTCGCCACAGGCCTGGCAGGTCCGCCGGCAGTCGGTGCACACCGGCCGGCCGCAGGTCTCGCACCAGCCCGGCGTCCAGGTCGTGTACCTCTCGCCGGGGTCGTCGTCTCTGCCGCATTCCCAGCAGTGGGGGGCGCAGTCCGCGCAGTACCGCAGGGCCCCCCAGCGCCTCGTGCAGTCCGGGCAGCAGCCCTTGCCGCATTCATGGCATTGGGTCGGAGCCTGCTTGCTGCCGCACAGGTGGCAGGTGGCCGGGGTCGTCGTGGTGTCCGTCATGGTGTCTCGCCTTTCGTGAGCTCTCGGATTGGACGGGCACGTCAGGCCAGGCGTGGCGCATGGCATGATGGGTCCGGCCAATCCGCACCCAGGCCAGGTAGAACGAGTCTGGTCCAGTGAACCGCCCTGGGGCGGTGAACGACAGGAATCAGCGCGAGCGATCCGAAGGATCGTGAGCTCCGTCTCCCTTGCGCCGCCGCAGATCCATGATCCTCTTCCGTGATATCCTTATGAGATATTTTGATATCTCTTAGCGATACGTAAGGTGCTGACCGATGACTCGAATCTTCGCCGCGAGCACGCGGTCCAAGGCCGACTTCCAGGCCCTTCGTGACCTGGTCGGCCTGAATCAGGTCGATGTGGCTGACGCCCTTGGCGTCAGCCCGATCACCGTCAGAAAATGGGAGGACCCCAAGGCCTTCGCAATGCCCAAGCAAGCCGCCTGGCACTTCCTGGAGGACGTCTTGGACTTCATCGAACACAAGAGCGCCGACCTGGCCGGCCATGCATATAAAGCCGCCCAACGAGCCCGTGACGCCGGCAAGGAGCCCGAGCCGGTCCTGCTGGTCTACTGGCGCACGCGCGAGGACTGGGACAACTCACCGATCGGCCAGTCCAACGAGATCCCGGTGATCGGCAACTACTGGAAGGTCGAGAACGCCATCACCAGGACCACGGCCCTGCGCCTGGCAAAGGACGCCACCCCGTTCAGCGTCGTCTACGCTCAGCCACGGCCCTAAGCCATAAGCAAAGCATTAGGGTTTGCGCTCGGCGCCGGCATGATGTAGACTCAATCATGTTAGAAGCCGCCACTGCCTCTACTGCCTTTCGGGGTGGAATGCATACTATGGCGGTACTTTTTTACCTGGAGGGCGCATGGCATCCACAACCGTAGCCAAGCTGCCCCCATACCCCAGCCACCCGTACCGCAGTTCCATGGACCTGGCCCAGCTCCTTGTGGACAACGGGCTGACGGGTATCAGCGTCCAGGACCTTGCCGGGCGAATAGACCTGGTCGGCTACTACCGCCTCAAGGGTTACTGGTATCCGTTCCTCACCCCTGTGGCAGGTGCCAGAAAACGCAAACTGCCCTTCCTGTCCCGCACGTCCTGGGATTCCATCTGGGAACGCTACGTGTTCGACCAGGAATTGCGCACCATCGTCTTCGACGGCATCGTCGGCATCGAGGTCCATCTCAAAAGCTACATGGCATCAGAGCTGGCCAAGGCAACTGGGCCGTTCGGCTATACCGCGCCGGATGGCCTGCCCGGGCTCAGCCCCGAGGAACACAGGAACGCGATCGCCAATATCACCAGCGACTACCAGCGGTCGTCGCTGCCTCAGCTACGACATTTCAGAGCCACGTATTCCGATCCGCTGCCGCCCATCTGGATGCTGGTGGACTGCCTTTCCTACGGTGATTTCAAGAAGATCTTCTACAAGGGCGCCGATCCTTCAATCAAACGGCAGTTGGCACTGCAGCTTGGCATCATGTCCAACAAGCCCGGCGTCAGCAACGAGAAACTGCTGCGCGACTGGCTGGAAAACATTCGAATCGCCCGCAACAAGACCGCCCATCACGACCGCTTCTGGAACTGCATCGACCCCAAGATGACACCCATCAAGCCCAAGCTGTACCCCAACGACGCTACTTGGTGGGGCAACCAATGGGAGCCCTTCCGCCGGCCGGAGTCAAAAGGCCCGGCTGGATTCCTGACCATGGAGCACTACCTGCTGAACCAGCTAGGCATCACCTACTGGCGCAACAACTTCGTGGGACTGATGAACCGTTACCCCGGCATCCCCCTGAAACACATGGGCTTCCCGGACAACTGGCAGTCACTGCCCATCTGGCAGTGAAGCCTGCACCCTTTTCACCCAATAATACTGCGACTAGAATAGGCAGGCAGTTTTGGCGTATAGCCTTATTCCAGGCTCGTATTGAGGGGCAAGCTGGTTCCGGTCGCGTGGCGACCGGAACCAGTGCGGCAGCAGTATGGTCGAGCTGATCCAGCTCGGCGGGGTTTCGGGGCGGCGGCCCCGATACAAGCTTTGCTGCCCACCTAAGTCAGATGGCTTTTCACAGAAAGTAGGACATACCCGAACCACTAGATCGCAGGCCACCACCATTTGGGCAGCGCACGGTTCCATAGTGTTATCGCTGGCCATGTCTCAATAATGCAAGATTCACCGATAGTAATCTCAAAGAGGATTCCATCAGAACCTCAACCAGTCATCCAGCTCCTCTGCTCGTTCTCATGTCCGGCTTGTCAAAGCTCTCCCCTGCCAAGCAACCCACCAACCCTGCGATGTGCGACCACTTCACCAGGAGCTGATGGACACGGACTTCACCGACACCCACCACTTCGAGGTGCCGGTCACCTTCTGTGAGGGCAGACAGGACCACCACGTCTCCTCCGCCGTCGCCCGCGACTGGTACGAGACAATCGACAGCCCCAAAAGCTGGCACTGGTTCGATCGCTCCGGCCACTTCCCCCAATGGGAGGAACCCGACCGCTTCCTGGGATGTGTGCTGCAAGACTTAAGTCAATAACTGATCGCAGAACCGGAATCCTTTTTTTGCCGAGAAAGCACTTCCTCAATATGCTTTTACTGCTGCTCTGCCACAAGCTGTCAGCTACTGTAGACTCGTCTATATGCTCCAAGTAATTACGAGGAATCCCCTGGAAGATAAGGGCGAAGCACAATACCGTCAGCTGGTGAGAGTGGGACATAAACTACTGAGTGTCGCGGTGTTCGGGGACACACATGGTAGCGTCCCGAAACTGGTGCTGCTTTCAGGGTGTGGAACCCCTTCCCCTCTGTATGATTTCAAGGCTCTCATTACTAGACTGCAAAACTCATACTGTCTGATTGTGGTGGAGAAGTCCGGGTACGGGTTTAGTGACTGGTCTCGGGACCCCAGAGATATCGACACGATGTTGGATGAGACCAGGGCGGCGCTGCACGGGGCCGGAGTGACTGGGCCCTATGTGCTCCTCCCCCACTCAATGTCTGGGCTTGAAGCACTTTACTGGACCAAGAAGTACCCTGCCGAGGTGGAGGCCATCATCGGATTGGATATGGCCACGCCACAGGCTTATGAGACGCGCAACCTGGTGCCTCCCGCCGCAGCCACAGCACTGTTGGGCGCCCTTTGCCGGACAGGACTTCCTCGTCTCCTGCCCAGACTGACCGCGGACCAGTCACCCGCCATCAAAGCAGGAAATTTGTCTGCTGAAGATAAGGCGGTCTACCGGACCCTCTTCTTCAAGAACTTCATGGATCCAGACATCCAGCGAGAGATCAACACGGTCAACGCCAACGCCCGCAAGGTTGCGGAAGCTGGATTGCCACAGATCAAGATGCTGCAACTGGTTTCCAACGGGAAAGGCACTGGCTTCAGCAAGGATGAGTGGCGATCCATCCAAGAATCCTTCAAAGCGCAGCAAGGTAACTCACAGATACGGTATTTCGATGCCCCTCATTATCTCCACGACTATGTGCCTGAAAAAATGTCCGAGGCCATCAGGGATTTTATAAGCGGAAAACCTGACCGATCCAGCAAGGTTATCCGGCACACACTTACATCTCATCCCTGAATCAGTTCCAAGCAATCTCATTTTATGCAGTCAGACGATTTCTGTGCCAATGTCATCAGACACTTCCTTCTGGCTAATCCAATCGGGCACATTTCGGGCACATCGCTACCCATAAGTACCCGTATCAGCTTGCATCAGTTCATACTTGGAATCTGCTAGAATTGGCAGTATTCCTTGGATAGTTAGCAGCAGTTAAAGGCAGCTCGCATGTACCAGAACAGCGGCTTATCTTACAAGGGGTCGCGGGTTCAAATCCCGCCGGCCCGACCAATAGCAGCGATTCGATTTTAAAGAGCCTCGGAATTATTCCTGAGCGCTTTTGGATTGATGTAAGATTGCATAGTTCGGTTTCAAATTCACTAATGCGTTGGGGTTAATTCCGACGTATTGAGCATCTGTGACTAATTAGAATTGTGCCATTCAGATTGTTCTACAAGTGTACGACGTGTCAAAATCCATAAACTATATCGGTGTACAATATTATTATTGCTACTACTGCTACGGAAAGGTGTGAATTCCTTTTTGCTAAAAATAGTTATTTGATATGTCCTGATGGAAACTTGAGAGCCATTACGTGTGACGGCAAATTTGGATGCATTGCAGTTACATCGTAAAAACCGCTACATATAAGTAATAAAGTTAGAGATTTCTAACAAACTTTTGTATATTTCTTTTTCCAGTACATCTGCCTTCATATCTGGGAATAGCGATCTTACAATGCAGTTTTCTGGGTCGGGTTTATCAAAATTTATCTGTTTTCCGGTATCTAAGTAATGCATGCAGCGATTACGGAGGATATGTCCCTGTTTGGAATTAAACAATTCCGCCACCGGACTGTACACTGTAAGGTCTTTTAATGATGCAAGAGCAGATTCTTCGGTGCTCTGGGGGATTACTTGTCGGATTGTTCTAAAAGAGTGATACGCGATAAGCACAAGTTTGCGAAAATAAGTTCCGTGGAAGTCAAACTCGATCCTGGGCGCAACGAAAAGGATATTATTGATTGCTGACTCAACGAGAAACAGTATTCTTTTTCGCGAAGTAGATAGGCCTGTGGCATATCTGTCTCTAAAATACTTCTCTGAGCAATAATCTTTGCATTCTATTGCCCAGTTGAAATCAGCAGTATTTAAGGAAGGAGGAAGTGCTGTCTTTCCAGTGAATAGTGAGTAGGTAAGACGCAAATCTGCACCATATTCTCTGCATAACTCGTAAAGGTGCATGCTGTCTATTTCTTCAGGATTGTCATAACCTAAATGAAATGTTACTGTTAAATTTGAACCCACGGGTCTATTATTTATGGTGTAAATACCTAGGTCTTTTTGAAATCGTCTCAATACTTTAATTGGATGCATGCAGAATTGGTTCTTAAAAACATCTGAAATTGTTTGGAGCTCTTTTTCCATTGTGGGAATGGAAAATTTAGTATTATCTAGTAATTTCAACCGGTGACGCATGCGCAATTCGTAATTCTTAGCTTCTTTGCTATGGGGCAGTGGCATCTTGCCCAAGCCATGCTTTCTTAATAGCTCTTGTTCCAATTGAAAGCTCTCAACAAGAACTTGCATATAGAATGGAAGCTCAATTATCATAAGTATAGGGCGATTCCATTTATCTTGTTGTATGACACGGAAACTTTCAAGACACCATTGCAGATCAGTAACGGCCATCTTGATGCCCGCCTTCTCATTGGCATCAAAGGTTCTTTTGTGCTGATTCATCTTTACCTGTGCTTCAGATGTTCCCATATCCTTACTCTAATTTGTTTCAGTTCAGTCGAAGAAATCTAACGGTAGATGGTGAGCCAAAATAGTTGTGTGGCTACGCATTGGAAAACACGCATCTGGGCAGTACTCAGGTAGCGGCGTTCATGCTCAAATATTGTGGGCAGAGCTTTGTTAATCCATAATTTGCATGCTTGCGTCGGAGTCTTGTAGGCAGCTAGTCTTGATATGATGTTGGCCTTAGTCTCGTAGAGCGCGGCTCAAGGTGTCCCGAAGAGACCGGGAACGTTTTTCCTTCTTCGACTTAGCTGTGACATCTATGGTCCGGAGAAGCGATTGCGAAAGCCGCACCGAGATCGTTTTCAGATGCACATCTGACATGTGAGGACACCTGGCCTTAATCGGTCCTACCCCAAGCTTGCCAGTTCTCCATCTCATATCCGGCTGCCATGTTGCCAAGTATCTGGTCGTCTACATTAAAATAATTATTGATTTCTTTCCTGTCCATAGTCATCAGTCATCTCCTATAAATTCTCATTCTGCGCAAGGTCTTATTGACTAGCGGTGTCGTTGGGTGATCAATCAGGTATTTTCCAGGGCCAATTTCCGCTGGGCTTTTGTGATAGGCCGCCATTTCCAAGAGTCGGCCCTTGGAATCAAGGCTAATTGCTATCCATGAGTCTGACCTATCCAGTCTTGGTGACGACATTATGGTCAATTGAGACGCATGCATAACGTCGGTAGATTCAAGCTCTTTATGCTTTCAGGAATCGAGGGTACGCAACTGGATCTGGATTAGTGGAAACAAGCAACGTTTTACGGACAAGCGCGCTCGGCCCGCAACCTGGCCTGATACAGCGTAAAGTTTGTGTAGAAATACGTCGATAAATGTATGTATGATAAAGGTATGGAATATTCAGACAGGGCCGGTCTGCAAGTCGGCTACGCGCGAGTGAGCACGCTGGAGCAGAACGAAGACCTGCAGACCGATGCCCTGAAGAAGGCCGGCTGCGAGAGGATTTACGTCGATCATGCGTCGGGCGCCAAGGCAAGCCGCCCCCAGCTGGACCGGATGCTGGACATGCTCTGTCGGGGGGACACGGTGGTGGTATGGAAGCTCGACCGCCTCGGACGCAGCGTCCAGAACCTGGTCGACCTGATGGACCGCTTCCAGAAGATGGGGGTGGAATTCCGCAGCCTGACTGAGAACATGGACACCAGCACGTCGGGAGGGGTGCTGATCTTCAACATCTTCTCGGCTCTGGCCCAGTTCGAACGCGACCTGATCCGGGAACGCACCATGGCCGGCCTGAAAGCGGCCAGGGCCCGAGGGAGGAAAGGCGGCCGGCCCAGCAAGCTCTCCGACAAGGACATCGCCATGATTCGCCAGCTGTACGATTCCAGGACCGTGACCGTCCAGGAGATAGCCGACAGGTTCAACGTCAGCCGAAGCACCATCTACAAGGCCTTGGAACACTCGAAGGAGCGGAGCCAGCAGCATAACGCACCGTTTGGGTATTATTTTCCTGCCTAACGCCCTGTTTACGACCAACAAACCATGCTGTTTGATTAAAGCCGCAGGCTCAATGAGAGAAAATAATAATTAAAACGAGTACGACAAGGGAAAGTGTATACATCACGTACATGGCGTAAATAGCCATTGAAGTATTGGCATTCGACTCTCTCAACGTCTCTATTTGAGCGCTTAGGGTTTCAATGAGGGAGGTTGTTTTTTCTTCCTTGGATTGTTTCTGATTCAGCTTCGTAATATCCTGAAGCTCCTCGTCATCCCAAGAAAACTGGATAGAAGATTTGCAGAGCACTAGTACGGCAATAAACATAGCGCTAAACAAAAGGATAATAAAGAAAACGAAAACGACCCATAATCTTCCTGTAAGACTATTCGAAGTGGAATACGATAAGAAGGCAGCGAAGCCGGATATAGCGCCGAACCCCAGCAGACGCACGGCAAGATCCATCTGCTTGTCGTGCTTATCCTGGAGTTCGTTGTACCTCAGCTGAGTCTGTTCAAGGGTCCATTGAAGTTGTTGCTTTTGGTCTTCGCTCATCTGCTGGCCCTGTTTATGGGTTTGTTGAGAAGTTTGCGTTCGGCCACCTTTCTTGCGAATGAAACCCCGTATTTTTCCCATTGGCTCTGACCATTTCGTCCTTTTCCCCATAACGGATGCCTCCCTATCATGCTGACATGAATAATATTATTGGCCGGCCCATGCCCAGGAATTCATAAAATATGTACCACTCCCTATTCAATTGAGGAAACGGTGCGAGGGCCGTATTTGGCTATTAGAGACCCGGGGAGGAAAGGAAGAGGAGGTCTGATCATGACGATGACAAGCGGGTACATCAAGGAACAGGTGGAGCTTCTGCAGCAGGTCAACCAGGGCAATAGGGCTTTCACCCTGGCCAACCCGTCGTCTCTTCGGTTTACATACCCCACGCGCGAAGAGATCGACTTTGGTTCCGGCCTCAAGCCGCTGATATGCGGGGAGGAGGGCATCCTCCTCTACGACCATGAAGCTCGGCAGTACATGGGGTACTTCCCCGGCCACCTGGAGATTGGCAAGGAGACGCAGATACGTCCATGCACCAACGGCGAGGAATACGACACGACAGGGGAAGAGCATCCGGTCGACGACCCCGTGCAGGAAGAGTACGGCACCTGCACCGTCGCCGGCCCAGTCGAAGAGCATTGAGAGAAGCGCCATGCCGCTCGCATTATTCGGGGAAATGGGACGGCATGGCAAGGCCCAGCCTATGGCCTGGAGTCAAAGCGCTAGGGTCTGGATCGAAGAATATGGATAACCCGGCATGCGGGCGTCTGGTCACCAGCGGCGGACCCTGGGGTACATCTGGCCCGCCAGCAGCTGGCCGATGACGCTGCTAGCCGCCTGCTCGGCCCTGGCTCTGTCCTCCGGAGACACTTCCTCGCCTGTCATGGCCCTTATCGTAAAGACATATGGAGAGCGTACCGTACGCCCATACCATGGGTAAAGGGCCGAGCGTACGTGCGGACGGGCTGTCAGAGCCGCGAAAAAGCATATTAGGGTTTTTCAATCAAAGGATCCGAAGCTGAAGCGAATCCTTGAGGAGGCTGCTCGCCACAGCAAGGCCGCGTATGAAAAACCAACCCTTTCTCACCTAGTGTAATATAAAATTGTATGAAATATTATGCTGCAGAAAACCGAATGGGATACATCTTCCCCCCCCCCCTCCCCTATCGCGAGAACTCAAATTGTGGTATCGGAGCAAATAGATCGCAGAAAGATCAATATTGAGATGCAGTGTTCAGATTATTCTTGCTTCAAGATTATTCATGGTATTAATGCGCCTCAAGTATACTCGACTATTGTCGGTGCTTTGCTGAAGTTTATGGGGAAATCACCGGTGTAGTTTTTTTTTTCAGTCGATCTGAATAGCGTGACTAGATTCCGGCTTGGGCCGGCTTATTGTGTGATTGGTTGTTGTGATTAGGTTCGAGGTTGCGAATTTAGTGAGACCGACCAAATGAACGTGATTACATTTTGCTTGTAATAAGCCGGTTGTTGGTAAATTCGCTCACGGTGGCGTTACTACAGCACTGTGACTCCTGCGAAGGCTGACGAGAAAACTGCCCAAATGGTACGGGCGGTGTGCGTGGTGTTGGCGGTCCACTCCCTAATTCGCTTAGACGGCCCCGCCCTCAAACACTCAACGCCGCGAGTTCCGATTGGCCGATTGCCGCGTCGGGAGTTGGAGTTTCTTGCCCAATCATAAATAGCTTGCATCTCAAATTGGGCAGGACCTCCAATGAATATCGTTGAGCTGATGGAGTGCTATCTAGTCGAGCTTTTTATCCTACAGCTCAGCAATTGGATGAGCGCGCCCGCGGCGGCCAAACAACTCCAACGACGGCCACCCTGGTCCATCCCCAAATTAACAGGATTGGCATCACTAAGGATGAGCCTATGGCACCAGCTGCGTAGTAGAGAGTGAGATACACGCTGCTGTAATTGCCAAACTGAGGTGGATTGATGGATACTACGGCGACTCGGTTAGCTGTTTGGTCGCCGAAGCAACCGGCATCAAAGATGGCGAGCCCGATTACACAAAGTACGGGGTTGCCGATATCGATGAGCAGGATGGTCGCGCCGATTGCGGCTGCGATCAAACAACCGATGACGACGACATGCGGACCGTGACAGTCGGTCAGGCTGCCGGCCCATCTGGTCACGAGCAGTCCCAAGACACCGGCGAGGCTATAGAGCCCAATCTGCGTAGGATTCAGACTGTAAGGCGGTTTGGAGAGTGCTATTGAAAGGCTGACCCAAACGAGATTGAAAGCAGAAAACCAGAGCATGCCGGTTGCGGATGCCAGTCGAAGTGCTGGAGAGATGCGCAGCAATCGAGGAAGCGCTCGCAGAGTGGCAAAGTACGAACCTTTGTTTCCAGTTTGTTCCTGATGTCGAGGCTATACGATTGCGCAGAGCATGCCTGTCGCTACGAGCAGGGCTGCGAAGCAGATAAGCATGCCACGCGCCATCCAAGCAAGCTCGTCAAGGCTCCTCCGACGAAGCGGCTGAGAAGAATACCAGCCGAATTTCCTGCAAGAACGATTCCTACTGGGCTACTACGAACTTCGAGCGGCGTGAACCGCCCGACGGCAGAAACGGCTTCTGCAGCGACTGGGGAAGCGACCCCGACAAGTCCGAATACGCCTACCAATACTCCTGCAGTAGGAGCGCTGGTTGCGGCTGCTAGCACGATGCAAGTCCAACCAATTGAATGGGAACTAATCGACCAGGCGAAAGCGATCAGCCAACGGAGCCAGCAGTACCAGTCCGATAAGATACCCGGCCATCTCAGCAGTAACAATCTGCCCTGTCACAGCTGTTGAAACGCCGAAGTCAGCGGCGACGCTGCCAAATGCCGGTTGTACCGCATATCACACAATGATTATTTAGTGGTAAGGCGTTGATGATGGAACCAGCAAGATTCAAATACCTATAACTGCTCTTTCTGTTACCTGAGTCGCTATAGGTCACATGCATTAACAGTAAAGGTTATTGAAGCCTTACACAAAGATGGTATTTTCTAAAATAGATATAACGATGAGAGAACAATGAACGCATTATAAATGCTATTGTGAAAGCAATGATCAAAATAAAATAATCGTGCGTAAGACTGTATTATATATATCTTATGAGGATAAAGTAAGAAAAATGTAAAGATACCCGCAGCAAAATAGACAAATTTAAAAAAGCCACTTCTTCTTCAAATGCTCAATAATCATTTGCTAGCAAGATATTGTAAAATAGATAACGACTGAGACAAACTAGTTTTGCAAACAAGTCAATTTTGGAATTAGCTACTTCTTACGGCATTGATAGAATTGTCGTAGTTTCTCAAAGACAAAATAATCGTATATAAATGAAGGATTAGTGCAAAGAATCCCAATGAGCAAGGAATTTCTGAAGACCCTTGAAAACATATAAAAGCTATTAGGATAAGACAAATAGCGATACTTAGGCATAGCAAAGCAAGCAGTGCCGAGGAGTCCATAAAAGTCTAGAAGACAACTTTGGTGGCTAGGAATGACAAAGATCTAAAACAAGCTCCACATAAAGAATCTTGGACCGTAATTAATGCTATTGCAAATTCTCAGAAATCTGCTTACGAACCAGCTTTTAGTACATGATACATATACTAAACTATTGAGGTATTAGATGAATTTTCAGATCACTAAATATGGAGGAAAACAAAAATGGATTCCTACCCTATTGGCATTGCATCGCAATCATTGAGGATTCCTGATGAGGGGGCTACATTCCACACAATTCCAGAAGCACTTACTTTCATGGCGCGAAATACGGTTAGTTTTACAAATCAACAAGTTCCGTCAGTTTACAGCTTCTATCAGCATTCCTCATGGTCGTCAACGGTATCTACTGGTTTAAATGCAAAAAATTCACCTCATGTCACTGCTGCCTCTCCAGGTTTAACCAGCCTTCAAATATCATTTTTTAAAGAAGGAAAAGATAATTGGGACTTTGTTTCATCTACACCAAATAGAAAATACATTATTGAGCGTTGGCCAAAAGAAGGGAATTCCAAGCGTGATGGTAATTCAATAGGTCTTAAACGCCATATCTTCATAATGTATAAGCAAGACACAAGACGCAACATATACACATATCTCGGTCAATACAGAATTGTTGCTCTGTTCCCAATCACAGAAAATGAGGCACGGACCGAAGGTTTGCAGATAGCTCTATGGGAGAGAGAGTAATCTTGTTCAAGAAACATGATTAGTCTATATATTCCATCTTCTGTCTTGTAACAATGCAACCCTTGCATAAAGGCATTGTGATCAAAACTGTTAGGACAACTCTATACAACTTTGTCTCAAATTCCACATCTAATAGTTAGATTCCAATTACTATTCGATGGTGGGAGCCGAGTCGAGTTTTATACTGCTTATACGCGTTTGTCTAAACTAATGGTGCGACAGGACGCACTCTAATCACTTATATGGAGTGGTACGCGATTTCCTGGGTGGGTTTTTGGAGGCGGTACTTAGTGAAGCGAGATGCATGGACAGCATGCTAATGGGTTCCGTGTTAGGTTTTACGTTTCGTGTCCATGTCAGTGATCTAAACAAGTTTCTTCAACTCGATGGTGTTTTATTACGTGTTTTGGGAACCATTATGCTCGTGGAATATGAATTCTTGAAGGTTGGGCCAGTCTTATTCGACGTCCAAATACAGCTAAACGACATTAGAAGGTTGAGCGCGATGAGCACGAGCTTAGATTTGCCGGATTTGAGGCTGAAGGGGTTGGGTCGGTCAGTCAAGTGTTTCGTAATACACCTGTAAAGGAACAACGCCGGACATTGAGCAATAGTCCGATTTATTGTGCCCGTACGACCATATTCGATTGCTTTGTGTTAGCACCCCATGTGGTCTCGTAGTATTTCGGATAGATAGCGCTTTTAAATCGTGCTATAGCTGTGGTTTGCCAGGGTTTTGGTATTTTACCCATACTCCCATCGAGATATGTAATCGTCTAATTTCTCTTTTCCTGTTCGGACAGAGCTGGGGAGGCTATGCCGTCGGCGCTGTTCTCAACCTTCACCCAGAGGTCAGGGCTGCAGTCATGGTTTCTGGATTCAATCGTTCGATCGATATGATGCGTCAGCCTGGCAGAAAAATCGCTGGCCCTGCCGTCTCGCTTATCCTGCCCTGCCTGGGCTTGTATGAGCATATAAAGTTTGGGAAGTTTGCGGGCTATACCGCCTTGGATGGCTTGAAGAAATCCAAGGCGGGAATTTTCATAACTCAGAGCCGTGACGATCAGGTGGTCCCGGTCAGATATAGTTATGACCTCTTACATGAGATATTTCAGTCCAACCCACGATTCCTTTTTCGTGAATACCAGGATCGCGGGCACGCCTATGTCTACTATTCACAGGACTCAGTGCGATACTGCAAGCAATTCGACCAGGAATACAAGGAACACATGAGACGACTGGGTCAAAAGCCCTCTAACGAAAGCTATAACGCATATTCGGCCAAGCATTTCGACAAGTCGAAGGGCTTCGAGCTGGATGTGCCGTTGATGAACCAAATGGCGGACTTCTATCGCCAATATAAGAGTTAAAGAGTTAAGACGTAGAAATTCCAGTCAGAGGCGGTTCTTTTTCATCCACGGATGAGCGAGCCAGCATTCAACACGATTACTGGTTCGTCATGTTGGCCTGATACCAGAGAACGGCAATGTTGATCCGGTCCCTGACCTTGATCTTTGCCAGTATGCGGCTGACGGTCTTTTTGACCGAGTCAGGCTGTAGCTGGAGATGCTCAGCAATCTCCGCATTCGTCAAGCCTTGGCTGACCAGCGAAGCGACCTCAAGCTCGCGTTTGCCCAGCTGGGCGAATTTTTCGCGAGCCTTAGACTCATCACTGGCTCTTGTCTTTGGGACTCCTCTCCTGATCACTTCGGCCGTGATGCGCGGCGTAAGAATGGCATCGCCTGCATGCACCGCATGGATGGCTCTATTCAGATCGGCTGTCTTGACATCCTTGAGCAAGAAGCCGGAGGCGCCTGCCCCTAAGGCTGTGAAGGCATAGTCATCCTCGTCGTAGGTGGTCAGAATAAGAATGCTCATTTCAGGGTGGAGCTTTTTGATGCGGCTGGTGGCATCCAGCCCGTCCATGACCGGCATTCGCACATCCATCAGAATCACATCAGGCAGGGGTTGCTGATTTTCGATGGCTGTGGCCAGTTTTTCCAAAGCTTCTTGGCCGTTGGCCGCCTGTGCTACGACATGCAAGGTTGGATCCTTGGCGACCATGAGTGCCAGTCCCATGCGGGTCGGGCGCTGGTCGTCGACGATCATGACACGGATCATGCACTTTCCTCCTTACCCTTGTTGTCAGCTGCCGTAGCAGCTAGCGAGGGTATACGAGCCTGGAAGATCCAACCGTCAGGACCAGGACCTGAATGGAAGCTGCCGCCATGAGCTTGCAATTCGGCTCTTAACCTGGCAAGGCCTGTACCGTTGTCACCGCCATCGTCAGCATCATTGTTCAAGAGCTGGCCATCATCACGAACGATGATGTCTATACAGCCCTGGCTGTCGTGATCCCAGGAGACCACAATGCGATTGACCTTCCGTCCATGGCGGAGGGCATTGGTGACTGCCTCCCTGGTCACGGTGAAAGCGAGGTTGGCCTGTTCGGAATCCTGCGGTCGATGGCCTGTCTCTGTCAGGGCAGTGCTGATTCCGGCTTGGCGGGCGTGGTCGAGAATGGGTTTGATGTCATCCCAGCCATGCCCCTCCCCTATGGACTGCGCTGGGTTGTTTTCAGTTCTTGCCTTTGATTGCAGGGTTTTTACAGCTGTCCGGGTGTCATCCAATCCCTGCCGTGCCAGGTCGTTGATCATAGAGACGGCCTCATCGATTTCCGGCTTTCCGCTGGCATGATCCATCCCCTCGGATAGGGCGATGATGGCGGTCAAGTCGTGACCCACGCTGTCGTGCAAATCGGCGGCGACCCTGGACTGATACATGGCCTGATCCCGCTCATGGGCCAGGGTTAGAGCATGCGAGTGCTCCTTCTCCAATGCCTGCTCTGACAAGTGTGATTGCCTTACGGAGCGTGAGAGGAAGGCGACTGTCAGGCATAGGGCGAATGCCAGACCAGTTGGATACAGAAGGTCGGTGAAGTGGACATCATGATGCCAGTTGGCAGAGAGCGCAATGCAGAGCAGGCCCAGAATGGCGGAACTACACAGCCCGGCTGCCAATGATGCCATGGTCTTGGCTTCTACAGCGCAGGCGTAGAGGCTGACGAGCCAGGGAATGATCAGATAGGTGCATCCCGAGCCATAGATTGCGGCAGAGAGCGCAAGCAATCCACTGACCGCCAGTAGGGTCGCCAAGGGATATAGTCGGCGCAGGCATAGGGTGACAAGTGTGAGAAAAATAATGACCACAAACAGGGGCAATCCCCAGCTGGCGGACTTCACTACCTGGTAGAGGGTCCGGTTGGCGCTGCTCGGGGCGAGGATCAGCCTGGTCAGCATCATCGTCTCGTAGAGGGCGCAGAAAAAGACTGCCACGAAAGCCGTATATGGCCGGGTCCACAACTGAATCCAGCCTTGAGTTTTCTTGCCTGCTCTCATCGGTGAGCCTCTTCCTGATAACTGCCGGTATTCCATTATGCTGTCAGACACTGAGATATGCGACCTTGCGAGTGCTGCATCCTCTTATTATGGATTTTGTATTTGAGGCTAAATGGCTCTGCGGGCCTGGTGTCGGAACATGAGGAGGCTGATCAGCACCCAGAGGATTGCCGCCATGCACGAACCCGCCATAGAAATCGTGGACGCGATATTGCCCATGTCGCGGGCGGCGGATGCAGTGGTGATCAGGGCCAGAGGATAAGGCAGCGCCAAGGCTGGTGCGGCAATCGACAGCGCACAGCCTGCCAGAGTGAGCAGAAACATGATGCTCATGGTTGAGGCAAAGGATTCGGCTCTGGCAGCTATGGCCTGGGTCAGAGTCATAATGACCCACACTGCCAACGTCATCGGTATGCCACGCATAAGATAGGGACCGAGTTCCGCTGGGTCGAAGCCTCCTACCAGAACACCCACGAGTATGAATTCGGATTCGAAGATGGTGACGGTAAGGAGGGAGGCCAGCAGTCCATGCATCACCTTCCCGGCTAGGGCAGTCCCGACCATGCCTGAGGCATTAAGACGCTGCCAGTTTCGTCCCTTGTGCTCGTTGGCTTCAACCTGGGCTGCAAAGGCCGCGACCAGGACTGGCATGAAGACCATGCTTGGCAGAAGGATCGCCTGCCCCCAGACCGCAGCCCAGGTCACCCCTTGAGCCTGGAAGTCCGGTTTGTAGCTCTGATACTGGTCCCAACCGTTGAAGATTCCTACGGCGTCGAAGAGCATGGTGGCCAGCCAGTACCAGAGATTGCCGGCCTTGCGGATCTCCCATTTGAAGGCGGCCGCGATCGATGGCTTGTGGCGATGCATCGGGGTGATGGTTATAGCGTTTGCAGGGTATTGCCTGTTCATCGGCCTGACTCCTTGACCTTGATGATGAATGCTGATATTCCCGACCAGATAATGCAGGCCAGAAGGCTAGTGAGGACTTTTGGCCAGGGATTGGCGACCAAGGTCATTCTGGCAAAACCATCAGAGCTGGCTGAAAACAGGAACGGGCTGGCCGCGGAACTGATCCCGGCTGGGAAGAACCAGCCCAGAGCCGGCATATTCATCGGGCCCAGTCCAGTCCCGATCAGACCGGCTATCACACCCAGACCCAGGCCTATGGCCTGCCTTTCGATAGTCAGGGAGAGGGCGAGTTGTATGGCCGTGACAGCCATGGATGACAAGCAAGCAATCAGTGCCGGAAGGAGTATGTATTCGGCCAGACTGCCATCGAGATGGAACCCTTGTGCTGAAGCTGCCAGCGGTATCCACACCAAAGGAATCACGAAACATAGCGAAATCACACACCCCGCAACTACGAGCTTGGCAAGAAACCTCCCAATCGCATTCTGGCCTAGGGATCGCCATTTGAGATCCATGCGCTCGCTGCTCTCCAGAACGGCAAGCCGGCTGGTCAGCAGCGCTGCAAGGATGGGTGCCAGCAGACCGACAGTTTGGAAGATCTCACCTTGTGCAAGGGCTACGGTACGAGTGGCGGAGTTCGCAGACTCGGCTCGTTTCATGAAGGCCAAGCCCGACCATGCCGAAACCAGGGCAATCATGCCCAAGGCCATCCACCAAAATGAGGAGCCTTTCAACTTGCGAAGCTCCATCGAAAGCAGAACAAGCAGCCTTCCTGGATGGGATGAGCGTGGCGGCTTTCCCGATCGAAATTCTTTGGGCCGCATGGAGAATGATTCGACAGAGCTCATCGTGCGCTCCTCTGTTTATGACCGAACGGCTCCACAGGGCCCTGCGCAACATGGTTCTGCGGGTTTTCCACTAGTTCAAGGAAGGCCTCTTCCAAGCTCTTCCGTTCGGCGGCGACACGGTATACCTGCAGACCATGCGATACCAGTCGAGTTACCAGCGACCCGATTTGCGGATCTGGTATCTCGGGAATGCGCAGGGTTGCGCTCTTCCTGATATATTCGTGTTGAATGCCTTGAGTTTCGAGCATCTCTGACGCGAGCCCAGGATCGGACACCCGTAGATCCATATGACCCTCTTCCCGCAGGCTTTCCAAAGTTCCCTGGTAGAGCAAATGACCATCGGCAATGATGCCAACCACCGGAGCCATCTTTTCAATCTCCGACAGGATATGGCTGCTGATGATGACAGTGACCCCCTCCGAGGCGGCCAAGTCCATAATCATTCGTCGCACCTCGACCACCGCCTCGGCATCCAAGCCATTGGTGGGCTCATCCAGGAGCAGGAGCTCCGGACGCGAGATCAGCGCCATGGCGATGCCCAGCCGCTGCTTCATCCCCAGAGAGTAGGCGCCCGCCTTCCTCTTCTCGTATCCCCGTAATCCAACCTTGGTGAGCACTTCTGAGGCAGCCGAAACTGGCAGATCCAGATAATCGGCTACCATGCGGCAGTTATCGAGACCTGATAGGCCTGGATAGAAGCTGGGTCCTTCAATCATGGAGCCCACACGGCCCGGCTGAATCCTGCTCTTCTTTCCGACCTGCTGTCCAAGCATCCATATGCTTCCAGCAGTCGGTTTTGTCAATCCCAGGAGGAGTTTCATGGTGGTCGATTTTCCGGCTCCGTTTGGTCCCAGCAGTCCGTAGACCCCGCCTGCCGGCACCCGTAGATTCAGTCCATCCACGGCTTTGAATCCGCCATAGGCCTTGACCAACCCCTGTGTGGACACAGCCAGTTGCGGTTCGTTGTTTCCGTCCGTATATGCCATTGCGCCTCCCCTTCCAATCGGAATTCAACTGATTCCTATGCAAGTTCGACGGGCGCAATCCTTCAACGCGGGAAAAGAAACTGTCCCCTGTAGGGGACACGTCGCTGCTGACGAGGCTGATTTACATCCGGGAGAAAGGCGCCTCGCTGGATTGAGTCGTCTTCATGATTGGATAGAGAACACTTCGCAAACGAGCAGGACCAAAGCATCCTCCCCAAGAACCTGTTATTGGGATGCTTGGGGCCGGTGTGTGCATGCACTGCCTCATCCATCCCCAGGAAACAATTGATTTGACCTTGACATGATGGCAGGGTTTAGGGCCAAGGCATGACACGTGAGAGCGAATTCAGTGGCGAAGGCAGCAAGAGCGGCTTGAGCATCGGTCAGATGTCTGAACTTACAGGGGTCAGTAGGAGAATGCTGCGCCACTGGGAAGAGGAAGGACTGATCTATCCCATTCGTGGACTGTCGAATTACCGGCAATATATGCAGGATGATGTCGCACGGCTGGAGCGAATTGTGACCTACAGGGAGATGGGATTCAATGCCAGACAAATGAAGGCATTGCTCAATTGCAAGACACCCTTGGCCTTGGACGAGTTGCAGGGACAGCGCTCGCGAATTGATGAGAAAATCCAGCATCTTAGGAAAGCTGCGGATCGTCTGGACCGACTCATAGCCCTTGCCGAGGGAAAGTCAGGTAATGATTCAGCTCCTACGAAGATCGATCAGGAGGACCGGTACTTTTCGGAAGCGTACGAACGCTGGGGTGCTAGCAGACAGTGGCTTGAGTATGCGGAGCGAAAAGCTTCCCGCTCCGAACAAGAACAGAAAAAGGACATGACCCGGCTTAAAGACGTGGAAAGTGAGATTGCACAAGCCAAACGAAAAGGGCTGGCTCCGACATCAGATAAGGTTCTCGAACTGATTGACGAACATCGGCAGGCTTTGTCATGGTTCCATGTGACGCCGTCCATGCATGTCATTCTGGGGCGAATGTATGTGGCCGACCCGCGTTTCAGGCGCCATTACGAACAACTGGAACCTGGATTGGCGAAATGGATGCTGGTTGCAATCGAAACTGCAGCGCGTGCAAACGGGATAGATCCGGCAACCGTCAAATGGGAGTGATGCAGTCAGTATCTTCCGTCTACGTATCACTTTTTCTGTTTGACTACCCAATTCAAAACACTTCAACTAAGGAACGAGGTAACCATGGACAACCATGACCAGCCCAAAGCTACTGCTTATGCAGGTGCAGGCATAAGTCCAGTGCCGGAGCCGGGGAAGGATGCGGAACCGCCGGAGCCTTATAGGGGCATCTATCTCATGCTCATGTTCATGTGCCTGTATAGCGACGATCTAGATGAATCAGAGGTTTTCTGGACGCAGGGATTGGGTTTCATCAATTTATACACCATGCCGGGCATGATGATTCACTTGAGGCGCTGGGCCTTTCAGGATGTGCTGATTCGTAAGAGTGGTTCCAATACTTGTGGCCCTGATACAGATATGGAGTCCATAGGAAGTCTGAGCGTAGCAGTCACGGAAAAGCAGATCAGCAAGATTGTGGATGCATGCGAGCGCCTTCGTCCTGGCTCCACTTCAGCTCCATTACGTAAGCCGTGGAACTCACTCGAAGCCAGGATTCACACTCCGGAAGGCCTGATTCTTATTCTGACAGCCGCTTTGGCTGTCGACAAACAGAAGGCTCAAGTTTATCTGAACTCGCACGGTCAATGAACAAAGATGAAGTACCTCCCCTACTCGTGATTTGATTGAAAGAGCAACGATTAGATGTCTCGAACGGCCGAATGAAAAATATATAAGACTTATAACGTTTGTTCTTGTATAAAGCCGGTTCTTGCCCCTGGATTCGAAAGAGGCTATCGCTTAAGGGGCTATCGGTTAGCGGGCTATTGGTTATTGAAGTTAGTCCAGTTATGGAAGTTAGGCCAGCAGGTTTACTGCTCGGATTTCAAGCCTAGAGTTTCGATGGCTTCCGCTACTGCAGCCGTGCGATCGCTGACCTCCAATTTGGCGAAGATCCGACTGAAGTATGTTTTTACTGTTGCCTCGCTGATGTATAAGTGTTCTGCGATTTGCCGATTGGTCATGCCTTTGGCGGCCTCGCGCAGCACACGTGTCTCTTGTTCGGACAGTGCTGGTCTGGTCGCAGGGCGCAGCGCCTTGCTGACTGCTTCCGCGGCGGTCGGATTCAGGACAGTGGACCCTGCAACAGTGTCACGGATAGCTTGGGCCAAGACATGAGGTTCTACGTCTTTCAGCAGATAGCTATTGGCTCCGGCTTCTATGGCCGGCAGAATATCGTGGTCGGAATCGTAAGTGGTAAGGATCAATACCTTGGTTTTGGGATAAGAAGCCAGCACTTTCCGGGTGACTTCAGGACCGTTCATATCAGGCATCCGCAAATCGAGTAGCAATAAATCCGGACGTGTCTTCGCTACAGCCTCTATGGCCTGGGCGCCATTACATGCTTCGGCAACCACTTCAAGGTCTGCATGGCGTTTCAGCATGCTGCGTATGCCCTCCCGAACCATGGGGTGGTCGTCGGCCATGACAAGTCGGATCATCTTTCCTCCTTATCTGGTCGAGTAGTGTTACTTGGTCTTTCGACAGGAATATTTACAGTTATGGAGGTGCCTTGCCCGGGAACGGAGGTTACCGTACAGCGCCCACCCGCGTCTTGAGCTCGTTTGGCCATATCTCGCAGACCATAGCCATGACCAGCCTTTTCCATCTCCTGGAAATCCAAGTTCTGAATATCAAAACCACAACCATCATCCTTGATCTGAAGTTCCAGGAGTTCCGGCCTTTTCAAAAGCAAGCTCACCTGTACATGCTTGGCATTGGCATGCTTGGAAATATTAGTCAGGGATTCCTGGACTATACGCAGCAGGTTGACCTCGGTCTGCTTAGGCAAGGGCGGCAAGGTTCGTTGAATCTGGCACTGTGATTGAAAACCTGTCTTTGCTGCGGCGGCATGCACTGTCCGCTCCAGGGCCGTCTTCAGATCCCTGCCATCCAGATCGGCCGGTACCGAATCCGCAATCATTCTTCTGGTGTCATCCAAAGAACCCTTCGACGTGCTGGCGATCATTTCCAAATGTTTCTGAGCTGCAGGTATGTCGTCGATCAGTTCTTCATGAGCTACCCTGGCCAAGGCCAGAATGGAAGTCAAAGACTGGGCGATCGTGTCATGCATTTCGTTGGCCACACGTTCACGCTCGATGGACGCTCCTTCGGCTCTGCTGAGTCTGCGAATCGTCTCTTGTTGAGACTCCATTTTGTCCAGCAGCATTTGATTATGTCCGTTGGTCAAAGCCAGGACATTAAAGGACTTTCCAATCATTGCGGAGAATACCACTACGAGAATCATGAGCATAAGATTGCCGGTTAGGTCGGTACCTAAGAATCTCTTTCCTGCTAACACCATGGCCAAATAGGCTATATTCAGGACTCCTACCAACCCCAGAGCAGGAAGGTAGGAAAAAGCGATGAAGAGTTGTGGCACGATAAACAGCTGAGCCAGAATAGCGGTACCATCCAACCAAGCGCCCATGGGCAGGCAGGCCAGCGTCAGCAGAGCGAAAATCCAACCATATGGTCCTGTTTTGCTTACTGGCTGATCTGCCGTTTGCCGATCAAACCTTTCAGACTTGTCATATACCCTAGGCAGAACCAAGATCATGAAGAATAGGCAGGGCAATAGGATGAGAAAGCTTGAAACAAGTTTATAGGTCATGGATGCAGTCGAGAAGAAGCAATTGGCTCCTACTACGCAGCCTGCTTCCACAATGAAATACCAGTTCCAGGTGTTATGAAGACGTTGACGCTGGGCATCGGTTCTTGCGGTCGCGTCAAGTTGACCGTCGCCGCAATCACCATTTAGATTCATTGAAAGCTGGTCTTGCTGTTGGTTTTCTCGATTAATTCCCTCAGTGATTTTCACTCATGTCTCCCATGACTTGCACACTTATTCACCCTACTGCCAAAATGCCTGTAGAAATCGTCGGGTTTTCCTGTTTCCGAGCCTCGAAACCGGGATCTTCATTGGTTTTTGATTGTCTTACCAGCGAAAATTTGCTTGCCTTTTCGGGGATACAAGAGAGCCAAGGGAATGAATAGCAAGGACAGACAACCCATTGCTAGGAAGACCTTGCTGCTGCCGCTGGCATAGGAGGCCCTGATCAGAGGCTTGATCATATTCCGCATGGATCGGGGCATACTGGCGAATTGTGATTGAGCACCTGCCGAAGTTCCGGATCCAATAGTATCTGCGATGGCTTGCGCTCGGGATGCACTTACTCCGTACTTGCCCAAGGCTTTATGAATATCCAGGGCAAAATAATGGGTGCACAATGGTCCAAGCATTGCCATGCCCAAGGCGCCGCCGAAGTTTTTGAAGGTCTGATTGATGGCAGTGACTTCGCCATAAGAGGCGTTGATGGCCCGATTGACCGCATCAGTGGATGATGGCGAGAACATGAATCCGATACCTGCACCCGCAACCACCATGGAAAGTGACAGCCAGACGGTATTGGAGGGCAGACCTTTATCGAGTGAACCGGCTGTAAGCGACATGAGGGAGAAACCCGTTGCGGCTATCAAGCCGGCAATCAGCAATACCGGTTTCATGCCATGTCTGTTGAAGAGTTGGGCGCCTAACAAGGCGGAAACCAGGAAACCTAAGAAAAAGTAGAGGATGAATAGGCTGGTCATCAATGTTGACCGGTTGAGTGCAAGGAGCCCATAGACGCTGAGGAAGTACATGATGGGTTGGAAGATCACGGCGGCTACCAACATGGCGAGCTGGGAAATGTCGAATGGTGGGTTGCGGAAGATTCTGAGTTTAATGATTGGATTGTCAACGTGCGAATCCCAGAAGCCGAACACCAGGAATAGCACAAGGCTGGCACCAAAACTGGCAATAATGCGCCAATCCGACCAGCCAACGGTGCTGCCCTGTTGAATCGGCACGATCAGAGCTATCATGGCGAGTCCTACGGCCAGGCCGCCAGCCCAATCAATATGCTGACTGCCGTGTTCGGTTGTGGGTGAGTCCTTCGGAATCATCGAGACGATCATGGCGATTGCCGCCAGAGCCAGAGGCAGATTGATGAAGAAGATGTCGCGCCAGGAGTATTGAATCAGCCAAGAGCCCAGAATGGGGCCCAAACATGTCATGGCTCCTGTGATGGCGAAGAACAGAGCCATGTTTCCGGCCCTCCTGTTTTCGGCCGAGTAGGAGAACAGAATACCGATAGCGGCCGGGAACATCATGGCTGAACCAATGCCTTGGAGCGCTCGGGAGAAGATCATCAGCATCAGCGAGACTGAATTTGCAGGAACAAGTCCGCAACATAAACTGCCAATTCCAAAAAGGAATGTACCTGAAAGCATGATGCGCTTGTAGCCCGCTAGATCAGACAGATGCCCGCAGATGGGGAAAGTGGCGGCCGCAGCCAGCATGTAGGCGTTGACAATCCACTGTATGCCGCTTGCGGTCAGACCCAGACCTGATTGGACTGCCTGACTCGATAAGGAGACGATTGTCGAATCTATGTTGGTCATAGAGACGGCGACAATAAGTCCAATCATGATCAGGCTGAGTTTTTTGTGATTGATAGGAGGTTGTGAACCCTCAATCACTGGCAAGGGGTCTTCTTGTCTTTTGACTTCGCGATCTTGCATGCTGTCTCTCTTTCGTGTTCGCGCAATTGGTATCGCTGTAATCGGCTTTGGAGGCGCTACACCATGAGAGTAAAAAGATCTGCTCGCTTCTTATGTCATCCCAGTCGCTATATCTCTGTCCCCCATTCGGATGACATGATGTCAGCCGTGTCAGAGCTGGGGCTAGAAGATTAACGATGCAACAGTTTGCGGAAATCTGACTGTGTGAGTTATAGGGCCCTCTAGTGCTGGGAAAAGTACTGTCTCGCAGTTTATCGAATGATTTTATAAGCCAATTGGTGGGGGGGGGGAAATCAATAGTGATGGCAGGCAGATTACCCAGAAGACCCGTGAGCAACTGCCTTCTCCACTGGCCAATGTGAGCGGGATTCGCCTGACGCTATGAATGAGTAATATCAGCGACAGACAATGCAATGTGAGGACATTCTCCACGCGGTCAACCTGGTTGACCTGTCGTCATTGTTGCCCACCGTTTGGCTATCTGTTGGGCACTGTAAATTGGTTTATTTTGATATGTCGCAGACCGAGAAGGCGAAACTCATCAGAATTCCTACTGACTTACTCTTATCTGATTTTAATGTTTCAATGCTTTTGAGATTCTCATTGTCTTGTACCTGGTTCAGCGCGTACTGTGCGCCATCTGAGGTGGTAAAGCGGAGGATGGGGTCTCCATGCTTACTGAGCTTGCATGATACGGTGCCCTCATCTACCTTGAGAGGCCAGGTGTGTCCCAGATCTTCTTTGGAAATTGTTTGTGGATTACTGGTAGCTGCAACCTTATTGCTTCTATCAGTGGAATATTCTTCAGGGTGCTTCATGCCATCAGTGCAGCCGACAACCCCCACTGTCAGCATAATTGTGGCGCATATAAGGGAGAGGGTCCTGAGGCTCTGCTTGGTTCGCTTCATAATTATTCAACGTTCTTTCGTACCTGAGTATTAGGTGTTCTTATGTAAGAGGCGGTATCTAGCTCTCACTGGATAAGACCATATATCCGTCCTCGAGATTGGGCGCAGTTTCGACAGAGCCCGCGGGCGGTGTATCGGTAACTATGCGGTACCTTGTCCCCTGTGGTGTGGGTTCCGCGTTGACGATTGTGGCATTATCCGGTGGGGCTGCGATGGGGGGCGTGATCCAGGTATGACCGGCAGCTTCATGGATCAGCCCCTCAGTCGGCCCGTCATACTGGTTGCGTCCGAAACGTAATACGCACACCCAAGGGCAGGATTGTGCAACGTCATCGAGTATGTGGGTGGAGAGGATAACGGTTCGATCCTGTCCCAGTTGGGCAAGGAGTGTGCGGAACCGCATGCGCTCTTCGGGATCCAACCCCGCTGTGGGTTCGTCGACTACCAGTAGCTGGGGGTCGCCCATAAGGGCTTGTGCGATGCCGACCCTGCGCCTCATACCCCCGGACAACCCTCCGATAGGTTGGTTCGTCACGTCTTCCAACCCCACTTGTTCCAGGAGGGTATGTGCCTGCTCCTGCCGTACACGTTTATTGTCGATCATTTTCAAGATGCCGATATAGTCAAGGAATTCAAGTGGCGACAATTTGTCGTAGGGGGTGATGTGCTGTGGCAGATAACCCAGGTGTCGCTTTAGATTTCGCCTGTTGGCCGGTGAAGAGAGGTCTTGTCCATCAATAAAAATCTTACCTTTAGTCGGTTTGATTATTCCGGTGAGAATACGCATGAGGGTTGTTTTACCGGCACCATTTGGACCAATAAGTCCTATCATGCCCTGTGGAAGATCAACGGTCAGATTGTTTAAAGCGGCCGGTCTCCCCCGAAAATCCTTGCTCAGATGGTCAATTGAGATAAACATGTGGGTAATTCCTTTCAAAGTCGGTAGATAGTCAGACCCGAGCTTTTATGTGGTTGGAGGCTATGTTTGCACCAGTGAAAAGGAGGAAGATAATACACACCTGCCAGAGTAGGGATATGACTCCTGATTGGACGGTAAAGGGGCCGTTCGCCGGTACGTACATAGGATTGGTATGGAACCATCCCTGTGCAATGGGATCGCCAATGACGGCCAGCGGGCCGCCATTGAGTGTTGGAAGTGGCAATAGGGGGGTATAGAAAGCCAGCCAGGCCCATGCCAGGACGGCAAGAATTCGGGCTACGATTGTGGGCAACAGGGCTCCTAGCAGGGCGGATATCCCCATAGCTATCAGCATTGATGGCGAGAGTATGACAAGTGCTACTGCCAGGGCCACGAGTATTGCCTTGCCATTGCCGTGGAAGGTTTGGTAGACCGCGATCAATACCAGGAAAAGCAGGGAGGATGATATGCAGATGACCCATGCTCCCAGGACATGAGCTGAGCGGATGACAGCCATAGGTAAGGGGGAGGTGGATTCAAGCTCGTCCATTCCTGTTCGTCTGCCGGCAGTCATCAGGTCGCTAAAGGATGCTGCGTATGCCAGCGCGGTGAAGATGGCAAGAACCTGTCCGGTAAAGACAAGACCCTGTATGGTGTTGAGTCCAGGTGACATGGGAGAGGCATAGGCCAAAAAGAGTGCGAAGAGCGCCAGCGGTATGCTGGCTATCCACAAGGCTTTGCGCCGATAAGACATCAGTAGCGTGATGCGTATAAGGCTCAGTATCCTCATAGGGCAGCGACCTTTACGACATTGCGCTCCGCATCACCGCACATATTCCATCCGAAGATTGCGCCTGCCGCTGCAACAAACAATGGAATGAGTCGTTGCCGGACCGGATCGGTTATGTATGGATCCCATATAAAACATAGAAACAGCCAAATAGTTATGGAAGCCAGCGATGACGTTGGCATAGACAGGGTGAGTACGGCTATAAGGAAAACCAGACAGTTGACAATGAACATACTGCCAACCGGGGTAATGATGCTCACCCATCCCATGTCACGTGGCCAAAGTTGCATCACATGCAAGCCGATAAAGAGAAGGCCTGCGGCAGTAAGATTTGCCCCGGTAATGATAAGCAGCCTGGTCACTTGAACTTTCCGCCATCCAGTTGGAGTTGACTCAGCAAGTTCAATGATTGGGTCACCATTGAGCACAAAAGCTGCGCATAGGGCAGCAGCAATTACTGGCACCTGAGTGAGAACCATCATAACTGGTCGTATGCGACCCGGTGACCAACTGCCTTCCAGTATGAAGCCCGCAAGAAGAATACCTGCGGTCAGTATGAATGGCAGTAATACCAGCCTATAAAGCCTTTTGAGCTGTATACCTACGAAAGCCAACCTCGTCCACCTTCCTCATATCTGGTTTTGGCCTCGGCTGCCGCCAGACATTGCTCGCTACACGTTCCGTCTGCTTAGTTAGTAGCGAGAGAGGATGGAAAGGTTCATTAATTTTTATCTCCACCGGCGAGTCGAGTATGCCAGGCAAGGGGGGCTGTAAGGATAACAGCAGATATGAGTCCCACTGTAACGAGGATGAACCCTGCCCAGGCTGCGGTTGTAGTGGGTGCCGAATTGACCCATGCCGGTAGGAAAAATGATGACCTAAAACCCTGCCATGTTCTCAATAGTGGTGCAAGTACCCCTAGGAGCAGTGCAATCCAAGAGCATTGCCATATGCATAAGAGGGCCACGATATTCGCCAGGAGTGTTATGGGGGCTATGGTTTGGGCAATAACCGGCAGGGGCCTTATTCCAGGGTTGATGGCAGCGACAATCAATAAGGCTGCTCCCCCGACGACAATATTGGAGATAAAGGCCAGCAATAGCCTAGAAGCTACTACAACTTGAGGTCCCAGGGGCATACTGAGCATTAATTCACGATCATCTTTAATGGAAAAGACCAGGATCATGGTCAGTGCCATGTTGAGCATGAGTATATTTGAAAAGATATGCGTACCGAGACTGCCATACCGTGCACCTTGCATAACGTTGCTAATTAAAACCGCGCATGCTGCTATCGCAATTTCCACCAGTAAGATATATCGCGGTATGAGGCGGAATTGGGCTCGAACAAGTGGGCTACAGGAACGTACTCGACGCATGAATGGTATCGGTTGATCCGTTACCAGTGACGGCTTCTGGTGGATGGCCTTCATTACGCTAGTAAAAGCCGGAACTGGTGGTCGGGCATTCTGCTCTTTTTCCCTAAGCGCCTCTTGAACTTCACCCCGGTATTCTTCGGTGACCGGGCCTGTGCTGTCTGGGCTTGTGCTCTTATATTTGTCTGTCATAATCACCCCTTCAATTATCTCTGGCTCGGCACTTTATGGGTTTTGACAGGAGCGAGGTCGGTCAACTGCGGGCGCAGGATCTGTCTTGCCCGGGCAATACGAGACTTCACGGTCCCGACCGGAACGTCGAGCAGGGAGGCTATTTCCGGGTAGGGTAACTCGTGAAGCCATGCCAGCGTCACCGTGTATGCCATTTCTGCTGGGAGTGCGTCTATACTTTGCCGTATTATTTCCATCGTCAGATCTTTACTGACCAGTTCCACAGGCTCCAGCTGATCATCGGTTATCGAGTCAAGTTCCATCTGATCCATTTGGTCAGGTGGTTTCGGTTTGCGACATTTCATATAGATTTGCCGTCGGGCAATGCTGAGTATCCAGGTAAGCACCTTGCTGTCTGCACGAAAGGTTTTTGAGGAACGCCAGCAGCCCAGCCAAGTGTCAGCAAAAACTTCGCTGGCATCCTCATCGTCGGATATTCGCAAGGAAATAAAGGCTTGGACGGTATGGGCATACTTATTGTAAAGTGCTTCAAAAGCCGATTCATTTCCGTCAGTCACCATCTTGATCAGCCTTATATCATCAGTATCTGGATCAATGCGAGATCGTTTCACTGATGATGTCCTTTTCTGTATTGTCTACATCCTAGATATGGTCTTGCATACCGCTATGCAAGCGGTTATCGCGGTTATGCTTCATTGCTATTACGAATATGCTGAGATGCTGCTTCTGGGGTCGCCCATACTGTGAATCTGGTCGCAGGGCAACCCATTACTGTCTTGTATGAAGCTGATTCCTTTCAGGTATCCTGGCGCTTATTTACGCCCTTTCAAGTACTTCCGTATCTTCTTCAGGGCCCAGTCGTAGTGGCTGGAGGTCGAAGAGATGAAGGTAGAGCCCAAGGTAGAGTTTCCGGTCCATGGGAGGGCGCCCTTGGTGAACAACTGTTCGTTGGTGAACGATTGCGCCAGGGCCATGACTTTCTTATGGGATTCGATAAACAGGTCCAGAGCCTGATTGTAGGTGGTGTCATCATGCTTGTCCCGCAGCTTCACATTCATCTCGCCGTAATTACGCCAGTTGTAGCCCTCAGGAAGAAAGTCGTGCGTTCTGCCCTGCTGGTTGTCCTCCACCCAGTTCAACAGCAGCTGATGCCATTCGTAGAGATGGACGAGCACATCCTTGATGTTCCTATCGCGTGCCCAATGGGCCCCCTTCTCCTTGCTCAGGTCGAAGGAAAAGCGGCCATTGCGTTCTTCAGGTGTCAGCGGCTCAAGCAGCGCCATGATTTTGTCGAAGCCATCATCAGCCGCCTTGATGAGTTCTTCCTTGGTGGTAGGTCGCGCCATGACGGTCCTCCATTTGTCTGTTGTTGACAAGATTTGACTGGTCCATCGTCACCTGTCTCAGTTTGTCATCGACTGTACCCTATATGAGCCTTACAAATGCTCGCGTGTAGGAAATCGTCGCGAACTCAAGTGCTTACGTGTACTGGTGGAAAGCCATCAATTACTCACAGTCGCATCTACCTACCAATTAAATTCATTAAGCCGAGCGCTGCATATACCGACTTAATTTATTTAGCAAGAGACATGAAGGAATGGCAGAGGTCGGCAGGCTTGGCTTGGCTCAAATATGTATTCGCGTGCATGCAGCGAGGCTTTATTACTCGCCGATGGCATGCGATATGACACTGACAGAGTTCTCGAATCTGGTGGTCAGGGCTTGGATTCCTGTGGCTGCGGCACCAAGCAGGGATGCGATGAGCACCACTACAATCCAAGCGCCCCATTGCACGCTCATCTGTGCTTTGCCCATGAAGCGTGAGAACATGAAAGTCAGGGATGAGGTGCAGAGCAAGGTGATGACCAGGGAGAACAGTGTGCTGGTAATCATAGTGATGATGCCGTCAAGCGCGCCCAATACTCTGAGCTGGCCGATTCCAGCACCTGATACGTAGGTCAACGCCAGATCAAGTCCTCTGCCTTTGGAAGTGATCAAGGTGCCTGCAATTGCACCTGTTATCGCGATGATCAGTGGCGGTCCAGTGAGCGCCGAGAGACTCGCAAACATGTCTGTGGTCGCCGGAACAGTGCTGCCTGGTGTGTGGGGAAAAGCGACTAGCAAGGTGGTGATCATTGTGCTCAACCCTCCGCCGACGGTCATCAGCAATGATAGACCCGCAGTCATCGGGATTATCGTCGCTCCCTGGCGCCGTATGCTGCCGACAGCCTGCTGGCCTGCCAGCCTCCAGGTTCTGGATGGCAACGCCACAATACGTGTCCATATCGCCGTGAAGCCGGGCAAGAGGTATGGCGCGAAAGCCGCCAGCGAGAATATCAGGAGGAACATGCCGCCCATGGCGAAGGCGAGAAATACCGTCATCCGATCCGCAGCGGCATCGCTGCTCATCTGACTGGCAGGAGGGTTAGTTGCAAGTGCAAAAGCTGGAATCAGCAACATGCAGCCAGCACCAATCAAGCATACGAGTCCCAGGAGGAAGCGGAAGACGCCTATCCGCTTTGGCGGATTCTGGGATTGCCTGAGGGCTTCCATTGGTCGTATTTTCGAGAGCGAACGGATAGTCAACAGGGTGCTTATGAAGATGGGCGCAGAGCTGAAAGCGAGGCCTTTGCCCGGCGAATCGAACAGGTGGCTGCCGCCATAGGTCAAATGCAAATCTAATGGATTTGTCACCATGGCGAAGGTCAAGGGCGTAATCACCGGCAGCAAAAGGCAGGTGGCTGCAACAGACAGGATGAATAATCCAATGACTATCAGCAGATTCCAGGCCAGCAGTTGCCAAGGCAGAGCGCCTTGTAAAACCATGAGCGCCAGTTGATGCCGTCGTTGATTCAGTGCTGAGTTCATGACCCATAGCAGCACAGCTACGGTGATGATCACACTGAATGCTAAGGCGGGACCAGTGTATGTGGATCCAAGTTCCTGCTCCGGGCCCTGATAGTCCTGATCAATGATTGCGGCGACCGCAATGAGGGAGCAGATGACAGTCTGGGATACGACCATGGCCAGTAAGACGGCGCTCCAGACCATGGGCGCTGCTTTGAGTTCGGACAGAGCGCCTCTCATGCCATGGGCGCTTTCGCAGAGAATGATTGGCTGATACGGCCATCGCGCACGGCAAACAACCGATCGCACTGACCTGCCACCTCATTGTTATGCGTCACCAGTACGATGGTTTTCTTTTCGTGGTTGGCAAGTTCCTTGAGCACCGATATGACCTTTTCTCCGGATTCCTGATCCAGGGCGCCAGTCGGCTCGTCTGCGAATACCACGTCTACGTCGGACAACAGGACCCGGGCCAGGGCAACACGTTGCTGCTCGCCGCCAGACAGCAGGGTGACGCTTTTCTTTTTCTGATCGATCAGGCCAAAGTACTTCAAGAGGGAATCCGCCGTCTTTCTAGGAAAGCGGGATCCGCGAAGGGTGAATGGCAGAGCCAGATTCTGTTCGACTGTCATGCTGGTGATCAGGTTGTAGGACTGGAATACGAAGCCTAGATGCTGGCGTCTGAACTTGGTCATGGCCGACAGCCCCAGACGGGTTATGTCCTTGCCCAGCAGAAGCACATTGCCGCTAGTGGCCTTCTCCAGCCCAGCCAGGCAGTACAGCAGCGTCGATTTGCCGCTGCCTGACGGCCCTATGATGCCGGTCATCTCCCCCGGATAGGCAGTGAATGCTATGTCATTGAGAATGGTCAGTGAATCGCCGCGGCGCGGGGAGACCACCATGGACAGCCCCGTAGCTTCAATCGTTGGTGTCGGGCCTCTGCTTTCGCTTACGTTGGGGTTATTCATAGTTGCATCTTTCCCTTGGATGATCATCGACGACCTTCCAGACCGAGGCATCTACGCTCAGTAATGCTGATTCGCCTCGCAGATGTCATGTGCCCTCGTTCGTCGCTTGACCCTGTATGACGGTCATCCTTGTCGTCATCAGTCACTTCCATTGATATCAGCGAAAGAAGGGATGAAATACCCTGATTTACCCTGAATTATCCCTGACTCGGCCCTGATTTTTTCGGAGTAAGAGGCATGTTCAGGCAGGCATGCTTACGCGGCGCCACCGGTAATGTCAGCAGCGCCGAGAATCAGCTCATTACTGCTGCAGCCTCATTCGCCAACAAGCAGCAGGGATTTGATGGCGGTGCGCTGGTCCATGGCCTCATAGGCCTCCTGGATGTGATCCAAGGCAAAGCGCTTGGTGAAGACCTTGCCTGGCTGGATGCTGCCCTTGAGCACCTGATCAAGCAGCAGATGCCTGTCATATGTGGTGACTGCGGCCGTGCCTCCTCGCAGCCCAACATTGCGCCAGAACAGCTTAGAGGTGTCCATGGTAGCCTGCTGTGGCACGCCCACCCGGCCGACCACTGCGCCGGGCCGGGCCACTCTGACGGCAGTATCGGTGGACAGTTCTGTGCCCACGCATTCCAGAACCGCATCGGCTCCTGCTCCGTCGGTGAGGGCCATGACCTGCTCCACAGCAGCGTCGCCGCGTTCAGCCACGATGTCAGTGGCTCCGAATTCACGCGCCAGCTTCTGGCGGTCCTCATGCCGGCTCATGGCGATGATGCGTTCGGCCCCACGCAGCTTGGCTGCTATGACTCCGCACAGACCCACCGCTCCATCGCCCATGACCACGACCGTGTCGCCTTCTTTGACCTGGGCAGTTGCGGCTGCATGATAACCCGTGGCCATTACGTCGGAGAGGGTCAGCAGAGAGTCGAGCATGTCGTTGTTGTAGTCCTCAGGCTGGCCTGGAATCTGCACCAGCGCCCAATCCGCGTTAGTGAATCGCAGATACTCGCTCTGGTAGCCGCCGCTCCCCCGCCTGTCCGGATCAAGGCAGTCACCGTCGAAGCCGGCCCTGCAGGCCGCGCAGTGCCCGCAGCCATGGGTGAATGGCGCTATGACGAAGTCACCAGGTTTGACGTGGGTGACATCGGAGCCCACCTTTTCGACCAAGCCGATGGCTTCGTGCCCTACGTGACTGCCTGAGGGCATTGAGGAAATCCCCCGGTACCACCACAAGTCGGATCCGCACACGCAGGCCCGGACGATCCGAATCACGACATCTCTGGGCTTTTCGATGGTCGGCATCGGCGCTTCCTCCAGCTCGATGCGGCCCGGCTTTACAAACTTTGCTGCCTTCATGCTCCTGCTCCCCATTCTTCACTACCTGGCATATATGTCTGCCAAGTATGCGGATGAAACATAGTCTACGGAGTTCAATTCGCTTGAAGTCAAGTCGATGCCTTATTGCCTTATTGTGTGCGATTCACAGAGGTGCGGACAAGATTGTCACACGGGAATACGGTCATAAGATGCAGCCATATATAGGTGCTGTATAGGGGTGCCGTATGAGGGTTGCTATGTAGAGGTGGCGTATTGAGGTATCGTCATACGTCTTGTGATAAATCGTATGCATCCTTGCATGCACGTCATAGGCCGAACCTCAACGATTCAACTCATTTGGAGGAGCTTTGTGGGCTGCCAAGTTCAGTAAGGAAGGCAGCGTAGGCCTGGGGGTTGCGATGGTTTTTGCCTGCTTGGACAATCAGCCCGTGATATTCACGCAGATCGTTCAGTGGCCATTGATCAACCCGGATAAAATCCGTCTCGTACTCTTCGCCCTCCTGGTATGACCGCAAGGAGGCCCACCCCAGACCGTCCAACATCCGGCGTGCATAGGCGTCCCAGATGAAGCAGGGCTGGCCGAATGCATAAAGCCGTATGACATCCGCCGTCTCGCGTCCAACCCCGGCAATCGTGAGCAGGCTGTCACGCAGACCTTGATCCGCGCAGTCCTCCACATCGGCCGTGCGGATGCCATGAGCCAGCAGCCACTGAGCCAGGGCTTTGCAGGTGCGTGCCTTGGCCTTCATGAAGCCGCTTGATCTGATCAAGTTTGTCAGCCTTGTCAGGTCGACGTCGGCCATGTTGCAGGGGTTGAGCAGGTTGGCCTTGCGCAGCTGCTCGATGGACATGGCCGCGTTTCCCCAGGCCGTATGCTGGACCAGCACAGCTCCGATCATCATCTCGAAGTCGGTCTCTGCCGGCCACCAATTCTGCAATCCCAGACGAGCGAGCAAACGTGAATACAGCCACTTTGAGCAACCGGCATTTATCCTGCCTGAATTGCCCATAACGCCTCCACCAAACTACTTGACGCTTTTCATGGTAACAGCTGGCTCCAGCCGGTGCGGAGCGAGTCAGAGAATGGCAGGCGCCTGGGCGAAGTCAGTGATAGCGCCATCAGCCTCAGAGCGAATGGCATCCCAATCCTTGGCCGAAGACTGGTCGTACATGGCCCAGACCTTCATCCCAGCCCGCTTGGCGGAATCGACGGCGACCAGAAGATCCTCGAACACTGTGCATTGGTTGGGCGCGACGCCCAGCATCTGTGAAGCCAACAGGTAGATTTCCGGTTCCTCCTTGCCGATGCTTTTGGCATCATCCACGCTGCAGACCTGGTCGAAACAATCGGTCATCCCAGCGTGCTTCAGAGCAGCCTGTCGCAGGCGCGGAGGGAGGCTGGTTGCCACAGCCAGAGCGGCACCGCTGGCTTTTAGCGCCTGCAGGTAATCGAGTGCATGTGGTTTGGGCTGCACAGCTGTGGCGTAGAGCAGGAGTGCGTCCTCGTTCCACTCCTCCACAAGATCTTCTGGGCACTCGTCAAGGTGGAAGCGGTCGATGGTGTATCTGGCGATGGCACCGGTCTGCATGGAGGCCACCACAGATGCGTAATCATCCGGCATGGGGATGTTGCGGCGAGCGAAGAATCGTTGGTCGATTTCCTTCCAGACTCCCATAGAATCCAGAAGTGTGCCGTCGAGATCGAAGATAGCAGCCTTGCAAATGTTGACTTTTATTCCATTTTCGCCCATGCTGCAAATTCTCCTATTCGCCGAAGTTATTTATAGTAGCATGACCTCAGATCGGGTCTGGCTCACCGGTTTTGAATCAATGTTCTCGCCAATCAGCCTTGGCTTCAGAAAAGTAGGTATGTTCAACAGTTTAATATTGCCATGCAAGCTATTAATCTCAGCGATTGTCAATTATTTTGCGCTCAGCGAGCGAAAAGCACATAAAAGTTGAAGAATATATACAATATTGGTTGAAACAATGTTAGCATGCAAATACTAGAGAAAATCATCGAAAAAGGAGACTTATGGCTATTCAAGAAACAACAGCGGCTCTGGCTGATCCCCTGCGTCGTCGTGTGCTGGATCTTTTGGAGCAGGGCGGCATGGAGGCGGGACGCCTGGCCGAAAAACTGGGAATGACGCCATCCAAGCTGTCCTATCATCTGCGGAAGTTGAAAGAAGCAGACCTGATTGTCGGCCACAAGCAGGGCACCAGGGTCATCTACGAACTCAATCTGAGTGTGCTGGACAGCACTATTCAGTGGCTCTACCGCCTGCGGACCAGCGCCAGCGACAAGAGAAGTCTGCCCGAGCCGCAGACTGTGAGCAAGGAAACTGGTTCGACGACAGTTTCCGAGTCCTAAGGAGACTCTCATGACGGATGGCAGCAAAGCGGGTCGGTTCGTCCCGACCCTTGTCGCGGCTCAGTGGTTGCCGGGGATAATCATGCTGGGCGTAAGCCGCATAGTGGTCAATCGTCTGCCGAATGAAAACGTCCCGCTTCATTGGAATGCACAGAACCAGGTGGATCGCTGGGGTTCTCCCCAGGAGCTGGTTTGGATGCCCTGCTTCTGCCTTGTCATTGCGCTGATTTGGACCATCCTCATGCTCGTCCTGCGCGCATATTTGATTAAACGTGGTGATGAAGCGGGGCATACCTTGACCGTTTTTCTGCTTGGTGGTCTATGCATGCAGATTATTTTTGCGGTTATAGATCTGTTCGAATTAGCTGTTGCTGATCCGCATTGGGACTGGTGGCCGACGGATTTCGGCATCGATAAGGTCGCCATGCTTTTGACCGGTCTGACTCTCATAGTCATCGGCAATCTTGCTCCTAAAACCAGACCCAACGGCATCAGCGGTTTTCGAGTGCCAGGTGCCTACGCCAGCCGCGAGGCTTGGCGCCGTTGTCAGCAGTTTGGCGGGGTGCTCTTCATGATTCTGGGCGTGGTCATGATCCTGGCCGCCCTGGCTTATAGCGGAGTCAGGCTCTACTGGATCTGTGGAACCGCTCTGGCAATCGTCCTTGTACTCATATGTGCCTATGGTTCATACGCTGGCAGAAAGTATGCCGGGCAGGGAGAACCTATCTACCACCGTTAGTTCCTGTATGCAATGCGTGAGCTAAAAGAGACTGTAAATGACAGCTCAGGATACAAGTAAGAACTTCCTGAGTCCGTTGAAGGACTCAAAGCTGATTTAGATCAAATCAAGCACCCGCCAACACGGTCCTTCATCATCAGTATCATTTCACGAGCCAAGCTGCAACAGTCTGGACAGGCAATCTGCTCTCACCCTAGAAACTGGAATAACAGACACCGCACAAACCCTGTATTTCATGGCAACAAGGTTGAATGCACTCGAAATGAGGACGAAAGCAGTGCGCTCCTATCGGGGATTGTTGGAGATGTAAGAGCTTTAACATCACCTTTCTCATCTAATTACCCCAATAACGACCGGCTACATACTAGGCGATCTTCTGCATGCACGCTATAAAATTCGTTTAGCTATTTAGTCAGTTTAGATATCAGGGAAGTTCGTACGTCCTATTACCGATCCATAGTCTTGCTTAAATTAAGGAATTCATATACGCCATCGTTCGATTTTTGCATTTTAGAACCCGTTATTTTAAATCCTGCGCCCTGATAAACTTTAATTGCACGTTTATTGAAGCTGGCTACTGAAAGAACAATAATTCTATAATTAAAATTATTCTGCATGAATTCTTCGATTCCTTTGACGAAATTTAATCCCAACCCGTGTCCAGTCAAATCCGGTCTCAATCCTAAACCAACTTCTACTTTTTCCTCTGATAGCCTTTCCAAGCAAAAATAACCAACCAGTTCATCTTGATCATCCACAACCTGGTAATACTTATCTCCACGCAACTTCGGAGTTATTATCTCTTCAAGATCCTCTAGATCATTTTCCATATCATAGAAGCTGTATTGGCCACCATAGTGCCATTTTCTAGCGATCTGGTCTGCATTTGCCTGAGTTAAGTGTGCTATTTTCTTAAATATCATATTTACTCCTTACTCAATGTGCAGACTCCGAATTAATATCGGTAGAAATAGTCAAGAGATCTTGTTTAAGTGACCCAAAGGTTAATCAATAAAACCCGAACTGGGGGACAGACACAAATACTGTCAGCCAAGTTTGCATTGCGAGGCTATTGGAGTGAGATGATCGATGTGCTGCGCCCAATCTGCAGGGGTATGAAAAGGTCCCTAGGCTGACTTAAGAGCCGGGCTAGGGACCTTCTACCATCTTTATTTGCGCTTCTTTTTCTCGCGGATATGCACGGAGATCTGGATGGGGGTGCCTTCGAAGCCGAACTCCTCGCGCAGGCAGCGTTCCAGATAGCGGCGGTAGCCGTGCTCCAGAAAGCCGGTGGCGAAGATCACGAAACGCGGCGGTCTGGTGGAGGCCTGGGTGGCAAAGAGAATCCTCGGCTGCTTGCCGCCCCGCAGCGGATGCGGGTGCGCAGCCTGAACCTTGCCCAGGAAGGAGTTGAGCTTGCCTGTCGGTATGCGCTTGTCCCACGATTCCAGAGCGGTCCGCATGGCTCTGGCCAGCCGGTTGGTGTGCCAGCCGGTCTTCGCAGACAGGTTGACCCGCTCGGCCCAGGTGACCCGGTCGAACTCGGTCTGCCAGAGCCGCTCAAGACGCTGCCGACCGAAGTCGTCCAGCAGATCCCATTTGTTAAAGACCAGGACGATGGCCCGACCAGCATCCACGGCCTGGCTCATGACCTTCAAGTCCTGGTCGGCTATGGGTTGGGAGGCGTCGAAGAGGATGAGCGCCAGTTCCGAGCGTTCGATGGCCGCCTGCGTGCGCAGGCTGGAGTAGTACTCGGCACCCGAAATCTTGTGCAGGCGGCGCTTGATGCCGGCGGTGTCGATGAAGAGCCAGTCCTCGCCGTCCACCTGGACCACTTCGTCGACCGGATCGCGGGTGGTGCCCGCCACATCGTGCACGACGGCCCGCTCCTCGTGGGCTAGCTGGTTGAGCAAGGAGGACTTGCCCACGTTGGGTCGTCCGACCAGGGCCACCCGGCGCAGACCCTCAGGAGTGAGGAAGCCCGAGGTCTTCTCGGCCTTGCTGAGCTGTTCCAGCGCTGCGTCCAGCAGGTCGCCTATCCCCCGGCCGTGCATGGCGGAGATGGCATAGGGTTCGCCAAGGCCCAGCTTCCAGAATTCGGATGCGGTGTAGTCGGCCATCCGGTCGTCCAGCTTGTTGACGGCCAGGACGACCGGCTTGCCGGCGGCCCGCAGCATGGTGACGATCCGCTCGTCGCTGGCGGTCAGCCCCACCTGGCCATCCACGACCAGAATGACGGCATCAGCCAGTGATACGGCTACCTGCGCCTGGGATGCGATGGCGGATTCGATGCCCTCCACATCGCTCTCCCAGCCGCCAGTATCTACCAGCTTGAATTGGGTGCCTGCCCACTCGGCTTCGTAGCTGACACGGTCCCGGGTCACGCCAGGGGTGTCTTCGACCACAGCGGCACGACGGCCAAGAATCCTGTTAACCAGGGTGGACTTGCCCACGTTGGGCCTTCCCACCACGGCCAGAACGCCTACGGCCTTAAGGCCTTGGTCCTGGTCATTCTGGTTTTCAGAGCCGCCCTCCAGCAGGGCACGGTCTTCTTCGTCCAGTTCATAGTCGTCAAGGTTGCGAGCGTACTCGTCATAGGAGTCCTCCTCCATGGCTGAGGAGACCAGGTCAATCAGGACCTGCAGGGTTTGTTCGAAGGTCAGATCGGAGTTGTCTACAGTGGTAACCCCGTCGGCGGCGCTCATGAAGGAGGTGACCTTGGAATCCCGGGCATCCCGGGCAGCCAGATCCTCGGCGCCGGCTGATCCGGCCTGAGCCTGGCCGCTGCGACGGGCCTGGCGGACCTCTTCACGGGCTGTCAGCAGCACACGGACCTGGGCGTCCGGGGCCACCACGGTGGTGATGTCTCGCCCTTCGGCCACCACACCCCGCTCCTGGTCGGCCATGATGGCTCGCTGGGCGGCGATGAGGACATGTCGCACAGCTGGAATCGAAGAGACCACGGAGACGTGTTCGGATACCTCGGTTGAGCGTATCTCTTCATCCACGTCACGGTCATCCAGGCTGACTCTGGGACGTTCGGGGTCAAGCCCCATGACCAGGTGGCCGCCGGTGATGGAATCCGCCACGGCCTCGGTGATCGCCTCCTGGTCAGGCTGGTCCGCGTCCAGATCCAGCCCGCGATCCATGCACCATAGGGTGACCGCCCGGTACATGGCTCCGGTGTCCAGATAGGCCAGTCCGAAATGCTTGGCCAGGGCACGCGAGGTGGAGGACTTGCCCACCCCCGCAGGGCCATCGATGGCGACGGTGATCACAGTCCGACCTCCTTATCAAGAGCCTTAATCTCGGCGGCGGAGAGCACCCGGTAGGAGCCCGGACGAATCTCGCCCAGTCGGATGGGTCCGATCTGGGTGCGCACCAGCCGGGTAACCGGGTAGCCGATGGCACCGAAGATGCGCCGGACTATCCGGTTCTTGCCCGAGTGCAAGACCACCTTGACGATGGTGTGCTCGCGGTTGTGGTCGATGATGGCGCAATGGTCCAAGCGAATCAGGCCATCATCCAGCTCTACACCCTGGGTGACCAGCCGTCTGCAGACATTGCCGCCAATGTGGCCGCTGAGTGTAGCGATATAGGTCTTCTCCACCTCGTAACGCGGGTGCATGACGTGTTGAGCCAGCTCCCCATCGTCGGTCATGAGAATCAGGCCTTCGGAGTCATAGTCCAGCCTGCCCATGTGGAAGACCCGCTCATAGCGGTCTCCGATGATGTCGCGCAAGGTGAACCGGCCCTTGGGGTCGTCCATGGTCGAGAGGACCTTGCGGGGCTTGTTCAAGGCCAGGGTGACATGCTTGTCATTCAGGTGGATGCGGGATCCATCCACGCGGATCTGCTGGCGGGAGGGGTCCACCCGGCTGCCCAAGGTGGTGACCAGCTCGCCGTCGACCTCGACCCTGCCCTGGGTGATGATCTGTTCGCATTTGCGACGAGAGCCGAATCCGGCCTGGGCCAGCACTTTCTGGAGGCGGATGCCCTCCTCTTGCTGTTCGTGCGCTCTGATCGCCTGTGTGTATGGATGTGGCATCGTTCTCCCAACGTGGCCTGATAGATATGTAACGGATACCGTTCTGAGCGACCGCAGCCGCCGAAAGGTCATATCATACTATATCGGAGCCTAGGGAAGTGTTGTTGGCTTGCCCTAAGCTAGAAACTGTTGTTGTTCATTGTTGTCGAAGGGATTGCAAGGTGGGGAACATGACTATGGAAGCAAGTGCTGAGCCGGTCCTCGAACAGGCCGACGGGCAGGTTGCCGCAAAGCCCGTCCGCAGGCGGATCAGGCCCCGTGATGTTCGTTGGATTCGTGCGGCCGCCGAGCTGGCGGGGACCTTCTTAATCTGCGCGGTCATCTACTTGTCCTACAGCTTCGGCCAACTGGTCATGGGCCAGCCCAGTGTGGTGCTGCCGGTCCTGGGAACCGCCCTGACCTACCTGGCCGTTACAGCCATGCTGGGCGGCGTCTCCGGTGGACACTTCAACCCTGCCGTCACCGTCGCCGCCATGTTCACCTCGCAGATCGGCATGGTGGACGGTCTGATCTACATCGTCGCCCAGGTGATCGGCGCTATTGGCGCCGGTGCGATCGCCGTCGCCCTTATTCCGGTCAGCAAGTCCGTGCCGGACAGGACCTGGCTCATGTTCTCTGTCAACGGTTTTTCCGGCGGTTCGCCTGCTGCAGCTACCCTGGGCCAACAACACATCGCCTTCGGGGCGCCCATGGCCATCGTGGCTGAGCTGATCGGCTGCATAATCGTGGTGGCTACGGCCATTACCACCTTGCGCTCCGACGGCCGCGCACGTCGCAACCATGCCCTCTATACTGGGCTGGCCTACGGCGTCGGTGTGCTGGTCACCTACCCCATCACCTGCTCGGGACTGAACCCGGCTCGTTCCACCGGCATTGCCATCTTCGCCCAGTCCAAGCACATGGCCGTCAGCCCGATCTCACAGCTCTGGCTCTTCTGGATCTGCCCCCTGCTGGCTGCCTCTCTGGTGGCGTTGGTCATCATCATGACCAACATCGTCACCGACAATATGGCCATGCGCGCCATGGGCACCGCTACTGATGCCCAGCCAGTTGCACAGGCGGGCGCAGATGCTCAAGCACAAACACAACCTGATGCCTTTGCTGCGACCGGTGTCCAGACTCAGGCGGGCGCTGAAGCACAGGTTGATGCCTTTGCTGCCGCGGGTGTCCAGGCTCAGGATCAATCGACCCAGGCATCTCCTGCACCGATTCAAAACGCTCCTGCAGACACCACGGCTCAGACTGTTGATGTATCGGCTCTTTCCGATGTCGATGCTGGCCATGACGCCAATTCAGGCAAGAATGCTGAGGGTGGCCAGGATGATGTTGCCCCTGCCGATACAGGAACCATTCCCGATCTTCAGGTAGAGCCCCTTCGCACTGCGTCCAAAACAGAAGACGGTGACGAGGCATCCAAAAACAAGCCCACTGAAAACTGAACCACCGAGGACCGAAAAGCCTGAAAGGGGTCACAGCAACAGCTGAATGCTGAAGTAGGTGACCAGAAGGCCGATGCCCAGGGCGATGCTGATGAAGGCATCGAAGGGCACTGATCGAACCTTCCAAGGGCTGCGATCCTTGAGAGTCAGACGCAGAGCGCCACAAACCAGGGCCGCGACGGACACTAGTCCAGTCGCGGCCCAGGTGTATCCGAGGAAGGCCACGAGCGCGGCAATCAGCACCACCAAAAAGATGATGCCCTCACAGATAGGACGACCCTCCTGAGCCTCCGAGACGAAGGGATGGCCTCGACCAGATGACTTGGACGGCTGCGGGGGCTTGATATCCGGGTTCTCGGCCTTATCTGCGTCTGCCATGCTCCCCAGTTTGCGCATTCCCGACGACCTCCATTTGTTGCTGCACTTGATCTGTCGGTTCGAGCCTACCAGCGCTGCTGACGCAAAGCGACCGTGCCGCCATCGCTCTTGGACGATGACGGCACGGTCGCTGTTTCAACAAGAAGCCGGAGCAGTCGGATCAGTTCTTGTGCTGGAAGATCAGATGCTCGTTGGCGAAGGTGTCGAAGCCCAGGCTGTAGAGCTCGCGGCCATAGCCGGAGTTCTTGACGCCACCGAAGGGCAGCTCAGGCATGGTCACCCATCCGCCGTTGATGAAGGTCATGCCGGTCTCGATGCGACGTGCCAGAGCATCCGCATGGTCAGTATCCGAGGAGAAGACCACACCGCCCAAGCCGTAGCTGGAGTCGTTGGCCAGTTCAATGGCCTCATCCTCGTTGGCCACCTTGTAAATGGAGGCCACAGGGCCGAACATCTCCTGGTTGTATACAGGGTTGTTGCGGTCGATGTCCGTCAGAACCGTCGGGGTGAAGAAGGCCCCCGGCGAATCGTAGGGTTTGTTGCCGTAGGCGACCTTGGCTCCACCTGCCACAGCGCTTTCGACCTGCTTGGCCAGGTTGTCGCGGGCGGAGACCATGCACATGGGTGCCAGCGTGGTTTCGGGGTTGCTGGGATCGCCCAGAACCGCGTGCGAGAAGGCGTCGACGATTAGCGAGACGAAGTCGTCGTAACGGTTCTCCGTGACGATAAAGCGCTTGGAGGAGGTGCAGACCTGGCCGGCGTTCGTCAGCCTGGCGCCTGGAGCCACCTTCTTGAGCAGATCCCAGTCAGCGTCATCCAGGACGATGAAGACGTCGTTGCCACCCAGCTCCATGGAGGACTTCTTCAGGTTGGCTCCGGCCGACTTGGCCACGGAGGCGCCGCCGCGCTCCGACCCGGTCAGGGCCACGCCAGAGACGCGGGGATCGGCGATAGCATGGTCCACCTGCTCATAGTTGACGAAGAGGTTGGTCAGGCTGCCCTCGGGGGCTCCTGCTTCTCTTACGGTCTGCTCGAAGGCCACAGCCGAACCTGGCACGTTGGAGGCGTGCTTGAGGATCATGGGGTTGCCCAGAATGAAGTTGGGGGCGAACACGCGCATGATCTGGTAGTAGGGGAAGTTCCATGGCTCAACCATGAACACGATACCGGTGGCCTGCTTGACGTAGTAGGCCTTGCCAGCGGGGTTGTCCAGGGGGACGGGAGCCAGCAGCTCCTCGGCGTGGTCGGCGAAGTAGTCGGCGATGTCTGCGCACAACTCCACCTCGGCGCGGGCCTCGCCCACTAGCTTGCCCATGTCCAGGGTCAGGTTGGCAGCCAGGGTGTCCTCGTTCTGGCGGAAGAGTTTGGCGACCTGACGCAGTTGTGTGGGACGGTCTCCGGGGCCTTCTTGCTTGCGCCAGGTCTTGTAGAGGTCATGGCCGCGGGCCAGGGCATTCTCCAGGTCCTCGTCGGTGGCATCTGGATAGGTCTTGACCAGTTGATTGTTAAAAGGATTGACTGTCTGATAGGTCACAATATCTCCTTTGAATTATGGGTACCTAGTCAGCATCATCGCTGCTCAGTTCATCCAGCATAGCACCGTATTGGACCCTGCGGTCAAGGATTTTGTCGTAGGGCGACATTTGACCGCGGGGTCCGGTTTTATCAGTGGAAGAAGTGGCGGGTTCCGGTCAGATACATGGTCAGATCGGCATTCTGGGCGGCCTTGATCACCTCGGGATCACGGATGGATCCTCCCGGCTGTACCACGGCCCTGATGCCGGCCTGGATCAGGTACTCCAGACCATCGGCGAAGGGGAAGAAGGCATCGGAAGCGGCCACCGAGCCCTTGGCCCGGTTACGGCCTTCATCCAGAGTATTGGCCCGCTCGACTGCTAGGTGGCTGGAGTCCACCCTGTTGACTTGGCCCATGCCAATGCCCACAGTCGCTCCTTGGTTGGCCAGGAGCACGGCGTTGGACTTTACGGAGCGGATGGCGCGCCAGGCGAAGGTCAAATCATCCATGGTCGCCTGGTCGGCGGGGTTGCCGGAGACCAGACGCCAGGTGGAGGGATTGTCGCCAGGGGCGTCAATCAGGTCGGGCGTCTGGACTAGTGCTCCCCCGTCGATGGGACGGATGACCGGGCGCTGACGCGGGCGGCGTTGTACAGACAGGATGCGCAGGTTCTTCTTAGTCCGCAGCAGGTCAAGGGCCTCGGGCTCATAGCCTGGTGCAACAATCACCTCGGTGAAGACCGGCTTGATCTGCTGGGCCATGGCCAGGGTGACTGTGCGGTTGGCGGCAATGACCCCGCCATAGGCGCTCATGGGGTCGCAGGCGTGGGCGCGGCGGTGGGCCTGGGCGATGTCCTCACCCACGGCAAGACCGCAGGGGTTGGAGTGCTTGACTACGGCCACTGCGGGCAGGTCGGGGAAGTCCCAGACCGAGCGCCAGGCGGAATCCGCATCTACATAATTGTTGTAGCTCATTTCCTTGGCCCCGCCCTGGTGCTCTGCCGCAGCGAAGCCGTCCCGGTCCAACGGATCCAGATAGAGGGCAGCCTGCTGGTGAGGGTTCTCCCCGTAGCGTAGCTGACTGGCTAGACGCCAGGTGCGAGTCAACTTCTGGGTTGGTTTCTGATCCTCTACCTTGTCCAGCTTGTCTTCAACCCATGTGTGTGCTGTCCACTCGGCGATGGCGGCATCATAGGAGGCGGTCAGGGCGAAAGCTTTTGCAGCCAAGCGTGCGCGTTCGGCCAGGCTGAAACCGGTGCCTGAAGCAATGCGCTCGGCGGCCAGAGCATAGTCGTCCGGGTCGGTGATTACAGCCACGCTGGCATGGTTCTTGGCTGCGGCCCGGATCATGGCAGGGCCTCCGATGTCGATGCGCTCCAAGCACTGGTCGGCATTTGCACCATCAAGGACGGTCTGCTCGAAGGGGTAGAGGTTGACCACTACCAGGTCGAAGGGGGCGATGCCCAAGTCTTTGAGCTGCTGGACATGGTCGGGGTTGGTCATGTCGGCCAGCAGACCGGCGTGGATGTGCGGATCCAGGGTTTTGACCCGGCCGTCAAAGCTTTCAGGAAAGCCGGTGACCTTTTCCACCGGGGTGACCTGGACACCCAGATCCTGCAGCTTCTTTGCGGTGCTGCCGGTGGAGATGACCTCGGTGCCTGCCTGGCGGAAGGCCGATGCCAGGGCCTCAAGTCCCTGCTTGTGGTAGACCGAGACCAGTGCTCGGTTGATGGTTCGATTCGTGGTGACCATGGAAACTCCTACTCCTATGCTTGAATGCCGAGGCGCCCCGCCACCCTCGGATCTACTTGCTTGGTCTGCGGGTGGACGAGACCTGTCGTGGTGTGTCTGCTCGGTCGGTTGCCTTGGGCTCCTTTCCCTCCTGACCGCGTGATTGGTTGTGTTTTTTCTTGTTTTCCGCCTGGGCGGAAGTCTTTTTGGCGTCTGCCTGGCGCAGATAGTCAATCAGGACGTCCTTGATGATGATCAGGGCGGCGATGACAAGTGCCAGCAGCCATATTCCCAGCAGGCCGACCCCCAGGGAGGTCCCGATCATGCGCAGGGAGGAGGCTATGGGCACGCCCACTCCGGCCAGTCGCTGGCGGCCCAGGGCCCCGTTGGAGAGCTGGAAAAGCAGGGCAAGACCGAGCAGGGCGACCATCCAGGCCAGGACCATGGCCAGGGTTGCCATCAGGAAGCAGACTGCGGTGTCTCGGGATTTCAGACCTGCTTGGCGCACGGCAGCGTGAATTCTGACACCCCAGGGCCCGGTCAGCAAGAGAATGCCGACAACCACTCCGGCCAGCAGGGGCAGGTTGAGCAGGAGCAGACGAACCCCCTGTCGGAAGACAGGCTCTGGGAAAAGCCCAAAGAGGGGCAGCGAGGGCAGGCTTGAGGCGTGTCCGGACCAGAGGGTGAAGGCGGCCAGCTGGCCTATCTTGAAACCGTCACCGAAGAGCCAGGAGGCAGCCCAGACAATCAGATTGGGCAGCCAGGCCAGGGACGCCAGGCTGGTCGTCACAGCCGAGGCGGTGCCCATACGTGTCAGTTTGAACAGGCGGCCCACGTCTCCGTTATAGAGAATGATCCAGACGATTAGGGCGATCAGGCCGGCGGCCAGCATGGCAGCCAGGAGGATCAAACCGGCAGTGAGGCCAAGACGAGCAGTCCTGCGGACCTGAACAGGCACGGCCTCTTTGATTCGTGTGGTAAAGGTCTGGCGGAACGGTTCAGAGCGGACCCAGGCCCAGCCGTAACCCAGCAGAAAGACCAGGCTGGTCCGCAAAAGAATGACCGGGGTGGTATCGACCTGGATGGTCTGGCTGCCCTGTATGAGGATGAGACTGCACAGCATCCAGACGACCAGACCGGCGATGCAGCCGCCGACTGACATGCCCATGCGGCCGACCAGAGTACGGATTATCCATATCAGCAGGCCAGTCAGCAGCAGAGGGATGATGGTCAGGGTCAGGGCCCCGGCTGTGAATCCGCAGCCCTGGGTGAGCAGGGTGATCGTTTCTGTCAGGGCCACGGTGGCCATTGACAGGGATGGCCCGCCCTCCTCGATGGAAATGATGAGCAGGAGCAGGGCCATGCATGCACCGAGGGCGACGGTGTAGATAAGTATGGCTAGGAAGGCCTCTAGGGCCCCCCGGAGCCATACTTTTACCCTGTCGGTCATATGATGGCATGCTCCCGTAGCAGATCGCGGGCCAGCTGGGCAGTCTCGCCGGGTGTGGTGCCCACCTTGATGCCGACGGACTCTAGCACTTTCTTCTTGTCAGCGGCTGTGCCCTTGCCGCCCGAGATGATGGCTCCGGCGTGGCCCATCTGCTTGCCCTCCGGGGCGGTAAAGCCGGCGATGTAAGCCACGATGGGCTTGGTCATGTGGGTGGAGGCCCAATGGGCTGCCTCCTGTTCGGCCGAGCCGCCGATTTCGCCGATCATGACACAGGCCTTGGTCTCAGGATCTCTGTTGAAGGCTTGCAGAGCCTCTAGCATGGTGGTTCCCACGATGGGGTCGCCGCCAATGCCCAGGCAGGCGGTGAAGCCTATAGAGGACAACTCCCCCATGAGCTGATAGGTCAGGGTACCGGACTTGGAGACCAGGCCAAGCGGGCCTCGACCGGCGATGCCCTGCGGGATGATGCCCAGGTCTACGCCGACGCCGTTGGGCCGGCCAGACATGGTCATCAGTCCTGGGCAGTTGGGACCGACGATGCGGCAGCCGCGTTCCCTGGCCAGGGCCACGCAGTATGCGGTATCGGCCACAGGAATGCCCTCGGTGATTACCACGATTAGGGTGATGCCGGCCTCGATGGCCTCGACCATGGCATCCTTGGCGAATCTGGGCGGGACGAATACCACCGAGGTACGGGCTCCGGTCGCCTTGCACGCTGTTGCACAATCGGCGTATACGGGCACATGACGGGCCTGACCATTCGGACCGTCGAAATCCACCGTCATTCCGGCCTTGCGGGCATTGACTCCGGCCAAGATATTGGTGCCGGCCGCCATCATGCGGGCCGTGTGAACCATGCCCTGGTGACCGGTCATGCCCTGGACCATAACGGGGGCGCCGTCCTCGATGAAGAGGGTCATCGTCCCGTCTCCTTTCCTGCCTGAGCGGCCAGGGCCACGGCCTGGTCTGCCGCCTCTTCCATGGTGCGGGCCACCTTGAGCCGAGGTTGCTGGGCCTTGGCCAGCAGGTCCAGTCCCTCTGCAGCCTCATTGCCGTCGAAGCGGACCACAATGGGCTGGTCGCCGTATTGGTCTTGCTTGCCTGCAGCATCCACGGCTGCCAGGATGCCCTGGGCTACCTGCTGGCAAGAGGTGATACCTCCATAAACGTTGACCATGACCGAACGAACCTGGGGGTCGGAGAGGACCACGTCCAGGCTGGTGCGCATGACCTCTGGAGAGGCACCGCCACCGATGTCCAAGAAGTTAGCCGGTCCAATAGGAACACCCTGTCGGCGTCCTGATCCGGCGACCGCATCCAAGGAGCTCATGACCAGTCCTGCACCGTTGCCGATGACACCCACCTGGCCGTCAAGATGGACATAGTGCAGGCCTGCGGCCTTGGCCTTGGCTTCCAAGGGATCCACCTGTGCAGGGTCCGTGAAGCGTTTCCAACCGTCGTGTCGGAAGGCTGCGTTCCCGTCTAGGGAGATCTTGGCATCGAGGGCGTCCAGATGCTTGGTGGCCTCGTCATCCGGGTCGCCCACCTTGGCCAAGGGGTTGATCTCGACCAGGGTCGCGTCGCTGTCCTGGAAGGTGTGCCACATGCCTAAAAGTATCTGTGTGGCTTGCTCCAGATCTGCGTGGTAGAAGCCGATGCGCTCGGCCATGGTGCGGGCGGCCTGCCTGTCGAAATCCTCCAGTGGGCCGATGTGCAGGCGCCGGACCGATTCGGGGTGCTCACGGGCGATGGTCTCCACCTCGGTGCCGCCGCTGGCAGTGGCCAGGACATCGTAGTCCCGGGAGGTGCGGTCCACTGAGATGGACAGGTAATACTCGTGCAGGATATTACGGGCTTCGGTGACCAGGATCCCGCTGACCGGATGGCCATCGATGTTCATGGGCAGGATGGCCTCGGCCAGGGCTACGGCCTGATCGTGATTCTCGGCTCGCTTGACTGCTCCGGCCTGTCCCCTATGGCCAATGGTGGCCTGGCCCTTGATCATGCAGGGGTAGCCGATGACGTCGGCTGCCTGGCCGGCCTCTTCTGCGGTTGAGGCATAGACGGCCCTTGGTTGGGAGATGCCATGTTCAGCGAGCAGCTGCCTGGCCTGGTATTCGTACAAATCCATGGTGAAGATCCCCCAATCGTGCTCAGGCGGGCATGTTCATCAGGCAGGTGACCGGGTAGGCGCCCAGGGCCTTGCGGCCGTCCAGACCGTTGAGTTCCATGACGAAGCTGAAACCAGCCACCTGGCCCCCTGCCTGTTCCACCAGACGTGCCGCTGCCTGGGCGGAACCGCCGGTGGCGATCAGGTCGTCGACAATCAGGACCCGCTGGCCAGGGCGCAGGGAGCCCTGCTCGATTTCGATACGGGCGTTGCCGTATTCAAGGGCGTATTCCTGGCTGTAGGTGGGCTCGGGGAGCTTGCCGGCCTTGCGCATGGGCAGGAAGCCCTTGCCCAGATCGGTGGCCAGCTGGGGACCGATCAGAAAGCCGCGTGCCTCAAGCCCGGCTACCAGGTCGAAGTCCTCCGGCTTGACGGGCAGGGTGCGCTTCATGGCGTCGAGGATGATGGCCAATCCCCTGGGATCCGACATGGCGGGGATGAAGTCCCTGAAAAGGATCCCCTTCTTGGGAAAGTCCGGAATGGTACGGATCAATGAGATCAGATAAGCGGCGTCATCATCGCCCACCTGCTTAAGTTCTCCAACCTTGATATCGTCCGATTGAGCCATGATCTTCTTTCTGTTTTGCTCCTTGGAAGTGGTTGCGGGGCCATCATACGCGCGCCGCGTTTCCGTTCGGAGTCAGCCTGACGGGAGGTGTGCCGCGCGTATGAGGTTCAGGACTTGGTGGAAGTCGAATCCGAAGTCTTGGAAGCCTTGGCAGCCTTGGACGCATCCGATTCGTCAGTGTCATCGGACTTCTCCGCAGTCTCTTCCTTGTCCGATTCGTCTTCATGATCCGGCTGGGTATCCGACTTAGCCTCGGCATCATCCTTGCCTTCTGAGGCGGCAGAGTTTTGGGCGGCAGCATCATCGGCGGCGGTTTCCTCACTGTCGGCATTGTCGCTGGCTTTGTCGTCTTCTTCAGCGGCGGTGACCTCGGCGGGCGCATCCGCGTCCTCGGGCAGGGGGTTGCCGTTTTCGTCAACCTCGTCATCGTGGATGTATGCCGGAACGATGGGCGGCTTGGTGATGGCCTGGATGCGCCAGCGGGACTGCGAACCTTCGGAGTCGATGACCACCTGTTCCTTCTCCAGGTCCACGGAGACGACCTTGCCCAGAAGACCGGTGGTGGTGGCTACCTCGTCACCGGGCTGCAGGGACTGGCGGAAGTCCTGGATGGCGGCCTGCTGCTGCTTGCTCTTGCGGGAGCTTCCCCACATCATGGCGATCATCAGGGCGATGATGACGATCATGAAAATCATGGATCCCATGGTTGTTTCCACTCCTTGTTTCGGCGGTTATCAAACGGCGATATGCATTGCTGCGAAAACCCCAGTCTAGAACAGCTTCATGACATCCTCGGGCGGTTTGCGACCCAGGTGCTCCCAGGCCTTAGAAGTGGCCACACGCCCTTTTGGTGTACGTACCAAGAAGCCCTCGCGCACCAGGTAGGGCTCACAGACCGTTTCGACTGTCTCGGCCTCCTCGCCCACCATAGCGGCCAGGTTGTTCAGGCCCACGGGACCACCGTCGAAACTGTTGACGATGGCCTTGAGGACGGCCAAATCCAGTCGGTCCAGCCCCTCGGAATCGATCTGGTAGAGGGCCAGGGCCTGTTTGACATCATCAGGGCCGACACGGTCAAGATCGTGGACTATGGCCCAGTCACGCACACGACGCAGAAGGCGGTTGGCGATCCTGGGCGTGCCACGGGAGCGCAGGGCCAGCTGATGGGCGGCGTCATCCTGCAGGACAATGCCTAGCACCTTGGCTGATCGCTCGACCAACTTCTCCAGCTCTTCCTCCGGGTAGAAGTCCAGGTGGGCGGTGAAGCCGAAACGGGCTCGCAGCGGCGAGGGCAGCATGCCCTCACGAGTGGTGGCTCCGATGACCGTGAATCTGGGCAAGGTCAGCGGAATGGAGGAGGCTCCGGGGCCCTTGCCCACCATGACATCCACCCGGAAGTCTTCCATGGCGATGTAGAGAAGTTCTTCGGCGGCCCTAGGCAGACGGTGGATCTCGTCTATGAAGAGCACCTCACCGGCCTCCAGAGAGCTCAGGATGGAGGCCAGGTCGCCGGCATGCTGAACAGCTGGCCCCGAGGTGACACGAATGGGAACCTCCAGCTCATGGGCAACGATCATGGCCAGGGTGGTCTTGCCCAGGCCCGGGGGGCCTGCGAGCAGAATATGATCCGGGGCCACGTCCCTCTTTTTGGCAGCCTTCAAAAAGAGGCTCAACTGGGCCTTGAGCCGGGGCTGTCCGATGAACCCGTCCAGGGTTTCCGGACGCAGCTCCTCGTCGCTGACCGGCTCGCCTTCGATGGGCCTGGCCGAGACCATCCGCAGGGATTCCTCTTGCGCATCACCATTCCGGGTATCTATATACCCCGTAGACATCTGCTTGTCAGCCATGGATCAGCGCCCCCTGTCCAGCAGGGTCAGGGCCTGCTTGAGCACCTTGGGAATGTCGGCAGACTGCAGGGGCAGGGTGTAGCCTCCATCGCGGCAGGTCTGCTCCACGGCCAGCTCGGCATCACGCTGCAGCCAGCCCAGGGAAATCAGTCCCTCAACCACCTGGTGGGCGCCATCGTCGGTCTGAGCTGGCCCCTGTCTGCCCGTGCCGGCATCCAAATCAAGCTTTCCGGAGAGTTCGAGGATGATCTTCTGAGCACCCTTCTTGCCTAGGCCTGGCGCCCGGGATAGGGCCGCAGCATCGCCGTCAGCCACGGCTTGGGCCAGTTGGTCTGAGCTCAGGGTGGCAAGAATGGACAGGGCCACGCGAGGTCCGATGCCGCTGACTTTCTGCAACTGGGCAAAGAGGGATTTGGAGGTGCGGCTGAGGAATCCGTAGAGGGTCAGCGCGTCCTGGGTCAGGGACAGAGCGGTGTAGACGGTGACCGTGGACTCGGCCCGCATGGAGGCTAGATCTGACTGAGGCATGCGCACCTCGAAACCTACTCCCGAAACATCAATGACCGCCGAGCCCGTTTCGATGGCGGCCACCCGCCCGGTCAGCATTGCCAGCACTTGATCACCCCTCGATAGAATCGAACGTCTGTTCGAATCAGCTTACATGTCTCGCTGGACTCCCCGGTGCTTACCGTACTTGGCAGAGGCCTGGGCCCACTGACGCTGGGCCTGGGTCAGATGCTCCTCGCGTTCCCCGCCTTGGATGGCCCCGGCAGGCCTTAGGGCATGGCAGATGGCCTGGGCCAGAGCATCGGCGGCATCGGCAGGCTTGGGCAGCTGATTGAGCCCCAGGATGCGGGCCACCATCCGTTGCACCTGGATCTTGTCAGCCTGGCCGTTGCCGGTTACGGCCATCTTGGCCTCGGTGGGTGTGTGCAGGGCCACGGGAATCCCCCGCTGCGCAGCTCCCAGCATGGCTAGCCCTGCCGCCTGAGCGGTTCCCAGCACGGTGTTGTGATTGGACTGGGCAAAGACTCGCTCGATTGATACCACGTCGGGACTGAAACGGTCCAAGGCCGCCGTCAGCCCCTGGTAGATGGTCAGCAGACGCAGGTCCTGGCTCTGTTCGGGGTCTGAGCGCACGACGTCCACATGAACAAAGGAAAGCCGGCGCGATGCACCGGCTTCAATGACGCCAACGCCGCATCGGGTGAGCCCCGGGTCGACGCCGAGAACAATCATAAGGTCACTCGTCGTCCAACTGGGCCATGACCTCGTCGGGCGCAGTCCAGTTGCTGTAGATATCCTGCACGTCGTCCAGATCGTCCAGGTTGTCGATCAGCTTTGAGACCTTGCGGGCGGAGTCCAAGTCCAGGGTGATCTCGCTCTTGGGGTTGAGGACCAAGTCGGCGGAGTCGTAGTCCATACCGGCATCCTGCAGGGCCTTACGGACGGTGACCATGTCGCCGGGGGCAGTCAGCACGGTGTAGCTCTCGCCGTTGTCCTGCACATCCTCAGCACCGGCTTCGGCGGCCTTCTCGAAGACCGTATCGTAGTCCAGGCCCTCCGAGGGGACAATGATCTGACCCTTGCGCTCGAAGTTGAAGCTGACCGACCCGTTTTGGGCCAGGGAGCCGCCGCCCTTGGTCAGAGTGGAACGGACCTCAGCGGCCGCACGGTTGCGGTTGTCGGTCAGGCACTCGATGATGATGCCCACGCCGGCGGGAGCGTAGCCCTCGTAGACGATGGTCTCGTAGTTGGCTGCTCCAGCCTCTTCACCCGAGCCGCGCTTGACGGCCCTGGTGATGTTGTCTGCAGGCACGGAGGACTTCTTGGCCTTGACGATGGCGTCGTAGAGGGTGGGGTTGCCGTCGGGGTCACCGCCGCCTGTGCGGGCAGCGATCTCGATGTTCTTGATCAGCTTGGCGAAGAGCTTGCCACGCTTGGCGTCGATGGCTGCTTTCTTGTGCTTGGTGGTCGCCCACTTCGAATGCCCTGACATATGTCTCCTGACGATACGAATGCGTAAACGAATGGAATTCTAGTTCCGCTCTTCGACAATTTTACGGGATTTCAGGCACTTCCGTGGGGGCTTCATCGTAAGGAGAACCAGCCTTCCGACCCACTAGCCTGCCCAGCAGGCCACGGCGATGATCGGGCCGGGCTGCCAGCGCCCGGGCATAGACATCCAGAACCTGGTCGGTGACCCGCTCCCAGTCGTAGTCGCCGGCTCGACGCATTCCGCAAGAGGCCAGGTTCAGGCGGGCAGATCGGTCATCAAGCAGGTCCAGGACCACCCGGGCGCAGTCTTGGGGGTCTCCGGTGGCGAACAGACGCGCGCTGCGGCCCTTCTGGGAGACGTCCTCGAAGGCTGGCAGGTTCGAGGCCACAACCGGGCAGCCCGCCGCCATGGCCTCGACCAGCACGATGCCAAAGCTCTCTCCCCCGGTCTGCGGTGCCACATACAGGCCAAGGCTGTGGTAGAAGGAGGCCTTGTCCTCGTCGCTGATCCGGCCCAGGAAGGTGAAGTGCCGGGCCAGTCCGGGATCGACGGCTTCGAGTATTTCCCGGGCCTCCCCCTGGCCGTCACCTGCACACAGGAAGCGGGCTCCGGGCACGCGCCGAAGAATGGCAGGTGCGGCCTGGGCCAGAATCTTGAACCCCTTGCGCTCCTCCTTCATCCTTCCCAGGAATCCGATGGTGGGTTCCCGCTCGCTCCCCTGCCATTCCGGGCGCGGCCGGGCATTGCGCAGGGCTCTGGTTTCGATACCGTTGGGGATGATCTGACTGGGTATGCCCGGCTCCAGCAGATTCCGGGCGTTCTGCATGGCCGAGGGGCTGACGAAGATGGCCTGGCTGATATTGGCCAGGTATCGGCGTAGGTAGCGTCTGGTCAGCCTCAGGGCGAGCGGGGTCGAATCGAAGGCCGCATGGAAGGTGGCCACATAGGGGCAGGGAATGAATCCGGGCCTCAAGGGCTTGTGGCTCAGGGATGGCACCTCGGGCTCGTGCAGGTGCAGAATGTCGAAGTGGCCCTGCCTGACCCACTGCCGGGTCTTGTGACCGGCCACGCCGAAGTAGCTCAGGTTGGCCACGGATCCGTTGTAGGGGATGGAGAAGGAGGAGCCGGTGGTCTGCACCCAGAGGGGCATGTCCTGGGTGCGTCGGCCCGGGGCCAGAACCTGCACCTGGTGGCCACGGTCCATAAGATGCCTGGCGAAGTCGCGGATGTGCAATTGGACGCCTCCTGGGGTCTCGAAGGAGTAGGGCGAGATGATCCCCACCCGCAGAGGAGCCTTGATGGCCGCACGTTCCGGCTCCTGCTCAGGCCTTTGCTCGGGTGTCTTCATGCCTATTACCTCCCTTGTTCTTGGATGCCTGGGCCAGGATGAAGTCCGGCAGGTCGTGCATCCGGGAAAGATCCAGATCCTCAAGGAAAATCGGCTGGAGCATGTGCCAGTCCTCGGGATGCTCGCGAATACCTTGGGCCCACTGGTCCACCCAGGCCTGGGTCAGATCGTTGATGGCCTGCTCCCGGGGCATGTCCAGGTAGGATTCGATGGCGATGGGCCCGTCCACCTGGCAGACATAGCCGTAGGGGGCCTTGGCTTGTCGGCGACGCTCCCCCGTCAGCTTTTCCCTGTGCATGTTCACGGTATACAGGGGCAGGCGGGCATCCAAGGCTATGACGGCAGGGCCAGCGGCCACGCGGATCCAGGAGTTGAAGGCTCTGACGAAGACGCCTCGGCGGCTCAGATCGCGGTCGGCCAGCAGGGGCACGACTTGATCAGGCTCCCGCAGCAGGGTTGTCAGACGGCCGGTGATGTTCGGCTCGCCGGTCAGCAGGATGTTCATGCCCAGGCGGCGACGGATGTCCGCAAAGGTGTTGAGCATGCCTTGGTCCCGCAGCCGCTCTGCCACCGTGGTGACCTGCCCGACCGTGGAGCAGGCCCAGAACCCCGCGTAGTCCCAGTTGCCCTGGTGGCCCATGCCGATGGGCAAGGAGCGCAGGCCGATATCTGTCTTGGCTGGATCCGGGTAGGCGCTGCCGCCACCGTGTATACGTGCCAACAGCTGCTCCTTGGTGCGGGCCCCCACGGTCAGGGCCTCTACGAAGTAGACGAAGTAGGAGCGCATGCCCTGGCGCGAGGTGCGACGCAGACTGGGATGGTCGACCTCCGGCATGACATGGGCCAGGTTGCGCTCCAGCTGCCTGACACCGCCTATCCGAAACAGCCAGCAGAAGTCGGCTGCTGCCAGGAAGAGGCCGCGCAACAACCTCTCGGGCACCAGACGCGCATGCTGCGCCAGAAAGATGAGCAGTCGGTCCGGCATGGGCTCACTCGTGGTTGGGGTTGGCAGGCTGCGGGTTGCGGCTCATATCCTTGGCGACGTGGCTGATCCGCTGCCAGACGGTGACGATGCCCAGCAGGGCCAGCAGTACCAGGAAGCAGCTGAGCACGGCCAGGGGCAGCCCGGCACCGGTCAGCGCCATGCCTACCAGGATGATGACCAGCCGGTCCGACCTGGTGGCGATGCCGTTCTTGGCCTCGAAGCCCTCCGCCTCGGCCCGAGCCCGGGCGTAAGAGGTGACGAAGGAGGTCATGATGGCGAAGAGCGCTGCAGCCATGCCCACCTGGGCCCAGATGTCGGGACCCTGGTGGCTGCCATCTGCCACCCAGGCCAGTTCGTGGCGGCGCAGGTAGATGATGACCCCGGTCAGGACGGCCCAGTCGGCTATCCGGTCAAGGGTGGAGTCCAGGAAGCCCCCGAACTGGGTGCCCCCGCCGGTCAGCGCGGCCACGGAACCATCCAGGGAGTCGAAGGCCACCAGGATGGCCAGGACGATGGCACCGGGCAGGAGCCAGCCGGTGAACCCGGTCACGATGGCGACCAGGGTGGTGCCTACGGCTCCGATGATCGTGACACCGTTGGCGCTCACGCCCAGACGAACCAGACCGCGGGCGATGGGGGCGATTATGCGCTTCCAGGGGCGCCGTAGATGCTCGAACATTGGTCAGTCCTGACTGCAGGAGGTGTTCGCTCGGAAGTCGTCTGCCGAGTTGATCTGGGCGCGGACCTTGATGGCCTCGTTGATCCAGGCGCGGGCCTGCTCCACGGGCACTCCGTTGAGCTGGCTGCCGTCGCGGAAGCGGAAGGAGACCGCGTTCTTGGAGACATCCTCCTCGCCGGCAATCAGAATGAAGGGGGCCTTGGACTTGGCTGCGTTGCGGATCTTCTTGCCGAAGCGATCGTCAGAGCGGTCGATCTCGCAGCGGACCATGTCGTCGCGCAGCTGGTCCAGCAAGTGCTCCAGGTGGGGAGCAAACTCGTCGGCCACGGGCACGGCCTGCACCTGGACCGGGGCCAGCCAGGCCGGGAAGGCACCGGCGTAGTGCTCCAGCAGGATGGCGAAGAAGCGTTCGATGGAACCGAAGAGGGCCCGGTGGATCATGACCGGCCGCTGGTGGGAACCGTCGGCGGCGATGTATTCCAGCTGGAAGCGCTCGGGCAGGTTGAAGTCCAGCTGAATGGTGGAGACCTGCCAGGTGCGTCCGATGGCATCCCGGGCCTGCACGGAGATCTTGGGTCCGTAGAAGGCGGCGCCCTCGGGATCGTCAACCAGCTCCAGCCCGGAGTCCTTGGCCACCTCGGCCAGGGTGTTGGTAGCTTCCTCCCAGACCTCGTCGGAGCCGACGAACTTGTTGGGATCCTTGGTGGACAGCTCAAGATAGAAGTCGTTGAGGCCGAAGTCCTTGAGCACCTTGAGCACGAATTGGAGCAGGTTGGTCAGCTCCCCCCTCATCTGGTCCCGGGTGCAGTAGATGTGGGAGTCGTCCTGGGTCAGGCCACGCACACGGGTCAGGCCGTGGACCTCGCCGGACTTCTCGTAGCGGTAGACTGTGCCAAATTCGAACAGCCGCAGGGGCAGCTCCTTGTAGGAGCGCTGGCGGGACTTGAAAATCAGGTTGTGCATGGGACAGTTCATAGGCTTCAGGTAGTAGTCGAAGCCCTGGCGGGTGACCTTGCCGTCGGCATCCTTCTCCTCGTCCAGGTGCATGGGCGGGTACATGCCGTCCTTGTACCACTGCAGGTGGCCCGAGATCTCGTAGAGGTGGCCCTTGGTGATGTGCGGGGTCTGCACGAAGGAGTAGCCGTTGCGCCTGTGCATCTGCCGGGAGTAGTCCTCCATGGTGTTGATGACGGCCGCGCCCTTGGGGTGGAAGACGGGCAGTCCGGGCCCGATCTCGTCCGGGAAGGAGAAGAGGTCCATCTCGGCGCCCAGCTTGCGGTGGTCGCGGCGGGCAGCCTCCTCCAGGCGGGCGGGGTAGGCCTTCATGTCGTCCTTGTTGGCCCAGGCAGTGCCGTAGATTCGCTGGAGCATGGGGTTCTTCTCGTCTCCGCGCCAGTAAGCGGCTGCCGTGCGCATGAGCTTGAAGCAGCGGATGTAGCGGGTGTTGGGCAGGTGGGGGCCCCGGCAGAGGTCCTTCCAGACCGTGTTGCCTTCGCGATCCAGGTTGTCATATATGGTCAGCTGGCCGCCGGTGGCAACCTCGGTGGCTTCCTCGCTGTTGATCTCGGCTTCTTTGGCCCCGATCAGCTCCAGCTTGTAGGGCTGGTCGGCCTCCTCCTTGCGGGCCTCCTCCTCGGTGACCACGCGACGGCGGAAGCTCTGGGAGGACTTGATGATGTGTTTCATCCGCTGTTCGATCTGCTTGAGGTCGTCGGGGGTGAAGGGCTTGTCCACGTCGAAGTCGTAGTAGAAGCCATCCTTGATGACCGGGCCGATGCCCAGCTTGGCGTCCGGGCGGATCTCCTGGACGGCCTGAGCCATGACGTGGGTGGCCGAGTGCCGCATGATGGCCAGTCCCTGGTCGCTCTCCAGGGTGATGGGCTCGACCTTGTCGCCCTCGTGCAGGGGTGTGTAGAGGTCGCGTGGTTGCCCGTTGAGGTCGACGGCGATGATGTCCTTGTCGTCAGCAAAAAGCTGGACGCCAGTCTGATCCGCCGCCACCTCCTTCCGTTCGCCCTTGACGATGATGGAGATGCTCGACTGTGTCATGAATGCCGTCCTTGCTATCGGAGCCCGCGTTACAGGGTGCAGGCTGGACATGGTTATCGTGCCATAGCCTAGGTCGTCACTCAGACAAGGAGGGGCCTTTGTTGCCCATGGAGCGCAGATAATCCTCGGCTTCTCGGACCAGCTCTTCGGCGGCCGGCTCGTCCACCTGGGCCTGGTCGACATCCATCTCCAGACGGTGGACGTAGTTGGCCAGGTCGTCGTTGCAGCGCAGCAACATCCCGGCCTGGGCCTTCCACTCGGCGGCCTTGCGGGGCAGCTCCCCCTCGTCCAGGTGGACGCCAAGCATGGCCGAAAGCCTTTGCAGCAGCTGCAGTGTGCCCTGGGCGCACTCGTCGCTGCCCAGGTACTGGGGCACGGAGACCCAGATGGACTCGGTGCTGTAGCCGTCCTGGGTGGCCAGGGCATCCAGGACGGTGGGGATGCCTATGGGGCCAGAGTGACCGTCTGTGTCGGTCTTGGGCTGGTCGCCGGCCAGGTCATCGATGGGCAGAGGTCTGGTGTGGGGGCAGTCGGCGAACATGGCGCCCAGTGTGATGATGGCCTCCGCCTCATCGTCTTCGGCCCAGTGGATGCTGCGCCGGCAGAAGTCGCTCCAGTGGTAGTTGGGCTCCGGGCCCATCTCCAGCAGAAGTGTGTGGGTATCATCAATCTGCACCCGGTAGATCTTGGTAGAGGGCCAGATAATTCGCCGCCGACCCTGCACGTGGCAGAGCATGGGCCGTGACATCTGATAGTCGTAGAACCCATCGCCCGGAATGCTGCCGATCTCATGGGACTCATAGACGTTCAACAGGTGGCGGATGACGTTGGTCGAGGCTGAGCACGCATCGTTCCAGCCATCGAAGGCGGCCACCATGGTGCAGTGCTGCCTGGCTTCTTCACTCATACCTCTCACCCTACCGGTAGGAAGCCCTGTACTTCGCGGCTTTGCCGTCAGCGGAGGGTGGCTCTATGACGCGGCGACACGCGCTTTTTGCCAAGTGCGGAGGTCTACGCTACAGTAGTGCAACGTGCTTCGGCAGTCACCACCACGGTGAAAGTTGAATGTGCGGGCATAGCTTAGTTGGTAAAGCGCGACCTTGCCAAGGTCGAGACCGCGGGTCCGAGTCCCGTTGCCCGCTCGAGGTTTCGAGCAGTTTAACCAATACGGTGGGTTAGCCAAGCGGTTAGGCAGCGGCCTGCAAAGCCGTATAGACGAGTTCGACTCTCGTACCCACCTCTCTCTCGAAATGAGAATGACCCGGGCGGTTGGCGCAGAGGTAGCGCACTTCCCTGACACGGAAGGGGTCACTGGTTCGAATCCAGTATCGCCCACGAGGATCACTTCGGTGGTCTTTTCAAATCCGGGCGATTGGCGCAGCGGCTAGCGCACTTCGTTCACACCGAAGGGGTCGCAGGTTCGATTCCTGCATCGCCCACCTGGATTTTCTCCCTACCCCTCCCCTATCTTCCATCTACGGATAGTTCTCAGTCAGCGACTGTCATTTTGCGAACTTTCTGAATGCTCGATAGTCCCTCACCAGTCATTCCCCCGGCCAAGATGCAAGTAATAAATTATTGTTACCAGCATGACCGAAGTTTGCTGTTTATGCTTAATTACAGTGGCTGTCGACCGGTTTTCGTGGCGGATAGCGAACGGAGTGTTGAGTATGTCCGGGACCTTGTGATAATTTGCTCTTAACAGCAGGTCGGGGGACCTGTCAGAAACGGGAGTACCTGATACATCCTTGAAGAGGTGATAGCATGAAGAAAGGCCTAGGCCAATGAGGGCATGTATCTAGCCTGGCTGAATCTGCAATGCACCCCAGCTTGAGGAAACTGTGGGCTCCCTGTTTCACCTATGTAATACTTGCGTGGTTTGTATGTATGGCCACGTTCCGGTTGTCGCCAATGGCGGCGGCCGTGCTGTAAAGCTCCTCCGGCGGCACAGAAATATACCCCCCTCTCCTGCCGCCGGAGGTCTTACTTTTTAGCCCTTATTTCAGGGCTTGCAGGTACCGGTAGAGGGTGGGAATTGATATCTTGAGCTCAGGGGCTACGATTCCCACCGCGCCTTTGATGAGGAAGATGCCCCGGTCCTTGATGTTGCGAATGATCTCCAGCCTGTCCTGCTTGGTCAGCTTGTCCATAGGAATGTTGAACTGGCGGACCTCATCTCTGGTGATTCTGCGAATGTTCTCCGCGGGCTCCTCGCTCACGTGGCGGCGGGAGGTCTCAGTGGAGATCTGTACATCGTCGGAGTCGATCGAGGACAGCGTCTGCAGCACATGGGCAGCCTGCTGCAACTCGGTAATGTTGATGCTGATGCAGAGCAGACCAATGACGGTCTGATCCCGGTTGCGGACCAGATAGGAGGAGACGCGAAACTCGTGCTTGTTCAGCCGGCGCCCTCTGTAGTCGGAGACGAAGTCGGCCCCGTCCTGGTCGGCCCGTATGGCCAGTTGTCGGGTCTGGTCTGTGACTGCGTCGCCCAGGGAGCGTCCGGAGAGCTGGCCGTTGCGGATGAAGACGATGGAATTTTCCGGGCGTGTGATGTCATGCACAACAATCTCGGCCATGGGACCGAAGGAATCGGCTATGAATTCTGCCAGGGGAAATACCTCTTCAAGGTTGTCTACTGTGAAATGCATGGCTGATCCTCAACATCCTAACAGGGCGGCTTGTAACCACCGGTTGGTGCTGCGGGAAGCGAAAGGTATTGGATGGCGTGATATGGTCCATCACCTCCATACCAGCCAATCGGCCTCCTCTAATCCCGTATATTAGACCTTCTTTTGTGCGCTTCAGTCCTCTACATACGACCTATTGAGACCGCAGGAGTGCTGAAGTGCCGAATGAATTTTCATGGTAACGCAAGAAGGCGGCTGAATCTTGCTTTTCGCAAATCCGGCCAGTCGTCACGGACTTGGCATTCCCACAGCGTTTCCCATGAATCCAGCTTGCCAGAACGAGACCGGGATCCTGTAGCTAAACATCAGCACCTGCAACTGGCCGAGGGAAATGTGAACCTGGTCACGCTTTTTTGATGTCGGTAGATTTAAGTGAGATTTTGCCAAAATTTCACCTGGTTCTATATGACACATGGCTTGATCAGTAAACGGCGGCCAGGCTGTCTCGGAGCTTTGTACCTCTCTCCTGAGTTGGGGCGTGCATGCCTGCCTTCCTAATTCTGCCTGGAGAAGCGTGATAGGGGTGCGGGAGGGAGTGTCGGCTTTCTTGGGATTGAGCCTTAAGTGACACTAGTCTTCTGCTCCCTGGTGCTTGGCCGAGGACGGGGGGTGTTTCGCTATCCGGCCTGTCTTACTCGTATGAAGCGTGTGACAGACTATGCGCTTCCCTTCGGTGGCGGCGGGATGCCAGGACCCCGCCCATGCCGGTCATGCCGGTGGCCAGGGCGAGCAGGATGCCCTCTCCTCCGGCTCTGGGGAGCATGCCTAAAGGCGTGTACGTGTATCTAAGGGAGGTGTCCGGCTTCTGGGCTGCGCCGCCCAGCGTATAGTCCACGCTGACCGTGACCATGCCAGGCATGTGTGCAGGCGTGAGCACGCTGACGCTGCTGCCATCGCCGCGCGTCAAACCTGATGCGGGGGTCTGGTCGAATCTGATGCCGGTGATTACCGGCGTCAGATTGAACCACACCGGCACAGGAATCCGCTTGTCGCTTGTGGTGTTGTCGCCGAGCTGGCCATAGTGGTTGCTTCCCCAAGCGTATGCGTATCCGTCGCTGCCCACGGCCAGCGAATGATAGGTTCCGGCACTGAACTGCACGGCATTTAGTCCTTTGCTCGTGTCGGTGGGGTTGGCGGGGTCGCGCACCCGTACAGGCACATACGAAGTGTTCTGACTGTTGTTGCCGAGCTGGCCAAAGTCGTTGCGCCCCCAGGCGTAGACGTTGCCGTCGCTGCCCAAAGCCAACGAATGCTTCCAACCGCCACTGACCTGTGTGACTTTTAGTCCCTTGCTCGTCTCATTGGAGTTGGCGGGGTTACGTACGCGCACAGGGACAAGACTCTTGGCTTTAGCATTAAGTTCCCCCGCGGGGATGCTGTCGTTGCCGAGCTGGCCAAACCAGTTGTCCCCCCAGGCGTATGCGTATCCGTCGCTGCCCACGGCCAACGCATGGTTGTATCCGGAGTAGACCTGCACGTAGGTGAAGTCCGTTGGCGTGTCTGTAGGCTTGTTCACTTTGACCGGCGTAGACCGGTTGGTAGTCGTCCCGTCTCCGAGCTGGCCATCGTTGTTGTGTCCCCATGCGTAGGCGTTGCCGTCGCTGCCCAAGGCCAACGAATGAATGGATCCGGCGCCGACCTGCACGTAGGTAAAATCTGCGGGCGTGCCTGCAGGCTTGCTCACCTTGATCGGCGTATGATGGTCGTTTTCCGTCCCGTCGCCGAGCTCGCCATTTTGGTTGCGTCCCCAGGCGTAGGCGTTGCCGTCGCTGCCCAAGGCCAACGAATGGTACCAACCGCCGGCGTCGACATGCACGTAGGCGAGATCCGCGGGCGTGTCTGCAGGCTTGCTCACTCTGACCGGCGTAGACGAGGGGTTGGTCGTCCCGTCTCCGAGCTGGCCTGACGGGTTGTATCCCCAGGCGTAGGCGTTGCCGTCGCTGCCCAAGGCCAGCGAATAATAGCTTCCGGCGCTGACCTGCACGTAGGTGAAATCCGACGGCGTGCCTGTAGGCTTCTTCACCATGACCGGCGTAGATCGGCTGGTGGTCGTCCCGTCTCCAAGCTGGCCAAACTCGTTGTTTCCCCATGCGTAGGCGTTGCCGTCGCTGCCCACTGCCAAGGAAAAACCATAGTAGTTGTAATAGTACTGAGCTGATCCGCTGACCTGGCTAAACCTGATGCCCCGGCTGGTGTCTGGCGGGGTGATGGTGGTGAATTCGGTGCCCGCCTGAGTACCCTTATCAGGGTTAATAGTCCACGTGTTGTTCCGGCATGCGAGTGTCCAGTGGGCGGTAAGGGTGAGGTCTTTGGTGAGGGGTTTGCTGAAGTCGTAGGCGACCGGCCCGATGAACCATCCGTCGAACTGGTAGCCTTCGCGCGCAGGGTCGGGGGAGGGTCGCTGGACTCTGCCATAGACTGGTTTGATGCTTTGGTCCTGGGGGGTCGGGCCTCCTTCGCCCGTGTTGAAGTGGACCGTGTAGGTGGAGCCCTGTTGGGTGTCTCTGGTCGAGGTCTGGTCGAACGTGTAGTTGAGGCTTCTGGTGAAGGGCTGGCCGTCCTGCCTGCCGATGATCGTGATGGTGGCTTGTCTCGGCTTGCTGGCGGGCATGTCCGCTAGCAAGGAGTCGTTGTTCTTAGTGAGTGTAAGCGGCTGGCCGTCCATGCTGGCTGATTCCAGGATGGGCGCTGTGGCGGCGTCGAGCCTGGTTGGGTTGCCAGGCTGGCCCTGCCCGTCCAAGCTCCACGTAAACATGCTGCCCTTCGTGCTAACGGCGGTGACCCTGCTGCCAGCTTTAACGGTCTGCATGTACGGATGGCTCCCGTCGTCAATCCGGGTGGGCGCTTCGCCGGGCATCCATGCCCAGACGTGGCCGTCCTTGTCGATGATCGTGGCCTGCTCGTTGCCGCTGGCGATTCTGCTGATCTGCGTGTCGCCGAGCAGGCCAGCGGCTGTGGGGCTGTTCTCGCCTTCGGTGAGATACCAGTCCTGCCCGTCCGTGTCCAGGAGGAGGAACCCTTGGTTGAGGGCTTGGGCCTGAACGATGCGTATGCCTGGATTCTGCTTGACGCGTGCGGGTTTGTCGCTTCCGGCATTGGCCGTGTCCCACGCCCAGGCCTGCCCGTCCGTGTCCACGATAAGGATCCGGCCGCCCGAGGCGACGGCGGAAACGGCCTGCGCCTTTCCGGGCAGGCTGGCTGTTTCCTGTTCCTCGGACTTCGGGCTCGCGTCCTGACTATCTCTCTGACTGTCTTGGAAGGCGTGGATTTGTCCCTGCCGGTCTACCGCCAGGAGCCGATTATCTGCCATGACAATGCTGGTGTACGCCGTAGAATCTGCGTCAAGCAGAGCAGGCGTATCCCCGCTTTTGCTCCAAGTGTAGATGCGGTGGTCCCGGCTCAAGGCCGCGTAGCCCTTTTCGCCAACAACCCCGCTTGTGAATCGCACCTCGCCATGCTTGCCCTGCGGTGATGGCACCTGAACAGGCATCTTATCGTTTGATGTCCAGGTGAACAGGCGGCCATCACCGGTCGCGCCGATCAGCTTCTCACCATAGGCTTCCAACGTGCTGAACAAGGGTGAATCCGCACTCGGGGGTGTGATGGTGATGCTGGTGCCGCCGGAAGCCGGACCATGGTCGGGGCTGAGTGTCCAATCAGTCACCGGGGTCCACTTGGCCTTCAAGGTGATGTCCCTGGTTATCGGGGAGCGGAAATCCATCATTGCGTCATGCTCAAACCAGCCGACAAATCGGTAACCGTCACGTTTCGGATTATCAAGAGGAGGCGAAGTCATGGAGCCATCCGGCACGGTCACGCGTTCAGGCCTGCCCCCATCGGCAGGGTCGAACACCGCAGTGTGTGAACCTGTGGCATCCGGCTTGGTTTCGGTATCCGTACGAGAATCGAAAATGTCTGTTGGGGTTTGCGCAGGTGAGGGGGCAATAGATGAAGTGGCCAGTGGTGACGGGGAAGGCAAATTGGTCGGTTGTAAGTCGCTCAGGGAATTGTTATCTATCTGAGCAGTATAGCGACCCCCTCCCTCGTTGATATCTGAGCCGGAGGTGAAGACAGTGCCGGTGACCATGCCGGTCAGAAGGAGGGGTATCAGCACAAGTGCTGACATTAACGACCGCAGACCAAACCTGTGTGTACACGAATCGGCAGACGTCGACAACAAAGCCACGAAAAACCTCCCCAAAGGATTCAGGATACCTTACTGACACCATTCCCTGCAACCTTGGGCATCACATGGCCAAATGCTATCACGCGACCATGTGAGCGTCGAATCCCCCGGCAATTCACCTAAACTCAGCTGGCCGCCACGCCGCCTACGGCGGGCAGGGCGCCGACCATGAGCATGATGGCCACGAAGATGGCCAGGCCGATCCGGTAGATGACGAATCCCCGGTAGGAGAAGCGCGAGACGATCTTCAAAAAGGCGATGATGACGATGTATCCCAGCAGGAAGCTGACCACGGTGGCGCAGATGGTGGCCCCCCAACCGGGGAAGGCAGCGTCCGCATTGATGTTCTTCAAGGACTTGATCGTCTCTAGGATGCCGGCGCCGAAGACGGCGGGAATGGCCATGAGGAAGCTGACCCGGGTGGCGGACTCGCGGGTGTAGCCCAGGGCGCGTCCGAAGGTCATGGTACCGCCCGAGCGGGATACGCCGGGGATCAGGGCCAGCATCTGTCCGATGCCGAAGAGCAAGGCGTCCCGGGCATTCATCTGGCGGATCTCCTTGTTCTGGCGGCCGTGGCGGTCGAAGTAGTCCAGCAGCAAACCGAAGACGATCAGCACCACCACGGTGATCCAGAGGTTGCGCAGCTTGGTCTCGATTATCTTCTGGAAGAGCAGACCCGCCACCACGATGGGCAGGGTTCCCAGAATGATGTACCAGCCCAGGGCCGCATCATGGTCCTTGGATCCCATCCGCTCGCGCCAGGAGGAGCCGTCCTTGCCGGCCAGGCAACGGAACCAGTGGGTCAGTATGCGGGCAATGTCATGCCGGAAGTAGAGCAGGACCGCCAGCTCGGTGCCGAATTGGATGATGGCTGTGAAGGCTGCGCCCGGGTCCTGGCCCAGCAGGCCGCCCACAATGCGGATATGGGCGCTGGATGAGACGGGGAAATACTCCGTCAGGGCCTGCACCAGGCCGAACAGAATGGCTTCGAAGAAATTCATGGACCCCTCTTGCTATGTCGGACAACAATGGCAAGCATAGCCACCGCGCAGGGCAGGAAGAACCAAGGGCCGGGCATGTCTCGCAGAATGCCCACAATGGATCTTGTCGGAATCGACGACTCGACGAATAGGGGTGTGGATCATCATGGCCAAGACCTACAGAAAATCCAGGGGCGGGGCCCCGGCAGGATTCTTCGAGTGCGAGGGGCGCGGACTTAAGTGGCTGGGCGAGGCGCAGGCGCAGGGCGGTCCCCGGGTGGTGGACGTCTACGACTGGGGCCCGGACTACCTGGACATCGAGGAGGTGACCTCCGCCTCCCCCACGCCCGGCGCGGCCTACCGCTTCGGTGCCCAGCTGGCACACATGCATGATGTCGGGGCCGACCACTTCGGCTCCGCGCCCGAGGGCTACACGGGCACCTGTTACTTCGGCCCCCTGCAGGATCCGCTCCCCATGGACGTGGGCGCCTGGGACGACCCGGCCACCTATTGGGCCAAGGGACGACTGGAGCCCATGGTGGGCATGGCCATGGATCGGCGAGCCCTGAACCGCGAGGACATGAAGATGACCGAAGAGGTGATCCAGGCCCTGCCGGAGTTGCTGGGCGCGGCTGCCAATGACAGGCCAGCCCGGGTCCACGGGGACCTGTGGAGCGGGAACGTCATGTGGACCAGGAACGACGGGAACACCCAAGCAGTTCTGATCGATCCTGCAGCTCACGGCGGTCATCGCGAGGAGGACCTGGCCATGCTGCAGCTGTTCGGCATCCCCTATCTAGGGCAGATTCTGGATGGCTACCAGAGCGTGCATCCGCTGGCGGACGGTTACCAGAATCGGACTACACTCTGGCAGCTCTACGCCATCGCCGGTCACTGTGCCTTCTTCGGCGGCGGCTATGTGAGCGAGTACAGGTCCATGTGCCGGTCGCTGCTGGGCTGACTCAGCTGAAGATGTCCTTGAGCTTGCCAAAGATCCCCTTGCGGCCCCCGACTCCGGCAGGCTTGGCGCTCTGCGGGACCTGCTTGGCTTCAGAGTCGTGGCTGTTGGCGAAGTCCTCAATCAGGCGGCGCTGATCGTCATCCAGCTTGGTGGGAATCTGGACCAGCACGTGGACGATGATGTCGCCGCGCTCCTCACGATTGCCCAGCCTGGTGACGCCCAGACCCTTGATGGTAATCTCCTGGTCGGGCTGGCAGCCGGCAGGAATATCCACCTGTCGCTGGCCGTCGAAGGTCTCCAGGTCCACCTGGTGGCCCAGCACGGCCCAGGTCATGGGCACGGCAATCCAACAGTGCAGGTCTTGGCCGCTGCGAGTGTAGCGTTTGTCGGGCTTGATGGTGATGTCCACGTACAGGTCACCGGCGGCACCGCCGCCCTCGCCCACCTCGCCCTGGGAGGCCAGCCGTAGCCGGGAGCCGTCAGCCACGCCTGCGGGCACGTTGACGCCCACCTCGCGCCTGGTGCGCACACGGCCGTGGCCGTTGCAGACTGGGCAGGGATGCTCGATGATGGTGCCATGGCCCTCGCACCGCTCGCAGGGTGCCTGGCTCATCATCTGCCCCAGCAGGGTCCGCACCACCTTCTGGGCATAGCCCTTGCCGTTGCAGACCGGGCAGGTCACCGGGGAGGTCCCTTTCTGGGCACCCGAGCCGCCGCACTCCTGGCAGAGGCCATAGGTACTGATAGGGGTGCGTACAACGCCGCCAAAAATGGCGGTCTTCATGTCCACGGAGACCTGGGCCAGTGCGTCCCGGCCGGGCTGGGTGCGCGGAATGGGCCCCTGGGTGGTGCCCCCGAAGCCGCCGCCGAAGAACTGGTTGAAGACGTCGCCCATGTCGAAGGGGCCGGCTCCCTGGGAGGCCTGAGGGTCGTTGGGATCCACGCCCGCGTCGTACATACGCCGCTTCTCAGGGTCGGAGAGCACCTCGTAGGCGCTGTTGACCTCTTTGAACTTATCCTCGTATTCAGGCCCGGCGATGTCCGGGTGGTACTTGCGGCTCATCTTGCGATAGGCACGCTTGATGTCCTGATCGCTCGCGCCGCGGTCGACTCCCAAAACCTCGTAGTAATCTGCCACCGATCATCCTTTTCGTTTGATGCCCTCTCGACCCATAGTTGCATGGGCCCACGATACCTATGACTTGTGCCGTTGCCTTGACGGTCACGGCTCCCCGTCGCCGGCTAGAAAACCGGTCAAGTAAGAGGCCACGGCACGAACCGCGCTCATGGTCGCTGGATAGTCCATATGGGTAGGCCCGATGGAGCCCACAAATGCGACCGGCTCGTCGGCCTCGGAGCCGTCGGTCTGCCTGGCCCTGGCGTGCCCGTATCCACTGGTCACCACAGAGGCATGGACCAGTTCTGGAGTCCGGGTCTCGGTGCCGATGGCCACACTGACCCCGTTACTCTCGCGGGAAAGCTCGCTCTGGGCCCGCATGAGCCGCATGAGCACCACCTGCTCCTCCAGGGCATCCAGCAGTGAACCCAGATCCCCCAGGGAGACGGCCTGGCTGTGGGTCAGCTGGGAGGTACCGGCCATGTAGAGGCCGCTGGTCTGCTCCCGGGTGGCCATCTCGTCGAAGACCGTAGCTACCAGGCACAACATGGACTTGTCGCGGCCTTCGGTAAGGGAGTCGGCCAGCATTCGGCAGCGCTCAGCTGCGCGGTCCAGGGGCAGATCCTGGCACTGCCTATTGATCTGGTCAGACAGGTCTGCCAAGGCATTCGGGTCCTCCTGCAGGGGCCCATGCAGGGTGCGCTGGACCACCCGGCCGGTGTCGGTGATGACCACCATAAGTACGGTCCCCCGGCTCAGTCCTATAAGCTCGGCCCGGCGCAGGTTGGAACTAGCCAGGGAGGGTGAGGCCACCACGGCGATCTGCCCGGTGATTTGGGCCAGAAGCTGGGCGGCGTGCTGCAGGGTGTCCTCCAGGTTGACCGACCCGGAGAGAAAAGCGTTGATCCCCCGGCGCTGGGCGGCGGACAGGGGCACGATGGTGGCCAACCTGTCGACGAAGTAACGGTAGCCCTTCTGGGTGGGGATGCGGCCGGCCGAGGTGTGGGGCTGGACCAGGTAGCCCTCGTTCTCCAGGGCCGCCATGTCGTTGCGCACGGTGGCGGAGCTGACTCCAAGCTGATGATTTCTGGTGAGCGAACCCGACCCTACCGGCTCACGAGAACGAATATAGTCCTCGACGACCGCGCGCAGCACCAGCATGCGTCTGGTATTAGGCAATGTCGCTCCTTCCGTCATGGTTTCATTATTAGCACTCGGGCCATGAGAGTGCCAAAACGTCGCGCGAAGAGCCGAATTGTGTCGTCTCAAACCGATACGATGGAAACGCATTGTGAAGGTAATCGAACATTTTCGACACAAGTCGAACATGGAGACCTCTAGATTGGAAGGAAAGCAGCACCATATGGCAGATTTCACATGGTCCGAGCTCGATGAGCGGGCTGTCAAGATGGCCAAGGTCCTCTCGGCCGACGCGGTCGAGAAGGCCGGAAGCGGCCACCCCGGCTCCCCTATTTCGCTGGCGCCCATCGCTTATGCGCTCTACCAGCACTTCATCCGTCACGACCCCAACGACCCTGACTGGGTTGGGCGTGATCGGTTCATTCTTTCCGGCGGCCACGCTTCTCTGACCCAGTACGTGCAGCTTTACTTCTCCGGGTATGGGCTGACCCTGGACGATCTGAAGCGCTTCCGCACCGCTGGCACCCGGACTCCCGGCCACCCCGAGTACGGCCTGACCCCCGGCATTGAGATGACCACCGGCCCGCTGGGCCAGGGTCTGGCCTCGGCCGTGGGCTTCGCCTATGGTCAGCGCTACGAGCGCGGTCTGCTGGATCCGGACGCACCCGAGGGGCAGTCCCCCTTCGACCATAAGGTCTGGGTCATCTGCGGCGAGGGCGACGTCGAGGAGGGCGTCTCCTCCGAGGCCAGCTCTCTGGCCGGCGACCAGCGCCTAGGCAACCTGACCGTCATCTTCGATGCCAACCACATCCAGATCGAGGGCGACACCCGCATCTCCCTGGGCGAGGACATCCTCAAGCGCTACCAGGCCTACGGCTGGTACACGGACGAGTTCAGCTTCATCCAGCCCGATGGCTCCTACAAGGAGGACGTCGAAGGCCTGGCTGCCGTCCTGGAGAAGGCCAAGCAGGTCACCGACCGGCCAAAGTTCATCAAGGTGGACACCCTGATGGCCTGGCCCACTCCCGGCAAGACAAACGATCCTTCAGCCCACGGCTCAGCCCTAGGTGCAGAGGCCGTCGCCGGCCTGAAGAAGACCCTGGGCTACGACCCTGAGCAGAGCTTCCAGATTGACGAGGAGGCCCTGGCCCACGCACGCGAGGTTGCCCAGCGCGGTCTGGCCGCTCACAAGGACTGGGACGAGAAGTACCAGGCCTGGCGCAAGGCCAACCCCGACAAGGCCGACCTCTACGACCGCATCCATGCCGGCAAGTTGCCCGAGGGCTTCGACAAGGCTCTGGACGACCTGGAAGCTGGCTTCGAGCCCGGCTCCAAGGTGGCCACCCGCAAGGCCTCCGGCGCGGTTATCAACGCCCTGGCCCCAATCATGCCCGAGCTTTGGGGAGGATCCGCCGATCTGGGCGGCTCCAACAACACCAACATCAACGGTGCAGTTTCCTTCGCTCCCGAGGCCGACGAGACCGTCCAGTGGCCCAAGGCCAGCAAGTACGGCCGCCAGCTGCACTTCGGCGTGCGCGAGTTCGGCATGGGCGCCATCACCAACGGCATCCTGCTGGGTTCGGACACCAGGCCATACAACGGGACCTTCTTCCAGTTCAGCGACTATGAGCGCCCCTCGGTGCGCCTGGCCGCCCTGATGGACATCCCCAACCTGTATGTGTGGACCCACGACTCCGTGGCCCTGGGCGAGGATGGTCCCACTCACCAGCCCATCGAGCATCTGACCGCAGTGCGTGCCATTCCCCAGATGGAAGTTGTGCGCCCGGCCGATCAGTACGAGACTGCTGAGGCCTACCGCGCCTTCTTCGAGAAGGACAACACCCACCCCACGGCCATGATTCTGACCAGGCAGGGCGTGCCCACCCTGGAAGAGACCAAGGCCAAGGCCCGCGAAGGCGTGCGCAAGGGCGCCTACGTGCTGGTCGACACCGAGGACCAGCCGGATGTACTGATCATGGCCACCGGCTCCGAGGTGCAGCACGCTGTGGCCGCCTCCAAGACCCTGGCTGAGCAGGGCGTCAAGGCCCGCGTCATCTCCGTGCCTTCGCTGGAGTGGTTCGAGGAGCAGGACGACGACTACAAGGAAGCTGTTCTGCCCGCCTCCGTCAAGGCCCGTGTCTCTGTTGAGGCCGGACTGGCCACGCCTTGGTACAAGTACCTGGGCAGCTATGGCAAGCCCGTCTCCATCGAGCAGTTCGGCCTGCAGGGCAGCGGCGACGAGAACATGCGCGACCTGGGCATCACCGCCGATCATGTGGTCGAAGCAGCACAGGCCTCCCTGGAGGAAGTCCGTCGGGCCCGCTGAACCCGGCATCGTGATCAATCGGGGGCCGTCCGCGACGCCGGCCCCCTCCCCTGCAGGCACGCCCGAAACGCGGCCTGCGGGAATACAGCAAAATACTTCCCGGTAGTGCATAGTGAATGTGATTCCATCGGGAACCCAAATAAGGAGTGACAAGATGGCAGAAAATGCAAACACCCAGCGCACCAGCGATTCAGGTGTCTCGATCTGGCTGGACGATCTGAGCCGCACCCGCATCGAGTCGGGCAATCTGCAGCAGCTGATCGCCGAGCGCAATGTGGTGGGCGTGACCACCAACCCCTCAATCTTCCAGAAGGCCCTGAGCCAGGTGGGTCCCTATGACGAACAGCTCAAGCAGCTGGGCCGCATCCCCGTCGAGGAGGCCGTCCGCGAGCTGACCACCACCGATGTGCGCAACGCCACCGACATCTTCCGCGAGGTTGCCGAGAAGACCGACTACGTGGATGGACGCGTCTCCATCGAGGTCGATCCTCGTCTGGCCCACAACACCGAAGAGACCGAGAAGCAGGCCGAAGAGCTCTGGAACAAGGTTGACCGGCCCAACGCCTTCATCAAGATTCCCGCCACCCTGGAGGGTCTGCCCGCCATCACCGCCACCCTGGCCAAGGGCATCTCGGTCAACGTGACCCTGATCTTCTCCCTGGAGCGCTACCAGCAGGTCATCGACGCCTTCATTGAAGGCATCGCCCAGGCCGACAAGAACGGCAAGGACCTGAAGCACATCGGCTCGGTCGCTTCCTTCTTCGTATCCCGCGTGGACACTGCGGTTGACAAGCTGCTGGAGGCCAACGGCTCTGACGAGGCCAAGTCCCTGGAGGGCAAGGCCGCCGTGGCCAACGCCCGCCTGGCCTACGAGCTCTTCGAGAAGGCTTTCGACAAGGATCCTCGCTGGGCCGATCTGGAAGCCAAGGGCGCCAAGCGTCAGCGCCCGCTCTGGGCCTCCACCGGCACCAAGAACGCCGCCTACTCCGACTGCAAGTATGTAGACGAGCTGGTGGCCCCTGACGTTGTCAACACCATGCCTGAGAAGACCCTTGAGGCCCTGGCCGCTCACGGCAACGGCGCCCCTTCCATTGAGGGCACCTACGAGGAGAGCCACCAGATTATGCAGAAGCTGGCAGACCTGGGCATCAACATCAAGGACGTGACCGACAAGCTGGAGGCCGATGGCGTTGCCGCCTTCATCAACTCCTGGGATTCGGTTCTCTCCGACGTACAGAAGGGTATCGACCGCGTCAACGGTTGAGCGCTTGACTGACAGTCGCTGACTGTCAGTAGTCGCCATTAAAGATTGTGCCCCGTCCGGTTCAAACCGGACGGGGCACAATTGGTATCAGTTACTCTGCCTTGGTCTCCTCGACCACCTGCTGCAGGGTGGCAATGAGGGCGGGGCTGTCATTGGGCATGTTCAGCCTGGTCAGGGTGCCGCCGGCGGATTCGATGGCCTTGGCCAGCTCCTGATCGACGTCGTAGCAGATCTCCAGGTTGTCGGCGATGAAGCCGATGGAGGCGGAGACGATGGTCTTCATGCCGCTCTTGGTGATCAGATCCTTGGCTACGGTGACGAAATCAGGACCGATCCAGGGCTCCTGGGTACGGCCTGCTGACTGCCAGGCCAGCACGTACTGATCCTCATTGAGGCCAGCTGCCTGAGCCACGGCATTAGACAGACCGATGACCTCATCCTTGTAGGGGTCCCCTCCCTTGATGATACGCAGGGGCAGGGAGTGGGCGCTGAAGATCACCTTGGTGTCCGGCCGGTCGGTCAGCCCCTTCTTGGCAACCAGCTGGTCGCTCCAGAAATGGATCAGCTCTTGGTGGTTCCACCAGGACCGCACGGGCAGGTATTCCATACCCGGATGGGCCTCGACGGCCTTGCGGGCGCGGTTGTGGTAGTCCTCGCTCGAATAGGAGGAGTACTGCGGGGCCAGGGGTATGCCAATGACCCTGGTGATGCCATCGGAGGCAATCTGGTCGACTGCATCCTTGATGAAGGGAGCGATATACTTCAGCCCTTCGTATACCTTGTAAGCACCGGGGTGGGCCTTGTCCAGCGCAGCCTGAAGACCGTCGCGCTGGGCCTTGGTGATCCTGGCCAGGGGCGAGGGCAGGCCGATGGCCTTGTAGCGGCCGACCAGCTGGTCCATGAGCGGCTTGGGCGGCTCCTGCCCATGGCGGATATTGGTGTAGTACCCCTTGATGTCGGACTCCTGGTAGGGGGTGCCGTAAGCCATGAGGAGGACAGCTGTAGGTTCAGTCATTAGCAACTTCTTTCTGTGAAAATGGAATGCAGTATGTCAGGCCGATATTGACCAGGGCTATGACGATGACCGCCAGGAACATGTTCCTGTAGGAGGCCAACCCGGCCTGTCCGCCCACCTTGCCCAGTTCAATAGCTGAGGCGAAGAGCAGGGGGGCGATGGTGGTGCCGATCTTCTTGCAGGCCGACAGCCCGCCGATGGCCTGCATACGGTTCTCGGGCCCGGCCAGCCTTCCGGCGATGACCTGGAGCGGCGAGGACATCATCGAGCCCATGCCCACCCCCATCAGGAAGGACAGGACCATGAAGATCTGCAGGTTGTGCAGGGTCAGGGTGATCACCAGGGCCATCAGGCCTATCAGCGATGAGGAGAAGACGAGCGTGGTCCGGTAGCCGAACTTGTCGACAAGGAGCCCGCCCAGCCAGGATCCGACCACGGAGCCCAGCCCCACGCCGACCATGACCATGCCGGCCGAGCGGACCGGAAGCCCGAAGACGGAGTGGACATAGGTTGGAATGTAGACGAAGAGGGAGAAGAACATGCCTCCCAGCGTCCCCAACAGAAGCGTCAGCCCATAGGAGGGCAGCTTCAGCAGGCGGATGGGCAGGAAGGGCATGGTGTCCTTGGCGTCGCCCAAGTTGCGCTCATGCACCAGGAAGACCGCGCCGGCCACCACTGCGACCAGGAGGCACCCGATGATCAGGGCCAGGTAGGTAGTTCCGTACTGGAGGAAGGTGATTGCCACCATTAACAGGGCCAGAGCGATGCTGAAGGAGCCCAGACCCAGGTAGTCGGTCTTCCAAGCGCGGTCGGTTTGGGAGTCGCCCATCATGAACCAAGCCAGGATGAACAAGATGGCCAGGAAGGGCAGCATCATGAAGTAGTAGGCCCGCCATCCGTGGGTGATGCCCAGGAGTATGCCGGACAAGACCGGGCTGACCATGGCGGAAAGACCGGCGATGATGCCCACCGTGGAGACCTTCCTGCCCTGGTTGTTCCTGCGGGCGCGCTGCAGAAGGACATTCATGGACAGGACCATGATGCCGCTGTCTCCCAAGGACTGGATGAACCGGCCCAGCAGCATGACCGCATAGTTGGGCGAGACCGCCGTCATCAGACATCCAAGGAACCAGAAGGCCAATTCCCAGAGGAAGACCTTCCTGGTCCCGTGGGCGTCGGAGAGGTTGGAGGTGATGGGGGTGCCCACCACCAGGCCCAGGGTGTAGAGTCCGACCACCCAGGAGGAGCCCATGGTGGTCAGGCCGAAAGTCCGTGTGATGGACGGCAGCATGGTCGGCACCGCTCCCCCATCCAGCTGGGTGATGAAAACGATGACCATGAAGAACCATATGGGCGTGGAAAGGATCGATCTTCTCTCTCTTGTCGACATGGTGTTACTGTCCCATCTGGTCCGTGAGCAGCCTGTCAATGCGCTCAGGATCGGTCTGGGTGCCTACCAGGAAGTAGGGGAATTCGCCGTAGATGGAGCTGGCTTCGATGTAGCGCATCTCGGTGACGATCTTCTTGAACTGGACGGGGTTGTCAGCGAACAGGGTGACGCCCCACTCGTAGTCGTCCAGGCCGATGGAGCCTGTCAGGATGATGGAGACCTTGCCGGCGTAGGAGCGGCCGATCTTGCCGTGGTCGTGCATGTAGGCCTTGCGCTGGTCGTAGGGCAGCGTGTACCAGTTGGCACCTGGAACTCGGGTCTTCGACATGGGATAGAAGCAGATATAGGGCTTGTCGGACGTCTTGGGATGCAGGCTGGCGTTGACGTAGGACCAGCCGCGGTCCGTGGTCGGCTTGCCCGAGTAGAGGCCTACCTCGGTGACTGACACATAGGAGATGGTCGGCTCCAAATAATCGGAGATGCGCAGCTTCTCTAGGGAGGTCTCGACCTCCTGGAGCTGGTCCAGTGTCTCCCTGAGGACCATCAGGCCCAGGTCAGCCTTTTGCCCATTGACCCGGCACCAGTAGTGGCTTCCCTGGCCCTGGGACTGGACTGTATCCAGCTGTGCAGCAAGGGCCTTGAACTCATCCAGGCATTCCTGGCGTTCGTCTTGCGGCACTCGGCGCCACTTAGCCCAATCGATTTTCCAGAAGAGGTGGAGACAGAACCAGCCCTCCAGGCTCGGTGCAGCTTGCTCAGCCATGAGCACATCCTTTCGCTTGCTTAGCTTGCACGACATTGTGTGATGTGCCGTTCATCCGGCACACCCTTACTCACTCTATAGGCCAAGAGGCTGAATCGTTGGATTATCGGTGCATTGTGAATGACATATTGTGGTAACAGTCAAGGACTATGAGCCTTGCACTATCGATGAAGAAAACAGGTCTTGTGTACAGACCTCGTGTATAAGACATCCATATAGAATCACGATAAAGTGGCATGCAAAATAGGATGTCAAAGGCGCTGGTAGGTCGGCATGACCAACAGCTATAAGGGAAAAATCATCCAGATAGGGCTATAGGAACTAAACGCGTTGTTTATGTTGGGGGTTTGGCCTTGTGGCTGTAAGCGTGTTGGGTGGTTGTTAATAGGTCGGGTTGTTAATAGGGGTCTTGCAGGGGTGCCCGTTCCTGTTCGAT